>NZ_JAGSOV010000045.1 GCF_023898865.1 Pseudonocardia humida
GGGGGGGTGTTTTTTGTGGGGGTGGGTTGGGGGGGTCGCCCCCCCCGAACCCCCCCCCCCACCACCCGGGGGCTCGCCCAGGCCCTCGACGACCAGCGGCGGCGCATCGAGCGCGACCTGCACGACGGCGCGCAGCACAGGCTCACGGCCGTCACGATGGCGCTGGGTGTCGCCCGCATCGAGGACGACGCGCCTGCGGTGCGCGCCCAGGTCGAGCGCGCGTACGACCAGGCCCGGCTGGCGCTCGCCGAGCTGCGCGAGCTGGTGCACGGGATGCACCCGCAGGAGCTCGGCGCCGGGTTGGGGCCCGCGCTCGCCGCACTGGCCGAGCGGTCACCGGTCCCGCTCGACGTCCAGGTCCACCTGTCCACCCGCCCACCCCCCGCCGTCGAGGCCGCGGCGTGGTTCGTCGCGACCGAGGCCGTGACGAACATCGCCAAGCACAGCGGGGCCGGCCGGTCGTGGATGCGGTGCACGCAGCGGGCCGGCGTGCTGCACGTCGAGGTCGGCGACGACGGGCGCGGCGGTGCCGACCCGCTGGCCGGCACGGGTCTCGCCGGCCTCGCGGACCGGGTGACCGCGCTCGGCGGGCGGCTGCGGCTGCGCAGCCCCGCGGGCGGGCCGACCGTGCTCACCGTGGAGCTGCCGTGCGCGCGGTGATCGCTGAGGACGCGGTGCTACTGCGCGACGGGCTCACCCACATCCTGCAGCGCTGCGGGTGGGACGTCGTCGCCGCGGTCGGCGACGCGGACGCCCTGCTGGCCGCGGTCGAGCGGGAACGCCCGGACGTGGTGATCACCGACGTGCGGATGCCGCCGCGGTTCGCCGACGAGGGGCTCGTCGCCGCGCTGGAGCTGCGCAGGCGGCGGCCCGGCTTCCCGGTGATCGTGCTCTCCCACCACGTGCAGCACGACAGTGCCGCGGAGCTGGTGCGCAGTGGCGACGGCGTCGGCTACCTGCTCAAGGACCGCGTCGGCGAGGTGGCGGAGTTCGTGGCGGCGGTGGCCGAGGTGGCGGCCGGGGGAACGGTGCTCGACCCGGAGGTCGTGCGCCGGCTGCTCGACCGCTCCCCGGTCGCCGCGCTCACCCCGCGGGAACGCGAGGTGCTCGCGCTCGTGGCCGAGGGCCGGTCGAACGCCGCCATCGCCCGCGGCCTCGTGGTCACCGAGGCCGCGGTGGCCAAGCACGTCAACGCGATCCTGACGAAGCTCGACCTGCCGCCCGCGCCCGACGACCACCGCCGCGTGCTCGCCGTGCTCGCGTTCCTGCGCGCCGGATGAGTCAGCGGAACGTCGCCAGCTCCCGGTGGATCGCCGTCGCCGGGACACCGAGGCGGCGGAACCCGGCGGCGAGGCTCGCGGTCATCGGCTCGGGGCCGCACAGGAAGACGTCCACGCCGTCCAGCGGGCCCACCACGGCGGCGATCCGCTCCGCGGTCAGCCGACCCGACGCCGAGGTCACGACGTGGTGCACGCGCAGGTGCTCGCCGGCGTGGCCCTCGATCTCGTCCCGGAACAGCGCGTCCTCCGGGCGGCTGACGGCGTGGAAGAGGTCGACGGAGCGGTCGCCCGGACCGGAGCGCAGCCAGCTGAGGAACGGCGTGATCCCGATGCCGCCCGCCACCCACACCTGCCGCGACCGCCCGCGGGTGTGGTCCAGCATCCCGTAGCCGCCCTCCACGGTGGCCCGCCGGCCGGGCTCCAGCTCCCCGTGCACCCGGCTGGTGAAGCGTCCCGCCGAGCGGATGGTGAGTCGCAGGACGTCCTCCGACGGCGCGCTGCTCACCGTGAACGGGTGCGGCTCCCGCAGGCCGCGCTGGTGCAGCGTCACGAAGACGAACTGGCCCGGCCGGAAGGAGAGCCTGCGCCGCAGGCGCGGCGCCAGGACGACCTCCACCGTCGCCGGGTCGAGCCGGCGCACCGCTCGGACCAGGTAGGACCGCCGCGGCCGGACGAACCGGGCGACGAGCAGGGTGTAGGCGTAGGCGGCGATCCCCGCGCCGTACGCCGCCCACTGCAGCAGGAACGGGCCGGGCGCGGTGTCGACGAGGGAGTCGACGAGCAGGGCGTGCGCCAGGCTCACCACGAAGAAGACCCCGACGAGCCGGTGCGACCGCCGCCAGGCGCCGTAGCGCAGGGTCGGGATGGCGCAGAGCAGCACCAGCACCAGGAACCCGGCGCCGGCGAGCAGGCCGGACGGGGTGCCCCCGGGCGAGGACCCCGTCCACGGGACGGCCGCGACGTGCCCGGCCAGCAGCGCGAACCCGCACTGGCCCGCCCGGCGGTGGGCCCGGTACACGCGGTCCAGCCCGCCGAAGAGACCTTCGAGCCACCGCGCCCGCGTCGCCAACACCAGGGCCGCAGCGAACAGGAGCGCGGCGGTCGACCCGAGGGCCTCCCCCACCACCTGCCGCGCGTACCCCGGCCGGCCGTCGTCGGGTGGTGGGAAGCCCGCCCAGAGCGCGCCGCTCAGCAGCGGGAGCGCTGCGGTGACGGCCGGTCCGATCCGGTCGCGCCGCACGCGTCACCCCCTGGCCCGCGGCCGGGCGGCGACGGCGAACCCGACCGACAGCGCACCCGTGACGACGTGCACGAGGTCGTCGGTGTGCTCGAGCAGTCCGAGCCGGGCGACGAGCCCGAGTCCCACCCAGAGCAGGCCGAGCGCACCGACGACCCCGGGTACCGGCCGTCGAGCGCCCCACAGGAGGAACGCCGCCCCGGACGCCAGGTGCAGCGCGCCGTGCACGTACTCCGGGTGCGCGAACGGCGGCAGGCCCGGGACGGGGACCATGCGCAGGACGCCCACGACCAGGAACCCGACCCCGAGCACGAGCGACCAGACCCGCAGTGCCAGCACCATGGATCGACCTCACCGTGCCGGCCGGCCGGTGTCCCCAGCACAGGCATCCGGATCGGTGGTGGTGCCAGGGCTACCGCCGGTCGAGCGACGCCGTGAACCGATCGTCAGCGGGGCGTCGCGTCGCGTTCGCGTCTTCGGGCGAGGCTTCGGGCTTGCCCCGCGTGTATGTCGCTGACCCATTCCCAGCCGGGCGCGGCCGATGGGCCGATCCGCGGGTCGCTGGGATCCCGGGCGTCACGCAGGGCGTGCACGTACGCGCGGTCCTGGTCGATCCGCGCGCGAACCTGGTCGGGGCCGCCGACCGACCCGTGACCGGGGATGAGGACATCGACGTCGTCCGCCACGTCCTCGAGCAGCCGCAGCCCCGTGAGGTACTCCTCGATCGGGTCATTGGTGCTGTTCCAGTCGTCGAGCATCGGGATGAAGACATCGGACAGCATGTCGCCGGCCACGAGGACCCGGCGTTCCTCGATCAGCAGTGCCGCATGGCCCGGGGCGTGCGCCGGATTCTCGATGATCCGGACGTGCGGGCCCTCCCAAGGAACCCGCGCGGTTCCGGCGGGCAGACCGGTGATGAGGCCGAACGGGTCCAGCGGTATGTCCTCCGCGATCTCTGGCGGTAGCCCCTCGACGACGCGAGCCTTCCAGTCCGCGTTCGACCGCAGATCCCGCATGAAAGCGGCGCAGCGGGCCGTGCCGTAACGGGGCGCTTCTCCGAGCTCGGCGTGCCAGAGCACGTGATCCCAATCAGGGTGCGTCGAGAAGCCCGCCACCACGGACCGGCTCGACTCGCGGAGGTCGTTCGCGAGGCAGCCCATTTCCGCGCCCGTGATCCCGGGGTCGACGAGCAACACGCCGGCCCGGCCCTGGACGACAACGGTGTTGTTCTGGAGTAGCTCGCTCCGGTGGACCAGCACACCTTCCGCGACCTGCGTCAACATGGGGTTCCTTCCGTTCGTGGTCTGCAACTGCTCGTCGGGACAGTTGGTCGGGGAACGACGGCGTGCCCCTCCATCGCCGGTCCGATCAGGCCATGGCCACCAGCCCGACGGACGCTCCGCAGACCAGCAGGCCGAGGCCCTGGCTGAGACGGAACGGCTCGCGCAGCACGGTCGTGGCCAGCAGCACGGTCACGGCGGGGTAGAGCGAGGCCAGGACGCCGACGACGGCGAGGTCGGCGCTGTGGCTCGCGAACAGGAACGCGGCCGTGCCCGCCGTACCGAGCAGCCCACCGACGGCACCCCAACCGGCCGCGCGGAATCCGGCCCGGTCCCGGGGTGCCCACGGCTGCGACAGCAGCCCGGCGACCGCCAGGGTGAACACCGCGCCGACGCCCTGGTTGGCGGCCAGCGGCAGGAGGCCGGCCGACTCCGGCACCTGCGCGAGAGCCACGAACAACAGGCCGAACCCGAGGCCGGCCAGCGCTCCGTCCGCGATCCCGCCCCAGGACCGGCCGGTGCCGTCCGCGACCTCGCGCGAGACGAGGTAGATGCCCGGCAGCGCCACCAGGACGCCGACCCAGGTGAGCACGGCGGGACGCTCGCCCAGGGAAACGCCCACGAACACCGGTACCAGCGCGGCGCCGACGCCGGACACCGGGGCGACCACGCCCATCCGGCCGCGCGCCAGGCCGCGGTACAGGAAGACGGTCCCGACCGCGCTGCCGGCGCCGGCCAGCACCGCCCACGCGAAGTGTTCCGGACGGGCCTGCCCCGGCAGGGCCGAACCGGCGACCAGCATCGCGAGGCCGCCCGCGAGCTGACCGGCGAGGGCGACCGCCCACGGGGAGACACGGCGCGCGGTGAGCCCGCCGACGAAGTCGGCCGCGCCGTATCCGACCGCGGCCATCAGGGCCAGGACGATCCCGATGCTCATGGGCCGATCGTGGCCCGGAAACGGCCTCCTCTGAAGGTCCACTTCGGCCTCGCCACCTCGGACCAATTCGGGTGGGGGTCACCTGGTCGGGGGAAGGGCAGGCGTTGCCGGGGCGGAGCCGCGCCGACCACGCGGGCGAGGGTCTCGGCGAACTCGCGGCTGCGCACCTGCTGCGGCGCGGCGAGGTCGTGGGCGCCCCGCCACCGCTGCTCGGTCAGGGCCCGCAGCACGAACCCGGCCACGTCATCACGGTGGATCCACGGCAGCCCGCCGCGCACACTCGGCCGCTGCGGCGCACATCACCCGCCATGTGCGCCGCGGCCAGGCGGTGCGCGTCGCGATGAGGTCAGGCGGTCGGCCTCGGGCCGCCCGCCACATCGATCAACCCGAGCGGAAGGAGCTCCCTCCAGCCGTCACACCTCGGCGCCGGGCGCCACGACGGCGAAGGAACACCCTCGAGCGGCCTCGGCCAGGCGCTCGTCGTAGGTGACGAACGCGGAGACGTCCTTCCCCGAAGCCACCAACTGGTCGGCAGTCGCCAGGTGGATGGCGTCGAGCGAGCGCAGCACGGGGTCGACGTATGCGGCAGCAGTGGCACGGACCGCGGCGTCCAGCTCGATGCGGTCGATCCGGGCCAACGTCGCCGCCACTGCTGCGAGCACACCGGGATCACTGCGGCGCAATGCACGTGGGACCTCGACTTCCACGAGCGCGGACGCGACCAGCCGTTGGCCAACGCGTTCGTTCAGCCAGCTCACGAGCGCGCGGGTCTCGTCCTCCTCCCGGACCAGCTTGACGAGCGCCGCCGAGTCCAGGTAGATCACCAGCGCTCCTCGTCACGCAGATCCCGCAGCAGCCGGCCCGCCTCGGCGCCTGCCTCGGCCCGGTGGGCGGGCATGGGGATCGGCCCGGCGACGGTGGCGGGAACCACCCGGCCCTGGGCGACCCAGTCGTCGAGCTCACCCACGCCGGCAGGCACGATGCGGCCGATCACGCGGCCATGGCGGGTGATCTCCACTGTCTCGCCGTTCTCGACCCGAGCCAGCACACCTGCCGTGTCCTGGTTCAGCTCGCGTACTGGCACCTGACCCATACCGGCGAAAGTACTACAAAGGTAGGACGACGGTCGTCGTGCTCGGCTGTTCGTCGTCCAGTCACGGCTCGACGTGACGAGCCGATGCGGTGGAACCGCACGACCGGTACAGCCGCGAGCCGCGACTCGCGGAGTGCTCGGGTCTCGACGGCCGCGAGAGCCACCCGCCGCACGGCGTCGATCACGGATCGGGGACCTCGGCCGCGCCAGCGCGGTTCATGTCCCCCACCAGCGAGTAACCGCGCCAACCCCGAGATCCCGGCTCCATCCTCGAGGTCCTGCACGGGCACCGCTCGGGTTCAGCTCATCGGCTCGCCCCGCCCGACAGCGTCCGCCGAGATCTTGAGCTGGAACCCGGCTACACGTTGAAGCGGAACTCCACGGCGTTGCGCCACTGACCAACCTCAACGCCCTCGACGAGTCGCTCGACCAGTCCCGGTCAGTCGACGAGAACTCCTACCAGTAGATCGCCGACCAGGCGGACGTCGTCGATGTCGATGTCCTGGCCTTCTGGGACGGCACGCACCTTGCTCAGCGATCGCTCCGCCGTCTCGTGGAACCATCGTCGTGCATGCAGGAGGGCGTCCGCGCGCAGCTGCCGGTCAGCCGACTCGAGTTGGTCCCGGGAGGTGGATCCGCAGCCCCTGTCGAGCGTGAGCCGCACGATGTCGAGGAGATCCGTCCCCCCTTGGCCGCTCCGCGATTCATGATCGACTGCAGCTTCATCGCGATGAGCGGGCCGGGCTCGGCGACCGCAACCGTCAGCGGCGGCAACTCCTCCACCTCGAGCACCAGATGGGTCGCCGTCGAAGCCGCCCAGGCGTGGGACTGGACGTGGAGCCGGTCGGTCTCGTCCTCGGGGAGCGGATTGAGGTCTGCATCCGTCACCTCCAGGACGTCGACCTGCACATCGCCGAAGGATGTGCGGACGAGCGCCCCCGAAGGCCCGCTCGGTGTCGCGCCGGCCGACACCAGCAGTTCAAGCTGCGGATCCTGATCGACGGCGTGCCGGTCGACCGTGTCGAGGTCGGTCGTCGCTCGGTACGGAGCGGCCAACCGGCACATGACCGCCAGTCCACCGACGAGCACCACCGGACGCCCGGTTTGCTCGGCGACCACGGGTATGGCGCTCACGAGCCGGTTCATCGAGGACCCGCCGAGCACGACGACGCCTGGTTCACCAGACACGGCGCCAGCGGCCCCTCGGCGTCCAGCCGTCAAGGATCTCGCGCCCCCGACCCGGATCCTGGGCGAGATCGAGCGCCACGAACAGTGGATCGGCCAGCGGCCATTCTTCGCTCGCCCACCCCGTGGCGTCCACCCGCCGATCGCACACCATGGAAACCGGGGCCAGGCGTACGCGACCGGCACGCGACGTTGCCGTGACGGCGGACCCGAGCACCTGGACAGCGCGACGGAAGGTGCTCTGGTCGGGGACGTAGAAGTCACGCGGGTGGTCCGCCCGCATTCCGACGGGCGCACCGTAGGCAGCAGCTGCGACCGTGTCGCTCAGCGCCCACCCGGTGGTTGATTCGACGTCGTCGAACCCCAGGTTGAGTACAGCGTTGTCGCGAGCCGGGCCGGGACTCGGAAGAGTGGCCAGGTCGCGGCTCAGCGGCTTCCACTGTGCAGCCAGCTCCCAGAAGAGCGCGGGCACGGCAGGTTTGCGCTCCGTCCCGACGAGACCCGCCGCACGCAAGGCCCGGAAGGAGTCGGAGATCGCACTGGGTGACCGGGACAACGCCTTCGCAGCATCACGGACGCCCACCGTCTTCTCCGGAGCCAGCAGCAGCAGCACCGCAAGTTCGATCCCAACCCGGCCGACGAGCCCCGATCGGTCCGGACCCTGCTCCACCTGCGCGGGAACATCGGCGTCGATGAGTAAACCGGGCCCGGCCAACCTCAGGTGACCACGCAGATCCAGCCAGTTCCACCCGGCCCGCGTCAGTTGGTCACGACCATCGGCCGTGATCCGATCGGCGACGATCACACCCGCCGCGCCCTGTCTGCGCAGATCCGGCCACTGCCGGGCCTGGCCAGGCGCGCTGGCCGCGGTCACCAACGAGACCGGCTTGACCTCCAGGTACATCATCGACCCGTCCGGCAGCACGACAACGACATCGAGGCCAGCTGCGTCCGTCTCGGTTCGTGCCTCGAGCCCCACCGCCTCGGCCGCAGCCACGACCGCTTCAGCGGCGTCGTGCTCAGGGCTACGGGCAGACATGGATCGCAGCCTCCGGTCCGTTCGGCGTACTGTCAATACCGAACACCGAACAGGCGCTGTGACCGCAGCGTCCCGGCCATCTCGTGCTGTCGCCCGTGTTGCCAGCGCCGCGATGACGACCGGAACTCAGACGTTGAAGCGGAACACGATCACACGTTGAACCGGAACTCCACCACGTCCCCGTCCGCCATCACGTAGTCCTTGCCCTCCATCCGCACCTTCCCCGCCGCCTTCGCCGCGCTCATCGAGCCCGCCGCGACCAGGTCGTCGAAGGACACGATCTCGGCCTTGATGAAGCCGCGCTCGAAGTCGGTGTGGATGACGCCGGCCGCCTTGGGGGCGGTGGCGCCGCGGTGGATCGTCCAGGCCCGGGCCTCCTTGGGGCCCGCGGTGAGGTAGGTCTGCAGGCCGAGGGTGGTGAAGCCGGCGCGGGCCAGTGCGTGCAGGCCCGGCTCCTCCTGGCCGATGGACTCCAGCAGCTCGCGGGCGGACTCCTCGTCCAGCTCCAGCAGCTCGGCCTCGACCTTGGCGTCGAGGAACACGGCCTGGGCGGGGGCGACGAGCTCGACGAGCTCCTTGCGGCGGGCCTCGTCGGTGAGGACGCCCTCGTCGGCGTTGAAGACGTAGAGGAACGGCTTGGTGGTGAGCAGGGTCAGCTCGCGCAGCGGCTCGGGGTCGACGCCGGCGCCGAACAGGGTGCGGCCGCTGTTGAGGATCTCGACGGCGGCCTCGGCGGCCTCCAGGACCGGGCGGCGGTCCTTCTGCATCCGGGCTTCCTTGGCGATCCGCGGGACCGCCTTCTCCAGGGTCTGCAGGTCGGCCAGGACCAGCTCGGTCGAGATGGTCTCGATGTCGGACGCCGGGTCGATGCGGCCGTCGACGTGGACCACGTCGGGGTCGTCGAAGACGCGCACGACCTGGCAGATCGCGTCGGACTCGCGGATGTTGGCCAGGAACTTGTTGCCCAGGCCCGCGCCCTCGGAGGCGCCCTTGACGATGCCGGCGATGTCGACGAACGACACGACGGCGGGCACGACCTTCGCCGAATTGTGGATCTTCGCCAGGACGTCGAGGCGGGGGTCGGGCAGCGCGACGACGCCGACGTTGGGCTCGATCGTGGCGAACGGGTAGTTCGCGGCGAGCACGTCGTTGCGGGTCAGCGCGTTGAACAGCGTCGACTTGCCGACGTTGGGCAGGCCGACGATGCCGAGGGTGAGGGACACGGACAACCAGGGTAGTCGCGTCGGGTCCGGGGCCCGCAGCCGCGCGCTGCGGATGAGCGAGCTCTCATCCGGCTCTCACCGGGACCTCCACCGCCGCGCCCAGCCTGGACCCGGTGACCACGGCCCCGCTCACCCTGCTCCTCGGCCCCGAGGCCCCCGCCGTGCTGGCCACGGCCCTGGACGGCTACCGGGGCCGGTTGCACGCCCTGCGCGTCGCGTCGGTGGCCGTGCAGCCGACCGGCGCGGCCGTCGTCCAGTACCGGGCCGACGTCGAACGCGCCGACGGCAGCCGCACGGCCGAGACGCTGGCCGCCACGACCGGCGGGCGCATCCCGTCCGGCGCGGCCGTGCTCAGCGGTGAGCACGACGGGCGGCCCGTCGAGGTCGGGGTGTGGCGGTGGCCGCAGGACCCGGCGCTGCCGGCGCTGGCCGCGGCCACCGACCCGGACCGCCTGCGCGACGCCCTCGCCGCCGCGGGCCTGCCCCGCACCGGCCCGCCGCGGGTCCGGGTGCGGGCCTACCGGCCGGGACGGCGGGCGGTGCTGCAGGTCGACGGGGGCGGACCGCGGCTGTACCTGAAGGTCGTGCGGCCGGCGGCGGTGGACGCGCTGGTGGCCCGGCACGGCCTGCTGGCCGGGCCGGCGCCCGTGCCGCCGGTGCTCGCCGCCACGGCCGACGGGCTCGTGGTGCTGCCCGAGCAGCCCGGCACCCCGGTGCGGGCGCTGCTCGGCGGCGGGGCGCCGCTGCCCTCGCCCGCCGACCTGGACGCGCTGCTCGACGCCCTGCCCCCGGCGCTGGCCGGGCTGCCCTCCCGGCCCGGGCACCTGGGGCGGGTGCGCCACTTCACCGACGTGCTGGCCCTGACCGCGGTCACCGCGCCGGCCGAGCGGGAGGCGCTCGACGCACTGGCCGCCGCGCTGGAGGCGACCGACGCCGGCGCCCCGGCGACCGTCCCGGTGCACGGCGACCTGCACGACGGCCAGCTGCTGGCCGCGGACGGCTCGGTCACCGGCCTGCTCGACGTGGACACCGCCGGGCCCGGCCACCGGGTCGACGAGTGGGCCACGCTGCTGGCCCACCTGTCCGTGCGGGCCCCGCACGAGCGCGACCCCGGACCCGTCCGCCGCTACGGCGCGACCCTGCTGGCCCACGCCGAGGAGCGCGTGGACCGCGCGGCGCTGCGCCCGCGGATCGCCGCGGCCGTGCTCGGCCTGGCCACCGGCCCGTTCCGCGTGCAGCAACCCGGCTGGGCCGCCCACACCCGCGCCCGGCTCGGCCTCGCCGGCCGCTGGCTCGGATGAGAACGGCCTCATCCCGATCTCCCGGAACCCTCACGACCGGCCGGAAGAGTAGCTCCTGTCAACGAAGCACAACGCTCTGAACTGGAGAAGCACATGGCTCTGTGGAAGATCGTCACCCTGGGCGCCGCGCTCACCGGCATCGGTGCGGCCGGCGCCGGGCTGGCGTTCGCCGCCGCAGACGACGATGACGACGAGCGCCGCGTGGACACCCGCCCGGTCGCGGTGAGCGGACCCGCCGCGGAGGCGCCCGCGCCGCTGGCCCCGCTTCCCGGCGACCCGTCGCCGGAGTCGGCGGACTCGCCGTTCGAGAGCCCCGACGACGCCCCGCCCCCCGCCGGCGCCGCCGACGACACCCCCGACGACCCCGACACCACCCCCGACGACGGCGCCGACGACTGACACCCCCTCCCGCGAACGTCAGGAAAGCCACCATCAGGACGTGCGGCGTCCTGATGGTGGCTTTCCTGACTGTGAGAATCGTCGGGGCGGCTGGGGGGAGCACCGGGGCCGGTCAGCCCACGGCGTCGAGCCGGTAGCCCATCCCGCGCACCGTCGCGATCCGCTCGGCCCCGAGCTTGCGCCGCAGGTAGCGGACGTAGACGTCGACCACGTTGGACCCGGGGTCGAAGTCGTAGCCCCAGACGTGGCTGAGCAGCTGCTCACGGCTGAGCACCTGGCCGGGGTGCCGCAGGAACGTCTCGGCGAGCGCGAACTCGCGCGCGGACAGGTCGACGGTCCGGTCGGCGACCGTGGCGCGGCGGGTGCGCAGGTCGAGCCGCAGGCCGCCGTGCGAGAGGATCGTCAGCTCCGGGGTGCGGTCGGGGGCCAGCCGCAGCCGCACGCGCGCGAGCAGCTCCTCGAACCGGAACGGCTTGGCCATGTAGTCGTCGGCGCCGCCCTCCAGCCCGGCCACCGTGTCCTGCACGCTGTCGCGGGCGGTCAGCACGATGACCGGGATCGGGTTGCGCTCGGCGCGCAGCGTGCGCAGCACGCTGAAGCCGTCGACGCCGGGCAGCCCGATGTCGAGCACCATCAGGTCGAAGCCGCCGGTCATGGCGTAGTCGCGGGCCGACGGGCCGTCGCCGACGACGGTGACCGCGAAGCCGTTCGCGGCCAGGCCCTTCTCCACGAACGCGGCGATCCGCGGCTCGTCCTCGGCGATCAGGATGCGGCTCACGACGGCTCCTCGTGCGGGGCGGGGGCGGCGACGGCGGGGACGACGGCTGGGATGACCAAGGTGAAGGCGGCGCCACGACCGGGCACGCTGTCCAGCAGGACCTCGCCGCCGTGGGCGACGGCGATCGCCCGCACGATCGCCAGCCCGAGCCCGGCGCCCTCCGAGCGGGGGCCCGGCCCGGAGCCGCGGGCGAAGCGCTCGAAGATCCGGGCCCGGTCGGCCTCGGCGACCCCGGGACCGGTGTCGGACACCCAGAACCGCAGCCTGCCCTCGCAGAGCTGCGAGCCCAGCGCGATCCGGTCGCCGGGACGGGTGTGGCGGCACGCGTTGTCGGCCAGCGCGACCAGGGCCTGGGTGATCCGCTGCGGGTCGAGGACGGCGTCGACGCGGGCCGCCGTCTCCAGCGCGAACTCGCGGTCGTCGAGCGCGGCGACCTTCACGAACGCGTCCTCGGTCAGCGCGGCGACGTCGGTCGGCGTCGGCCGCAGGAACGCCGGCTGCTCGGAGCGGGCCAGCAGCAGCAGGTCGGAGACCATCCGGTTCATCCGGTCGAGCTCGTCGTCGACCAGCGCCACGGTGCCGCGGACGTCGTCGGGGTCGGTCGGGTCGAGCACGTCGAGGTGGCCGCGCACGATCGTGATGGGGGTGCGCAGCTCGTGCCCGGCGTCGTCGACGAACCGGCGCTGGGCGGCGACGCCGGTCTCGACGCGGTCGAGCATGGCGTTCACGGTGCGCACCAGGTCGCCCAGCTCGTCGCCCTCGCCGTGGTCGGGGATGCGCCCGGACAGGTCGGTCTCGGTGATCGAGCGGGCGGTGGTGGCGACGTCGCGCAGCGGGCGCAGGATGCGCCCGGCCACCAGCCACGCCGCGGCCGCGCCGCCGAGCAGGGTGGCCCCGCCGACGAGCAGCATCAGCTGGGCGGCCCGGTCGGCGTCGGCGCGCTCGGCGTCGGCCAGGTAGGCCGCGACGATCACACCGCGGGCCGGGTCGCCCTCCAGGGTGAGCGGGATGGCCAGGTAGTGGATCTCCCCGGCGGTCGGGCTCCCGTAGGTGCCGCGGGTGGGCTCGGCCACGGTGGCGACCAGCGCCGCGAACGCCGGGTCGCCGGCGAGCAGCTCGGGCGTGCCGGGCTGCTGGCGGCTCTGCGTGCGGTAGGTGCCGTCGACGTAGCCGAGGAACTTCTCGTTGGGCCGGGCCACGTTGTAGGCGATGGCCTCGCCGATCACCTCGTCGACGGTGCCGAAGGGCAGGCCGGTGCGCGGGTTCACGCCGGACGCGGTCAGCTCGGTGAACTCGTCGACCTCGAACCGCAGCCCCTCGTCCATCCGGGCCTCGGTGGCCTGCACGAGCAGCCGCCACGTCACGAACGTCATCACGGCCAGCGCGCCCAGCACGAGCAGCAGGACCCACCCGATGATCCGGGTGCGGGCGGTGAACGGCCGCGCGCGGCGCCACCGCGGGCGGGCCGCGGGGTCGGCCGGGGTGGGCGGCACCGGTGTCCTCGCCGGGTCCCGGCGGCCGCGCCGGGACTCAGTCGTCGTCATCGGGCTCGTCGGTGCCGTCCGCGTCGTCGTCGGGGCCGTCGTCGTCGGGCCCGTCGTCGTCATCGTCGCCCACGGCGGGCGGCGGCGCCACGTAGCCGTCCTCGTCGCGGGGAGCGGGCTCGACCGGCTCCGCCGGTGGCGCGCCGGGCGGCACCCGCGGCGCCTGCACCGTGATGGGCTGCAGCGGGGGCGGCTCCGACCGAACCATCCCGCTGGTCGTGGCCACCGCGATCCCGATGACGACCAGCACCAGGGCCGCGATGACGAGGGGGGCGCGCACGGGGTCGAGCCTGGTCGGTGGGGCGTGGTCGCGCGGTGAGAGCCGGATGAGAGAGCTCTCATCCGGGCCGTCACGGTGGTGTCCGATTCCCGCGAGAAGCGCCGTGGCGGCACTGGCACAGTCGACGGTGTGCTCCTCGACGAAGACTCCTGCTACCGCGCCGTCGCCTCCCGCGACGCGCGCTTCGACGGGCGCTTCATCACCGCCGTGCGCACCACCGGCATCTACTGCCGACCGTCCTGCCCCGCCGTCACGCCCAAGCGGGTCAACGTCGAGTTCCTGCCCACGGCGGGCGCCGCCCAGCAGCGCGGCTACCGGGCCTGCCGGCGCTGCCGGCCCGACGCGGTGCCCGGCTCGCCGGACTGGAACCTGCGCGCCGACCTCGCCGCCCGCGCCATGCGCCTGATCGCCGACGGCGTCGTCGAGCGCGACGGCGTCGCCGGGCTGGCCTGCCGGCTGGGCTACTCCGAGCGCCAGCTCAACCGGGTGCTCACCGCCGAGCTCGGGGCCGGCCCGCTCGCGCTGGCCAGGGCGCACCGCGCGCACACCGCCCGGCTGCTGATCGAGACCACCCCGCTGGGCATGGCCGACGTGGCGTTCGCGGCGGGGTTCGCCAGCGTGCGCCAGTTCAACGACACGGTCCGCGAGGTCTACGGCGTGGCGCCCACCCAGCTGCGCGCGGAGGCCGGTCGCCGGCGCGGCGCGGCGCCGGTCACGGCGGGCACGCTGGTGCTGCGGCTGCCGTTCCGGACGCCGTTCGACGCCGACGGGCTGCTGGCGTTCTTCACCGCCCGCGCCGTCGCCGGCGTCGAGGAGGTCACCGCCACCGCGTACCGGCGCACGCTGCGCCTGCCGCACGGCCCGGCCACCGTCGCGCTCGAACCGCGGACCGCGCACGTGCTGGCCACGCTGCGCCTGGGCGACCCTCGCGACCTCGGCCCGGCCGTGGCCCGCATCCGCAGGCTGCTCGACCTCGACGCCGACCCCCATGCCGTCGACGACGTGCTGGGCGCCGACCCGGCGCTGGCCGCGGCGGTGGCCGAGGTGCCCGGCATCCGGCTGCCCGGCACCGCCGACGGCGCCGAGACGGCCCTGCGCACCGTGCTCGGCCAGCAGGTGTCGGTCGCGGCGGCGCGCACCGCGGCCACCCAGCTGGTCGCGGCGCTCGGCGAGGAGCTGCCGCCCGCGCTCGCCGCCGACGGCCCCGGACTGCTCTTCCCCACCCCCGACGTGATCGCCGAGCGGGGCGGCGAGGTGCTGCGCGGGCCCGCCCGGCGGATCGCGACCGTGCTCGGGCTGGCCGCCGCGATCGCCGACGGCTCGCTCGTGCTCGACGCCGGGCGCGACCCGGCCGAGCTGCGCGCCGCGCTCACCGCGCTGCCCGGCATCGGCCCGTGGACCGCGGGCTACCTGGCGATGCGCCTGCTCGGCGACCCCGACGAGCTGCTGGCGACCGACCTGGGCGTGCGCCGCGGGGCGGAGCTGCTCGGGCTCCCCTCCACCATCGACGGCCTGACCGCGCGCGCCGCGAACTGGACCCCCTGGCGGTCCTACGCCGCCACCCACCTGTGGCGCGCCGCCGCCACCCGCACTCCCCGGAGGACGCCATGAGCACGACCGCGACCTGGTCCACGTTGGACACCCCCGTCGGCCCGTTCACCGCCGTCGTCGACGCCGACGGCGCCGTCCTGGCCTCGGGCTGGACGGCCGCGCTGGACGAGCTGACGCCGCAGGTGCACCCCGCGCTGCGGCCCGCCGAGCTCGTCGAGGGCGACATCGGCGCCGTCGGCACGGCGATCGCCCGCTACCACGACGGCGACCTGTCCGCCGTCGACGCCGTGCCCGTGCGGCAGCGGTCGGGGGTGTTCCTGGAGCACGCCTGGGAGGTGCTGCGCACGATCCCGGCCGGGGCGCCCGTCACCTACACCGAGTACGCCGCCAAGGCGGGGCGCCCGGCGGCGGTCCGGGCGGCGGCCTCGGCCTGCGCCCGCAACGCCGCCGCGCTGTTCGTCCCGTGCCACCGGGTGCTGCGCACCGACGGCGCGCTGGGCGGGTTCCGCTGGGGGCTGCCGGCCAAGCGCTGGCTGATCGCCCACGAGGCGGCCCACTGACCCCCTCCCCGCGCGCCGCCGCCCCGAACCACCGCCCCGAACCACCGCCCCGGACCACCGCTCGGGGCCGCCGCGACCCCTCCCCCGGTTCAGGAAGGCCACCTTGATGGACCCGGAGGTTCAGGAAGGTGGCCTTCCTGTCCCCACAGGGCCTGAAGGTGGCCTTCCTGAACGTCGGGGCGAGCGGGCGGGGCGGGCCAGCGAGCCGGGCAGGCATGGACGCCGACCTCCTCGATCATGCGTTCGACCGTTCGCCGATTCGTCCACCGGAGCCCGGCGCGTCCGCTGCCGATCCCTCGCGGCTCCGATGCACCCTCGGTGACGTGTCGACCACCTCCTTCCCCCTCCTGCTGCTCGGTCTGGTCGTCGGGGCGCTGCTCGGCGCCGGTGCCGCCTGGCTGGTGCTGTCGACCCGGGCCAAGGTCGCGGCGGCCGACGCGGGCAAGGCGGCGGCCGACGCCTCGGCGATGGCCCGCGCCGACGCCGCGGGGCTGCGCGCCGAGCGGGCGGGCCTGCTGGAGCGGCTGGCCACGCTCACCGAGCAGCACGAGCGCGCGGTGGACGAGGCCCGCCACGCCCAGACCGAGGCCGCGGCGGCGCACGCCGCCCTGCGCGGCGAGCGGGAGGCCTCCGCGCAGCGCGAGGAGCTGCTGACCCGCCGCGACGCCGAGCTCAAGGAGGCGTTCCGGGCGCTGTCGGCCGACGCGCTGGCCCGCAACAACGAGCAGTTCGTGGCGCTGGCCGAGGGCCGCATCAAGGAGGCCACGGCCGCGCTGCGGGCCAAGGCCGACGGCGATGCGGTCGCCCGGGAGAAGTCGATCGGCACGCTGCTCGACCCGATGGCGGCCACGCTGGCCAAGGTCGAGGGGCAGCTGCGGGCGGTGGAGAAGGAGCGCGAGTCGGCCTACGCGGGGCTGCGCGAGCAGGTGATCGCCATGCGGTCCAGCTCCGAGCGGTTGCAGGACGAGACCAAGCAGCTGGTCAACGCGCTGCGCGCGCCGCAGGTCCGGGGCCGCTGGGGCGAGCTGCAGCTGGAGCGGATCGTGCAGCTGGCCGGCATGGTCGAGCACTGCGACTTCTCCACCCAGGTCGTCGGCCACGGCGAGGACGGCGGCGTGCGGCCCGACATGGTGGTGCGGCTGGCCGGTGGCAAGCAGGTGGTGGTCGACGCCAAGGTGCCGTTCGCGGCCTACCTGGAGGCCGTGGAGAGCCGCGACCCCGACGTGCACCGCGAGCGGCTGGCCGCGCACGCCCGCCAACTGCGCCAGCACGTCGACGCGCTCAGCGCCAAGAGCTACTGGGAGGCGTTCGCGCCCTCGCCGGAGTTCGTGGTGCTGTTCGTGCCCGGCGACCCGTTCCTGGAGGCGGCGCTGCAGGCCGACCCGTCGCTGATGGAGTACGCCTTCGCCAGCAACGTCGTGATCACCACGCCGACGACGCTGATCGCGCTGCTGCGCACGGTCGCATACAGCTGGCGCCAGGAGGCGCTGGCCCGCAACGCCGCCCAGGTGCACCAGCTGGGCAAGGAGCTGCACAGCAGGCTGGCCACCATGGGCACGCACGTGGCCAAGCTCGGGCGCAGCCTCGACACCGCGGTGAGCAGCTACAACCAGACCGTCTCCTCGCTGGAGGCGCGGGTGCTGGTCACCGCGCGCAAGCTCACCGACCTGGCCGTCGCCGACGGCGAGCTGGCCGAGCCGGGCCAGGTCGAGCGCACCCCGCGGACGATCTCCGCGCCGGAGCTGGTGGCGTCCGCGGCCGACTCGCTCATCGCGCTGCACGGGGTCGTGCGCGCCGAGCCCGCGGCCCGCGACGCCGACGACGACCCCGGAAGGGGTGACGCGGGCCATGACGAGCGGACCGGTCAGGGCGGGTGGCCGGAGGGCAGGGCTACCGTGACGGGATGACCGCGCGTGACGTCCGGCCGGCCGGCGGGCGCTGGCCCATGCCGGAACGGTCCGTCCTGGGCAGCGTGCTCGGGCTGCCGCCGGTGGGCGCCGTCGGCCTGGCCTCGGTGCTCACCGCGGTCGGCGTGTTCGTCGACCTGATGCGCATCGGCAGCCTGGGCATCGTGTTCACCGTCTGCTTCGTGGCCGGCTGCGTGCTCGCGGTGGCGTGGGTGCGCCGGGGCGGGCTGTTCGGGCCGATGGTGCAGCCGCCGCTGCTGGTCGGCATCGCGGTGCCGGTGATCGTGCTGCTGGCCGGCACGCCCGCGCCCGGCGCCGGGATGGCCGAGCAGCTGCTGGTGATCGGGGCGCCGCTGGTCAACGCGTTCCCGATCATGGCGTGGACCACCGGCGCGGTGCTGCTGCTGGGGCTGGCCCGGCTGGTCGTGCAGCGGCCGCTGACCGGCAGGCCCGCCAAGGTGCGGCCCGCCCGGAAGTCGTCGACCGCACCGGGCAAGCCCCCGGCGAAGGGATCCGGGAAGCCGCAGGCGAACCGATCCGGCAAGCCGCCCGCGACGGCGGCGGAGGGCAAGAAGCCCACCGGCGCCCGCAAGCCGGGCGCCGAGCGCGCGGGGGCCGACGACGAGGACGCCGCGCGGCCCCGGCGCGAGGGCGCTAGCGAGCGGCGCCGGCCCGGCGCGGACGGAGCTCGCGGGGAAGGGAGAACGTCAAGGTCTCCTCGGCGGTCGTGACCTCCTCAACCGACTCCCAGCCGCGCTCGGCGAGGTGCTCGAGTACCCCGCGGACGAGCACCTCCGGCACCGAGGCGCCGCTGGTCAGGCCGACCGTCTCGACGCCGTCGAGCCAGCTGTCGTCGATCTCGCGGGAGTAGTCGATCAGGTGCGCGGCGCCCGCCCCGGCCTGCAGCGCGACCTCCACGAGGCGCACCGAGTTCGACGAGTTGCGCGAGCCCACGACCAGCACGAGGTCGCAGTGCGGGGCCATGGCCTTGACCGCGACCTGGCGGTTCTGGGTGGCGTAGCAGATGTCGTCGCTGGGCGGGTTCTGCAGCGTGGGGAAGCGCTCGCGCAGCGCGTGCACCGTCTGCATGGTCTCGTCGACGCTGAGGGTGGTCTGCGACAGCCAGATGACCTTCTCCGGGTCGCGCACCGTCACCCCGGCGATGTCGGCGGGCGACTCGACCAGCTGGATGTTCTGCGGCGCCTCCCCGGCGGTGCCCTCGACCTCCTCGTGGCCCTCGTGGCCGACGAGCAGGATGTCGTAGTCCTCGCGGGCGAACCGCTTGGCCTCCTGGTGCACCTTGGTCACCAGGGGGCAGGTGGCGTCGATGGTGCGCAGGTTGCGCTGCTGGGCCTGCTCGCGCACGGCCGGGGAGACGCCGTGGGCGGAGAACACCACGAGGGCACCCTCCGGCACCTCGTCGGTCTCGTCGACGAAGATCGCGCCGCGCTCGCGCAGGGTCTCCACGACGTGCACGTTGTGCACGATCTGCTTGCGCACGTAGACCGGGGCGCCGTGCTGGTCGAGCGCCCGCTCGACCGCCTCCACCGCGCGGTCGACGCCGGCGCAGTACCCGCGGGGCTTGGCCAGCAGGACGCGCTTGCTCGATTCGGGCATGGCACCCAGCGTACGTGCGCCGCCCCCGCCCGATCGCGGCGACGAGTCCGGCGCCACGAAAGTGGAGGTCACGGGGGATCGTCACGGGGATCGTCACGGGGATCACAGCCGCGGACGGTCGAAATGGGGAAGTCGGTGCGCATGGGGAACACTGGGCTCATGGACGACAGGGACTCCGAGCGGAACAAGCCGCTGCCGCTGCCGGTGCGGATCGCCGCCGGCCTGGTCGCCACGGCCTTCGAGCAGGCCAAGGACCTGCCGCGGACGGTCGTCGAGCTGCCGGTGACGGCGGTCAGCCAGGTGCTGCAGGCCTCGATGCGCGTGCAGCAGAAGGTCACCGAGCTGGCCATCAAGGGCGACCGCGCGCTCGGCGCGCTGCGCCCGGTCGAGGAGAAGCCCAGCTGGGCCACCTTCGACGAGGACCTCCCGCCCCGGCGCAACGGGCGCAGCAGCAGCGTCACCGAGCTGCGCCCGCAGGCGCGCCCCGAACCCGAACCCGACCCGGCCCCGCCGTCGGCGGGGATCGCCGCGCAGGCCACCGCGGCGGCCGCCGCCGGCACGGCGACCCTGGAGCCGACCGACGAGGACCTCCCGTCGGCCCCGCCCGCCGCGGCCGACCTGGCCGGCTCCCCCGAGCCCGGCTCCGCGCCCGCCCCGGCGGGCGACGCGGGCCCGAACATCCTGCCCGGCTACGCAGACATGACGATCCCGCAGCTGCGCGGGCGCCTGCGCCGCCTCAGCGCCGACGACCTGCGGACCCTGCTCGACTGGGAGCTCGCCAACGGCAACCGCCCGCCGTACGTGACCATGCTGACCAACCGGATCAGCACGGTCACCGCGGAGTGACGGCACCGCCGACCGCGGAGCGGCCGTGGCCGGTGCGCACGGTCGCCCGCAAGATCGCCGAGTGGGTCGACCGGCTCGGCGCGGTGTGGGTGGAGGGCCAGCTGGCCCAGGTCACCGCCCGGGCCGGCACCGGCACCGCGTTCCTGGTGCTGCGCGACCCGGCCGCGGACGTGTCGTTGCAGCTCACCGCGCCCATCGGGCTCGTGCGCGACGGCGGCCCCGCGGTGGCCGAGGGCAACCGCGTCGTCGTGCACGGCAAGCCGTCGTTCTTCCTGGGCCGGGGCACGCTGAGCCTGCGCGTGGACGAGATCCGCGCGGTCGGGATCGGCGAGCTGCTGGCCCGCATCGAGCGGCTGCGCAGGCTGCTGGCCGCCGAGGGGCTGTTCGACCAGGCCCGCAAGCGCCGCCCGCCGTTCCTGCCCGGCTGCATCGGGCTGGTCACCGGGCGGGCCTCGGCCGCCGAGCACGACGTGGTGACCAACGCGCAGGCCCGCTGGCCGGCGGCGCGGTTCCGGATCGAGTCGGTCGCCGTGCAGGGCGCGCTGGCGGTGCCGCAGATCGTCGACGCCCTGCGCGTGCTCGACCGCGACCCCGACGTCGACGTGATCGTGCTGGCCCGGGGCGGGGGCAGCGTGGAGGACCTGCTGGCGTTCTCCGACGAGACGCTGTGCCGGGCCGTCGCCGACTGCCGCACGCCCGTCGTGTCGGCGATCGGGCACGAGCCCGACACACCCCTGGTCGACCACGTCGCCGACCTGCGCTGCTCGACCCCGACCGAGGCCGGCCGCAGGCTGGTGCCCGATCTGGCCGAGGAGACCGCCCGGATCGCCGGGCTGCGCGACCGGGCCCGCCGCGCCCTGGCCGGCTGGGTCGACCGCGAGGAGCGCCTGCTGGCCGCGCTGCGCGGGCGCCCGGTGCTGGCCGATCCGCTGCGCATCCTCGACGCCCGCGCGGAGGAGGTCGCCCGGCTGCGCGAGTCCGGGCGGGCGTGCCTGGTCCGCGGGCTCGACCGGCGGGCGGGCGACCTCGAGCACGTGCGGGCCCGGCTGACGACGCTCGGCCCGGCCGCCACCCTGGCCCGCGGCTACGCGGTGGTGCAGCGGGTGCCGGCGGGCGAGGACGCGGTGGACGGTTCCGGGGCGCCGCTGCCGGTGCTGCGGTCGGTGGGCGAGGTCGCCCCGGGCGACCGGTTGCGCATCCGGGTGGCCGACGGGGCGGTGGCGGCCGTCGCCGCCGAACCGGGTACGAAGGGCGCGGCGCCCGCGGAGCGCCCCCGCCGAACGAGAGCGAGCACGTCATGACCGAGCGCCCGGCCGTGGACGCGTTGGGCTACGAGCAGGCCCGCGACGAGCTGGCCGAGGTCGTGCGCGCGCTGGAGGCGGGCGGGCTCGGGCTGGACGAGTCGGTGGCGCTGTGGGAGCGCGGGGAGGCGCTGGCCCGCCGCTGCGAGGAGCAGCTGGCCGGGGCCCGCGAACGCGTCCAGAAGGTCCTCGACGGGTCGTGAGCGGAAGGCGGTGCCAGCGCACCGTTCTCCACTCACGACCCCTGATCTGCTGGTTCTCCGGTGGCGAGGGCGGTGGCCAGTGCGGCGAAGTCGTCATCGGAGCCGCTGCCGGTGATCAGGGCGCGGCTCGGGGCCTCCCCCGCCAGCTCGGCGATCCAGATCGGCTCCTCGTCGTCGCGGGCGTAGACGACCCAGCGCAGGCCAGCGATCTCCCGCACGCCTGTGCCCGGCACCGGCTCGGGGCCGGTCTCGGTGCCCAGCAGCCCGGCCTCGTCGGCGTCGGACTGGACGACCCGCAGGTAGCGGCCCTCCGGGGTGAGGTACCCCACGCGGACCGCCCGCCGGGAGTCGGTGGCGCCGTCCGCGCCCACGCGGTCCTGGTCGACGTTGTTGGACCGCCACCCCTCTGGGACGTCGGGCACCCGCACCGGGAACGGCACCGTGCGCGCGATCGGGGCCAGCTCGGCGGCCACGTCGACCACCGGCAGCCGCGACGAGTCGATCGTCGGCCCGCCGGGTGAGAACGAGCACGCCCTGGTGAGCCCGCCGAGCAGCAGGATGACCGGGACCAGCACGGCCAGCGCGACCAGCATGTCGCGCACCGACAGCGCCGAGCGCGGCGGCTTCGACGGCGGGCCCGGCTGCTGATCGCTGCTCACGCCGTCATCGTCCCAGACCGCTGCTCCGCCACCCGGGCGTGCGCCTGGTCTCATCACGCCCGATCCGCCATCGACGGCCGCCCGCGACCGCGTCCGGTCTGCCAGGATCGGGCGATCCCCACGTCCCGCCGACCGGCGCCGCGAGTGCAACGCCCGTGGGAGAAGGAGGCCGCCGAGATGACCACCGCCAGCCAGCAGGAGCGCCGCCGCGAAGCCCCCGACCGCAACCTCGCCATGGAGCTGGTGCGGGTGACCGAGGCGGCCGCGATGGCGGCCGGGCGGTGGGTCGGTCGCGGCGACAAGAACGGCGGCGACGGCGCGGCCGTGGACGCCATGCGCCACCTCATCGGCAGCGTGTCGATGCGCGGCGTGGTCGTGATCGGCGAGGGCGAGAAGGACGAGGCGCCCATGCTCTACAACGGCGAGGAGGTCGGCAACGGCGAGGGCCCGTGGTGCGACGTGGCCGTCGACCCGATCGACGGCACCACGCTGATGGCCAAGGGCATGCCCAACTCGGTCGCCGTGCTCGCGGTCGCCGAGCGCGGGGCGATGTTCGACCCGTCCGCCGTGTTCTACATGGAGAAGCTCGCCGTCGGCCCGGAGGCGGCCGACGCCATCGACATCACCAAGCCGGTCGCGGAGAACATCCGCGGCGTGGCCAGGGCCAAGGGCATCGGCGTGGCCGACGTCGTGGTGTGCGTGCTCGACCGCCCCCGCCACGCCGAGCTGGTCAAGGAGATCCGCCGCACCGGGGCGCGCATCCACTTCATCTCCGACGGCGACGTCGCCGGGGCCATCTCCGCGGCCCGCCCGAACACCGGCGTCGACCTGCTCTACGGCGTCGGGGGCACGCCGGAGGGGATCATCACCGCCTGCGCGATGAAGTGCATGGGCGGGGCGATGCAGGGCAGGCTGTGGCCGCGCGACGACGAGGAGCGGGCCAAGGCGCTGGCCGCCGGGCACGACCTCGACCGGGTGCTGACCACCGACGACCTCGTCCGGGGCGACAACGTGTTCTTCTGCGCCACCGGCGTCACCGACGGCGACCTGCTGCGCGGGGTGCACTACCGGGCCGAGGGGTGCACCACCCAGTCGATCGTCATGCGGTCGAAGTCGGGGACGGTGCGGATGGTCGACGGCTACCACCGGCTGAGCAAGCTGCGCGAGTACTCCAGCATCGACTTCGAGCTGTCCGAGGCGCAGCTGGAGGCCGTCGAGCACGCGGCGCCGCCGCTGCCGTGACCCGATCCTCACCGGACCCTGATCGTTCCGTTCCCGACCGGAACGAGACAGATGTTTTCAGTTCGGTAGTTTCGGTCACTCGATCGGGAGTGTTCTGCGCCACTGTCCGGGCTTGATCGTCCAGCCCCCGGCGCGGATGCTTCTCGAGGAGTGGCTTCGCCTCGCCGGAGTCGCCGCTGACCTGGGGGGTTCGCCATGCGGGCGTTTCGCGCCTTCTCACTGACCGTGCTGACCGCGGTCATCGCGCTGGTCTGCAGCGCCGCGGCCGGCGGCCCCGCCAACCCCGTCGCGCCCGCCCGCGCGGCGGCCCCGGCCGCGGTGGTCGCGGCGCCGCCCCCCGCGCCTGCCGCCGCTCCCGCTCCTGCCGCCGCTCCCGCTCCTGCCGCCGCTCCCGCTCCAGCCGCCCCTGCGCCCGCTCCGGCCGCGGCGCCCGCCGTGCCCGCGGTCCCGGTCGTCGTCCCGCAGGAGGCGCCCGCCCGACCGGCCGCGCCGCCGAAGGCCCCGACCGCCCCGAGCGCCGTCCCCGGCACGCCGTGCCTGTCCAGCGCCCGCGCCTGCGTCGACCTGTCGGCCAACCAGGCCTGGCTGATCAGCGGCGGCGCGATCTCCTACGGCCCGGTGCCGATCACCAGCGGCCGCAAGGGCTACCGGACCCCGCCGGGCACCTTCAACGTCACGTTCAAGAACCGCCACCACGTCAGCTCGATCTACGACGCGCCGATGCCGTACTCGGTGTTCTTCAACGGCGGCATCGCCTTCCACCAGGGCAGCCTGCGGGAGAAGTCGCACGGGTGCATCCACCTGTCCCGCGCGGCCGCGCGGGAGTTCTTCGGCTCGCTCGGCCGCGGCGATGTGGTGCAGGTCGTGCGGTAAGCGACAGCACGCGCGGGATGCGCCCCCGCACGCCGGGCGGAAGACTCTCGTCATGGCCACCGACGACGCAGCCGCCCCCACCGGCGCGGACAGCTCCGGGTTCCGCACCGAGCACGACACGATGGGCGAGGTCCGGGTACCCGCCGACGCCCTGTGGCGGGCCCAGACCCAGCGCGCCGTGCAGAACTTCCCGATCTCCGGCCGCGGCCTGGAGCGATCCCAGATCCGCGCGCTCGGCCTGGTCAAGGCGGCCGCGGCGCGGGTCAACGGCAAGATCGGGGTGCTCGACGCGGAGAAGGCCGACGCGATCGCGGCCGCCGCCGACCGGGTCGCCGCGGGCGAGTTCGACGACCACTTCCCGATCGACGTCTTCCAGACCGGGTCGGGCACCAGCTCGAACATGAACGCCAACGAGGTCATCGCCTCGGTGGCGGCGGCGTCCGGCGTGCAGGTGCACCCGAACGACCACGTCAACGCCTCGCAGTCGTCCAACGACGTGTTCCCGACGACCATCCACCTGGCCGCGACCGAGGCCCTGGCCACCGACCTGGTCGACGCGCTCGACCACCTGGCGGGCGCGCTGCGCCGGCGCGCGGGCGACTGGGCCGACGTGGTCAAGGCCGGCCGCACGCACCTGATGGACGCCGTCCCGGTCACCCTGGGCCAGGAGGCGGGCGGGTGGGCCACCCAGGTCGAGTACGGCGCCGACCGGGTCCGCGGCGTCCTGCCCCGGCTCGGCCAGCTGCCGATCGGCGGCACCGCGGTCGGCACCGGCATCAACGCGCCGGAGGGCTTCGGCGCCATGGTCGTCGACGAGCTGCGCACCGCCACCGAGCTGTTCGTGCTGACCGAGGCCGAGGACCACTTCGAGGCGCAGGGCGCGCGCGACGGGCTGGTCGAGGCGTCGGGCGCGCTGCGCACGATCGCGGTGTCCCTGTTCAAGATCGCCAACGACCTCCGCTGGCTGGGCTCCGGCCCGCGCGCAGGCCTGGCCGAGCTGCGCCTGCCCGACCTGCAGCCGGGCAGCTCGATCATGCCGGGCAAGGTCAACCCGGTGATCAGCGAGGCGACGATGATGGTGGCCGCGCAGGTCATCGGCAACGACGCCACCGTCGCCTTCGCCGGCAGCCAGGGCAACTTCGAGCTCAACGTGATGATGCCGGTGATGGCCCGCAACCTGCTGGAGTCGGCGCGGCTGCTGACCGCGGTGGCCCGCCTGCTGGCCGACAAGGTCGTCGACGGCGCCGAGGCCGACGTCGAGCGGGCCCGCGAGTACGCCGAGTCGTCGCCGTCGGTGGTGACGCCGCTGAACCGCTACCTCGGCTACGAGGAGGCGGCCTCGATCGCGAAGCAGTCGCTCAAGGAGCGCAAGACCATCCGCGAGGTCGTGGTGGAGCGGGGGCACGTGCGCGACGGGAAGCTCACCGAGGAGCAGCTCGACACCGCGCTCGACGTGCTGGGGATGACCCGCGGCAGCGCCGGGGGCTGACCGCGGCCGCGTCAGGCGGGCTCGGCCGCGGCGCGGGCGAAGCGGGTGGCCAGCTCGCCCACCAGGGTGCGCAGCCCCGGCGGTGAGACCACCTCGAACTCCTCGCCGAGCACGCCCAGCGCCATGGCGGGCCAGGACAGGTCGTCGGTGGTCATGGTGACGCGGGTGCGCTCGGGCCCGAGCTCCTCGACGACGAACCACCGGCCCATGCGCTCGCGCACCGCGGCCGCCGGGGCCTCGACCAGCGCCTCCACCGCGTGCGACGCCGGGATGCGGGTGATCCCGGCCCGGACGAACGCCGCGGCGTCCTCGGCGGGCAGCTCGCGGGGGCGGAACCGGGCGCCGGTCCCCCGCGGGCCGGTGACCCGGTCGAGGCGGAAGCTGCGCCAGTCGGTGCGGTCGAGGTCGTAGGCCACGACGTACCAGCGCCGCCCCAGCGACACCAGCCGCAGCGGCTCGGCGTGACGGGCCGTGTCGGCGCCGTCGTGGGCGGTGTAGCGGAACCGCACCCGCTCGGCGTCGCGGCAGGCCTGGGCGAGGACGGAGAGCACGTCGGGGTCGACGGCCGGGCCGGGCGCGCCGCCCCACGAGCCGGGCACGGTGACCGCCCGGACGGCGTCGACGCGGCGGCGCAGCCGGGCCGGCATGACCTGCACGACCTTGGCCAGCGCCCGCGCCGCGGCCTCCTCGATGCCCGAGGTCGCGCCCTGGGTGGCGGCCTGCATCCCGACCGCCAGCGCGACGGCCTCCTCGTCGTCGAGGATCAGCGGCGGCAGCGACGCCCCCGCGGCCAGCTGGTAGCCGCCGTCGACGCCGCGGCTGGCCTCGACGGGGTAGCCCAGCTCGCGCAGCCGGTCGACGTCGCGGCGCAGCGTGCGGGGCGAGACCCCGAGCTTGTCGGCGAGCACCGGGCCCGGCCAGTACCGCCGCGTCTGCAGCAGGGACAGCAGCCGCAGGGTGCGGGAGCTCGTGTTCGCCATGGGTCCATCCTGCGCCGGATTCCGGTCAGGAAATGACCGTTGGGCAACATTGAGGTCAGGAAGTGACCGCTGCACCCCCTAGCCTTGTCCCGGTGAGCGAGTCGGGGATCCGACCCCACGATCGAGAGGCCAGGAGATGACGACGATGGAGCAGACCCTCACCGGTGAGCGCGCCGACCTGCTGGAGACCCTGCGGATGCACCGCGCCCTGCTGCGCGGCACCGCCCGCGACCTGACCGACGAGCAGGCCGCCACCCGCAGCACCGTCAGCGAGCTGACCGTGGGCGGGCTGATCAAGCACGTCGCCCTCATGGAGTCGCAGTGGGTCGACTTCATCGAGCAGGGCACCTCGGCGATGGAGTCGTCCCCCGACGACGACTGGGCGGAGTTCGGCAACACCTTCCGGATGCTGGAGGGCGAGACGCTGCAGGTCCTGCTCGACCGCTACGACGAGATCGCCCGGCGCACCGACGAGGTGGTGGCGACGCTGCCCGACCTGGACCTGTCGCACCCGCTGCCGGAGGCGCCGTGGTTCCCGCCGGGCGCGCGCCGCTCGGCCCGCCGGGTGTTCATGGGCCTCATCGCCGAGATCGCCCAGCACGCCGGGCACGCCGACATCATCCGCGAGGCGATCGACGGCCAGAAGTCGATGGGCTGACGACAGGTCGGCGGGGGCGGCTGTCGGTCGGCGCTGCCAGGATGGGTCCATGCTGCTCAGCGACGTGGTCGCCACCTCGGCCGCGGTCGGGGCCACCCGCTCCCGCACCGCCAAGGCCGCCGCGCTCGCCGACGCACTGCGCGCGGCCGCCCCGGCCGAGGTGGAGGCGGTCACCGCGTGGCTGTCCGGGGAGGCCCGGCAGGGCCGGATCGGCGCCGGGTGGCGCACCCTGGCCGCCCTCGACCACGCCCCGGCCGCCCAGCCGTCCCTGCGGGTCGACGTGGTCGACCGGCTCCTCGACGAGCTGGCCGCCACCACCGGCAGCGGCTCGGTCGCCCGCCGCGCCGCGCTGCTGGGCGAGCTGTTCGGCGCCGCGACCGCCGACGAGCAGGCCTTCCTGCGCCGGCTGATCACCGGCGAGCTGCGTCAGGGGGCGCTGGAGGGCGTGATGCTGGAGGCCATCGCGTCCGCCGCCGAGGTGCCGGCCGCCGTGGTGCGCCGCGCCTTCATGCTCTCCGGTCGACTGCCCGGCACCGCCGCGCTGGCCCTGTCCGGTGGGGTCGAGGCCCTGCGGGCGGTGGCGCTGCGGGTCGGCACCCCGGTCCGGCCGATGCTCGCCTCCCCGGCCGACTCGCTTGACGGCGCCCTCGCCGACCTCGGCTCCGACGTCAGCGTCGAGTACAAGCTCGACGGCGCCCGCATCCAGGTCCACCGCGACGGCGCCGACGTCCGCGTCTGGACCAGGACGCTGCGCGAGATCACCGCCGCCGTCCCGGAGCTGGTCGAGTTCGTCCGCGGCCTGCCGTGCACGTCGGTCGTGCTCGACGGCGAGACCCTCGCCCTCACCGACGAGGGCCGCCCCCGCCCCTTCCAGGAGACGATGAGCCGCTTCGGCGCCGCCGCCGGCGACCAGCTGCTGGCGCCCTTCTTCTTCGACTGCCTCGCCCTCGACGGCGCCGACCTGCTCGACGAGCCGCTCGCCGTCCGGCTGGAGGCCCTGGAGACGGTCGCCGGCGCGCACCGCATGCCGGGGCGGCTGCGGCCCACCCCCGACGAAGCAGCGCAGGTCCTGGCCGACGCCATGGACGCCGGCCACGAGGGCGTCATGGTCAAGTCGCTGGCCGCCCCGTACGCCGCGGGCCGGCGCGGCAAGGCCTGGCAGAAGGTCAAGCCGGTGCACACCCTCGACCTCGTCGTGATCGGCGCCGAGTGGGGCTACGGCCGGCGTACGGGCTCGCTGTCCAACATCCACCTCGGCGCCCGCGACCCCGACGGCGGCGAGCCGATCATGGTGGGCAAGACGTTCAAGGGCATGACCGACGAGCTGCTGGCCTGGCAGACGGCCACCTTCCCGCGGTACGCGCGGGAGGAGGTGCCGGGCGCGGTGCTGCTGCGCCCGGAGCTGGTCGTCGAGATCGAGCTCGACGGCGCCCAGCGCAGCACGCGCTACCCCGGCGGCGTGGCGCTGCGGTTCGCCCGGGTCCTGCGCTACCGCCCGGACAAGACCCCCGCCGAGGCCGACACGATCGACGCGGTGCGGGCGATGCTGCGCGACTGACTCGGTTTCGCGCGGCCCGTTCCGACCGCTACCGGGCGCCGGGGAGCGTGGCGATGGTGCCCTGCGCGACGGCGCAGAGGGTCGGCTCCCCCGCGTCGCTCAGCGCCTCGACGTCGCACCGGCACACGACCCGCGCCCGCCCGGCCCGTACCACCCGGGCGCGGGCGCGCAGGGTGCGGCCCGTGGCCGGGCGCAGGTAGTCGATGGTGAGCCCGGCGGTCACCAGGCCGGAGCCGACGGCCGCGCCCGCGGCGAAGGTGAGCGCGTTGTCGGCGGCGTAGCTGAGCACGCCGCCGTGCACGAAGCCCATCTGCTGGCGCAGGTCGTCGCGGATGTCCAGCTCCAGCACCGCCACCCCGTCCCCGAACTCGGTCAGCCGCGCCCCGAGCAGCCGGCTGAACGGCTGCGACTCCAGGATCCCCTGCGCGTACTCGAGCGGTGTCGTCATCCCCACCTCACTTCGCATCTGAAGTGAGCATCGCGCCCGCCGCCGCCGACTGTCAAGATCGCGGGGTGGCCGACCCCGATCAGCGCCTGTTCTTCCTGCTCCAGCGCGCGGCGCACACCCTGCGCCTGGCCGCCGACCGGCGCTGCCTGGCCGCGGCGGGCATCACGACCGCGCAGCTCGGCGCGCTGTACGCCGTGCGCGACCAGCCCGGGACCACCCAGCGGCAACTCGCCCGCACCCTCGGCCTGCGGGAATCCGCGGTCACCGGCCTGGTCGGCCGGCTCGTCGCGGCCGACATGCTGACCCGCGGCGCCCACCCGGACGAGCACCGAGCGGTGGTGCTCGAACTCTCGACGAGGGGCACCGAGGCCCTCGCCGCCGTCCAGCCCGAGGTCGACCGGTTCAACGCCGAGCTGCACGACCTGCTGGGCGACGGGTTCGACAGCACGTCCGAGGCGATGCACCGACTCGCGCACTGGAACCCCGCCGAGTGACCTCGCGGTGCCTCCACCAGCGGATCCGACTTGCCAGTCAGGAAAGTGAAGTGCTAACTTGCCTGCAAGGAAAGTCAAACGTGTGGAGGTGGAACCGATGGTCGACTCCGAGGAAGCGCGCGCCCGCCTGGCCGAGATCGCCGAGCGGCGCAAGCAGGTGCTCGACGGCACGACCCGCGGGCGGCACCGCGGCTGGGACACCACCGGACTGGTGGCGCTGGTCGCCGGCTTCGCGGCGATGGACCTGCCCGTGCCGATGGCCCTGCGGCTCAGCCTGTTCGGCGGAGCGGTGATCGCCGCGCTCGCCTGCTTCACCCACGCCGGCCGGCACGGCCGGGTGGCCATGCACAGGTCCCAGATGACCCCCCGCTTCTGGGCCCTGCTCGCCGGCGGCGCGCTGGCCTCCGCCGCGCTCACCGTCGCCGGCCTGCGGCTGCTCGACCAGATCGACTTCCCGCTGCGCAACACGCTCGTCGGCGTGGTGCTGGCCGTCTTCATCGCGGCCACCCACCCGCTCTACCGGGCGCTGCTGCTGCGGACCGCCCGGTGAGCACACCCCCCGGCTTCGACGAGCTCATCCACCCGCCGACCCGGCTCGGCCTGGTGGCGCTGCTGGCCGCGACGCAGTGGGCCGAGTTCAGCTTCCTCAAGGAGAGCCTCGGACTCAGCGACTCGGCGCTGTCCAAGCAGGTCTCGACGCTCGCCGAGGCCGGGTACGCGGAGGTGCGCAAGGAAGGCGCCGGACGGCGGCGGCGCACGCTGGTCAGCCTCACCGACCAGGGCCGCACGGCGTTCGACGGCCACGTCGACGCACTGCGGCGGCTGGTCGGACCCACCGTGGTGAGCCCGGCGGAGGCGCCGTAGCCGGCGTCCGGCCCGGCCGGACGCCGGCCGCGACCGGAACGAACGCGGCCGGACGGGCGTAGTATCCCGATACCGTGCGCTTTCTCGACGCCCAGCGGCCCGGTCACGACCTCACCTACGACGACGTCTTCCTCGTTCCCGGCCGGTCGTCGGTGGCCTCCCGGTTCGACGTCGACCTCGCCACCGCCGACGGTTCGGGGGCCACGCTGCCCGTCGTCGCGGCGAACATGACCGCGGTCGCCGGCCGCCGGATGGCCGAGACGCTGGCCCGTCGGGGCGCGCTCACCGTGCTCCCGCAGGACGTGGCGCCCGAGGCGGTGGCCGACATCGTCCGGTTCATCAAGTCCCGCCACGCGGTGTGGGACACCCCGCTCGTCCTGTCCCCCGGCGACGCGGTGGCCGATGCGGTCAACCTGCTGGCCAAGCGGGCGCACCGGGCCGTCGTCGTGGTCGACGACGGCGGGCGCCCCGTCGGCACCGTCGACGAGGCCGCCTGCACCGGGGTCGACCGCTTCACCCGGCTCGCCGACGTGCTCGAACCGTCCCCGCTGACGCTGCCGCTGGACACCTCGCCGCGCGAGGTCTTCGAGGCGCTCGGCGGGCGGGGGGTCGCGCTCGGGGTCGACGCCGACGGCCGGCTGGCCGGTCTGCTCACCTCGCTCGGCGCGCTGCGCGCCGACATCTACCGCCCCTCCCTCGATGCCGACGGCCGGCTGCGCACGGCGGCCGCCGTCGGCATCAACGGCGACGTCGCGGTCAAGGCGAAGGCGCTGCTGGACGCCGGTGTCGACGTGCTCGTGGTGGACACCGCGCACGGCCACCAGGACAAGATGCTGGAGGCGCTGCGGGCGGTGCGCGGCGTGGTCACCGACGCCGGGGCCGCGGTGCCGGTGGTCGCGGGCAACGTGGTCACCGCCGAGGGCGTGGCCGACCTGGCCGAGGCCGGCGCCGACATCGTCAAGGTCGGGGTCGGGCCCGGCGCGATGTGCACCACCCGGATGGCCACCGGCGTGGGGCGGCCGCAGTTCAGCGCGGTGCTGGAGTGCGCCGAGGCCGGGCGGCGGCACGGGGTCCGCATCTGGGCCGACGGCGGCGTGCGCCACCCGCGCGACGTGGCGCTGGCGCTGGCCGCGGGCGCGTCCGCGGTGATGATCGGGTCGTGGCTGGCCGGCACCTACGAGTCGCCGGGCGACCTGCTGCGCGACGAGTCCGGCCGGCTGTACAAGGAGTGCTTCGGGATGGCGTCCAAGCGCGCCGTCGGGGCCCGCACCCGCGGGGACGGCGCCTTCGACCAGGCCCGCAAGGCCCTGTTCGAGGAGGGCATCTCCAGCTCGCGGCAGTGGCTCGACCCGCGCCGGCCCGGGGTGGAGGACGTGCTCGACGAGATCTGCTCCGGCGTGCGCTCCACCTGCACGTACGCCGGCGCCCGCACCCTCGACGAGCTGGCCGAGCGCGCCGTCATCGGTGTGCAGACGATGGCAGGCTTCACCGAGGGCACACCGCACGGCCTGTGAGGGGACCGCTGTCATGACCACGACCACGACCACCTGGCGCGAGCTCGCCGCCGAGCTCGACGCCGCCGACCCGCTGGCCGGGGTGCGCGACGAGTTCCTGCTCGACTCCGCGCCGGGGGTGACCGCGTACCTGGACGGCAACTCGCTGGGCCGGCCGCTGCGGGCCACCGCCACGAGGATGACGGCCTTCATCGAGCGGGAGTGGGGCGGGCGGCTGATCCGGGGCTGGACCGAGGGCTGGATGGACTGGCCGCAGCAGCTCGGCGACCAGCTGGGACGGGCGGTGCTCGGCGCAGCGCCCGGGCAGACCGTCGTCGCCGACTCGACCACGGTGATGCTCTACAAGCTGGCCAGGGCCGCGGTCGACGCCGCGGCCGACGGCCGCGACGAGATCGTCTGCGACACCGACAACTTCCCCACCGACCGCTACGTCGTGGAGGGCATCGCGGCCGAGCGCGGCTGCCGGGTGCGCTGGATCGAGACCGACCCCGACGCCGGGATCACCCTCGACCAGGTGCGCGCCGCCGTCGGGCCGCGCACCGCGCTCGCCCTGTTCAGCCACGTCGCCTACCGGTCGGCGCACCTCGCCGACGCCCCCGGCATCACCCGGGCCGTGCACGACGCGGGCGGGCTGGTCCTGTTCGACCTCAGCCACTCCGCGGGCTCGGTCGAGCTCGACCTGGACGGCTGGGGCGTCGACCTGGCGGTGGGCTGCACCTACAAGTACCTGTGCGGGGGGCCCGGCGCCCCGGCGTTCGGCTACCTGGCCGCCCGCCACCACGGCGTGCTGCGCCAACCGGTCCAGGGCTGGATGGGGCACGCCGACCCGTTCGCGATGGGACCGGGCCACACTCCGGCCGCCGGGGCGCGGGCGCTGCTCAGCGGCACGCCGCCGATCGTGGCCATGGTCCCGGTGCGCTGCGGGCTGGACCTCGTCGAACGGGTCGGGATGGCGGCGATCCGGGCCAAGTCGGTGCTGCTCACCCGGTTCGCCCTGGACCTCGCCGACGACCTGCTCGCCGGCGCCGGCGTCACGGTGGCCAGCCCGCGGGCCGACGCCGAGCGCGGCGGGCACGTCACGCTGCGCCGCCCGGACTTCCGCGCGGTCAACGACCGGCTGTGGGAGGCGGGCGTGATACCGGACTTCCGCGCCCCGGACGGCATCCGGCTGGGGCTGGCCCCGCTGAGCACCAGCTTCGCCGAGGTGCTCGAGGGCGTGCAGGTGCTGGCCCGGGAGGCCGGCCGATGACCTCCAGCAACGACCGGCCGGTGGAGCGCGAGGTGGTGCGCGACTTCCGCGAGGCCATGTCCTACGGCGACTACCTGCACCTCGACGAGCTGCTCTCGGCCCAGCACCCGGTCAGCCGGCCCCCGCACCACGACGAGATGCTCTTCATCATCCAGCACCAGACCTCGGAGCTGTGGCTCAAGCTGGTGCTGCACGAGCTGCGCGCGGCCATGCGCCACCTCGCCACGGACGATCTTCGGCTGGCGCTGAAGAACCTGGCCCGGATCAAGCACGTGCAGCGCACGCTGATCGAGCAGTGGTCGGTGCTGGCCACCCTGACCCCGTCGGAGTACCTGGAGTTCCGCGGGTCGCTGGCCAGCTCGTCGGGCTTCCAGAGCCAGCAGTACCGGGCCGTGGAGTTCGCGCTCGGCAACAAGAACGCCGCCATGCTGGAGGTCTTCCGCCACGACGAGCCGCGGCAGCGGGAGCTGGCCGAGCTGCTGGCCGCGCCGAGCCTCTACGACGAGTTCCTGCGCTACCTCGCCCGCCAGGGCTGGCCGGTCCCCCGGGAGGTGCTCGACCGCGACGTCACCAAGACCCACGTGCTGCACGACGGGGTGGTCGAGGTGTTCCGCGGCGTCTACTCGCAGGTGGACCAGCACTGGGGGGTCTACGAGGCCTGCGAGGACCTGGTCGACCTGGAGGACAGCTTCCAGGTCTGGCGGTTCCGCCACCTGCGCACGGTACAGCGCACCATCGGCTTCCGGCGCGGCACCGGCGGCTCGTCGGGCACCGGCTTCCTGGCCCGCGCGCTCGACCTGACGTTCTTCCCGGAGCTCTACGCGGTCCGGACCGAACTCGGCGACTGACCGCGCAGCGCCTATCACCGTCATCACCGCGCGGTTCGTGCGCGCGCAATGAAAAGCGGCCATCCGCCCGCTTTCCGCCCGCGGATCACGGCGCTCGCCCCAGCCGCGGTGACCGCCAACGGCCCAGCCCGTTCGACGCCGTTCGGTCGATTGTCCGCGAGAACGCGATCCGGCAGCATCAATGGGCGTGACCAGCACGGGACCGACATTCCTGCGGATGGATCGCCCGGAATTGTCGGAGGGCAACGTGATGGTCGTCCGCTCCGTACCCCCCGCCGACCGGCAACAACGACGGTTGAGCCCGTCGTCCCCCTTGGCGTACCTGTTCGAGAACGTTTCCCCGTACGAGCCGGACAGCGATGTCGAGATGAATGCCGGGCACTACGACCAGACCGAACTGGTCTGGTCGTTCTCCGGTGAGGTGACCGCGATCGTCGGCCTCACCGAACCCACTGGCCCCGGGGACGACCGTTCCCGGCCGACGGATGGAGGTCTGTGATGTCCGCTCCGGTTCTGACCAGGAACCCGCTCCGCACATCCCGCTCGATGCTGCACGGGCACGTGGTGCCCGACGGCGTCACGCCCACCGAGAGCGGCCTGCCGCTGGCCTACCAGTACTCCGAGTTCCGGGTGGAGGGCGAGCTGCCCTTCATCGACATGGGCCGCTACGACGAGGACCTGCAGGTCTGGGTCGTGCCGGACGGCGTGCCGACCATGGGCATCGCCACGAAGACCCGCACGTCCAACGGCACCCAGTGCGGCGACTGCACCAGCGACGACGCCTGCGGCTGAGTCGACGACGATGGCGCAGCACCCCACCGTCCTGATCCTCACCCAGGAGTTCGACCCCACCGTCGACCCGGTCGTGCGCGCGCTGCGCGAGCGGGACGCCGAGATCGTGCGCGTGGACCTGAGCTACTTCCCGCAGCGGCTCAGCCTCACCGCGTCCGACTTCGGGGCAGAGCGGCGGGTGCTGCGCCACCGCGACCGCGTCGTCGACCTCGACGCCCTGTCCGGGGTCTGGTACCGGCGCCCCACGACGTTCGCGTTCGACCCGGAGATGGGCGCCGCGGAGGTCGAGTTCGCCCGGAGCGAGGCCCTGCACGGCGTCGGGGGCATCCTGCGCGCCACCGACTGCCTGTGGGTCAACCGCCCCGACCTCGACGGCACCGCCGAGCTCAAGCCCTACCACTCGCAGCTGGCCAAGCGGCTGGGCTTCCGGACCCCGCGCACGCTGATGACCAACGACCCCGACGAGGTCACCGCCCTGCTGCGCGACAGCGGCGGGAAGCTGGTCTACAAGGCGCTCAGCGGCGGGGTCGTGCACTACCCCGGCGCGTTCCCGAACGGCCTGCTCACCACCGTCGTCGGCGACGAGATGACCGAGCACGTCGACCGCGTCCGACACACGATCTGCACGTTCCAGGAATACATCGAGAAGGCCTACGAGATCCGTCTCACGATCATCGGCAACACCTACTTCCCGGTCGTCATCAGCTCGCAGTCCGAGGAATCGACCGCGGTCGACTGGCGGGGCGCGGACGAAATGCCCTACGGCGACTACGTCCCGCTGCCCGACCACGTCGTGAAGAACGTGCACGCGCTGATGGACGATCTGGGACTGGTCTACGGGGCGATCGACTTCATCGTCACCCCGGACGGCGACTTCGTCTTCCTGGAGGTCAACCCGAACGGCCAGTTCATCTGGATGGAGCACGACCTCGGCCTGCCGATGAGCACCTGCTTGGCCGAGCTGCTGATGTCCGGACCGACGTTCCGGCGCGGCGACGTGACCCAGATCGGCTACTGATGCTCGCCGCCGCGCTGACCGCCGCGGTGGCGGTCACCTTCGCGATGTCGGCCGCGGCCAAGCTCGCCGACCCGGGGGCGTTCCGCCGGTCGCTGCCGGCGACCCTCGGGGTGGCGCCGCTGCGCGCGAACCGCCTCGCGCCCGCGGTCGTGGCCGCCGAGCTGGCCGTGCTCCCGCCGCTCGTGCTCGGGGCGTGGTGGGTCCCGGCGGCGCTGCTCGGCTTCGCGTCGGCCGCCGCCCTGCTGATCGCGTTCACCGCGGCGCTGCTGTCGATGATCCGGCGCGGGGTCACCGAGCCCTGCCACTGCTTCGGCGCCCAGGATTCGCCGCCGGGTCGGCTCGACCTGGTCCGCAACGGCCTGCTGGCCGGGTTCGCCGTGGCCGGGCTGGTCGTGGCCGCGGTGGCCGGGCCCGTCGTCGGGAGCTCCGCGGTCGAGGTGGGCGGCGGGGCGCTGCTCGGGGCGGCCGCGGCGCTGCTGGTGGTGCGGCTGGACGACCTGCGCTGGATGGTCGGGCCGGTGCTGCCCGGCCTCGGCTGAGGACGAGGGAGGACGGGGAACGGTGTCGGAGTCCGCTGTCGTGCTGGCCGTGCTCGGCCCGCTCGGCCTGGCCAACCTGGTGCTGGTGGTCGGGCTGCTGCACCGGCTGCGCCGGCACGACGCGCTGATGCAGACCATGATCGACGGGGTGGCCAACCCCCGGTCGACGATGCTCGAGGCCGGCGAGGAGGTCCGGGCGTTCGCCGCTGCCACGGTGACCGGCGCGCCGGTCGGCTCCACCGATCTGCGCGGTCGCACCCTGGTCGCCTTCCTGTCGCCGACCTGCCCGGCGTGCATCGACTCGCTGCCGCTGTTCACGGCCAGGGCCCAGCTCACCCCGGGTGGCCCGGCGCAGGTGCTGGCCGTCGTCGTGGGTCACGACGGGGAGACCGCCGAGCTGCGCGAGCGGCTCGAACCGGTGGCCCGGGTCGTGGTCGAGCAGCCGTCCGGGCCGGTGGCCGCGGCGTTCGGCGTCGTCGGCTTCCCGGCCTTCGCCGTGCTGGACGAGCACACCGTGGCGGCCAGCGACTTCGCCCTGGAGCGGCTCCCGGAGACCGCGGCGGCGTGAGCGCGCCGGCCGCGCCGGACCGCGAGCGGCTGCTGCGGCCCGCACTGGCCCTGGCCCGCGAGGTCGCCGCCCCGCTGCTGGTGCTGCGGCTCGCGGTGGGGGTGGTGACCGCGGTCGTGCCGGTCGGCGTCGCCTGGCTGATGAAGGTCGTGCTCGACCGGCTGGTCGGGGGCGGTGAGCTGGCGCTGCCGGTGGCCGGGCTCGCTCTGGGCGGGGTGGCCGCGGCCGCGCTGCCCCAGCTCGTCCAGTACCTCGACGCGGAGCTGGGCCGGGCCTTCACGCTGGCCACCCGCCGGCGGCTCTACGCGGCCGTGGGCCGGCTGCGCGGGCTCGCCCGGCACGAGGACCCCGAGTTCCAGACCCGGCTGTCGCTGGCCACCGAGGTCGGCCCGGCCGGCCCGGCCGAAGTGCTGACCAGCTCGATCGGCGTCCTGCAGGGCGCGGCGATGGCGGCGGGGTTCCTGTCCGCGCTGGCCGTGGTCAACCCATGGATGCTGCTGGTCGTGCTGGCTGCGGCCGCCCCGACGCTGCACGTCGAGCTGGCGCTGAGCCGCCACCGCGCCGCCATGATCACCCGACTCGGGCACGCGGCCCGCCGCGAGCACTTCTACGCCCAGCTCATCTCCAGCGTCGAGGCGGCGAAGGAGATGCGCCTCTACGGCCTGGACGGGTTGTTCGCCGCCCGCATGGCCACCGAGTTGCGCCGGGTCGACGCCGGCTACCGGGCGGCCGATCGGCGCGAGCTGCGCGCCCAGGCCCTGCTGGGCGGGCTCGGCGCGGTGGTCGCCGGGGGCGGGCTCGCCTGGGCGGTGGCCGCGGCGGGCCGCGGGGAGCTCAGCGTCGGCGACGTGTCGGTGTTCGTGGCGGCGGTGGCCGGCGTGCAGGGCGGGCTGAGCGTGGCGATCAGCGGCTGGGCCCAGGCGCACCACGCGCTGCTGCTGTTCGGCCACTACCAGCACATCGTGCGGGCCGAACCGGACCTGCCGGTCCGCGGCCCCGGCCGCCCGGTGCCCGACCTGCGCACCGGCATCGAGTTCCGCGACGTGTGGTTCCGCTACGCCGACGACCTGCCGTGGACCCTGCGCGGGGCCTCGTTCACCCTGGGCGCCGGCGCGGCCACCGCGCTCGTCGGCGCCAACGGGGCCGGCAAGAGCACCGTGGTCAAGCTGCTGTGCCGGTTCTACGACCCGACGGCCGGGCGCATCCTGTGGGACGGGACCGACCTGCGCGAGCTCGACCTGGACGCGCTGCGCCGCCGGATCGGGGCGGTGTTCCAGGACTTCATGCACTACGAGCTGTCCGCGGCGGAGAACATCGCCGTCGGCGACGTGGCGGCGCTGGAGGACCGCGAGCGGGTGGCGCAGGCCGCGGCGTGGGCCGGGGTCGCCCCGGTCGTGGAGGCGCTGCCGCGCGCCTACGACACCATGCTGACCCGCGTCTACATGTCCGCCGACGTGGGCGACGACCCGGTCACCGGGGTCGTGCTGTCCGGCGGGCAGTGGCAGCGCCTGGCGCTGGCGCGCGCGGTGTTCCGCCGCGACGCCGCGGTCGTCGTGCTCGACGAGCCGAGCTCGGGGCTCGACGCGGCCGCCGAGCACGAGCTGCACGAGCGGCTGCGCGAGCTGCGCGCCGGGCGCACCAGCCTGCTCATCTCCCACCGGCTCAGCACGGTGCGCGACGCCGACCTGGTCGTCGTGCTGGCCGACGGGGTGGTCGCCGAGTCCGGGACGCACGCGGAGCTGATGGCCCTCGACGGCCGCTACGCCACCCTGTTCCGGCTGCAGGCCAGCGGCTACGCCTGACCGCGGGAACCGGACCGCCCGCGGGCCGTGCGCGGGCGCAGCGCCCGCGGGTGATCACGCCCAGTAGGGTTGCGGCGACCCGATCGGGAAGGACCGCGCCATGGCAGACGACCCGTCCGCTCCCTCCGACGACGTGATCGACGTGACCGTGCCGCACTCCGCCCGCATCTGGAACTACTGGCTGGGCGGCAAGGACAACTACGAGGTCGACCGGGTCGCGGGCGAGCAGTTCCGGCAGGCGTTCCCGGCGATCGCCGACAACGCCATGGCGTTCCGCCGGTTCCTGCAGCGCGGCATCCGGTACCTGGCCACGGACGCCGGGATGCGCCAGTTCCTCGACATCGGGACCGGCCTGCCCACCGCGTCCAACACCCACCAGATCGCGCAGTCGGTGGCCCCCACCTCGCGGGTCGTCTACGTCGACAACGACCCGCTCGTGCTGGCGCACGCCCGCGTCCTGCTCGACTCCAGCCCCGAGGGCGCCACCGACTACCTGCACGCCGACCTGCACGACACCGACGAGATCCTCACCGCGGCGGCGCGCACCCTGGACTTCGACGAGCCCGTCGCGCTGATCCTCAGCGGGATCCTCGGCCACGTCGCCGACTACGACGAGGCCCGCGCCGTCGTCGGCCGCCTCGTCGGCGCCCTCGCCCCCGGCAGCCACCTGCTGATCTGCGACGGCAGCGACACCAACGCCGAGCTCAACGCCGCCCAGCGCCAGCACAACGACCGCGGCGCGGTGCAGTACCACCTGCGCAGCCCGGAGCAGTTCGTCGGCTACTTCAGCGGGCTCGAGCTGGTCGAGCCCGGCGTCGTCCCGTGCCCGCGGTGGCGCCCGGAGCTCGCCGAGGCCCGCGAGCCGGTCGACGTCGACGCCTACGGCGGCATCGGCCGCAAGGCCTGACCGTCGAGAACGACGTCGTCGCCGATTCTGGCCGGTCCACACGGCGACGACGTCGTTCTCGACGGGGGACGGGTCAGGCGGCGGGGCCCTCCAGCATCTCGGTGACGAGCGCGGCGATCGGGCTGCGCTCGCTGCGGGTCAGCGTGACGTGGGCGAACAGCGGGTGGCCCTTGAGCTTCTCGATCACCGCCGCGACGCCGTCGTGCCGGCCGACGCGCAGGTTGTCGCGCTGGGCCACGTCGTGGGTGAGCACCACCCGCGACGCCGTGCCCAGCCGCGAGAGCACGGTGAGCAGCACGTTGCGCTCCAGCGACTGCGCCTCGTCGACGATGACGAACGAGTCGTGCAGCGAGCGGCCCCGGATGTGGGTGAGCGGCAGTACCTCCAGCAGACCCCTGGCCAGCACCTCGTCCATCACGTCCTGGCTGACCACGGCGCCGAGGGTGTCGAAGACGGCCTGCGCCCAGGGCCCCATCTTCTCCGACTCGCTGCCGGGCAGGTAGCCCAGCTCCTGCCCGCCCACGGCGTACAGCGGCCGGAAGACCACGACCTTGCGGTGCTGCTGGCGCTCCAGCACGGCCTCCAGCCCCGCGCACAGCGCCAGCGCCGACTTGCCGGTGCCGGCCCGGCCGCCCAGGGAGACGATTCCGACGTCCGGGTCGAGCAGCAGGTCGAGCGCCACCCGCTGCTCGGCCGAGCGACCGTGCAGCCCGAAGGCCTCGCGGTCGCCGCGGACCAGCTTGACCCGCTTGTCCGCGGTCACCCGGCCCAGCGCGGACGCCGGTCCGGTGAGCCGCAGACCGGTGTTGCACGGCAGCTCGCGGGCGAGGTCGTGGTCGATGACACCCTCCCGGAAGAGGGCGTCGACGTCGGTCTGGGTGACCTCCAGGTCGGTCATCCCGGTCCAGCCGGAGGGCACCACGTCGAGCGCGGTGTACTCGTCGGCCTTCAGACCGACCGCGGCCGCCTTGACCCGCAGCGGGATGTCCTTGGTGACCAGCACGACCTCACCGCGGCCCTCCAGGCGCCGCTCGGCGGCCAGGTTGAGCGCGCAGGCGAGGATGCGGCTGTCGTTGGCCTCGGTGCGGAAACCGGCGGGGAGCACCTCCGGGTCGGTGTGGTTGAGCTCGACGTGCAACGTCCCGCCCGCGGTGCCGATCGGCACCGGGGCGTCGAGCCGGCCGTGTTCGACGCGGAGCTCGTCGAGCATGCGCAGCGCCGTGCGAGCGAACCACCCCAGTTCGGGGTGGTGCCGCTTGCCCTCGAGCTCGGAGATGACCACCAGCGGCAGGACGACCTCGTGCTCCTCGAACCGGGTCAACGACCAGGGGTCCGACAGGAGTACGGAGGTGTCGAGCACGTAGCAGCGGGCGGCGTCCGATTCGGGGGCGTAACGACCTTCGGTCACGGGTGCTCCCTCGTGGGCGCGGCACCGCGCCCACACTCTGGTGGGCCGGCCGGCCCTGGTTGGGACCTCCGCGCAACCGCCGCGGGGGCCCGCGAGGGCCGGGTGCCGGCCCCCTCGGGTGCTTTCACCACGACCAGGGCCTCCCCGGGTGGTCCGCATCGGATACGGACCAACCGCCGATCACGCTACCGGCGGTCACCCCGGTGCGGTCAACAGCGACGCGCGGTCGCGGGGGGTCGACGCGCCGAGAATTAACACGAATGCCGACCGTTCGGCGCCTGGAGTTGACCTTCCGTCGCCCAGGTCGGCGCGTCGGGTCCGCGGTCACGGCCGCCCTCCGCAGCGGCAGGACGACAGGGTCGGGCTCAGCCCGCGCGGGCGACCGGAGCGGGGTCGACGGCCAGCAGCGCCGGCGTCGTGGGCCGCCCGACCAGCGCGGCGTGCCGGGCCCCGGCGACCGACGGCTCGGTGCCCACGTGCCGCTGGACCAACCGGAACCCCTCGACGTACGCGGTGGTGTAGGCCCGCCAGATCGGGTGGGTCAGGAAGGACAGCATCCGGTCGGCGCGCCGCTCGTCGACGAGCAGCCAGCGACGCAGGTGCCGGCGGGCGGCGTCCTCGCCGGCGCGCCGGTCGTGCAGCAGCAGCGCGGCGTCCTGCCGGACCGGCAGCAGCCCCTCCATCACCCGGTCGATCCGCTCGGCCAGCTCACCGTCCGTGCGCACGCCGACCCCGCCCAGCACCTCGCCCGCCCAGGCACCCCAGCCGGGACCGACGGCGGCCGACAGCCCGGAGTCGGCCAACCCCTCGGCGACGGTGCTGCACGGCGACAGGACCAGGGTGACGGCGTGCTCGCCCTCCCCGTGGGCCAGCGGCCCGTCCTGGGTGCGGCACAGCTCGGTGTGGTGGCCCGGGTAGGCCTCGTGCGCGACGAGTTGGGCCAGCTGACCTGCGCGCACCCGGGCGGACCCGTTGAGCCGGACGGTCGAGTGGTGCCGGCCCCGGTGCTGGTGCAGCGCGGCCCACGGGGCCTCCGGCACGACCTCGAAGACGACCGACTCGTCGACCGGCAGCGCGTACGCGGGGCCGACCCGCTCCCGCAGTGCACCGGACAGCGCCCGGACCGCGGGCAGGAGCCGGTCGGGGGCGAGCTCGTCGGCGCGGCGGTACGCGGCCAGCCGCTCGGCCAGCCGGCCGGGCCCGGGCAGCAGGGCGTCCAGCTCGCGGTGGGCGGCGCGGTAGCCGTCCTCGTCGCCGGGCTCGACCGCCACGCCCAGGCACAGCTCGATCTCCCGGCGGTACGGCACGACGCCGCCGGCCAGCCGCAGCGCCGTGCACCCGGCCGCGGCCAGCTGCGCGAGCAGCACGTCGCGGCGGTGCGCGGGCAGGCCCGCCGAGCCGACGTCGACGGCCAGGGCGCGGGCGCGCGCGGCCAGGTCGGCGGGAGCGACGACGGGCTCGTCGTCGACGGCGCGGCGCACGTCGGGCTCGCCCAGGTGCGCACCCACCAGACCGGGGGCGAGGCGGTCGAGGTGCAGCGCGAGGCGGACGAACTCGCGCGCCTCCCGGGCGCCGTCGGACATCGCAGCAACCTACCTCCGACGAGCGGCGATCACCGCGCGTGTCAGCGCCGGAGGATACTGCGCCGATCAGGCGCGGTGGGGTCACCGAGCGTCGACGGCACTGGTGCGCAGCGGACCTTTCCCGGTCTGCGGAAACGACCTGATCGGCGGCGTCACCGCACTCACAGTAATTCCATCACCCGATGGTGTTACCGGGTTTGTGGGTTGGCGATCGGAATCGCTAGCTTTTTGCTCATCGGCGGGCGCTCCCCAATCGAACGCCGACCCGCTCAACGGAACGACCCGCAGGTCGCACCGCTGCTCACACAGGAGAAAAAATGCTGAAGAAGGCTGGAATCGTTGTCGCCGTGGCCGCCGCGGGCCTGCTCTCGGTGTCGCCGCTGGCTTTCGCGACGGACGGCGGCGGGGACCACCACCACGGCGACCGCCACCACCACCGGCACCACTCCGCCCCGCAGAACATCGACTACACCAACGTCGAGCGCGACAACCTGACCAACGACTGCTCGTTCGCGCAGGACGGCCCCGACGTGGCCACGACCGCCACCGGCGGCAGCAGCCTGCTCGGCCTCGGCGGCCTGGTGGCCAACGTGGTGGCCCCGATCAGCGCCCCGATCCAGGCGCTGAACTGCACCAACATCGGTGTCTCCGACGTGATCGACATCAACTCGAACAACACCACCGAGAGCCGCACCAGCACCGAGATCGAGGACTCCGGCAACACCAGCATCGACGACTGACGACGGGCGACATCGGGCGGAGGGCGCGGACCGGACCGGTCCGCGCCCGCCGCCCTTGCCGGCCCCATGCGGTGCCCGGCGCGGGGGCGGCCCCGGCCGCCCCGCGCGCGGGGGGGCCCGGGGGCCCCGCGCGCACCGTGTGGCCACCGCGCACACGTTGGGAGGTGTGCGCCGTGGCCAGTGGACGCGCGCGGTGGCCAGTCGATGTGCGCGGTGGGGCGGGTTCAGCGGCGGGGGACGGTGGAGCCGCGGATGACCAGGCGGCCGGGGAGGTACTGGGTGCCGCTGCCGATGTCGACGCCGTCGAGGGCGGCGAAGACGCGTTGGGCGGCGAGGCGGCCCAGCTGCTGGAGGTTGGCGTCGATGCTGGTCAGCTCGGGGCGGGCGTTGAGGGTGAGGACCTCCCAGTTGTCGAAGCCGATCACGGCGACGTCCTCGGGGACCGCGCGGCCCAGGTCGCGGGCGGTGTCCAGGACGCCGCGGGCGATCTGGTCGGAGCCGCAGAGCACGGCGTCGATGTCGGGGTGGCGGTGCAGCAGGACGGCGGCGGCGTCGCGGCCCCAGCGCTCGGACCACTCGGCGAACATGACCTCGCCGACCAGGTCGAGCCCGGCCGCGGCCAAGCCCTCCCGGACGCCGACGGCGCGGTCCAGGGCGGCGGCGTAGGTGGGGTCGCCGGAGATGTGGGCGATGCGGGTGCGGCCCCCGGCGACCAGGTGCTCGACGGCGGTGCGGCCGGCGCCGACGTTGTCGGGGGTGAGGGAGAGGTCGGCGGGGTCGTCGGAGGGGGCGTAGACGTAGACGACCGGGACCGGGATCTCCTGGCCCAGTGACGGGCGGGGGTTGGTCTTCTCCCCCACCACGATCAGGCCGTCGACGCGGCGGCTGAGCAGGGCGCGCAGGTGGTGCTGCTCGCGGATGGCGTCGCCGCGGGCGTCGCAGAGGAACACGTTGATCTGCCCGGCGCCGAACGAGTCCTCGGCGCCCATCAGGATCGGGATGACGAAGCGGCCGTCCAGGTCGCTGGTGAGCAGGCCGACCGTGCCGGTGCGGCCGGCGAGCAGGCCGCGGGCCAGCGGGTTGGGGCTGAAGGCGAGCCGGTCGGCGGCGTCGACGACCCGTTGGCGGGTGGCGGGGGCGACCCGGGCGCGCCCGTTGAGCGCCTTGGAGGCGGTGGCCACCGACACCCCGGCCAGGCGGGCCACCTCGGTGAGCGTCACCGGTCGGCCCGCGCGCGCCGGTTCCGAACCTGTCATCCGACCTCCTCGCCACCGCACCCTAACAACGGCCGGCCCTTGACCCGCATCCCCGACGGGGCTACTTTGCCGAAAACCTTTTCGCGTTCGAGGGCACCACTGTGATCGCGATGTGAGCGCTCACAATACCTGCTTGACCAGCACGGCAGTCGGTCGACGGGCCACCGGGCCACGCTCGGCCGCGAAACCGTGCGACACGCTCGACGACACGGTTTTCTTCGATGGTTCCCGGGCCGCCACCCGGCGGCACGCTCAACGACGAGCTCGAGGAGACAGCATGAGAGGCGTTCGAGGGCGCTCGGTACGCACCCGCGCCGCGGTCGGCGTCGTCGCCGCGCTGCTGCTGGCGGTCAGCGCGTGCGGTGGCGGCGGGGGCGCGGCTCCCGGCGGGGGCGAGGTGGCGGAGGTCGGGCCCGACGGCGTCGACGACGGCGCGACGCTCACCCTGTGGGCCCGCGACTCCCTGGAGACCCAGACCAACCTGCTGGTCGACGCCTACAACGCGACGCACCAGAACAAGATCGAGGTCACGATCGTCCCCAACGACGACTACGTGACCAAGGTCGGCGCCGCGGCCGGGGCGGGCGGCCTGCCCGACCTGTTCGCCGCCGACATCGTCTACGTGCCCAACTGGGCCGAGCAGGGCCTCTTCCAGGACCTCACGGCCAACATCGACCGGCTGCCGTTCAAGGACACCCTGAACGAGGGCCACATGAGCGCGGGCACGCTGGAGGGCAGCTCCTACGTGCTGCCGTTCGTGCTCGACCTGTCGATGCTGTTCTGGAACAAGGACCTGTTCCGCGAGGCCGGGCTCGACCCGGAGAAGGCCCCGGCCACGCTGGAGGAGTTCGCCGCGGCGGCCAAGGCGGTCCAGGCGCTGGGCAAGCCCGACACCTACGGCACGGCCACCGGCCTCAACTGCGGCGGCTGCCTGGTCTTCACCTGGTTCCCGTCGGTGTGGGCCGCGGGCGAGCAGGTGATGAACCCCGAGGGCACCGAGTCGCTGCTGGCCTCGAGCACCGCCACCCGGGTCTACGACACCTGGCGCGACCTGTGGGCCTCCGGCGCGGTGCTGCCGTCCTCGCAGGACGAGGCCGGTCCGACGTGGACGGCCGGGTTCACCTCCGGCCAGGTCGGCCTGATGCCCTACCCGGCCACGCTGCTGGCCTCGGCGCAGGAGACCGTCGACGTCGGCGTGGCCGGCATCCCGGGCCCGGGCGGCGGCGCGTCGACGTTCGTCGGCGGCGACGGGATCGGCGTCTCCAAGGACTCCACCAAGGCCGCCCAGGCGTGGAACTTCCTGGCCTGGCTGATGACCGAGGACGCCCAGGTCGAGGTGCTGGCCAAGAACAACGACGTGGTCTCGCGCTCCGACCTGGCGGCCAACGCCTACGCCTCGGCCGACCCGCGGCTGGTCACCATCAACGAGGTCGCCGCCGAGGGCGTCACCCCCGTGGCGCGCAACTTCCAGCAGGCGTTCAACGCCCCGACCGGGCCGTGGCTCACCCTGGTCCGCGAGGCGGTGCTCGGTCCGGGGACCGCGGTGGAGCAGAACAACGCCGAGATCACGGCGGTGCTCGGGCAGTGAGCGTCGTCGTCCCCACGCGCCCGCGGGCGACGCGCTCCGCGCCGCCCGCGGTACCGCGACGCAACGGGCGCCGGGCCGCCCTGAGCGGGTGGCTCTACGCCACGCCGACCGCGGTGTTCGTCGTGGCGCTGTTCGTCGTCCCGCTCGGGCTGGTGCTGGTGATGTCGGCGGCGCGCTGGCCGCTGCTGAGCGGGTTCCGGGGCTGGAACTTCCCCGACAACTACGCCAAGGCCGTCGGCAACCGGTTCTTCGTCGACTCGATCGTCTTCACCCTGAAGTACACGGTGCTGGCCACTGTGCTGCTGATCGGGCTGGGGCTCGGGCTGGCCCTGCTGGTGCAGGAGTCCACCCGGTGGAAGGGCCTGCTGCGCACCGCCATCCTGGTGCCCAGCGCGCTCGGGCTGGCCTCGGCGTCGCTGCTGTTCTACGTGCTGTACTCGCCGCTGGCCGGGCCGCTGTCCCCGCTGATGGCCGACCTGGGCGCGACGTTCCTGGGCACGCCGAACGCGGCGCTGTGGTCGACGCTGTTCCTGATCGTCTGGCGGTACGCGGGCTTCTACATGCTGCTGATGCTGGTGGGCCTGCAGGGCATCCCGACCGAGGTCTACGAGGCGGCCCGGATGGACGGGGCCTCGCGCCTGCAGCTGTTCCGCCACATCACGCTGCCGCTGCTGCGCCCCACGCTCGCGCTGACCACCGTGCTGTGCGTGACCGGCTCGCTGCTGGCGTTCGAGCAGTTCTACATCCTCACCAAGGGCGGCCCGGACAACAGCACGATCTCGGTCGTCCAGCTCGTCTACACCGTCGCCTTCCAGGGCCAGAACGACCTCGGGGTGGCCGCCGCGCTGTCGGTGCTGGTGCTCGGCGTGCTGGTGCTGGTCAACGTGCTGCAGCTGCGGGCGTTCCGACGACCGGACGAGGGGCCGTGAGGGCGCCCGCGCGCGGCGGGGGGCCGGCCACCGTGCTGGCCGGCATCGCGATCCGCACCCCCTACTGGGTGTTCACCACGGCGCTGGCGCTGGTCTTCCTGTTCCCGCTGCTGTGGACGGCGGTGGCGTCGGTGTCGCCGAGCCCGGGCACCAACCAGGTGCAGGGCTGGGGCTTCGGCAACTACGAGACGCTGGCCGGCTACCAGGCGGGCATCGGGCGGTACCTGGCCAACTCGGCGTTCGTCTCGCTGCTGACCGTGGCGCTGACCGTGACCGTGTCCGTCTTCGGCGGGTACGCGTTCGCCCGGTTCCGGTTCCCCGGCAAGGACCTGCTGTTCCTGCTCACGCTGGCCATCCTGATGGTCCCCTACGCCACCCTGCTGATCCCGCTCTACGTGCTGCTCAACCGGGTCGGGCTGGCGAACTCGCTGGTCGGAGTGGCGCTGGTGATCTCGATGTTCCAGCTGCCGTTCTCGGTGTTCATGATGCGGATCTCGTTCGAGTCGGTGCCCCGCGAACTCGACGAGGCGGCGATGGTCGACGGCTGCTCGTCGTTCACGACGCTGCGGCGGGTGCTGCTGCCCGCCGTGCGGCCGGGGATGATCACGGTCGGGCTGTTCGCGTTCCTCACCGCGTGGAACGACTTCATGGCCCCGCTGATCCTGATCAACGACTCGTCCCGGATGACACTGCCGCTGGCCATCGCGAACCTACGCAGCCAGGTGCAGGGGGTCGTCGACTACGGCGCCACCGAGGCCGGCGTGGTGATCCTCGCGCTGCCCTGCATCGTGCTGTTCCTGCTGCTCCAACGACACTACGTGCGCGGCTTCATGTCGGGCGCGTTCAAGGGATGAAGATGACGCGCACCCGACCCGTCGCCCGACTGCGCCCGCTCGGCCTCGACGAGGTCGCGATCACCGGTGGATTCTGGGGCCACCGCCAGCACGTCAACGCCACCGCCACCCTGGCGCACATCGAGGGCTGGCTCGAGCGCGAGGGCTGGCTGGGCAACTTCGACCTGGCCGCCGCGGGCCGGCTGCCCGAGGGCAGGCGCGGGCGCGAGTTCTCCGACTCCGAGGTCTACAAGCTGCTGGAGGCGATGGCCTGGGAGATCGGCCGGGCCGGCGACCCGGGCCTGGACGACCGGTTCCGCGCGATCGTCGCCCGGGTCGCCGCGGCCCAGGAGCCCGACGGCTACCTGGGCACCGTGTTCGGCCGGCCCGGGCAGGCCCCCAGGTGGTCCGCCCTGGAGTGGGGCCACGAGCTCTACTGCCTCGGGCACCTGTTCCAGGCCGCGGCGGCCCGGGCCACCACCCGCCCGGACGCCGACGACGGCCTGCTCGGCGCAGCCCGCCGGGCCGCCGACCTGGTCTGCGAGGTGTTCGGGCCGGACGGGCGTGCCGCGGTGTGCGGGCACGCCGAGATCGAGCCGGCCATGGTCGCGCTGGCCAGGGTGACCGGCGAGCGGCGCTACCTCGACCAGGCGGCGCTGTTCGTCGACCGGCGCGGCCACGGGCTGCTCCCGGACATCGAGTTCGGCCGCGCCTACTACCAGGACGACGTGCCGGTGCGGGAGGCCACGGTGCTGCGCGGGCACGCCGTGCGCGCGGGCTACCTGTCGGCCGGGGCCGTCGACGTGGCCGTCGAGCGCGGCGACGACGAGCTGCTGGCCGCGCTGGCGCGGCAGTGGGAGAACACCGTCGCCCGGCGCACCTACCTGACCGGCGGCCAGGGCTCCCACCACCAGGACGAGGCCTTCGGCCAGGACTGGGCGCTGCCCCCGGACCGGGCCTACTCCGAGACCTGCGCCGGCGTCGGCTCGATCATGTTCAGCTGGCGGCTGCTGCTGGCGACCGGCCGCCCGCAGCACGCCGACCTGGTCGAGCGCACCCTGTTCAACGTGGTGGCGACCTCCCCGTCGGAGGCCGGGACGGCGTTCTTCTACACCAACACCCTGCACCAGCGGGTGCCCGGGACGCCCGCCCGCGACGACGAGGTCTCGCCGCGCGCCGCGTCGTCGCTGCGGGCGCCGTGGTTCGCGGTGTCGTGCTGCCCGCCCAACGTCGCCCGCACGCTCGCCGGGCTGGCCGGCTACGTCGCCACGGCCGACGACGACGGCGTCCAGCTGCACCTGTACGCCCCGGCCACGGTCCGCACCACCCTGCCCGACGGGCGCCGGGTCGCCTTCGACGTGGAGACCGGGTACCCGCGGTCGGGCACCGTCGCGGTCCGCGTCCGGGACGGCGCCGCCGACCCCTGGACGCTCACCCTGCGCGTCCCGGCGTGGGCCGAGGGCGCCCGCCTGCGGGTGCTGCCCGCCGACGGCCCCCCGACCGAGGAGGACGTGGAGCCCGGTACGGCGACCGTGCGGCGCGCCTTCGCCGACGGCGACGTCGTCGAGCTGCACCTCCCGGTCACCCCCCGCTTCACCGCCGCCGACCCCCGCATCGACGCCGTGCGCGGCTGCCTGGCCGTGGAACGCGGACCGGAGGTGCTCTGCCTGGAGTCGGTCGACCTGGCCGCGGCCACCGGCGGCCGCCTCGACGACGTCGTCGACGTCGGCGTCGACCCGACCGTCCCGCCCCGGGAGGTCGACGGCGCCGTCGTCGTGCGGCTGCGCCCGGCGGTCGCGCCGGACGGGTCCTGGCCCTACGGCCCGCCACCGGGGCGCGACGGCACCGGCGACGGCGTGGACGTGCCCCTGGTCGCCTACCACGACTGGGCCGAGCGGGGGCCCTCGACGATGCGGGTGTGGATGCCGGTGGTGCGGGGGTGACCCACCGCCCACGCCGCGCGGACCCCGGCTCGTTATCCTCCGCCCGACGTCCGGTCGCGCTCCCCGCTCGGCCGCATCGGACACCACCGCCGTCCCGCTGAGGAGCCCGCCGTGCCCGCTGCCCGCGCCGTCGTCACCGGTGTCCAGTCACTGGCCAGGAACAAGGTCGTCCGCGGGCTCGCCGCGACGGCCGTCCCGGTCGTCATCGGGGCGGCGAGGGAGCGGCTGCCGGTCGCCTACCGCAGCCGCCACCCGATCGTCGCCGTCACCGGCCTCGCCGGCAGCGGCAAGACCGTGCTGGTGCACCAGGCGTGCTCGCGCAAGGCGGACTACACGCCGCTGGAGTTCGAGTCGCCGACGGTGGAGAAGCGGTCCTGGCGGTCCGGGCTGTCCGGGATGCGCTTCCGGATCATCCCCGGCGGCGACGTCGCGGCCCGCCGCACCGGCTTCGAGCAGCTCTTCCACAGCGAGCCGGTGGACGGCGTCGTGCACGTCGTCGCCGACGGGCTGGCCACGGCGCGTCCCGGCTCGCCCGAGGCCCGCGACGAGTCGATGGGCCTGGACGCCTACCGCGCCCTGCAGCGCGAGCGCGAGGTCGAGGACTTCCGCCAGACCGCCACCCACATCGCGTCGCTGGTCGGCGAGTCGCGCAAGCCGATCTGGCTGCTCATCGCGGTCACCAAGACCGACCTGCTGCACCCGCACGTCGCCGCGGACATCGTCGAGAACTACTACTCCCTGCACGGCCACTCGCCGTTCGCCGACGTCCTGCGCGACCTGCGCCGCCGGGTCGGCGACGCCGGGCTGACCACGGCCGTGATGCCGGTGTACGCGCTCGCCGAGGACTTCGAGTTCGGCGGCCACCGCCTCGCGACCCGCGGCACCCCGGCGGACCGCGACGCGAAGCTGGACGCCTTCCGCCACCGGGTCCGCCACCTGGCCGGCCAGGTTTCCTGACCCCCGGGGACCCCGTCGAGAACGAAGCTGTCGTCGTTTTGGACCGGTCCAAACGACAACAGCTTCGTTCTCGACGGGTGGGGCGGCGGGTGGTTCAGCGCGCCCCGGGCCGGGTCTTCCGGCGCCGGTGACACGCACGGGTGGATCGCGAGAGGATCTGGCGGTGACCGCGACGTGGCCGCCCGTGGCCGAGACGACCCTGCCCGTCGACGCCGCGGACGCGGCCCTGGTCGGGCGGGTGTGGCGGGCCGACGTCGGGGGTCCGGCCGTGGTGGCCGTGCGCCCCGACGGCCTCTACGACGTCACGTCGGCGTTCCCGACGGTGCGCGACCTCGCCGAGACCGACGACCCGGCGGCGCGGCTGCGGGCCGCGCCCGGCGAGCGGATCGCCGACCTGGCCGCCGTACTGGCCGCCACCCCTGCAGAGCACCGCGACCCCGCCGTTCCGCACCTGCTCGCGCCGGTCGACCTGCAGGTCGTCAAGGCCGCCGGGGTCACCTTCGTGACCTCGATGCTGGAGCGGGTGATCGAGGAGCGGGTGCGCGGCGACGCCGGAGCGGCCGCGCAGGCCCGCGCGGAGATCCACCAGCTGGTCGGCGGCGACCTGCGGGCCCTGCGCCCCGGCTCCGAGCAGGCCGCCGCGCTGCGCGAGGTGCTCGTCGCCGAGGGCCGGTGGAGCCAGTACCTGGAGGTCGGCCTCGGCCCGGACGCCGAGATCTTCACCAAGGCGCCCGTGCTGGCCGCCGTGGGCACGGCCACCGACGCCGGCGTGCACCGCTCGTCCACCTGGAACAACCCCGAGCCCGAGGTCGCGCTGCTGGTCTCGGCGGACGGCCGGATCGTCGGGGCGACGCTGGGCAACGACGTCAACCTGCGCGACGTCGAGGGCCGCTCCGCGCTGCTGCTGCCCAAGGCCAAGGACAACAACGCCTCGGCCGCGCTGGGCCCGTTCGTGCGGCTGTTCGACGGCGCCGATGGCGGTGGGGGCTTCGGCCTCGACGACGTCCGCTCGGCGACCGTCGCGCTCACCGTCGACGGCCCGGAGGGCTTCCACCTCGACGGCACGTCGTCGATGTCGGAGATCAGCCGCGACCCGACCGACCTGGTGGCCCAGCTGGTCGGGCCGCACCACCGCTACCCCGACGGCGCCGTGCTCTACCTGGGCACGATGTTCGCCCCGACGGCCGACCGGCACGCCCCCGGCCAGGGCTTCACCCACGAGTCCGGCGACCTGGTCACCGTCTCCTCGCCGCGGCTGGGCACGCTGACCAACCGCATCCGCCCGTCCGACGAGTGCGAGCCCTGGACGTTCGGCGTCGCCGACCTGATGCGCAACCTCGCCGCCCGGAAGCTCCTGTGACGACGCCGATCGCCCGCCGCTACCGCAAGCGCTCGGCCACCCGCTCGGTGACCGCCCGGTCGAGCACCCCGCCCGCGACGTCGGCTTCGACCTCGTGGTGCGGGACAGCACCGGATCACCCGCCCACCCGAACCCGGAGGAATCCGTGACCGCAGCCGTCGTCTCCACCGACCCCCGCACCGGCGAGTCCGTGCCGGTCGCCCCGCCCACCACCGACGCCGAGGTCGAGCAGACCACCCGGGCCGCCGCCGACGCCGCCGCGGGCCTGGAGGCCCTCGGCCGGTCCGGCCGGGCCGAGTTGCTGCGCGCCGCCGCGGCCCGGCTCGAGGCCAACGGCTCCGAGATCGTGGCCACCGCCGACCTGGAGACCGCGATCGGTCCCGACCGGCTCAAGGGCGAGCTCGCCCGCACCACCTACCAGCTGCGGATGTTCGCCGAAGTGGCGGAGGAGGGCTCCTACCTGGAGGCCACGATCGACCACGCGGGCGACACCCCGATGGGCCCGGGACCCGATCTGCGCCGCATGCTCGTCCCGCTCGGGCCGGTCGCGGTGTTCGGGGCCAGCAACTTCCCGCTCGCCTTCTCGGTGCCCGGCGGCGACACCGCCTCCGCGCTGGCCGCGGGCTGCCCGGTCGTGGCCAAGGCCCACGAGTCGCACCCGGCGACGTCGCTGCTGGCGCACCGGGCGCTGCGCGAGGCCGCCGAGCAGGTGGGGGCGCCGGAGGGCACCGTCGGCATCGTGCTGGGTCGCGAGGCGGGCGCCCGGCTGGTCGCCGACCCGCGGATCACCGCGGTCGGGTTCACCGGCTCGCTGAGCGGCGCGCGGGCCCTGCAGCGGATCATCGACGACCGCCCCGACCCGATCCCGTTCTACGGCGAGCTGTCGTCGATCAACCCGCTGGTGGTCACCGAGGCGGCCGCCGCCGCCCGGGGCGCGGCGATCGCCGAGGGCCTTGTCGGCTCGTTCACGATGGCCGCCGGGCAGCTGTGCACCAAGCCCGGGCTGGCGTTCGTGCCCGTCGGCGCCGCGGGCGACGCGCTGGTGGCCCGGATGGCCGAACTCGTCGCGGACGCCCCGGCCAAGCCCCTGCTCAACGCCCGCATCCACGAGTCCTACGCCGAGATCGGCGGGCGCCTCGCCGGGCTGGACGGCGTCGAGGTCGCCGGTCGCGGCGCCACCGACGGCACCGGTTTCGCCGCGGGCGCCGCGCTGCTCACCGTGGCCGCCGCCGACCTGCGCCCCGAGGTGGCGCAGGAGTGCTTCGGCCCCATCGCGATCGCCGTGCGCTACGACGGCACCGACGACCTGCTGCACGCCCTGCGCGCGCTGCCGAGCTCGCTCGCCGCGGCCGTGCACGCCGAGGAGAGCGACGACCTCGACGCGCTGCTCGCCGTGCTGCGCACCCGGGCCGGGCGCGTCCTGTTCGACGGCTACCCCACCGGGGTGCTGGTGGCGTGGGCGCAGACGCACGGCGGGCCCTGGCCGTCCACGAACACGGTGCACACGTCCGTCGGCCCGACCGCGATCCGCCGCTTCCTACGCCCGTTGACCTGGCAGAACGCCCCCGAACGGGTGCTCCCGCCCGAGCTGCGCGACGCCGGGCCGGCCATCCCCCGCCGCATCGACGGCGTCCTGCGCCTCCCCCGATGAGTCGGGCGTCCGCCGCCGGTCCAACCGGTATGCAGACGATCCGATCCGCCGACGGCACCCGCATCGCCTACGACCGCGCCGGTGAGGGCCCACCGGTCGTGCTGGCCGTGGGCGCCTTCTGCGACCGGCACGTGGTCGACCCGCTCGCCGCGCTGCTGGCCCGGGAGCGCACGGTGCTCTGGTACGACCGCCGCGGTCGCGGCGACTCCGACCCCGCCGCGGCGGGTCCGGACGCCGTCGAGCGCGAGGTCGAGGACCTGGCCGCCGTCGTGGCGGCCGCCGGGCCGGGCACCGCGCTCTACGGGCACTCGTCCGGGGCGATCCTGGCGCTGGCCGCAGCCGCCCGCGGCGTCCCCGTCGACCGGGTGGTCGCCTACGAGCCCCCGTGGGCCGTCGACGACACCGCCTCCGATCCCGCGCTCGAACCCCGCGTCCGCGCCGCGCTGGCCGACGGGCGGCCCGACGACGCCGTGCGGCTGTTCATCGGCGGCTCGACCGCGCCGCTGGGCTTCGAGGACACCCCGGCCTGGGCCGGCATGCGGGCCTTGGCCCCGACCCTCCCCTTCGACTTCGCGCTGGCCGGCCCGGTCGGGTTGCCGGCCTGGCTGGCCGACGTCGCGGTCCCCGTCCTGGTCCTCGACGGCGGTGAGTCCGAGGCGTGGGCGCGCGACACCGTCGCCGCCGTCGCCCGCGCCGTCCCCGGCGCCCGGCACCGCACCCTCGCCGGCCAGGGCCACGGCGTGGACCACGACGCCGTGGCCCCGGTGATCGCCGAGTTCCTGGCCGGCTGAGGGGTCAGGGCCGGAAGACCGGCCGGACGCAGCCGTCGACCTTCTCCTTGAAGATCCGGTAGCCCTCCGGGCCCTCGTCCAGGGGCATCGGGTGGGTGGCGAAGTGCCGGGTGGGCAGCTCACCGGCGGCGATCCGGTCGAGCAGGCCGGGGATGTAGCGCTGGCCGTGCATCTGGGCGCCGCGCACCGTCAGCCCCTTGTTGATGATCGCGCCGAGCGGGAACTTGTCGACGACCGCGGCGAACACCCCGAGGATGAACACCGAGCCGCCCTTGCGGCAGGCGTGGATCGCCTCGCGCACCGCGGTCGGGCGGTCGGTCTGCATCCCCAGCTGCTGCTTGGCCTGGTCGTAGACGAACCCGGGGCCGTCGGAGTGGGCCTCCATGCCGACCGCCTCGATGCACACGTCGGGTCCGCGCCCGCCGGTCATCTCGCGCAGCGCCGCGCCGACGTCGGTCGTGGTGTAGTCGAGCGCCTCGACGCCCATGTGCTTCTCGGCCTGCTCGAGCCGGTAGCCGTAGCGGTCGACGACGACCACCCGCTCGGCGCCCAGCAGCGTGGCCGCCCGCGCCGCCACCTGGCCGACGGCCCCGGCACCCCACACGGCGACGACGTCGCCCGGCGACACACCACCCAGGTCGGCACCCATCCAGCCGGTCGGGCCGGCGTCGGAGGCGAACACCGCGGCCAGGTCGTCCACCCCGTCGGGCACGACGAACGAGCCGAAGTCGGCGAACGGGACGCGCACGTACTCGGCGTGACTGCCGGCCAGCCCGCCCATGGCGTGGGAGTAGCCGAAGCAGGCGCCGGGCTCGTAGCCCCACAGTGCCTGGGTGTGCACCGGGTTGGTGTTGGTGTTGTCGCACAGCGACCACAGGTCGTGCGTGCAGTACCAGCAGCGCCCGCACCCGACGAAGGACGACACCACCACCCGCTCGCCGACCTTCCGCTTCCGCACCCCCTTCCCGACCTCGACGACCTCACCGATGAACTCGTGGCCCATCACGTCCCCGGCCTGCATGAACGGGATGTAGCCGCCGAGCAGGTGCAGGTCGGAGCCGCAGGCCGCGCTGGCGCGCACCTTCAGGACCACGTCCTGGTCGTTGCGGATCCCCGGGTCCGGCACGTCGCGGACGGCGAGCGAGTTCACGCCCTCCCAGCACAGCGCCCTCACAGCCGCCCCGCCTTCTGCGCGCGCTCGTCGAGCGCGGCGATCAGCCGGCCCCGCGGGCCGGGGTGAGTGGTCTCGACGGCGTCGGTGCGCAGCACCTCACCGGTCTCGACCAGCGACTTCGCCTCGCGCAGCGCCTGGCGCAGCGGGCCCATCCGGTCGCGGCCGGTCAGCCGCGCGGCGGTGCCCGACCCCTGCCCGTCGTCGCGCAGCCGGGCGTACACCTCGGTGCCCCGGTCGCCCGGCGCCGGCTGCATCCGCACCTCGACGGCGTCGCCCAGCGCGCGCAGCGGCTCGGGCAGCTCCCCGCCGGCCGCGATCCGGTCCGGCGGCGCCAGCACCGTCACCCCCAACCACGTCGGACCCGTCTTGCCCGGCCCTCCCGCCCGGCGGACCCGCCGGGCGGCGATCAGCGCACCGACCGCGCCGGCGGCCACCGCACCCAGCCGCACCACCCTCGCCATGCGTCCTCCTGACCGTCGTCGTCGCGTGCCTCGACCGGAGCACTACCCGGTGACCACCGATGCATCCCCGATGGATGGGTTGGACGCGGTATTGCGGGGAAGTGCTGCGGAGGACCGATGACGAGACGCGACGATCGAGAGGTTGACGGTGAGCCAGGACCAGTACACCCAGCAGGACCCGACCCAGCAGCACTCCCAGCCCGGCAGCGGCGACCAGACCGTCGAGTACCCCGGGCGCACCCGGGACCTGGACGTGCAGCCCGACCACGGCGAGCACACCTACCGGGGCTCCGGCCGCCTGGAGGGCAAGAAGGCCGTCATCACCGGCGGCGACTCCGGCATCGGCCGGGCCGTGGCGATCGCCTTCGCCCGGGAGGGCGCCGACGTCCTGATCTCCTACCTCGAGAGCGAGGAGACCGACGCCAAGGAGACCGCGCGCTGGGTCACCGAGGCCGGCCGCAAGGCCGTCACCGTGCCCGGCGACATCCGCACCGAGGAGCAGTGCCGGGCGATCGTCGACCGGGCGGCGCAGGAGTTCGGGAAGATCGACGTCCTGGTCAGCAACGCCGCCTACCAGATGTCGCAGGACGGCGGCATCGACGACATCACCACCGAGCAGTTCGACCGGGTCATGAAGACCAACATCTACGCCATGTTCTGGCTGGTCAAGGCGGCCCTGCCGCACATGGAGGCCGGCTCCTCGATCATCACGACGTCCTCGGTGCAGGCGTTCTCCCCGTCACCGCACCTGCTCGACTACGCCACGTCCAAGGCCGCCATCGTCAACTTCACCAAGGGCCTCGGGCACAACCTGGTCGAGCGCGGCATCCGCGCCAACTCGGTGGCCCCCGGCCCCGTGTGGACGCCGCTGATCCCGGCGACCATGGACGAGAAGAAGCTGGAGTCGTTCGGAGCCCAGTCCCCCATGGGCCGCGCCGCCCAACCCGCCGAGCTCGCCCCGTTCTACGTCTTCCTGGCGTCGCAGGAGTCGAGCTACATGACCTCGGAGGTGCTCGGCGTCACCGGCGGCTCGCCCATCACCTGACGGGGGTTCAGCCGCCCCCGCCTTCGCCTCTGCCGCCGCCGCCGAGGGTGACCCGGACGACGGCCTGGTCCTCGGTGAGGCTCTGCAGCCCGACTGTGAAGCCCTCGGCGGTGGTCTCCCCGCCCACCGGCACCTGGACGGTGTTGCCGGCGATGTCGATGGTGGCGACACCCCCGTCGACGCTCACCAGGCGGGCGGTGACGCCGAGGACCGAGACCTCACCGGTGGCGCCGCGGGCGAAGGTGATGGTGCAGCCGTCGAGGGCGCACTGGGTGTTCGACCCCTCGCTGCTGCTGCCGCCGCAGCCGGCGACGGCCAGGGCGATGAGAGCGGCGGCGAGGGTGGCGCGGAGGGAGCGCCGGATAGATGCCGACATATCGGTCACGGAGTTCAGCCTACGGGGTGGCGGGGAGCGGCAGTTCGCGGCGCTGCCGGGCTGTCCGGGATCGGTGAATGAGCCGGCGTCCCGGCAGCGGTCCCTGGGTACACCTCGCAGCCCTGGATGTGTGCTCGCAGCGCGCCGGCGTGCTGCGAGCACACACCTGACGCTGCCAGGACGCCACCACCTCTGCGAGGACCCTGCGATCGGTGATCGGCAGGCGCGGTCGGCGTCTCGGGGCCCGCCGCCGCGCACACCCGTCGCCACCGCGCACACCTCGTGGACACGGTGCACAGGTCATGACATGCGCGCGGCGACCACGAGGTGTGCACAGTGCGCACCTCCGCGGACGCGGCCGTGCGCACAGTGCCGGCCAGTGTGCGCAGTCCCAGGACCAGCTGAGCGACGAGGGGCACCCGCGAAAACCGGAATCATCCGCCCCTGGTACGCGCAACCAGCGCACGCGCCTTCTCGTTCAGCACCGCCCCCGGATCCAGCCCCAGACTCCTGATGGCCACGAGCGCACTGAACACGACATCCGCCAGCTCGGCCGCGACATCGTCCCGTCCATGCGTCACGCCCTTGCGCGGGTTGCGCCCCGTAGCCCCGATCCACGCCTGCGCGACCTCGCCCGCCTCCTCGGTGACCTTCAACAGCCGCATCGTGATCTCGGCGTCGTCGGGCTCGTGGTGGGCGTCCAGCCACGTCGTCGACCGTTCGACGGCTTCCCACACGCTCGTCATGTCGGGGTCCGGCGCGCTCACCCCGCACCGCCGACCGGCATCCCGGCGAGCGTCGCTCCGACCAACCGGGCCGCGACCGAACTCGTGATCGTCACTGTGACGAGAGTAGGCCGCGCGGGTAGCCACGCGGCGCGCAGAAGAGGCCGTGAGCAGGGGGGTTGTCCGGAACCCGCCGGTTCGTCCGGCCGATCGCCGGGTCCCGGGGGCCGGGTCGCGGGCCGTTGCCTACCGTCAACGGGTGCACCCCGCCCTCGCGGTCGTCCTGGCCCTCGCCTCGGCCGCCTGCTACGCCCTGTCGGCCGTACTGCAGCACCACGAGGCGTCCCGGCAGCCGGAGAGCGGGGTCGCCACGCTGATGATCGCGCTGATGCACCGGAAGGGCTGGTGGGCCGCGCAGACCGCGACGATCCTGGGCGCCCTGCTGCACCTGGCCGCGCTCGGCGCCGGGCCGCTGGTCCTGGTCCAGCCGATCGGGGTCACCGCGCTGGCCCTGGCGCTGCCGGTGGGGGCCCGCATCGGCCGGACCCCGGTCACCCGGCGGGCCTGGATCGGCGCGCTCTGCGTGGTCGTCGGCCTGCCGGGGGTGCTGACCGCGATCCCGCACCAGCCGGGCACCGGGCGGATCTTCGCCTCCTTCCCGACGGTGGCCTGCGTCGTCGCCGTCATCGTCGCCACCGCCACGCTGTGCGCGCTGCGGATCCGGCGCACCGACCCGCTGTGGGCGGCGATCCTGCTGGCCGGCGCCGCCGCCCTGTGCTTCGGGACGACGTCGGCGGCGGTCAAGGCGCTGTGGCTGCAGATGGGCAGCCCGACGGTCGTGGCGATCGGCCTGATCGCGGCGCCGCTGGGGGTCGTGCTGGCCCAGCACGCGTACCAGGACGGCGGGCTGGGCGCCCCGCTGGCCGTGCAGACGCTGGCCGACCCGGTCACCGCGGTGGCGATCGGCGTGCTCTCTCTCGGCGAGCAGCTGGCAGGCACGCCGGTGCGGATCGCGTTCGGGCTGCTCGGGTTCGCCGTCACCGTGGCCGGGGTGGTCCTGCTGTCCTCGCGCATCCCGTCCGAGGACCACACCCACGGGCCTCGTCCGGTCGCCAGTCCGGCCGCCGCGGGCGCCGACGGCTGACCCGCCGGCGGACGGCCCGGGCGTTGACGCGCCCCTCTCCGATATGTCACGTTGGACCGGTCCACTGACGGGCCGAGGTCCGTCCCACCGCCGCCGCCGCTGGGGAGGACCGTGCCGATCGGGAGCCTGCTGCCGGGCAAGATCGTGCTGGTCAGCGGGGGTACCCGGGGCGTGGGCGCCGGGGTCGCGACGGCCGCGGCCCGCGAGGGCGCGACGGTGGTCGTCACCGGACGGCGCCGCGCAGCCGGCGAGCGGCTCGTCGCCGAACTGACCGGTGCCGGGGCCACCGCGCGGTTCGTGCCCGCCGACGTCGCCGACCCCGAGCAGGCGAAGGCGGGCGTCGCCGCCACCGTGGCCGAGTTCGGCCGGGTCGACTGCCTGGTCAACTCGGCCGGCCTGGTCACCCGCGGCACCCTGCTCGACACCACCCCCGAGCTGTTCGACGCGCACGTCGCGGTCAACCTGCGCGCCCCGTTCTTCACGATGCAGGCCGCCGTGGCCGACATGGTCCGCCGCGGCGAGCCAGGCGCGATCGTCAACATCATCTCGATCTCCGCGCACGGCGGGCAGCCGTACCTGGCGCCCTACGTGGCGGCCAAGGCCGGCTTGGCCGGGCTCACCCGCAACGCCGCGCACGCCCACCGCTTCGACCGCATCCGGATCAACGGGCTGGACATCGGCTGGACCGACACCGAGGGCGAGGACGCCGTGCAGCGCGCGGCCCACGGCGCCGGCGACGGCTGGGCGGAGCGGGCGGGCCGGGCGCTGCCGATGGGCCGCCTCGCCCGGGCCGAGGAGATCGCCGACATGGTCGTGTTCCTGCTCTCCGAGCGCAGCGGCGTGGTCACCGGGGCCGTCCTGGACTGGGACCAGACCGTCGTCGGCGCCTACGACTGAACGGAGCCCGCATGCGACTCGGCCTGATCGGCCTCGGCCGGATCGGCGCGTTCCACGCCGACACGCTCTCCGCGCTGGACGCGGTGAGCAGCCTGGTGGTCACCGACGCCGTGCCCGCCGCCGCCGCTGCGATCGCGGCCCGGCTCCCGGTCGAGGTCAGCGACTCGCCGGAGGAGCTGCTGGCCGCGGGCGTGGACGGCGTGGTGATCGCCGCGGCCACCGACGCCCACCCGGAGCTGCTGCTCGCCGCGGCCGCCGCGGGACTCCCGGTGTTCTGCGAGAAGCCGGTCGCCCGCACCATGGACGAGGGGCTGCGGGTGGCCCGGCGGGTGGGCGACACCGGGGTGCCGGTGCAGATCGGCTACCCCCGCCGCTTCGACGCCGGGTTCGCCGCGGCCCGGGCCGCCGTCGCCGCCGGCGAGCTGGGCAGGCTGCACACGGTCCGGTCGACGACCCTGGACCCCGCGCCGCCGCCCGCGGCCTACGTGGCCGTGTCCGGCGGCATCTTCCGCGACTGCGCCGTGCACGACTTCGACGCCGTGCGCTGGGTGACCGGGCGCGAGGTCGTCGAGGTGTACGCGACGGGCTCGGCCATCGGGGACGCGGTCTTCGCCGGGTCGGGCGACGTCGCCACCGCGGCCACCGTGCTCACCCTCGACGACGAGACCGTCGCCGTCGTCTCCAACACCCGCTACAACCCCCGCGGCTACGACGTGCGCCTGGAGCTGCACGGCACCGCCGACAGCATCGCCGTCGGGCTGGAGCCGAAGTTGCCGCTGCGCTCGGTCGAGCCGGGCGCGACCTTCCCGGACGCCGAGCCGCACGCGTTCTTCATGGACCGCTTCGCCGCGGCGTTCCGCGCCGAGCTGGCCGCGTTCACCGAGGTCGTGGCGGGCACGAGGCCGTCCCCCTGCACCGTCGAGGACGCCATGGAGACCGGGTGGGTGGCCGAGGCCGCCACCCGGTCGCTGGCCGAGCACCGCCCGGTCCGCCTCGACGACGTCCGCCGCCCCCTCTGACCACCGTCCCCACCGAGAGGACCGCCATGTTCACCGACCGCATCGCCGGGGCCCCGATCTCCTGGGGCGTGTGCGAGGTGCCCGGCTGGGGCCACCAGCTGGCCCCCGAGCTGGTGCTGACCCAGATGCGCGAGCTGGGCCTGACCGCCACCGAGTTCGGTCCGGAGGGGTTCCTGCCGGCTGAGCCGCAGGCGCGCACGGGGGTGCTGCGCGCCCACGGCCTGTCGGCCGTGGGCGGGTTCGTGCCCGCACTGCTGCACGACGCGGACCACGACCCGCTGCCTGCCGTCGAACGGGAGCTCGACGCGTTCACCGCCGCCGGCGCCGCCACCCTCGTGCTGGCCGCCTCCTCCGGGGCCGACGGCTACGACGCCCGCCCCGACCTCGACGACGCGGCGTGGCGCACCCTGCTGGGCAACCTCGACCGCGTCGCCGAGCTGGCCCGCCGGCGCGGCGTGACCGCGGTGCTGCACCCCCACGTGGGCACGATGGTGGAGACCGGCGCCGAGGTCGAGCGGGTGCTGGTCGGCTCGGCGGTCCCGCTCTGCCTGGACACCGGCCACCTGCTCATCGGCGGCTCCGACCCGCTGGCGCTGGCCAAGGCCGTGCCCGACCGGATCGCCCACACCCACCTCAAGGACGTCGACGCGGCCACCGCCGCGCGCGTGCGGGCCGGGGAGATCACCTACACCGACGCCGTCCGCGAGGGCATGTACCGCCCGCTCGGCCGGGGCGACGTCGACATCGCCGGGATCGTGGGCGTGCTGGAGGCGCACGGCTACCGCGGCTGGTACGTGCTCGAGCAGGACACGATCCTGACCGCCGCGCCCACCGGCGAGGGCCCGCTGGCCGATGTGCGCGCGAGCGTGGAGTTCCTGCGCGGGATCGACCGGTAAACCGGCCGCGCCCGCCCACCCGCGCCACTACCCTCCGGTCCCTCGGTCCCGGTCGATCGGAGGGGTGGCGTGGACGGCGAGCTGCGGCTGCGCGAGCTCGGCCCGGCCGACGAGGCGGAGTTCCGGGCGGGCCACCGGGCGATGGAGGCCGACGGCTTCACCTTCGGCCTGGGCCTGCGCCCGGAGCTGGCCTGGGGGGACTACCTCGACGAACTCGCCGACCAGCGCGCGGGCCGCAACCTGCGCGAGGGGATCGTGCCGGCGACGTTCCTGGTCGCCGACGTGGACGGGCGCATCGTCGGGCGCACGTCCGTGCGGCACCACCTCAACGCGGCCCTGCGGCGGTTCGGCGGCCACATCGGCTACGGCGTGCTGCCGCAGTACCGCCGCCGCGGCCACGCCACCGCGATCCTGCGCGCCAGCCTGTGCGTCGCCCGCGGGCTCGGCATCACCTCGGCCCTGGTGACCTGCGACGACGACAACCTCGGCTCGCGGAAGGTGATCGAGGCGTGCGGGGGCGTGCTGGAATCGGTGGAGCCGGGCGAGCCCGCGCTGCGGCGCTACCTCATCACGACCTGAGCGGTCAGCGCGCGGGGCCGGTCGAGCCGCGCACGACCAGGGCCGGGGTGATCAGCCGGGTGGTCGGCGCGCCCGGGTCGTCGCCGGCGAGCCGGGCGCACAGCGCCTCCCCCGCGGCCTGCCCGACCTCGGCGATGTGCGAGTCGACCGTGGTCAGCGACAGCCGGGGCAGTCGGGCCAGGACCGTGTCGTCGTAGCCGACGACCGACAGCTCGCCCGGCACCGCCAGGCCCAGCTCGTCGGCCGCGGTCAGCACGCCCACGGCCGACCGGTCGTTGGCCGCGAGGATCGCCGTGGGCCGGTCCGGGCCGGTGAGCAGCTCGTGGGCGAGCCGGTGGCCGGTCTCCTCGGTCCAGTCGCCGTCCACGCAGTGCTGGGCGAGGTCGGCGGCGCGCATGGTGGCGACGTGGCCCTCCCGGCGCAGCCCGCCCACCTCGCCGCGGCCGACGATGTGCGAGATCCGGCGGTGGCCCTGCTCCAGCAGGTGCGCGGTGGCGAGCCGGGCGCCCGCGTCGTCGTCGTTGGCCACGATGTCGGCCGTGCCCAGCCGCGACTCGCGGGTGCCGGCCACGACCACCGGGAGCACGTCGCCGAGCGCGAGGACCTGCTCGACCACCGGGTCCGACGGGGTGCCGACCACCACGATGCCGTCGACCCGAAGGTCGGTCAGCGCGGCCACGGCGTCCGGCTCGGTGGCGCCGTCGGCCAGCAGCGGGCGCAGCCCGTGCTCGTGCAGCACGGGCCGCAGACCGGCCAGCAGGTCGACGTACCAGGGGTTGGTGAGGTCGTCGAGCACGACGCCGACGGTGCGGGTGCGGCGCTCGGCGAGGCTGCGGGCCGCCGGGTCGGGGCGGTAGCCGAGCTCGTCCATGGCCGCGAGCACCGCGGCCCGGCGCTGCTCGCTGACCCGCGGCGAGTTCTGCAGGACCAGCGAGACGAGCGACTTCGACACCCCCGCGCGCGCCGCCACCGTGCGGATGGTCGGCGGTCGTACGGGCCCGGCGTCCGAGGTCACGGGCCGCACTATATCGGGGCCCGCGGACCGGGTGGACCGTTCCAACGGCCCCTCGGAGGGGCCCTGAACGGACCGGTGGGGGGGGACGGGGGCGGGCCCGGACCCCCCCCCCGGGGGGGGGGGGGCCCCGCGGACCGTCCCACCGCCCCCGGGCCGGGCCCGCTACGGCCCCGGGGGGGGGCCCGGGCCCCCCCCCCCCCCCCCACCGGGTCGGGTGGCGCGCACGACGTCAGCCGACGCGCCGTTCGGGCGAGTAGGCCGCGAGGCCGAGGACGGCCCCCACGACCAGGAAGGCGGCCACGCCTTCCCACCAGCCCATGAACTCGTTGACCGCCAGGGCGGCGGTCAGGGGCAGCGCGATGAGCACGAAGCTCCAGAAGAGCTCGGTGACCCGGTTGCGCCTGCGTTGCTGTTGGGGGTGCATACTGGACATCTCCTGTCGTGTGCTGTCTGGCTGACGGTGCGGTGGGAGTCGGAGGAGCCCAGGCGTGCCGGCCTCGGGCTCCTCTTCCGTTCGACCGGTTCCCCGGCCGACTCCAGGATGCCAGGAGGTGGGACGTCTCACAAGCAATTAACTTGTCTCACACCCCCTTACCCTCTACTCGCAGGCCGGACAACCTCAGGAACGACAAAGTGGTGGACGGAGGCTGTCCAGCGCGGTAACATGTCCGACAACCCGCGCACCCAGCAGACCTGTGCCGGGTTCGCGAACCGCCAGCGGCGGTGCGGGCGGCCGGAGGCGGGGCCGCCGCGCCCGCCGCGGCGCAGCACGTGCCGTGCTACCCCCCGGAGACCTCCGTGACCACGCCAGACACCTCGAAGTGGACGCTGTCGGCGGACAGCCGTCGACCGCGCCCCGAAGTCATCGAGGACCGCATCCGCCAACTCATCGACAGCGGCGAGCTCCCCGCGGGCGAACTCCTGCCCAACGAGCACGAGCTGGCCCGCCGCTTCGGCGTGGGCCGCACCTCCGTCCGCGCCGCCCTGCAGCGCCTCCAGCTCGGCGGCCTGGTCGACGTCGAACGCGGCCGCGGCTGGCTCGTCGTCGCCCGCTCACCCACCGAGGCCGAGGACAGCCCCACCGACGAGGAGCGCGACCGCCGCTTCGAGCTGGCCCAGCTCGCCGAGGTGCGCCTGGCCCTGGAGACCACCGCCACCGGCCTGGCCGCCCACAACGCCACCCGCGAGGAGCTCGGCCGCATCATCGACGCCGACGAGGCCCACCGCCGCGCCCGCGACGCCGACGAGATGCTCGAGACCGACGAGCGCTTCCACGCCCTCATCGTCGACGCCGCCCACAACCGGATCCTGCGCGACATGTACGCGATGCTCATCCCCGAGCTGCGCGAGTTCCGCCGCGGCTGCTTCGCCGACGGCACCGCAGGCAAGCAGTCCAGCGACGGCCACGGCCTCGTGGTCCAGTTCCTCAAGAACCGCGACGAGGCCGGCGCCCGCACGGCGATGGCCTCCCACGTGCTGACCTTCGCCTCCCGGCTGGGCGGGGTGGTGCGCGTAGGACTCGCCTACTGAGGCCGACGTCGCTGCAATACGGGTAGCCGATCCAGCACACGACTTCCGTTGAGCGCCTGAGCGGGTGATGATTTCCCTCTGACATGCGAGGGGGATGGGTTGCCGGCTGCGAGCGAACATGACGATCATCAGAGACGTCGCAGTCTGGGCGGCGTCGCGACCACCTCAGCCGCAGTTGGTATCATCCTCCTTGCGGTGTACGTGCTCATCCCTGCGGGAAACGGTGAGGTCGCTAAGATCTTAGCCGACCTGTCGCGCCTCCTCGGAATGATCGCGCTGATTATTGCGATACTGATCCTCGTTTACCAGCGCTACTTGAAGCAGCTGTGGACGGCGGAACTAGCTAAGCTTTCCGGTCCGGCAATTCTTGCCACGCTTCTTCCTGCGCAGGCACTCAGCCCTCTACTGTCAAACCTCTACGGCAATTCTGGAGCCATTCAAGACGTGGTTCATGCGGTATTAGGCGGAGAAGGCCAGAAGCCAGGAGGGCAGGATCTCTGCATTAGTACGAATACTACAATAGAGTACGTGCTCAGCTCCGAAGTACCCGGCACGTACCGCCTGTCGGCCACAATTGAATATAACTTTCATAGTAGCGTCGCAGATGACCGAATGACCTTATTCATGACGTGCGACCCGCGACTGCGTGACATTATTGCAACAGGCTGCGGTAAACCTCTCTACGACTGGTGGTACATCCCCGATCGCGAGATGTTCGACGAGTCTACGAAAGGGATGCTTCAGGGCGTCGAGATCGCTGCCAGATACCGCGATTCCAATGGAAGAAAGTTCAGCACGGAGCTGACGCCAGTCGAGCCGCGATATGTTCCGTTTGACGAATGGCCGGAGCATCTGGCATTCTTCCGCTCCGACGTCGGATCAATTCCGCAACAAGACCCGCGACTCTACATGGGAACGTTGAGAATTTACGAGTACGATCTAACTCTGACAAATTTCGGGGACCTCACCTCGGAAGCCGCGATCATGCATTCCGTTGATGGACTCATCACCCGTAGCTCCAGCTTGAACAGCACGGAAGACGGATATTGTTACTGGCAGCCACCCTATCCGTGTTTCGTCGATAAGATCTCGCTAGACGTCTCAGGCCTTCAACCGGAATTCGGTGGCCCCTACGAGTTCCACGTTGCCCCGTTCACCTTCCGAGCATGGTCGGTGCCGAATCACTGGACCAATGCAGCGGAACTGCAAACTGACCTACAGGTTCGCTCGTGGATGCTGCCAGGCCATGGCTTCGCACTCCTGTGGCGACAACGCCCCGAAAACTACCAAAGCGGCAGCACAGCGAGATAATGAATACTCGACCATTTAGGAAGCTGAGCTCGAGCTCCTCGCCTCAAACCAGCCGACTGTCCGGACATCTTCTTCAATGATTCCAGAGACTCACCGGAGCTTGCGCCCACAAGCCGATCTAATTGCTGCACGACGCGCTCTTTATGTGATGGCTGTCGACTTCCTACTCAATGCACCCGCCATCACCGCCGAGGTCGCGGACAGCCCACTGCTTCGCCACGCAGTGCAGGAATCACTGGCGAACCTGCGATTGATCTCCCGCACCGACCTTGACTCCGCAGCTCACTTGGCGCGCACTGCCACATTGCTGACTAGCGGCTCAGCCATCCTTCCTGTCCTCACTGACGCCGAGACTGACACTATCCTCGCAAGTGTCCGATGGATTCTAGCCGCAGACGAGCCCGCCGAGGTGCACTTCGCAACGATCGAGTCGGGGCAAACTTTCGAGGCACAACTGCTAGCCGTGAAAGCCGGCATGGACCTGGTCGCTAACTATTCAACACTGCTTGACGACCTTCTGGGGCACGCAACGTTCCTCGCCCTACTCGATGCGAGATGGCCGAGCCGAATACGAAGTGCTTCTCTTCGCCAGTTCCCGGGCCTAATCGTCATGGGCGCGCCGCAGTCACCTGTCGAAGCTGCGGAACACCTCGTACACGAAGGCGCACATCAGAAGTTCTTCGATCTCGCCCTTGTACTCGACATCATCGGTCCGAACGCCCACAGTTTCCCCAAGTACCACCCACCATGGCGATCACCGACGACCCGCTGGCCGCTTGAACAGTGCTTCGCAGCATTCCACGCGTACAGCTGCCTCGCTCAACTCTCAGACGAAATCCAGAACGCTCTCACAGTGCAGGAGACGTATCCCTCGCTACTGCCATTCGCGAGGCAACGAGCACGCGACATCGGAGGATGGCTGATTGGTCATGTTGAATTTCTAGGGATTGATGGGGTTTCACTTACTCACCAACTCCTTGGACAGCTTCCACCTTCTCCTCGATCGCCTCGCCGTGACAAGTACCGATACACTGATACGGTGGTCGCGGTACCCCATCTACACTTCTCGGCGGCGGGGCCGGAGAATATCCTCGTCGGAAGGCGAGTACCTCCGTACGAATTCTACTTCCTGGGAAGTGACAGCGCCCGTGTCCTGCAACTGCTCGAAAGGCCTGGGCACATCGAGTCACTGGTCGACGCTCTGGCCGTCGAACGGCGATTGGACCGGCTGTCCGCGGCCGATCTCGCGAGCTCCACGCTGTCCGAACTTACAGCCTTGCAACTCGTCGTTCCCGCACGCCAGGAGACTCCCTAGCAGCACGAACATGTCGCCCCTCGATCCGGGGTACGATACGTCGTCGGTTCGGCCACGCACGTGGTGGCGGTCTGCTCCGATCCCAGGACGACAGCAGTGAAAAGGTGCGCCGTGGCCATCGAGCAGGTACCTGTCGCCACCGCCCGTGCCCCTCGCGGCAGGAGGGTGACGTGGTTCGACCGCTCGGCCGGTGGCGGCAGCACTGTGCACCGCGTTGGCCCCGAGGCCTCGGGCGAGGTCGACTGCACAATATCGACGTCGGAGTCCGACGATCAGGTCCCGTCCGACGACCACAGTAGCTGACCCTCAACTGTTATCGGGCCGCGGCAGTCCGAGCGAGGCACGCCTTGGCGGCGGGACCGCTGATCGATCAACGGCCGTTGGCGCGCCTCGAGCCGGTCGCCGCCCGTCACAGCCCGGCGAGAACCTTCTCGATCTCGGTGAGCACCGCGTCGGCCTGCTTGTAGTGCGCGACGTAGTAGTTCGGCAGTGGGTGGACCTGGCCCGTGCGGGCGGCGCGCAGCGCCTGGAAGGTCGGTTGGTCGAGGACGCGTCGGGTGTCGGCGTTGACCCGCCCGGCGGTGTCGGCCAGGTGCAGCACGACGTCGCAGTCGTCGAGCCGGCCCAGCTCCTCGAACGACAGCGGCTCCGACGCACCCGGCTTGCCTTCGGCGAACGCGCCCAGCCGGGCGCCGACGGCGCCGAGGACCACGCCGCTCCAGGAGTTCGGCAGGTCGACCATGGCGTTGCCCTGGGCACCGCCGCGCACCAGTGCCCAGCGGGTGCGGCCGAGCACGTCGGCGTAGCGGGTGCCGATGTCGGCGGCGCGCTGCTCGTAGGCCGCCTTCAGCTGCTCGGCCTGGGCGCGGCGGTTGACCACGTCGGCGGCGCGCACCGCGCGTTCCCGCCAGGTGCCGGGTTCCTGGGCGGCGGGGAAGAGCAGTGTCGGGGCCACGGCGCTGAGCCGGGAGTTCAGGTCCTCTGGGAGGTTCGGCACGAGCGTGCCCAGGATGAGGTCGGGCTGCTGGGCGACCATCAGCTCGTAGTTGACGTCCTGCGGCGTGCCGATCTTGGGGATGGCGTCGTAGGCGGCCTGGTACTCGGGCAGGACGCCGCCGACGGTGGCCTCCACCGTGGCGACGACGGTGAAGCCGACGTCGAGCAGCGCGTAGGCGGTGTAGAAGTCGGTGCTGACCACGCGCTGCGGGTCGGCCGGGACCTGCACCGGACCGAACGCCCCCTCGAAGGGGCGGGGCGCGGCGACCGGGGCGGGTGCCGGCGCCGGTGCGCAGCCGGCCAGGCCGGCCAGCGCGGCCGCCCCGATGAGGAAGCCGCGCCGGTCGATCGCGCAGGTCGGGCTCTCGGGCGTCAGCAGCAGCGTCATTCTTCCCCTCCGACGGTGGTTGCGGCCACCAACGGAGTGAAGCAAGGCTTACCTTGCTCAGCAAGCCGGGGCGTGCCCGCCCCGGTCGACGGAGCAGCGGGCGTCACCCGGCCCGCACCCACTCCTCGCAGCCCGACGTCTCGAAGTACCCGTCCTCCGCCTTGACCGTCACCGTCGCGGGGCCCTGCACGAAGCCGTTGCTGATGATGTCGCCCAGCGAGCCGTCGTTCTCCTTCAACCGGGCGTAGTAGCACCCGTACCCGTCGGTGCCGGTCGTCTTGTACTTCCCCGCAGCGATGTCCACCCCCACCTCCCACACCCCGGCCCCGAAGGTGGTCAGCGGACCGGTCGGCTCGACGGCGGTCACCGGGGCCTCGGGCGCGGGTACGGCGACGACGACGGTCTCGGGCGGTGGGGCGGGAGCGGTCACCGTCACCGGCGGCGCGGCCACGACGACGGTCTCGGCCAGGGCGGTCGCTCCGACGGCCCCGCCGACCAGCAGGCCCGCGGCCAGTCCGCCGACCAGCCACGGCCACCGCCGGGGCGGGTCGGGGGGCTCGGGCGGGGGCGGGTCGGGCGGGGCCCGGCGCTGGGCCGGGATCGGCGGGACCACCGGCCAGGTGGGTGGCGGGACCGGCTGCTGCGGCTTCTCGAACGGTGTGCCCATGTGCTCCCCCGACGAGCCGGACGGGTCCTCCACCTGATCGTCGGGCGCGGTCGATGTGCCGTTCCGCGGAGCGCGCCCGATCCACCACTTCAGGTGATCCGCCCCGGGAGCCGGTGCGCGCGCCGGAGTGTCACCCCGGTTGCCTACGGTCTGGGGTGTGCCCGTCGAACGATGGACCGCGAGCCAGGTGCTCGCGCTCGCCCCCGACGCCGGCTCGGCGCGCGGTGCGCGGGCGGTGGCCGGGGCGGGCTCGTGGGACGGTGGCGGGGTCAGCGGGGAGCTGCTGTGGGGGTCGTGCCGGGGCAGCGGCACGCGGCCCTACCAGGCCTGCGTCGACCTGTCCGGGCCCGCGTACCGGTGCTCGTGCCCGAGCCGCAAGTTCCCCTGCAAGCACGCGCTCGGGTTGATGCTGCGCTGGGCCACCGGGGAGGTCGAGGAGGCGCAGGCGCCCGCGTGGGTGCGCGAGTGGCAGCAGGCGCGGGAGGCCAGGGCGAGCAGGGCCGCCGCCCGTCCGGCCGACGAGGCGGCGCCGAGCGGCCCCGTCGATGTGGCGGCCGCGGAGCGGCGGGCCGCGCAGCGGGCCGAGCGGGTGGCCGGCGGGGTGGCGGAGCTCGACCGGTGGCTGCTCGACCAGCTGACGCACGGCCTCGCCGCGGTCGAGCCCGCCGGCGACGGCCCGTTCGAGGCGATGGCCGCCCGGCTGGTCGACGCGCAGGCCCCGGGCCTGGCCGAGGCGGTGCGGAGAGCAGGGCGCGCGGTCGGGGTGGGGCCGCGGTGGGCCGAGCGGCTGCTGGCGCGGTTGGCCGCGCTGCGCCTGCTCGTCACCGGCCACGCCCGGCTCGCCGAGCTGCCCGACGGGCTCGCCGCCACGGTGCGGTCGCGGATCGGCTTCCCGGTGAGCACCGAGCAGGTGCTGGCCGGGCCGCCGGTGCGCGACCGGTGGCAGGTCGTCGGGCAGTCGCACAGCGCCGACGAGCGCCTGCTCACCCGGCGCACGTGGCTGCTCGGCGCCGCCGGTGGCCGCCCGGCGCTGGTGCTGGCCTTCGCCCCGCTCGGCCGGTCGCTGCCACCCGAGGCCCCGCCGGGCACGGCCTTCGAGGCCGACCTCTGCTTCTACCCCGGCGCCGCGCCCGTCCGAGCGGTGGTCGCCGCCCGCCACGGGGAGCCGGCGCCGATCGACGCGCCGGCCGGCGCGAGGAGCGTGCGCGAGGCGCTGGCCGGGGTCGCCGCGCTGCGCGCCGCCGACCCGTGGCTCGGCGACGTCCCGGTGCTCCTGCGCGACGTGCGCCCGGCGGGCACCGACCGGCTCGTCGACGCCGACCGCGACGCGCTCGACCTGCGTCCCGGGCCCGAGCCGCCGTGGTGGCTGCTGGCCGTCTCCGGCGGTGCCCCGCTCACGGTGGCCGGTGAGCTGGGGGCGTCCGGGCTGCGGGTGCTGTCGGCGTGGCCGTCCGGGCCCGGGGAGCGGTTCGCCGCCGCACCCCCGGGCGCCGACGACCCCGCGGCCGACGGCGAGGCCCGCGCCCACCCGCAGCTGCCCGCCGACCTGGTGTCCGCGGCCCTGGTGGGCACCGGGCGCCGCCCGTGGGGCGGCGGGCCGGTGGCCGTCGGCGGGCGCGAGCTCACCGTCGCCGGCGGCGCGACGGGAGCGGCCGCGCTGCTCGACGCGGCCGCCGTCGCGGTGGCCTACCGCCAGTCGGGTCCGGTGCCCGTGGCCGGGGCCGTGGCCGACGAACCGGCGGGTCCGGAGACGCGCCCGGTCGTCCCGCCCGCCGCCGCGGCCCGGCTCGACCGGCTCCTGCGGGGCACCGGGGTGCCCGGTGGCCCGGGCACCGCCACCGACCTGCTCGACGGCTGGCTGCGCGCGGCGGCCGAGCGCGGCTTCCGGGTCCCGGCCGACGCGCTGCCCGCCCTGCTCGACCGGGGCCACCGGCACACCGCGCTGCGCCCGGCCGTGGCGCTGCTCGCCGGGCGCCGCGGCGCGTGGCTGGCCGAGCGCCGCCCCGAGTGGGCCTACCTGCGGGTCGAGTCGGCCGACGCCGCGCAGCCGCGTCCCGACGACTGGGAGACCGGCACCCCCGGCGAGCGCGTCGCCTTCCTCACCGCCCTGCGCCGCCGCGACCCCGCGGCCGGTCTCGACCTGCTCACCGCCACCTTCGACGCCGAGGCCCCGGACGACCGCGCCCGGCTGCTGCGCGCGCTGGCCGAGGGGCTGGGCCCGGCCGACGAGCCGCTGCTGGAGCGGGCCCTGCGCGACCGCCGGGCGGAGGTCCGCGCGGGCGCCGCCGAGCTACTGGCCGCACTGCCCGGGTCGCGGCTCACCGCGCGGATGGCCGCCCGCGCCACCGCCGCCGTGCGCGTCGAGCACCGGGCGCTCGGCCGCGACCGCTGGGTCGTCGACCCGCCCGCCGAGTTCGATCCCGGCCTGCGCCGCGACGGTGTCACCCCGCCGGCGCGCGGCACCGACGCCCGCGCCGAACTGCTGGTCGAGGTCGTCGCGCGCACCCCGCTCAGCACCTGGACCGCGCTCGCCGACCGCTCCCCCGCCCAGGTGCTGGCCATGCCGGTCACCGAGGCGTGGGCGCCGGCGCTCCGGCGTGGTCTCACCCGGGCCGCCGTCGCCGCGGGCGACGCCGAGTGGGCCCAGGCCCTGGCCGGCACCGCCGAGCGCGGCCGCCCGGTCGGCCCGGACGACGACCTCGTCACCCTCGCGGCGCGCGGCCTGCTGCCCGCCGAGTGGGTCGCCACCCACCTGGTGCCCGCGCTGGCCCGCGACCCCGGCGTCGCCCGCCGGGTGCTCGCGGGCGTGCCGACCCCGTGGCCCGAGCCCGTCGCCCGGGCCGTGTACGCCGCCGTCGAGGCGGTGGCCCGCGCCGGCACCTTCAGCTGGCAGCTGCGTGAGCTGTGCGCGCTGGCCGCCACCGGCATGCCGGTGGCCTGGGCGCCGCCGCTGGCCCGGCTGGCCGAGGGGCTCACCGCCCGCGCCCCGGACAAGCGGGCCGGTGCGCTGGTCACCACGCTGGCCGCCGCCCTGACCTTCCGCCACGACATGACCGAGGAGCTCCGTTGACGGCAGCACCGATCCCCGCACCGACCGCAGCGTCCGTCGCGGCACCGGCCGCGCAGGCGCTGCGCCCGCACGCCGAGCACCAGTACGCCGACGAGCTGGCCGCGCTGGCCGCCGCGGACGACCGCCCCCGCCCGCCGGGCTGGCGGCTCTCGCCGCAGGCCGTCGTCACCTACCTCCTCGGCGACGGTGAGCGGATCAGCCCCAAGTACGTCGGGCCGCGCCGGCTGGTCGAGGTCGCGGTGGCCACCCTGGCCACCGACCGCGCCCTGCTGCTGCTCGGCGTGCCCGGGACCGCCAAGACCTGGGTCTCCGAGCACCTTGCCGCCGCGATTTCGGGCGACTCGACGCTGCTGGTCCAGGGCACGGCCGGGACCCCGGAGGAGGCCATCCGCTACGGCTGGAACTACGCCCGCCTGCTGGCCGAGGGCCCCACGGTGGACGCGCTGGTGGCCGGCCCGGTCATGGTGGCGATGCGCACCGGCGCCATCGCCCGCGTCGAGGAGCTCACCCGCGTCCCGTCGGACGTGCAGGACGCCCTGATCACCATCCTGTCGGAGAAGACGCTGCCGGTCCCCGAGCTGGGCACCGAGGTCCAGGCCACCCGCGGGTTCAACGTCATCGCCACCGCCAACGACCGCGACCGCGGCGTCAACGAGCTGTCCAGCGCGCTGCGGCGGCGGTTCAACACGGTCGTGCTGCCGGTGCCGTCCTCGGTCGAGGAGGAGGTCGGGATCGTCACCCGGCGGGTCGGCGAGCTGGGCCGGGCGCTGGAGCTGCCGGAGGTGCCCACCGCGGTCGAGGAGATCCGCCGCGTCGTGACGGTGTTCCGCGAGCTGCGCGGCGGCCTGACCGCCGACGGCCGCACCACGCTGAAGACGCCGACCGGCAGCCTGTCCACCGCCGAGGCCATCTCGGTGATCACCAACGGGATGGCGCTGGCCGGGCACTTCGGCGACGGCGTGCTGCGCGCGGCCGACGTGGCCGCGGGCATCGTCGGCGCCGTGGTCAAGGACCCGGTCTCCGACGCCGCGGTCTGGCGCGAGTACCTGGAGACGGTGGTCCGCGAGCGCGACGGCTGGCGCGACTTCTACCGCGCCGCCCGCGCCGCCCTGTGACCAGCGCGGTCGTCGGCGCCGACGTCGTGGAGCGCTGCTACGGCATCCGCCACCACGGGCCGGGGTCGGCGCGCGCCACCGTCCGCGCGCTCGACGAGCAGCAGCCCGACATCGTGCTGGTCGAGGGCCCGCCGGAGGCCGACGAGCTGGTGCGCTGGGCCGCCGACGAAGCGCTGCAGCCGCCCGTCGCGCTGCTGGGCTACGCCACCGACGACCCGCGCCGCGCGGCGTACTGGCCGTTCGCGGTGTTCTCCCCGGAGTGGCAGGCGATCCGCTGGGCGGTGGCCCGCGGGGTGCCGGTGCGGTTCATCGACCTGCCCTACGCGCTGCAGGTCGGCCCGTCGCCCGAGCCCGGGGCCGACGCCGACGAGCCCGCTCCGCGGGTGCGCCCGGTCGACCCGATCGGCGAGCTGGCCGCGGCGGCCGGCTACGACGACTCCGAGCGCTGGTGGGAGGACGTCGTCGAGCACCGGGAGCTGCCGGCGTTCGAGGCGATCGCCGAGGCGATGGCCGCGATCCGGGCCTCGGCCCCGGAGGACCCGCGCGACCTGCTCCGCGAGGCGCACATGCGCACGGTGCTGCGCCAGGTCCGGCGCACCCACCGCAGCATCGCGATCGTCTGCGGGGCGTGGCACGTCCCCGCGCTCACCGCCAAGGTCCCGGCCACCCACGACGCCGCCCTGCTCAAGGGCCGCCGCAAGGGCAAGGTCACGTTCACCTGGGTGCCGTGGACCTACGGGCGGCTGGCGTCCTGGCGCGGCTACGGCGCCGGGGTCTCCTCCCCCGGCTGGTACCACCACCTGTTCACGGCGGGCGGCGGCACCGGCGGCGACGTCGTGGCCCGGTGGCTGGTCGACGCGGCGGGCGTGCTGCGCGAGGAGGGCGTGCCCACCTCGTCCGCGCACGTCATCGAGGCGGTGCGGCTGGCGGAGGCGCTGGCCGCGCTGCGCGGGCGGCCGCTGGCCGGGCTGAGCGAGCTGACCGAGGCGAGCCTGTCGGTGCTCTGCGAGGGCGACGAGCTGCGGCTGCGGCTGATCGACCGCAGGCTGGTGGTCGGCGAGCGGCTGGGCGCCGTGCCCGACGACATGCCGACGACGCCGCTGGCCCGCGACCTGGCCGCCCAGCAGCGCAGCCTGCGGCTCAAGCCCGAGGCGCTGGAGCGCGAGCTCGACCTCGACCTGCGCCGCCCGATCGACCTGGGCCGCAGCCGGCTGCTGCACCGGCTGCGGCTGCTCGGCGTGCCGTGGGGCGAACCCGCCGAGGGCAGGCGCAACACCGGCACCTTCCGCGAGACCTGGGCGCTGTGCTGGCAGCCGGAGTTCGCGGTGGCGCTCATCGACGCCGGCGCGCACGGCACCACGGTCGTCGCGGCGGCGTCGGCGCAGGTCGTCGGGCGGGCCCGCGAGGCCACCGTCCTGGCCGAGGTCACCGCGCTGGTCGAGGCGTGCCTGGTGGCCGACCTGGCCGACGCCTTCGGCCCGGTGCTGCGCGCGCTGGACACCCGCGCGGCCCTGGACACCGACGTGGCCCACCTGCTGGCCGCGGTCCCGGCGCTGGCCCGGACCCTGCGCTACGGCGACGTCCGCGGCACCGACGTCGGCGCGCTGCGCTCGGTCACCACCGGTCTGCTCGGGCGCGCCTGCGCGGGGCTGCCCGCCGCCGTCGTGGCGCTGTCCGACGAGGCCGCCGCAGAGCTGCGCACGCACGTCGACGGCGCGCACGGCGCGGTCGGCCTGCTCGACGACGCCGACCTGCGCGAGCGCTGGCTCGACACGCTGGCCGGGCTGGTGGAGCGCGACGACCTGCACGGCCTGCTGGCCGGCAGGCTCACCCGCCTCCTGCACGACGCCCAGCGCCTCGACCGCGCCGAGACCGGGCTGCGGATGGCGCGGGCGCTGTCGGTCGGCGTGGCGCCCGCGGCCGGGGCGGCGTGGGTGGAGGGGTTCCTGGCCGGCGGCGGGCTGCTGCTGGTGCACGACCCGGAGCTGCTCTCGCTGGTCGACGGCTGGCTGGCCGGTCTGGGCGCGGAGGCGTTCACCGAGGCCATGCCGCTGCTGCGGCGCACGTTCGGCACCTTCGCCGAGCCGGAGCGCCGCGCCATCGGCGAGCGGGTGCGCGGGGGCGGCGCCGCGCCCGCCACCACCGAGGACGGCGTCGACCACGAGCTGGCCGAGCGCGCGCTGCCGGCGTTGAGCGCCCTGCTGGGCCGGGAGGTGACGGCATGACCGACACGGGCAGCACGGGCGGCACCGAGGACGCGGAGCGGATGCGCCGCTGGCGGATGGTGCTCGGCGCGGCCGCCGACCCGTCGCTGGGCACGCCGAGCGGCGCCGACGCGGCGATGGACTCGGCCCTGGGCGCGCTCTACGACGGCCCCCCGGGTGGTGAGGCGGGCGAGCGCGGGCGCGGGCGCTCCGGCGGCCTGGGCGCCTCGGCGCCGCGGGTCGCCCGCTGGCTCGGCGACATCCGCGAGTACTTCCCCAGCACGGTCGTGCAGGTCATGCAGGCCGACGCGATCGAGCGGCTCGACCTCAAGGCCCTGCTGCTGGAGCCGGAGATGCTCGCCGCCGTCGAGCCCGACGTGCACCTCGTGGGCACGCTGCTCTCGCTGAACCGGGTGCTGCCCGAGCGCAGCCGGGAGATGGCCCGCCGGGTCGTCGCCCGCGTCGTCGCCGAGCTGGAGGCGCGCATCACGCAGAAGACGCGGGCCGCGGTGACCGGCGCGCTCAACCGGGCCAGCCGGATCGCCCGGCCCCGCCGCCACGCCGACATCGACTGGGACCGCACCATCCGCGCCAACCTCAAGCACTACCAGCGCGAGCACCGCACGGTGGTGCCCGAGCGGCTGGTCGGCTACGGCAGGCGCACCACCGCCGTGCAGCGCGACGTCGTGCTCTGCGTCGACCAGTCCGGCTCGATGGCCGCCTCGGTCGTGCACTCCGGGGTGTTCGGCGCGGTGCTGGCCTCGATGCGCTCGCTGCGGACGTCGCTGGTCGTGTTCGACACCGCCGTGGTCGACCTGACCGAGCAGCTCAGCGACCCGGTGGAGGTGCTGTTCGGCACCCAGCTCGGCGGCGGCACCGACATCAACCGGGCCGTCGGCTACTCCCAGGCCCTGATCACCCGCCCGCGCGACACGATCTTCGTGCTGGTCAGCGACCTGTTCGAGGGCGGTGTCCGGGACGAGATGCTGCGCCGGGTGGCGGCGATGGTCGGGGCCGGGGTGCAGGTGGTGGTGCTGCTGGCGCTGTCCGACGAGGGCGCCCCCGCCTACGACCACGACAACGCCGCCGCGCTGGCGGCGCTGGGCGTGCCCGCGTTCGCCTGCACCCCCGACGCGTTCCCCGAGCTGATGGCCGCGGCCATCGAGCGCCGCGACCTGCGGGGGTTCGCGGAGCGGTCCTAGGTAGTCCAGGGCCTCCGCGGTGTCCGGTTCGCCCGGTCCTGTGCCGCGACATGAACCTGATGGGGCTCGGGTGCGCAGCTAAGCCCCATCAGGTTCATGTCGCGCGAAGTCGCTCACGCCGAGCCTCAGACCCCCACCGGCGACCTACCCGCCGGGATCAGCCCCTCGTGCTGGGCGCGGACGACGGCGGAGAGCCGGTCGGTGACCCGCAGCTTCGCGTAGACGTGCTCCAGGTGCTTGTGCACCGTCCGCTCCCCGATGAAGAGCCTGCGGGCGATCGCGGCCGCGGTGAGGCCGTCGGCCAGCAGGGCGAGCACCGACAGCTCGCGCGGCGTCATCCGGGACGCCGCCGCGGCCGCCGGCTCCGGGGTGCGCCCGGCCAGCTCCCGGACCTGCCGGTCCAGCCCGCAGAGCAGCCTGCCGAGCGAGCGGGCCACGTCCATCTCGCGCTCGGAGAAGGGCCGGTCGCGGCCGATGATGAACGCGCGCATGCCCGTCGGGTCGCTCAGCAGCGGCAGCGCGAGCTGGTCGGCGCAGCCCCACCCGCCGGCCATCGCGTACCACGCGGTCAGCAGCCTGCGGTCGACGTGCTCGTCGGGCACCTCGGCCACCTGCGCGATCCGCGGCCTGCCGGTGGCCCGGTAGTGCACCAGGATCGGGTGGAAGCGGGCGGCGTGGCGCCTGCCCCACTCCATCACCTCCGCGCGGTGCCCGTCGAGCCGCTCGGTCAACGGGTAGATCTCGCCGGTCACCGCGCCGTCGGGCGCGGCGGCGCTGAAGGCGCACGCCCGCCCGTCGAAGGTCCGGCTCAGCTGCATGGCCAGCCGGGGCACCGGCAGCTCGCCGAGCGGCTCCGCCATGACGTCCGCGACCAGCTCCAACCACTCGGCCTCGAGCCGGGTGCGCCCCCACGCGCCCGTGGTGCCCGGCCCGTTCCCCATCGAGGTCACAGCGACAGGAGCCACCGGAGCCGACCCCGATACCCGCAACCCCCGGGGTAACCCGTTCGACGCAGCCGCGTGACCCGGATGCGCAACCGGCGCGGGCTACCTCAGGTGAGCGCCTCGCCGTGGGAGGTGGAGCTGCGGTAGTCGCTGTAGGTGTAGGGGTTGTCGACGAGCGCGGCCTCCGGCACGTCCGGGTTCATGCCCTGCTGCCAGGCCTGCTCGCCCAGCGTGGAGCGCAGGTGCTCGACGGTCGCCTCGACCTTCGCCCGCACCGCCGCCAGGTCCACCCCGACCAGCTGGTGGTCGCGCTTCACGATCCGCCCGTCGACCAGCACCGTGTGCACGTCGCCGCGCTGGGCCTGGAAGGCCACGTGGCCGTAGGGGTTGAGCAGCGGGAACGACACCGGGGAGGCGTCGTTCTTGATCAGCACCAGGTCGGCCTTCTTGCCGACCTCGATGCTGCCCAGGTCGGAGTCGCGCCCGATCGCCTTGGCCCCGCCGCGGGTGGCCCACTCCACGACGTGCGCGGCCCGCAGGCTGCTGTGGGTGACCGTGTCGCCCTTGGCGTGGGCCTGCATGTGCTCGCGGGAGCGGTCGGCGCCCAGGGTGGTGCGCATGGCGCTGAACAGGTCGCCGCTCCACCACACGCTGGTGTCCATCGACAACGACACCGGGATGCCGTGCGCGCGGATCGCCCACGTGGGCGGGTAGCCCTGCCCGGCGCTCTGCTCGCTCTCGGTCGCCACCGAGATCGAACCGCCGGTGGCGGCGATGCGGTGGTAGGAGTCGGTGCTCAGGGTGGCCGCGTGCACGTAGACCGTCTCGGGTGTCATGAACCCGTTGTCGTGCATGAGCCGGATGCCGTCGTCGTTGGTCGCGCCCCAGACACCGGCGTGCGTGGTGACCGGGACGCCGAGCTCGCGGGCGGCCTCGAAGGCGCCCTTCTCCGGGAAGGCGGGGTCGCCGGTGACGTCGAAGGCCAGCTGGAACCCGAGCATGTCGTCGCCGGTGATCCGCCGGTCGACGAAGTCGCGGAACTCCGGCGAGGCCGACCACACCGCGGGCGGCTGCTGGATGTTGCCGTAGGCGAGCACGAAGCGGCCGGGCACGGCCTGCAGCGCGTCCACGGCGGCGTCGGCGTGGTCGACGGTCTGCAGGCCGTGCGACCAGTCGACGCAGGTCGTGACGCCGGCGTCGATCGCCTCGACGGCGGCCAGCAGGTTTCCGGCGTGCACGTCCTCCGGCCGGAAGTGCTTGCCGGACTCGAGGTAGTACCAGACGAAGTACTGGGTGAGCGTCCAGTCGGCGCCGTAGCCGCGCATCGCGGTCTGCCACATGTGCCGGTGGGTGTCGATCATGCCCGGCATCACGATGCCGCCGGTCGCGTCGATCTCGACGGTGCCCTCGGGCACCTCCAGCGCCGGGCCGACCGCGGAGATGCGGTCGTCCACCACGAGCACGTCGGCGCCGCGGAGGATCTGTCCCGCGTCGTCGACGACGAGCACCGTGCCGCCGCGCAGGACGACCGGGGGTCGGGATCGGTGATCGGTCATCGCGTCCGCTCCTTCGCGACACACGTCATGCAGCGGACTTGTGTCCGCTGCACGGTCAGCCGGGGTCGCGGCCACTCTCCACCCGGATTGTTGACCTGTCAATGCACGAGTCGGGGGCCATCGAGGACCGATCTCACGCGGTTCTGTCCGCTGCACGGACAGAGCGGTTACCCTGCGACTCCGGCGGAAGGTGGTGGTGGGATGCCGCGGTCAGGGACCGGACCCGACTTCATCGAGGCGCTGGCGCGCGGGCTGGACGTGATCACCGCGTTCGCCGCCAACCGGCCGAGCATGTCGCTGACCGAGGTGGCCACGGCGGCGGGGCTGGCCCGGCCCACCGCCCGGCGGATCCTGCTCACCCTGCAGGAGCTGGGCTACGTGCGCGCCGACGGCAGCGGCTTCGTGCTCACCCCCCGGGTGCTGGAGCTCGGCGTGGCCTACGTCCGGTCGATGGGCCTGTGGGACGTGGCGCGCCCGCACATGGTGCGGCTGTCGGAGCGAACGAACGAGTCGTGCTCGGTCGCCCAGCTCGACGGCCCGGACATCGTCTACGTGGCGCGGGTCGCGGTGCCCAAGATCGTAGCGCTGGCCGTGCAGATCGGCACCCGCTTCCCCGCGCTGCAGACGTCGCTGGGCAAGGTGCTGCTCGCCGCGCTGACCCCGGAGCAGGTCGACGCCGTGCTCGCCGAGCCCACCCGGTCGGGCCTGGTCCCGCGCTGGAAGCCGGAGCGGGCCGAGCGCGACGCCGAGCTGCGCGAGGTGCGCGCCCGCGGCTGGGCGCTCACCGACGAGCAGCTCACCCTGGGCATCCGATCGGTGGCCGCGCCGCTGCGCGACGGCAGCGGCCGGGTGATCGCCGCGGTGAACGTCAACACGCACGCCGCCGAGACCTCCGTCGAGCACCTGCTCGACCACCACCTGCCGCTGCTCCTGCACGCCGCGGGTGAGATCAGCGCCGATTTCGCCCGCCTCGAGACCGTTCCGCACGTCACCCGGACCACCGCGTCCTGAGCGTTGACGGGGGACCGCCCGGGTGCGCAGAATCCACTAGCGGACAGATGTCCGCACAACGGACGAGGAGGCGGTCGATGACCGACGTGGCTGGGGCGATCGCCGGGTCGAGCCCGTCGGGACCGCTGTCGGGCCTGCTGGTGGCCGACTTCTCGCGGGTACTGGCCGGACCGTACGCGACCATGCTGCTCGCCGACATGGGCGCGCGGGTGATCAAGGTGGAGGGTCCGCCGACCGGCGACGACACCCGCACCTGGACCCCGCCCGCCCGGGACGGCATCTCCACGTACTACCTGGGCATCAACCGCGGCAAGCGGTCGATCGTGCTCGACCTCCGCGACGAGACCGACATCGGGCTGGCCCGCGAGCTGGCCGGCCGGGCCGACGTGGTCATCGAGAACCTCAAGCCGGGCGGGATGGCCAAGTTCGGCCTGGACTACGCCTCGGTCCGGGAGACCAACCCGGGCGTCGTCTACGCCTCGATCAGTGGGTTCGGCTCCGGCGCCGGGGCCAAGGTGCCCGGCTACGACCTGATGGTGCAGGCCATCTCCGGGCTGATGAGCCTGACCGGCGACCCGGACGGCCCGCCGTACCGGGCCGGCATCTCGGTGTTCGACGTGATGGCAGGCAACCACGCGGTCATCGGCATCCTGGCCGCGCTGCGCCACCGGGAGGCCACCGGCGCCGGCCAGCAGATCGAGATCAACCTGCTGTCCTCCGCACTGTCCGGGCTGGTCAACCACAGCTCGGCGTGGGCCGCGGCGGGCGTGGTGCCCTACCGGATGGGCAACGCCCACCCCAGCGTCTTCCCCTACGAGCCGATGCCGACCGCGGACAACGACATCATCATCGCCGCGGCCAACGACCGGCAGTTCCGCAAGCTGTGCCAGGTGCTGGGCATCCCCGAGGTCGCCGACGACCCGCGGTTCGTGCGCAACGCCGACCGCACCGCCAACCGCGACGAGCTGCGCCCCATCCTGAACGAGCAGCTGGTCAAGCGCGGTGCGGTCGAGTGGTTCGAGCTGCTGGTCGACGCCGGCGTGCCCAGCGGCCCGATCAACACCATCGACGGCGGGTTCGCGATGGCCGAGCGCTTCGACCTCGACCCGGTGGTCGAGGTCGGTGAGGGCGACCGGGCCATGCCGACCACCCGCAACCCGATCCGGTTCTCCGCGACCCCGGTCAGCTACGAGCTGCCCCCGCCCCAGCTCGACGAGCACGGCGCCGAGCTGCGCAAGTGGCTGGGCGCTCCCCGGGACCAGGCATGACCGACAACGACGAGCCCGAGTACGCGACGGCGCTGGGCGCGTCCAGCCTGGAGAAGATCACCCTGCTCGGCCACGACCTGGCCGAGGACGTGATGGGCAGCGTCGGGTTCGGCGAGCTGTCGTTCTGGCTGGCCACCCAGCGCCGCCCGAGCCCCGGCGAGACGCGGGTGTTCGAGGCCGTGCTGGCCGCGCTGGCCGACCACGGCTTCACCCCGACCGCGATCGTCAGCCGGCTCACCCTGCTCTCGGCCCCCGACTCGATCCAGGGCGCGCTGGCCGCGGGCCTGCTCGGCGGCGGGTCGCGGTTCCTCGGGGTCACCGAGGACTGCGGCCGGTTCCTGCACGACGTGCTGGGCGCGGTCCGGGCGGACGGGGGCGAGCTGCCCACCGACGACGCAGGCTGGGACGCGCTGGCCCTGGAGACCGTGCGCGCGCAGCGCGCCGCGAAGCGCTTCGTCCCCGGCCTGGGCCACCACGTGCACAAGCAGGGCGACCCGCGGACCCCGCGGCTGATGGCGATCGCCCGCGAGGAGGACCTCTTCGGACCGCACCTGCGGCTGTTCGAGGCCATCGGACGGGTGCACCACGAGGTGCTCGGTCGTACGCTGCCGCTCAACGGCGCCGGCGTGTGCGGCGCGGCGCTGGCCGACCTCGGGCTGCCGCTGGAGCTGCTGCGCGGGTTCGCACTGCTGGCCCGCACCGCCGGGTTGATCGGCCAGCTCGCCGAGGAGCTGCGCCACCCGGTGGCCAACGAGATCTTCCTGTCGGTGGACCTCAACAACCGGTCCGTCGACCCCGACCCGTACCAGCCGGAGTGAAGGACACCCACCGATGGACACTGGCAGTTCGACGGACACTGGCATCCAGCTCGCCACCGAGGAGAACATCACCGAGCTCGCCACGCAGCGCTGGGCGACCGCCCACGACCCGCGCACCCGCGAGCTGCTGACCGCCCTCGTCCGCCACATCCACGACTTCGCCCGCGAGGTGCGGCTGACCGAGCCCGAGTGGATGGCCGCCATCCAGTGGCTCACCGCGACCGGGCAGATCAGCGACGAGAAGCGCGAGGAGTTCATCCTGGCCTCCGACGTGCTCGGGCTGAGCATGCTGGTCGTGCAGATGAACCACCGCTTCGACGAGGGCGCCACCCCGGCGACCGTGCTGGGCCCGTTCCACATCGAGGGCTCGCCCGAGCTGGGCTACGGCGAGGACATGTCCGACGGCCTGCCCGGCACCCCCCTCTACGTCACCGGCACCGTCCGCTCCCTGGACGGCACCCCGGTCCCCGGCGCGGTGCTCGACGTCTGGCAGGCCGACACCGACGGCGCCTACGAGTCGCAGATCCCCGACATCGACGAGGCCCGCCTGCGCGCCAAGTACACGACCCGCGAGGACGGCACGTACTGCCTGCGCACGATCGCCCCGCTGGGCTACTCCATCCCGATGGACGGCCCGGTCGGCGCGCTCATCGGCACGACCGACATCAGCCACTTCCGGCCCGCGCACATCCACTTCCTGATCAACGTGCCGGGCTTCGAGCCGCTGATCACCCACCTGTTCCAGGCCGGCGCGCAGTACCTGGACAGCGACGTCGTGTTCGGCACCAAGCAGGAGCTCGTCGTCGAGTTCGTCGAGCGCGAGCCGGGCCCGACCCCGGACGGCGGCAAGTCCGACGAGCGCTGGTTCGAGGCCCGCTACGACTTCGTGCTGCAGCCGAAGTGAGCATCAGGGCGGCGCGGATCCACACGCCGGGCGAGCCGCCCGAGGTGTCCGACCGCGAGGCGCCGACGCCCGGCGAGGGCGAGGTACTCGTCGCGGTCACCGCCGCGCCGATCACGCCGCTCGACCTGCTGTGCGCGTCCGGGACGTCGTACTTCGGCGTCCCGGCGACGCCGTACGTGCCGGGTGTGCAGGGCGTCGGCGTGGTCGACGGCCGGGCGGTGTGGTTCCCCACCGACGCCGGCATGAAGCCCGGCGACGGCAGCATGCGCGGCGCCGCGGCCGTGCCGGAGGCCGACCTGGTGCGGCTGCCCGAGGGCGTCGACCCGGTCGAGCTGGCCGCGCTGGGCCTCTCCGCTGTCGCCGCGCACATGGCACTGACCTGGCGCGGCGGGTTGACCGCGGGCGAGCAGGTGATCGTGCTCGGCGCGGGCGGGGTGGTCGGCCAGGCCGCCGTGCAGCTGGCCCGCGCCGCGGGCGCCCGCCGGGTCGTCGCCGCGGCCCGGTCGCGGGATGCGCAGGCCAGGGCGGAGCAGGCGGGCGCGGACGCCGTCGTCGCGCTGGACACCGACGACGTCGCCGAGCTGGCCTCCCGGTTCACCGCGGCCGCCGACGGCCCCGTCGACCTGGTCCTCGACCCGCTGTTCGGGGTGCCCGCCGCCGCCGCGGCCCGCTGCCTGGGCACCGGCGGCCGGCTGGTGCACCTGGGCGGCTCGGCCGGCGAGACCAGCCCGCTCGACTCGTCGACGCTGCGCGGCAAGTCGCTCACCCTGCTCGGCTACACCAACAACGCGCTCACCCGCGAGCAGCGCGCCGGCGCGGTGGCCACCGTCGCCGCGCACGTCGCCCGCGGTGCCCTGACCGTCGCGCACGAGGTCGTGCCGCTGGAGGACGCCGCCGACGCCTGGCGGCGCCAGGCAGGCGGCCGGACGTCCGGCCGCATCGTGCTCACCCCCTGAGGAGTCCCGATGACCGCGCTCCCCGTCCTGCCGACGTCGCTGGTCGGCAGCTACGCCCAGCCCGAGTGGCTGATCGACCGGGCCAAGCTGGCCGGGCGGTTCCCCCCGCGCGTGCGGGCCAAGGAGCTGTGGCGCATCGAGCCGGAGCTGCTCGCCGAGGCCCAGGACGACGCCACCGTGCTGGCGATCCGGGCCCAGGAGGAGGCCGGGCTGGACATCCTCACCGACGGCGAGATCCGCCGGGAGAGCTACTCCAACCACTTCGCCACCGCGCTGGACGGCGTCGACATCGACAACCCCGGCACCGCGCTGGATCGCAGCGGCCACCCCAACCCGGTGCCCCGCATCGTCGGCCCGATCTCCCGCCCGGCCCCGGTGCAGGTGCGCGACCTGGAGTTCCTGCGCGCCCACACCGACCGCACCATCAAGATCACGGTGCCGGGCCCGTTCACGATGTCGCAGCAGGCCCAGAACGACCACTACCCCGACGCCGAGGCGGCCGCGCACGGCTACGCGGCCGCGGTGAACGCCGAGATCCGCGACCTGTTCGCGGCCGGCGCCGACATCGTCCAGATCGACGAGCCGTACCTGCAGGCCCGCCCCGACGCCGCCCGCGCCTACGGGCTCAGCGCCCTGAACGCCGCCCTCGAGGGCGTCACCGGCCGCACCGCGGTGCACCTGTGCTTCGGCTACGCGGCGATCATCCACGAGCGGCCCGAGGGCTACTCGTTCCTGCCCGAGCTGGCCGGCTGCCCGGTCGAGCAGATCTCCATCGAGACCGCGCAGTCCGGCCTCGACCTCGGCGTGCTGTCCGACCTCAGCGACAAGACGATCATCCTCGGCGTGGTCGACCTCTCCGACCCCGCGGTGGAGACCCCCGAGGTGGTCGCGGCGCGGGTGCGGCGGGCGTTCGACCGGCTGCCCCCGGAGCAGGTCGTGATCGCGCCGGACTGCGGGATGAAGTACCTGCCCCGGGAGTCGGCGTTCGGCAAGATGCGCGCCATGGCCGCGGCGGCCGAGGTCCTGCGCCGGGAGCTCTGATCGCCCGGCAGAACGACAGAATCGTGGGTGACGTGGAGTGACCGCTCGCGCCCGCGAAGAGGTGATCGGCGTCGCCTCCCCGGCCCGACATCCTCTACGCTGAGTGACTCATCATGAGCAGAGGAGCGACCCACCGGTGACGGAACCGACCGACGACATCAACACCGATGTGCCGGGCGCGGCCCGCATCTGGAACTACTGGCTGGGCGGCAAGGACAACTACGCGGCCGACCGCGACGCGGCCGAGGCCGCGCTGCAGTACTACGACATGGCCACGTTCGCCCGGCAGTCGCGGCAGTTCCTCAACCGGGTCGTGCGGTTCCTGGCCGGGGAGGCGGGCATCCGGCAGTTCCTCGACATCGGCACGGGCCTGCCCACCATGCAGAACACCCACGAGATCGCCCAGTCGATCGCGCCGGAGTCCCGGATCGTCTACGTCGACAACGACCCGATCGTGCTGGCGCACGCGCGGGTGCTGCTGCAGAACACGACCCCGGAGGGCGTCACCGCCTACGTCGAGGCCGACTACCACGACCCCGAGGTGATCATCGAGCGGGCGCGCGAGTTCCTGGACTTCGACCAGCCGATCGCGGTCATGTTCATGGGCGTGCTCGGGCACGCGAAGGGCTTCGAGGCCTCGCACGCGATCGTGGCGCGGGTGGTGGACGCGGTGCCGCCGGGCAGCTACCTGGCCGTGTGGGACGGCAACGACACCAACCCCGCCCTCAACGCCCTCGCCGAGAACTACGCGAAGTCCGGTGGCGTCCCCTACATCCAGCAGCCCGTCGAGCACATCCGCGGGTACTTCGCCGGGCTGGAGATGGTCGAGCCCGGCCTGGTGCCGGTCACCGAGTGGCGGCCCGAGCCCGCGGAGATGGGCGCGGCCGGGTCCCTGCCCGAGACCACAGGCGGCGTGGCGCGCAAGCCCTGATGCGCCACGAGGCGCTTCGTTATATCCCCGTTATAGACGGGAAGGACTCGGGAGGAGGTCCTTGGGTCTGATGGCTCACCTGGATCCGAAAGGTGAAGGGGACAGTAGCATGCCAGGAAAGCGGCAGTCATGCTCAGGCGTATGAGGTGACGTGCCGCGGGACCCGTGCGATATGGTGAAAGCTGGATTGC
>NZ_JAGSOV010000046.1 GCF_023898865.1 Pseudonocardia humida
GAGCAGGGGTTCGGCCCCTGCCGTCACGTCGACCCGCCCAGGGTTGCACTCCCGGAGAAACCCCCGCACGCCTGGCATCGAGCACGCTGCGGCTGGCATCAGAGGGTGCGGGGGCCTCCGGGCGTGCACGCTGAGCGCGCCGACGTGACGGCAGGGGCCTCGGGTGGGGTGTGGGAGCTTCGCGCCCACCAGGGCTCGCGCCCTCCGCGCCCCGGCCCGGCCCCGTGAGCGAGCGGCGCGTTCGGCCAGTGTTGGGCGAGAGCGCCTTTCGCCCAACACGATCGCGACTTCGTCAGGCGGGTGGCGCTTCCGCTCGGGTCGCCGGCGGAGCCCGCTGCAACCGCGCGACATGAACCTGATGGGGCTCGGAAGCGCCGATGAGCCCCATCAGGTTCATGTCGCGGGGGTGGGGATCTTGAGGGTCAGGGGGTGGGTTCGAACTCGGTGATGGCGTCGAGGGACGGGCCCATGGCGGCGTTGGCCTCGCGCTCGACCATGATCTCGACGAGCACCGGCAGCTGCGCCCGTTCGGACTCCGCGCCGGCCCAGGCCAGCGCGGCGGCGATGTCGCCGGGGCTCTCGACGCGTCGGGCGGGGCAGCCGAAGGCGTCCATGAGCTTCACGTGGTCGATGCCGCCCTCGCCGTAGTGCAGGTCCACGGCGTAGTTCATGTCGTAGCCCAGCTCGGCCTGCCGGATCAGCCCCAGGTACTCGTTGTTGACCATGACGATCACGAAGGGGATCCGGTACTGCGCGGCCACCGCGACCTCCTCCATGAGGAACTGGAAGGAGTAGTCGCCGACCACCGCCACCACGGGCCGGTCGGGGAACGCGCACTTGACCCCGATCGCCGCGGAGACCTCCCAGCCCAGTGGGCCGGCCTGCCCGCAGACCAGGTAGTGCCGGGGCCGGTAGGTGTGCTGGAACTGCCCGGACCAGATCTGGTAGAGCCCGATCGCGGTGACGAACGTGGTGTCCGGGCCGAAGTGCGCGTTCAGCTCGCGGTACACGCGCGGCGGCTTGATCGGCACGTCGTCGAAGTCGTCGCGGCGGGGCAGGGTGGCGCGCAGCTCGCCCACCCGGCGCACCCACTCGCCCGCGCGGCGGCCGCCTGCCTGGGCCTGCGCCTCCTTGGCCAGCGCGGCCAGCGCCGGCCGGGCGTGCCCGACGATGCCCAGGTCGGGTTCGAAGACCCGGCCGAGCTGGGTGGGCTCGATGTCGACGTGCACGAACCGCCTGCCGCGCCGGTAGGTCTGCAGGTCGCCGGTGTGCCGGTCGCCGAAGCGGGCGCCGACGGCCAGCACCAGGTCGCTCTCCAGGAACGCCGCGTTGCCCCAGCGCGTCTGGGTCTGGATGCCGGCCATCCCGGCGAACAGCGGGTGGTCCTCCGGGAAGGCGCCCTTGCCCATCAGCGTGACCTGCACCGGCACCTGCAGCTGCTCGGCCAGCTCGCGCAGCTCGGCGCACGCCTCGCCGCCGACGACGCCGCCACCGGCCAGGATCAGCGGGCGCTCGGCCTCGAGCAGCATCCGCACCGCGGCCCGGACCGGGCCGGCCGCCGGGACCGGCACCTCCACCGGCAGCGGGGCGTCCAGCTCGGGGTCGTAGCGGCACAGGCCCTTCTGGACGTCCACCGGCAGGTCGATGAGCACCGGCCCCGGTCGGCCCGAGCGGGCGATCCGGAACGCCTCGCGGAACACCCACGGCGCCTGCCCCGGCTCCTTGAGCTGCACCGCCCACTTCGTCACCGGCTTGGCGATCTCGACGATGTCGACGGCCTGGAACGCCTCCTGGTGCAGCTTCGCGAGCGGCGCCTGCCCGGTGATGCAGACGATCGGGACCGAGTCGGCCAGCGCCGTGTACAGCCCGGTGACCATGTTCGTGCCGGCCGGTCCCGACGTGCCGATGGACACGCCGACCTTGCCGGTGGCCCGGGCCCAGCCGTCGGCGGCGTGGGTGCCGCCCTCCTCGTGGCGCACGGTCAGGTGCCGGATGCCGCTGTGCTGCAGCGCGGCGTAGAGCGGCAGGATCGCCGCGCCCGGGACGCCGAACACGACGTCGACGCCCTCGGACTCCATGACCGCGACCGCGGCCCGCATGCATCCGATCACCGGTAGTCCCTTCCTGAGATCGTCTCCAGCACCATGAGCAGGGCGGAGTGGTCCAGGGCGCCCAGGCCCTGGGCGCGGGCGGCGGCCACCAGCTGGGCGACCACCCCGGTCACCGGCAGCGCCACGCCGGCGTCGCGGGCCGCGGCCAGCGCGATGCCCATGTCCTTGTGGTGCAGGTCGATGCGGAAGCCGGGGGTGAACTCGCGGGCGATCATCGAGGCCCGCTTGAGCTCCAGGACCCGGCTGGCGGCCAGGCCGCCGGCCAGCACGTCCAGCGCCGGGGCGGGGTCCACCCCGGACGCCTCCAGCAGCACGATCGCCTCGGCGACCAGCGCGTACGTGCCGGCCACGACGAGCTGGTTGGCCGCCTTGACGGTCTGGCCCGCCCCGCTCGGCCCGACGTGGACGACCGTGCCGCCGACGACGTCGAGCACCGGGCGGGCGGCCTCGACGTCCCCGGTCGCGCCCCCGACCATGATCGAGAGCGTGCCGTCGACGGCGCCCTTCTCGCCCCCGCTGACCGGTGCGTCCAGCGCGCGCACACCGCGCTCGGCGGCCTCGCGCGCCACCCGCTCGGCGACGTCGGGCCGGATCGTGGACGCGTCGACCAGCAGCAGGCCGGGCTTGGCGTGCTCCAGGACGCCGCCCGGCCCGAGGACGACCTCCTCGACCTGCGGCGAGTCCGGCAGCATCGTGACGACGACGTCGGCCTCGGTCGCCGCGGCCACCGAGCCGGCCGCGGTGCCGCCCGCGGCGACCAGCTGCCCGACGCGACCGGCGTCGACGTCGTGGCCGAGCACCTCGTGCCCGGCCCGGACCAGGTTGGCCGCCATCGGCGTGCCCATGATCCCCAGCCCGACGAACCCGATCCTGCTCATCGCTCTCCCCCGCTCGCGAACTCGTTCACCGGACCGCCTCCCGCGTTCCCCGCCGCTCCCGCGGCAGCCAGTCGAAGCTGTCCGCGCTGGGGCCGACGGGCCGGTACTCCAGCCCGACCCGGCCGCGGTAGCCGGCCGCGGCCAGCCGGTCGAGCACGGCGGGGAGGTCGAGTGACCCGGTTCCGGGCTGGCCCCGGCCGGGGGAGTCGGCGATCTGGACGTGGCCGAACCGGTCGGCGTGGGCCGTGACCACCTCGGCGATGGGCTCGCCCATGCGGGCCAGGTGGTAGAGGTCGGCCAGGAACGCCACGTTGGGCACGCCGTGGCCGAAGCGCAGCTGGTCGACGAGCGCCAGCGCGCCGCGCGACGTGGTGATCGGGTAGTGGGGGTTCTCCACCGAGTTCAGCGCCTCGATGACGACGGTGGCGCCGATGCGCGCCGCCGCCCGTGCCGCCAGCACCAGGTTCTGCACGGCCAGCTCGCGCTGGGCCGCGGAGCCCGCGCGGACGTCGCGGTTGCCGTAAAGGGCGTTGAGCACGGTGCAGCCGGTCGCCTCGGCGAACCCGACGGCGACGTCGATGTTGGCGCGGAACCGGGCGCTGTCGGTGGGCCGGGAGAGCAGCCCGCGGGCGCCCGCGGCCATGTCGCCTGCGTCGAAGTTGAGCGCGACCAGCCGCACGCCGGCGTCGTCCAGGGCGCGGTGCAGGGCGTCGAGGTCGCGGTCGGGCGGGGCGGGCTCGGCGAACGGCCACCACAGCTCGACGGCGTCGAAGCCGGCCGCGGCGGCCGCGGCGGGCCGGTCGAGCAGCGGCAGCTCGGTGAACAGGATGGACAGGTTGACGTCGTAGATGGGGGTGGTCGCTAGGACTGCGGGATCGGGCACGGGTGTCCCCTCTGTTGGGCCGGTCGACTGTATGCAGTATCCAATTGGCTGTCGAGAGGGGTTGTGCTCCCCGTCACTCTCGTTCAGTATCTGGCATACAGTATGGAGAGGAGCGCGGCATGGCCGAGGAGCGAACTCCCCACCCCCGCGACGTGGTCGACTGGTCCGGCCGGCACTACCGGATCGGCGAGGACCCGCGCGAGCTGATCGGCTGGCCGCGGTGGAGCGTGCTGGTCCAGGCCTGGGTGGCGATGGCCGCGGTGGGCGTCCTGCAGTACGGCTACGGGGCCGTCGCCCCCGCCCTCATGGCGCGCAACGGCTGGTCGGTGGTCGAGGTGTTCTGGCCGTTGGCCGGGTGGGTGGTGTTCCAGGCGGCGGTCGGGTTGCCGGCCGCCCAGCTGCGCGAGCGCGGGCGGGTCGGCCCCCGAGGGCTGGCGCTGGTCGGGGCGGGCTGCTGCGAGCTGGGCCTGCTCGCGCTGGCCTACAGCCCGCACCTGCCCGTCGTGCTGCTCGGGTACTCGGTGGTCGGCGGCACGGGCGCGGGGCTGGTCTACGCGGCGTGCACGTCCACGGTCGGGAAGTGGTACCCCGAGCGCAGCGCGGTGCGGGTGGGCTCGGTGACCGGCGCCTTCGCCTACGGCTCGGCGCCCGTCGTCGCGGGCGCCGTGCTCGGGCTGGGCCCGTCGGACCTGCGTCCGGCGCTGCTGGTCGCGGCCGCCGTGCTGTTCCTGCTGGTCGCCGCGGCCGGGCTGAACTTCACCGACCCGCCCGCGCGCTGGTGGCCCGCCCACGTCGACCCGCGCGAGTGGGCGCTGGGCGGGCGCGGCGCGGGCCGCCGCCGCACCCCACCGGCGATCCGCGAGTTCTCCGCACCGGAGGCCCTGCACACCCGGGCCCTCGTGGTGATGGCGCTGATCCTGATGTGCGCGGGCGCGGTCTCGCTGTTCGACGCCGCGTTCCTGGTGGTGCTGGCCGCGCCGCTGGGGGCGGGCGCGGTGGTGGTCGCGGTCGCCGCGGCCCTGGTGACCGGGCTCAACGGGGCGACGCGCGCACTGGCCGTCGGGGTGTCCGAGCGGATCGGGTGCCGTCGGGCGCTCGGCCTCGTGCTCGCGGTGCAGGCGCTGGGGCAGCTGCTGCTGGCCGCGGCCGTGCACACCGCGTCACCGGCGCTGCTGGTGGTGGCCGCGGCCGTGGCCGGCCTGGGCGGCGGGGCGTTCTACCCGCTGTTCGCCGCGCTGGCGCGCGAGTACTTCGGCGAGGACCGGGCGTCGGAGGTGCACGGCGTGGTCTACAGCGCCAAGGCGGGCAGCGGCGTGCTCGGCGTGGGCCTGGCCGCGTGGGCCGTCGTCGCCTGGGGCGCGGGCACGACGTTCCTGGTGGCCGCGGCGGTGGCGGTGGCCGCGGCGTGGGCGACGACCGCCCTGCGCAGGCCCGGGCTGCCGCGCACGCTGCCCGGAGTGCCCGCCTGCCGCGCCCCGCTGCCCGGGCTGACTACCTAGTGGCCCCTAGATCGCTTCGTCGCTGCGCGCGTCGGCCGCGGTGGCGGCGGTGCCCCGCTCGGCGGAGTGCTCCAGGTAGGACTGCCGGGTCAGCTCCGTGTGGTGGCGCATCGCGTCGGCGGAGCGGGCCGGGTCGCCCGCGGCGATGGCCTCGATGAGGTCGGCGTGCTCGCGCCAGGACTGGGCCCCGCGCCTGCGGGCCACCGAGCCGTAGTACCAGCTGACCCGGCGGTCGACCTGGGCGACGAGGTCGACCAGGACGTCGTTGCCCGACATCCGGGTGACCGCGGCGTGCAGCTCGGCGTTGGCCGCGATCATCGCCGGGACGTCGTCGGCGTCCACGGCGGCGACGCCGCGCCGGCAGATCTCGCGCAGGCCAGCGACGTCCTCCGGCGTGGCGCGCCCGGCCGCGAGGCGGGCGGACTCGGTCTCCAGGACGCCGCGGACGACGAGCAGCTGGTCGGCCTCCTCGACGGTGGGGGAGTGCACGAAGGCGCCCTGGCCCGGGCGCAGGTCGACCCAGCCGTCGTTCTTGAGCCACTGCAGCGCCTCGCGGACGGGCTGGCGGGAGACCCCCAGCGTCACCGCCAGCTCGTTCTCCACCAGGTGCTGGCCGGGCTGCAGCTCGCCGCTGACGATCATGTCGAGGATGGCGTTGTAGGCGCTCTCCCGCAGCGGCACCGGGCGGGAGATGCGCCGGGCGGGGGCGCCGGTGGACGACTCGGGCATTCGGGAACTCCCAGTGGGATGGGGCGCCGCGGTGGTGCGCGGCACCCGGTGGGCCAGGACGGACGCGACCGGCCGACTGCCCACAGCATACAAAATGCCGAGGGTCGCGCGCCGTGAAGACCCTCACGCGAAGGAGGGGCGTCGTCGGGCGTGCCGCGCGCCACGTGCGCTTGTTCGGGTGGCGAACAGCGACGTACGTTGGCGGGAGCCGGGGACCCCTTGGAGGCGTCGTGCACCCGCCAGCCAGCGTCGCACTGCACACCGTGTGGCACGCCTGGCGCCGCCACGTCGACCTGTGCCGCACCGCCACCGCGCTCTGTCCGGGCTGATCCCGTCCCCCTCCGTGCCGGCGGCACGCCGTCGGCGACCCCACCCCGAGGACAGAGCGATGACCAGCACGATCAGCACGATCCGCCGGGCGGGCCGGCGATGACCGCGTTCACCCGGGCCCGGATGCACCTGGGCGTCGAGATCGACGGCGCCGGGCACCACCCGGCCGCCGCCGGCCGCACCGGCGCCGACCCGCGGGCGCTCTCCGGCGTCGGCCACCACCTCGCCATGGCCATGGCCGCCCGGCGCGGGCTCGACTTCGTCGCCCTGCCGGGTGGCGGCGAGACGGCCGCGTTGGAGCTGGCCACCCGGATCGGCCCGGTGGTCAGCGGCATCGACCTGCTCCCGGCCGCGCCGGTCACCGACGTCGACGACCCCACCGCCGCCCTGACGGCCTTCGCCGCCACCTCGGCGGGCCGGGTCGGCTGGCAGCCCGCCCCGCCGGGGGCCGACCAGCGCTGGGACGAGGTCGCCCGGGTCGTCGAGCGCGTGGCCCTGCGCTGGTCGGCGCCGCTGCGCGGATCCGCGACCCCGCCGCTGACCGTGCTGCGCGGCGACGACCCGGCCGCGCTGCCCGTTCTGGCCCGCTGGGCCGACGTCGTCCGGATCTCCGCACCCGGCCTGGACGCCGCGCACGAGACCCGCTCCCGGGTGCGGACGGCCGTCGCGGCGGCCGGTCGCGACCCCGACGACGTGGCCGTGCTGCTGGACGTCGAGGTGCACCTGGCCGCCGACCGGCACCGCGCCCGCGCCGAGCTCGCCCGGCTCGACGCCGTCCGGCCCGCCCCGGCGTCGTCGGTCCGGGTGCTCGGCCCGGCGGGCGACCTCGCCGACCTGGTCGGGGCCGCGCTGCGGCTGGGCGCCGCCGACGGCATCACCCTGCAGCCGCTGGTCCTGCCCGACGACCTGCGCCGCGTCGTCGACGAGGCCGTCCCGCTGCTGGCCGGGCGCGGCCTGCTGCGCTCCGGCTGGGCGGGCGTGCTGCGTCGGCCCGGCGCTGGCCGGGACCTGGTCGCCGCGGGTGCGCCGTGGCGGCAGCGGAGCGCCTGACCAACCGTCGCCGCGCCGGCCGCCCCGACTAGCCGGGATCGGCCGGCGCTGCCCGCCGGTCGCCGGCCCGCCGGGCGGCGGCGGAGGCCGAGGTCACCAGCGCCTCCAGCGGACCCCGGCCGAACCGCCGGCGCCACACCCAGGCCAGCGCGAGACCGCCGACCACCATGCCGACGAACAGCAGCCCCGGTCGGTCGTCGAGGATGCCGGTCGCCAGCAGCACCAGGTGCCCCGAGTACAGGGTCAGCGACATGGCGCCCGCGGCGGCCAGCGGCGAGAGCGCCTTGATGACGGCCGGGACGCGGCTCAGCAGCAGCGCGGCGCCCAGCACGGCCGCGGCCGAGCCGAGAGTGTGCAGCACGTCGACCGTGGTGTGCGAGTGCGGGGCGGGGATGGCGAGGTAGTCCCACGATGACGAGCGCTCGGGTGACCAGAGCAGCTCGGAGACCGCGGCCGGGTCGTCGTCGCGGTCGTCCTGCTCGATCAGCCGCCGGAGCCCGCCCATCGGGTTCAGCAGCACCGCCGACGCGACGCGGGCGGTCGCGGCGAGCGCCGCCCCGCCGAGCAGCAGCACCCACGCCAGGCGCGGCGAACGCAGGTCGAGCCGCCCGATCGCCATCCCCGCGCAGAGGTAGGCCAGGTAGACCACGACGGGGTACTCACCGGTGAGCAGGAGCAGCGCGAGCAGTCCGCCCGGGTCCCGGACCAGCATCGCGAGCGTCGGCTCGCCCCCCGGTTCGGCGAAGGGCAGCTCGGCGCCCGCCGTCGCCACCAGGAGCAGCGGACCCAGCGCGATCGCGGCGGCGGCCACCCCGAGCAGGACCGGGACCGGGGCGCCGAGCAGCGGGATCGCGAGCAGGAAGAGCAGCGCGTAGAACGGCAGGATCCCGTCGATGCCGTTCGCGGCGCCGAGGTGGCCCAGCACCAGGCCGATCACGCCGATCAGGGCGGCCCGGACCGCGAGGCCCGCGGACGCCGACACCCGCTCCCGCCCGCGGACACCCCGGCGGCCACCCGACAGGAACGCCAGGCTGACCCCGGCGAGGAGGACGAAGGTCGTCGCCGCCCGCCCGCCCGCCACGACGTGGACGAGCCCCGGACGGCCGTCGTCGTCCAGCGAGTCGAAGACGTGCGTCGCCGCCATCCCCACCAGCGCCAGCCCGCGCGCGATGTCGACCCCCGCGACGCGCGGCCGGGGACCTGGGGCGGCGGCGGTCCCGCCGCCGTCGATCGGGGCGCGCCCCGGGGGGACGGCGCGCTCTCCGGGCACCGGAACCGCAGTCGACACAGGAGCCACTCCTCGAACGGGCCCGCCGGCGCGGACCGTGCGTCGCGCCACGGATGCGGAAGCCCATGGAGCCGCCAACCCTGGCCCCGATCGTGTCCCGGGCCGAGGGGGCAGCCCCCACCCTCGCGCGGAGCCAGCCCCCGGTCGCGGGTGGGATCAGCCCTACCCAGGGGCCGTCGTCCGCCCAGGGGGTCGGGATAGCCCCAGTCGATCTCGGGGGAGCACCCCCACCCCCCGACGTGTCGGCCCCATCGCTCGGACGGGTCCGTGGCGCCACTCTTCTCGGCACAGCGCCCGAACTCGGGCCTGCGGCGGGTCGAGACGGCGGCGTCGCAGGTCGTCTCCGCCGCACTTCTGGGGGAACACCATGCCAGTCATCACCGCTCCGCAGGACTTCAACTCCGACGACCTGTTCGTCGACCTGCGCTCGACCGTGGGGTTCTCGCTGTTCCTCAAGTGCGAGGGCTTCAACTTCGCCGGCTCGGTCAAGCTCAAGGCGGCCCGGGGCATGGTGGAGGCCGCGGAGCGCAGCGGCGTGCTGCGGCCCGGGTCGATCCTGATCGAGTCGTCGTCGGGCAACCTCGGCGTGGCGCTGAGCATGATCGCGGCGAGCAAGGGCTACCGGTTCGTCTGCGTGACCGACTCGCGCTGCAACCTGACCACCCGGCTGCTGATGGAGGCGCTCGGCGCCGAGGTGCACACGGTCACCGAGCCCGAGCCGGTCGGCGGGCTGCTCGCGGCCCGGCTCAACCACGTCCGCGCCCGGTGCGCGGCCGACGCGCGCTACGTCTGGCTCGACCAGTACCGCAACGTCGAGGCCTGGAAGGCGCACTACTGCACCACCGGCCCGGCGATCGCCCGGCAGTTCCCGGACCTGGACGTGCTCTTCGTCGGAGCCGGCACCACCGGCACGCTGATGGGCTGCGCGCGCTACTTCCGCCGCTGGCACCCGTCGGTGCGGATCGTCGCGGTCGACCCGGTCGGCTCGGTGAGCTTCGGGACGCCGGCGGGCCGCCGGCTGATCCCCGGCCTGGGCATGAACGTCCGGCCCCCGCTGCTGGACGAGTCGTTCATCGACGACGTCGTCCACGTCGAGGAGGCCGACGCGATCCGCGCCTGCCACGGGCTGGCCCGGCGCGGCTTCCTGTTCGGCGGCTCGACCGGGACGGTGGTCAGCGGGGCGACGCGCTGGCTGACCGACCGCGAGGCCCACCAGCTGACCGCGGTGGCGATCTCCCCGGACCTGGGTGAGCGCTACCTCGACACCCTCTACCAGGCGAACTGGATCCACCACCTGTACGGCGAGGACGTGCTCGGCGCCGACGGGCTCGGGGTCGACGAGCTCGGCGTCGACGTCCCGGCCGCCCGGCCCCGGCCGGCCGCCGCGGGTATGACCGCGACCTCCACCCGGAGCCCGCGATGACCGCACTGGGTCGGGGCACGCGCCCCCACACCGCGGGCGACGCCGGGCGTCCCAGCCCGCGTCCCCGGCTGCGCGCCCTCCCGCGCCCGCGTGCGCGCTCGGCGGGCCGGGAGCGCGGGCCCGAGCCCGAGCCCGACCTGCTCGCCGCCTCGTCGGCGATGGAGCCGCGGGTGCCGCTGTCGGAGCTGGTCCTGGTGGACCGGAACGAGGCCCAGGGCTGGCGGGTCCGCCAGGACGAGCGCCTGGACCGCCTGTTCGAGGAGCGCTGCGACTGGGTCCGCACCTACGGCCCGCCCGGGCAGCTCGCCGTGGACGCCGAGGACTTCGCGCTCACCTACGACCAGCTCGACGTCCGGGCCAACCGGCTCGCCCGCTACCTGCGCCTGCACGGGGCCGGCGCGGGCGACCGCATCGCCCTGCTGCTGACCAGGCCGACCGACGCCTACGTGGCGGCGCTGGCCGTGCTCAAGGTCGGCGCGGCCTACGTCCCGCTGGACGCCGGGCTGCCCGCCGACCGCGCGGCCGCCATCGTCGCGGACGCGCGGGTGCGCCTGGTGCTGGCGACGGCGGCCGAGACCGCGGCGCCGTCGCGGATCGCGGCGCTGGTCGCGGCGGGCGCCGAGGTGCTGCGGATCGACGCGGCCGCGGCGCTCATCGCCGAGCAGGACGGGCGCCGGCTGCTCGACGTCGAGCGGGGGATCCGGCCGGGGCAGCTGGCCTGCATCACCTACTCCGCGGGTGCCGACGGCCGCCCCACCGGCGTGGCCGTGGACCACCGCAGCATCGCCAACTTCGTCAAGGTCGCCGCCGAGGTCTACGGGATCCGCCCGTGGGACCGGGTCTACCAGGGCAGCAGCCTCGCGTTCGACTTCTCCGTCGAGGAGGTCTGGGTGCCGCTGGCGGTCGGCGCCACCCTGGTGCCGCGCCCGGCAGGCCCGGTTCCGCACGGCCGCGACCTGCACGCGTTCCTCGCCGCCCGCCGCATCAGCGCGCTGTGCTGCGTCCCGGCCCAGCTGGCCGGCCTCGACGACCTGCCCGAGCTGCGGTTCGTGCTGGTGGCGCGGGCGGCCTGCCCGCCGGAGCTGGTCCGCAGGTGGTACCGACCCGGACGGCGCATGCTCAACGTCTACGGCCCGGCCGAGGCGACGGTGTCGACCACCTGGACCGAGCTGCACCCCGACCGGCCGGTGACGATCGGCGTCCCGCTGCCCACCTACAGCACGGTGATCCTCGACCCGGCCGACCCCTACCGCGCGCTGACGCACGGGCGGGTCGGCGAGATCGGCATCGCCGGGATCGGGCTCGCCTGCGGCTACCTCGGCCGCGACGACCTCACCGAGCGGGCGTTCATCCCGGACTTCCTGGGGATCCCGGCGAACCCGTCCGGGCGCATCTACCGCACCGGCGACCTGGGCCGGGTCAACTCCGACGGCGAGATCGAGTACCACGGCAGGCTGGGCGGGCCGGTGGCCCGCCACGACCGCACGGTGCCGGTCGCGACAGGGCTGGCCGCGCGCAGCGGGGCCGGGGACGCCGCCCCCGTGGCGCCGACCCGCGACATCGTGCTGCCGGCGCCGACCCCGGTTCCGGCGCCCACCCCGGCTCCGGCTCCGGCTCCGGCTCCGGCTCCGGCTCCGACTCCGGCTCCGACTCCGACCCCGGCACCGGACTCCGCGCAGGCCCGGACGGTGCGGCTGAGCCCCACCCCGCGGCCGCGACCGGCCGCGGCGCCGGAGGCGGATTCGGCGCAGGGCCGGACGGTGCCGGTGCCGACCTCGGCCCCGGACCCGGCGCCGGAGGCGGACTCCGCGCAGGGCCGGACCGTGCCGGTGACCCAGCCGACCTCGGCCCCGGACCCGGAGGCGGACTCCGCGCAGGGCCGGACGGTGCCGGTGTCACGGCCGACCCCGTCCCCGGCTCCGGCGCCCGCTCCGACGGTGCGGCTGACCCCGGGACCGGTCCCGACCCCGTCCCCGGCGCCCGCTCCGACGGTGCGGCTGACCCCGGGGCCGGCCCCCATCCCGGCTCCGGCGCCCGCCCCGACGGTGCGGCTGACGCCGACGCCGCGGCCGAGCCCCACCCCGCGGCCGAAGCCGGCTCCCGCCCTCGCCCCCGCCCCCGCTCCCGCCCCGGCCCCCGCGCCGCCGGCCGGCGCCGGGGACGGCATCGCCGCCGCGCTGGCCGAGGTGCTGGCCGGGGTGCTCGAGCGGGAGTCCGTCCCGGTGGACGCCAACGTCTTCGAGGACCTCGGTGCGGACTCGATGGTGATGGCGCGGTTCTGCGCGCGGGTGCGCAAGCGCGACGACCTGCCGACGGTGTCGATGAAGGACGTCTACGCGCACCCGACGATCGGTCGCCTGGCCACCGCGTTCGCCCCGGCCCCCGCGCCCGCCCCGGCGCCCGCCGCGGACGGTGCGGGCGAGCCGGCCGCGGTCGCGGTCCTCACGGCGGCGTTCGCCGAGGTCCTGGCGGCGGTGCTGGAGCTGGAGTCCGTCCCGGCCGACGCCAACGTCTTCGACGACCTCGGTGCGGACTCGATGGTGATGGCGCGGTTCTGCGCGCGGGTGCGCAAGCGCGACGACCTGCCCACGGTGTCGATGAAGGACGTCTACGCGCACCCCAGCGCCGCGTCCCTCGCCGCGGCGTTCGCGCCCACCCCGGCGCCCGCGGCCGACGCCGCCGCCGTGCACGAGGTCGTCCAGGCGAGCCCGGCCGACCAGGCCGACCTGCCGCTGATCACGGGCGCGATCCCGGTGCTCACCGCCGCGACGGTCGACACGCGGCCCCCGGGCCCGCGGACCGGGCGACCGCACCGCCTCCTGTGCGCGGTGGTGCAGCTGCTCGTCCTGCTCGGGTACCCGGCCCTGCTCAGCATCGGCGCCGTCATCGGCATCGAGTGGATCGCCACGGCCCCGGACCTGCTCGAGCTCTACCTGCGCTCCGTCGTGGTCGGCGCCATCCAGTTCGTGGCCATGTGCACGATCCCGGTGCTGGTCAAGTGGCTGCTGGTCGGTCGCTGGACGCCGCGCCAGATCCCCGTCTGGAGCCTGGCGTACCTGCGCTTCTGGATCGTCCGCACGCTCGTGCAGCGCAGCCCGATGACGCTGTTCGTCGGGTCGCCGCTCTACCTGGTCTACCTCCGGGCGCTCGGGGCCCGGATCGGGGCCGGCGCCGTGGTCTTCTCCAGGACGGTGCCCGTGTGCACCGACCTGCTCACCATCGGCGCCGGCGCGGTGATCCGGAAGGACTCGTCCTTCACCGGCTACCGGGCCCAGAACCAGGTGATCCAGACCGGCCCGGTCACGATCGGCGCGGACGTCCTCGTCAGCGAGGCGACCGTGCTGGACATCCAGACCTCGCTGGGCGACGGCGCCCAGCTCGGCCACACCTCCGCGCTGCACACCGGGCAGGCCGTGCCCGCGGGCGAGCACTGGCACGGTTCGCCGGCCCGCCCGACGGACGTCGACTACCGCCGGGTCGCCCCGGTCCGGTGCGGCCGGGCGCGCCGGGCGCTGTTCTCCGTCGTGCAGTTGCTGAACCTGCTGCTGGTGGCCCTGCCGCTGGCCGCAGGCGGGCTGATCCTGGTGGCCGGGCAGATCCCGCAGCTCGTCGAACTGGTCGGGACCGGCCCCTTCGCGTTCACCAGCCTGGACTTCTACCTGCACGTGCTGGTGGCGTCCACGGTGCTGTTCTTCGGGTTCGTGGTGCTGGGTCTCGCGTTCGCCACGACCGTCCCACGCGTGCTGGGCCTGCTGGTCCGGCCGGACCGGACCTACCCGCTCTACGGCTTGCACTACTGGGCCCAGCGGGTGATCGCGCGGACGACCAACCGGAAGTTCTTCACCCAGCTCACCGGCGACAGCTCGTTCGTCGTCGGCTACCTGCGCAGCATCGGCTACGGGCTGCGGCCGGTGGAGCAGACCGGGTCGAACTTCGGGGCCGAGGTGCGCCACGACAACCCGTACCTGGTCTCGGTCGGGACGGGGACCGTGGTCGCCGACGGCCTGTCGATCGTCAACGCGGACTACTCGAACACGTCGTTCCGCATGTCCCGGGTGACGGTCGGGCGGCACAACTTCCTCGGCAACAACATCATCTACCCGGCCGGCGGTCGGACGGGCGACGACTGCCTGCTCGCGACGAAGGTGATGGTCCCGATCGACGGACCGGTGCGCGAGGGCGTGGGCCTGCTCGGCTCGCCCAGCTTCGAGATCCCGCGCTCGGTGCAGCGCGACGTCGGGCTCGGCGGACAGAGCCCCGACGAGCTGCGCCGCCTGCTCGCCGCCAAGGCCCGGCACAACCTCGTCTCGATGGCGCTGTTCCTGCTGGTTCGGTGGTTCTACATCACGCTGCTGCTGCTCGTCGGCGCCGTCGCCGCGGACCTGCACCACGCGTGGGGCCCCGTGGTGGCCGTGCTGGTCGACGCGTTCCTCGTGCTGGTCGGGGTCGGTTACCACGTCGCGATCGAGCGTGCCTGCACGCGGCTGGAAGCCCTTCGCCCGCAGGGCTGCTCGATCTACGACCGCGCCTTCTGGCGCCACGAGCGCTACTGGAAGGTGCCGGTGCGCACCTACATGCCGCTGTTCAACGGCACTCCGATGAAGACCGGCCTGTGGCGGCTGCTCGGGGTCCGGGTCGGCCGGGGGGTCTTCGACGACGGCCTAATGCTGCCGGAGAAGACCTTCGTCAGCATCGGCGACGGCTGCACCTTCAACACCGGCAGCGTCGCCCAGTGCCACTCCCAGGAGGACGGCGCGTTCAAGTCCGACCGCATCGAGATCGGCTCGGGCGTGACCCTCGGCGTCGGGGCCTTCGTCCACTACGGCACGACCATCGGCGAGGACGCGGTGCTGGCCGCCGACTCCTTCCTGATGAAGGGCGAGGAGATGCCCGCCAACGCGCGCTGGGGCGGCAACCCGGCCGCGCGGATGCGCAAGCACTCGCCCGACCTGCAGGCCCACCTGGCCGGCCGGCGCGACGACGGCGCCGCGCTCGTCCGCGGCGCATGACATCCCGGCAACGACGACAGCGAAGGACCGGAGTGATGGAGAAGACGACTGTGGACCGGGAGTTCTGGCGGGACGTGCTGCGGGCGGGCGGGGCGACCGCGCTGCCCCGGTGGACGTCGACGCCGACGGCGGGGGCGGCCGCGCACGAGGCCGCGGTCCCCGCGGACGTCGTGGCGGGCCTGCACCGACTGGCCGACGAGCTGGACGTGCCGGTCGGCGCGCTGCTGGTGGCCGCGCACGCCAAGGTGCTCACCGCGCTGGCCGGGGAGACCGAGGTCGTCACCGGCTACCCGGCCGCCGCGGGCGGGCCGGCGCTGCCGTGCGGGCTGACGACCGCGCCCGGCACCTGGCGGGAGCTGGTGCGGGAGGTCGCCGGGGTGGTGGCGCGGCTGCGCGTCCACGCCGGCGTGGACGTCGACGAGCTGCGCCGGGAGCTGGGCGTGCCCGGTCCGTCGTTCGAGACGGTGGTCGACCCGACCGGCACCGACACCGCCCTCACCGGCGGCGTCGTCCTGGTGCTGGGTGCGGCGCCGGGGCTCGACCGGCTGCGCGTGCGGTACCGCACCGACGTGCTGGACGCGGACGCCGCCGCGCGGATCGCCGGCTACCACGTCAGGGCGCTGGAGCTGATCGCGGCCGACCCGGCGGCCGAGCACCGGCGGCAGAGCCTGCTCTCGGCCGCCGAGCTGCGCTTCCAGCTCGAGGGCCTGGCCGGGCCCCGGCGCGAGCTGCCGGACCTGCGCGCCCACGAGCTGTTCGAGCAGCGGGTCGCGGAGCACCCGGAGGCCGTCGCGGCGGTGCAGGGCGACCGGTCCTGGACCTACCGCGAGCTCAACGCCCGGGCCAACCGGCTGGCCCGGGCCCTGCTGGCGCGGGGCCTGCGCCGCGAGGGCGTCGTGGCGGTGGTGACCGAGCGGAACCTGGACTGGATGGCCGCGGTCCTGGCGGTCTTCAAGGCGGGCGGGGTCTACCTGCCGATCGAGCCGCACTTCCCGGCCGACCGGATCGCCACGACCCTGTCGCGGGCGGACTGCGGGCTGGTGCTGACCGAGCCGGGCAGCACCACCGGTCTGGACGAGGCGCTCGGCGGGCTGCCGGACGTGCGGCGGGTGCTCATCGACGACGCCTGCGCCGAGGACCGCGGCGACGGCGACCTGGGCGTGCCGGTCGCGGCGGACCAGCTCGCCTACATCTACTTCACCTCGGGCTCGACCGGGCAGCCCAAGGGCGCCATGTGCGAGCACGCCGGGATGCTCAACCACCTGTTCGCCAAGATCGACGACCTGGGGATCCGCGAGGCGCGGGTGGTCGCCCAGGTCGCCCCGCAGTGCTTCGACATCTCGCTGTGGCAGCTGGTGGCCGCGGTGCTGGTCGGCGGGCGGACCGTGATCGTCGAGCAGGACGTCGTCCTCGACGTCGACCGGTTCGTCGACACGATCGCCGCGCAGCGCGTCGCGGTGCTGCAGGTCGTGCCGTCCTACCTGGAGGTCGTCCTCACCCACCTGGGCCGGTACGGCCGCGCCCTGCCGGACCTGCGCTGCGTCTCGGCCACCGGCGAGGCGCTCAAGGTCGAGCTGGTGCAGCGGTTCTTCGCCGCGCTGCCCGGGCTCGCGCTGGTCAACGCATACGGGCTGACCGAGACCTCCGACGACACCAACCACGAGGTCATGACCGAGCCCCCGGCCGACGACCGCGTCCCGCTGGGGCCCGCGGTCGGCAACGTCCGGGTCTACGTGGTCGACGAGAACCTGTCCCCGGTGCCGCTGGGCGCCCCCGGCCTGATCAGCTTCTCCGGGGTCTGCGTCGGGCGCGGGTACGTCAACGACCCCGAGCGCACCGCGGCGGCCTACATGGACGACCCGCACCGTCCGGGCGAGCGGCTGTACCTGGGCGGCGACTACGGCCGCTGGCGCCCCGACGGCAAGCTCGAGTTCCTCGGCCGCCGCGACTCCCAGGTGAAGATCTCCGGGTTCCGGATCGAGCTGGGCGAGATCGACAACGCCCTGCTCGGGGTGCCGGGGGTGCGCGACGGCGCGGTCGTGGTGGCCGAGCGGCCGGACCGGAGCAAGCACCTGGTGGCGTTCTACGCCGGGCCGACCGCGCTGGACCCCGAGCTGATCCGGGCGCGGCTGGGCGCCTCGCTGCCGCACTACATGGTCCCGGCCCTGCTCCACTGGCGCGAGCGGCTGCCGCTGACCGGCAACGGCAAGATCGACACCAAGGCGCTGACCGCGCTCGCCGCCGAGCTCGGCGCCGGGGACGGCGCCGGCGCCGACGGGCCCGCCACGCCGACCGAGGAGCGGCTCGCCGTGGCCTGGTCCGGGGTGCTCGGCGTGCCGCAGGACCACATCGGCCGTCGCGACGACTTCTTCGACCGGGGCGGCTCCTCGATATCCGCGGTCCGGCTGGTGGTCGCGATGAACCGCGAGGTGTCGCTCAAGGACGTCACCGGGCACCCGGTCCTCGCCGACCTCGCCGCGCTGGTCGACACCCGGGCGCGGCAGCGCAGCGAGCCGGTCGCCGGCCCGGGCGGCGGGCTGCTGCAGCAGCTCTCGGACCCCGCCGGGTCGCGGGCCCCGGCGCTGGTCTGCTTCCCCTACGCCGGCGGCAACGCGGTGAACTTCCGGCCCATGGCGAAGGCCCTGGAGGGCAGCGGCACACCCGTGTACGCCGTCGAGCTGCCCGGCCACGACCTGGTGGCCGAGCGCGAGCCGTTCGCGCCGCTGCCGCGGATCGTCGAGCAGGTCGTCGACGAGATCATCGCGCGCAGGCTGTGGCGGGTGCGGCTGTGGGGCCACTCCTCGGGGGCGGCCATGGCGGTCGCGGCGGCCCGGTTGCTGGAGGAGCGCGGCGTCACCGTCGAGCGGGTGTTCCTGGCCGCGCAGCTGGCCGGGACGGCGACGGCCCGGCGGGCCGCGGCCGCCGCGACGGCCGCGCGCGCCACGGCCGCGATCGCCGCCGAGCTGAGCTCCGACAGCGGCTACTCCGAGCTCGGGGAGCTGGACGCGCAGCGCGCCGGGCACGTCGCCGCCGCCTACCGGCACGACTGCGCGTCCGCGCACGAGTACCTCGCCGATGCGCTGGAGGCCGGCTCGCCGCGCCGGGTCGCCGCCCCGGTGACCGTCGTCGTCGCCGCCGACGACCCGAGCACGGCCGGCTACCCGGACCGGCACCGCGAGTGGGAGTTCCTCGGCGACGACATCGCCGTGCACGAGCTCCCCGACGGCGGCCACTACTTCCTGCGCACCCGCCCCGACCAGGCGGCGGCCGCCGTCCTGCACGCCTCCGAACTGCTGACCACGTCCTGACCCGGATCGAGAGGAAACCGACATGCCATCCCCATTCCCCACCCCGATGCTCGATCTGGAACGCCGGCCGGGACGGCCCGCCGTGCTGCGGGTGCCGGCCACGGGCGACGCGCCGGGCTGGGCGGCCGCGCACCGCGACGCCCTGCGCGCGGCCGTGCTCGAGTACGGCGCGGTCCTGGTGCGCGGGCTGGGCCTGCGCGACTCCGCGCAGGTCGCCGCCGTGTTCGCCCGGCTGACCCACCACCTGATGGGCGAGGCCGAGGCGTTCGCGCCGCGCCAGAGCCACCCCGGCGGTGTCCACTCGTCCACGAAGTGGCCCGCCAACCAGCAGATGTGCATGCACAACGAGCTCAGCTACACCCTGGAGTTCCCGGGGATGATGCTGTTCGCCTGCCTGACGGCGCCGGAGACGGGCGGGGCCACCGGGGTGGCCGACTCGTCGGCCGTGCTCGACGCGCTGCCCCGCGACCTGGTCGCCCGGTTCGAGCGCGAGGGCTGGCTGCTGACCCGCTGCTACAACGACGAGATCGGCGGGTCGTTCGCGGAGGCGTTCGGCACCGAGGACCGGACGCAGGTGGAGCGCTACTGCCGGGCCAACGGGATCGCCTTCCAGTGGCAGCCGGACGGGGCGCTGCGCACCTGGCAGCGCCGCAGCGCGGTGGTGCGCCACCCGGTCACCGGTCGGCGCAGCTGGTTCAACCAGATCGCCTTCCTCAACGAGTGGACGCTCGACCCCGACGTGCGCGAGTACCTGGTCGACGTCTACGGCCCGGACGGGCTGCCGTTCACCACCCGCTTCGGCGGCGGCGAGCCGATCGGCGAGGACGTCGTGGCCCTGCTGAACGGCGTCTACCAGGAGCACACCGCGCGCGAGCCGTGGCAGTCCGGCGACCTGCTGATGGTCGACAACCTGCGCACCGCGCACAGCCGCGAGGCCTACACCGGCCCGCGCGAGGTGCTCGTCGGGCTGGCCGACCCGGTGCGGCTGGCCCACTGCGCCCCGACCGTGGACGTGGGTGCGCGATGACCGTCGCACCCGAGACCGCGGCCGGCACCGCCCCCGCGGTCGGCGCGCCGACGTTCGCGGTGATCTCCGGTGGGCAGGTGCAGCGGGCGCTGGAGGGCCGCGAGGCCGAGGTCGTCGCGATGGTCGAGGAGGCCTACCGCTGGCACGGCGAGGGCGACTCGGTGAACCCGCCGTCGTACTTCCTGCGCTTCCCCGACCGCCCCACCGCGCGGATCATCGCCCTGCCCGCGTCGCTGGGCGGGCGGGCCCGGGTCGACGGCCTGAAGTGGATCTCCAGCTTCCCGGAGAACGTCGCCGCCGGGATCCCCAGGGCGTCGGCCGTGCTGATCCTCAACGACCGCGAGACCGGCTACCCCTTCGCGGTGCTGGAGAGCTCGATCATCAGCGCCGCCCGGACCGCGGCGTCCGCGGCGCTGGCCGCCGACCGGCTCAGCCGCACCCGGACCCGGCCGCGGCGCGTCGGCTTCATCGGCACCGGGCTCATCTCCCGCTACATCCACGGCTTCCTCGCCGGCACCGGGTGGGAGTTCGACGAGATCGGCGTGCACGACCTGTCGGCCGACAGCGCCGCGGGCTACCGCGGCTACCTGGAGCGCTCGGGCGCCACCGGCCGGATCACCGTGCACGACAGCGCGGAGGCGCTGATCCGGTCGAGCGACCTGGTCGTGTTCGCCACCGTCGCGGCGCGCCCGCACGTCCACGACGTGGAGTGGTTCGCGCACAACCCGCTCGTGCTGCACGTGTCGCTGCGCGACCTCGACCCGGAGATCCTGCTGGCCTCGACGAACATCGTCGACGACGTCGAGCACTGCCTCAAGGCCGACACCTCCCCGCACCTGGTGGAGCAGATCACCGGCAGCCGGGACTTCCTGGACGGCACGCTGGACGACGTCCTGGCCGGGCGGGTGGCGGTGCCGGCCGACCGGCCGGTGGTGTTCTCCCCGTTCGGGCTGGGCGTGCTCGACCTGGCGGTCGGCAAGTACGTCTACGACCGGGTCGTCGGGTCGGGCGAGCTGCGGGTCGTCGACGACTTCTTCCACGAGCTGCGCCGCCACGGCTGAGCCCGGGTCGCCGTGCGCCGGCCCGCGGCCGGCCCGCGGCGACCCCGACCGCCCGCGCGGTCAGCCGTCCAGGTCGAGGACGGTCAGCGTGCCGCTGTTGAGGTTGGTGACGTAGCCCTTCGTCCCGTCCGGCAGCACGGCGATGCTCGTGGGCGCGTCGCCGGTGGGGACGGTGGCGACCGGCTGGAACCCCTCGGTGGCGATCACCGTCAGGTCGTCGGAGTCGACGTTGACGACGTAGAGGTGCCGCCCGTCGGGCGCCCAGGCGAGGTCCTGCGGGTGCGTGCCCACCGGGATGGTGGCCACCACCTGGTCGGTCGTCGTGTCGATGATGCTCACCGAGTCGCTGCCGTAGTTCACGGCGGCCACCAGCGGCAGGCCGGGGTGCACGGCGAGGCTGTGCGGGTTGGTCTGCACCGGGATCTCGGCGAGCACCGTCCCGGCGCCGGTGTCGAGCACGCTGACCAGGTCGGACTCGTGGTTCGCCGTGTAGGCCCGGGTGCCGTCCGCGGAGAGCTCCAGCCGGTGGGGGTGCGGATCGACGCGGATGTCGTCGACGATCTCGTCGCTGCCGGTGTCGATGACCGAGACGGTGCCGTAGCTGGGCACGTAGATGCGGGACCCGTCGGGCGAGACGTCCAGCCCGAACGGCGGGGAGCCGACCGGGATGCTGGTCAGGACCGCGTTCGAGGCGGTGTCGAGCACGGCGAGGCGGTTGGTCGAGGTCTCCGGCTCGGTCGAGACGCCGACGTAGAGCTGCGCGCCGTCGGGCGAGAACGCCAGGAGCTGCGGCGGCCCGTCCGGGACCGCGATGGTGGCGGTCGCCTGGTCGATGGTGGTGTCGACGACCGTGACGACCCCGGCCGCGCGGTTGGCGACGTACGCGGCCCTGCCGTTGGGCGCGATGGCGACGAAGCCCGGCGTCGGGCCGACCGGGACCTGCGCGCCGACCACCGGTCCGGGTGCGCTGGCGACCGGCTCGGGCGGCACCGACGGGGTCGTCTCCGGGTACTGCGCGGCCGGTGAGATCACCACCGTGCTCGGCACCGGCTCGGCCCGCGGCGCGCCGGCGGCCCGGCTCTGCACCAGGAGGTAGCTGATGGACGCGGCCAGCAGGACCAGCGCCGCGGCGGCGGCCGCGACGACCAGGACGCGCCTGCGCCGCTCCGCGGCGTCCGGCGGCGGTGCGGACGGCTCGGGGCCGGGTGGGGCCGCGAGGCCGGAGCCGGCGCGCGCGGGAGCCGACCCGCCCGGCGGAAGCGGTTCCACGTGGTCGTACCCCGACCCGGCCGGTGCCCACGCCGCGTCGGGCCAGGCGGGTGGCGTCGCCACCGACGGCCCGGCACCCGCGAGCGACCCCGGCGCGCGGGCGGCGTTCGGTGCCCGGGGGTAGGGCATGCGCGGCGCCACGGTGCTCCGGCCGCCGCGGAACCCGGCGGGCGCCGGGTCCAGCTCGGCCGCGAGCGCGGCGGCGCCGAGCGCGACGGCGTACTCCGGATGGGTGTCGACCAGCGTCGGGCGACGCAGCGCCTCGGTGATCATCCGGGCGACGAGCGGGATCCGGGAGGAGCCGCCGACCAGCAGCACCGCGCTGAGCTCGCTGCGGTCGACCCGCGCGGACTGCAGCGTGCGGATGAGCGCGCCGATGGTCGACTCGACGTGGGGGCGGATCATGTCCTCGAACTCGGCCCGGGTGAGGCGCACGTCGAAGTGCCGGTTGGGCAGGAACACCGGGATGGTGGCCTCGGTGTCGACCGACAGCGCCTCCTTGGCCAGCGTGCAGTCCTGGCGGAGCCGGGCCATCGCGGTGCCGGTCTGCGGGTCGGCGAGGTCCAGCTCCGAGAGCGCCCCGCCCGAGACGGCGTCGATGTGGGCCAGCACGGCGTCGTCGAAGTCGTCGCCGCCGAGGCGCTCGATGCCCTGCGGCACCCCCAGGATGTCGATGCTCGACGTGCGCTTGCGCAGCACGGTGACGTCGAAGGTGCCGCCGCCGAGGTCGTACACGGCCACGGCCTCGCCGTCGCGGAGCCTGCCCGCCGCGGCGTGGTGCGCCACCGCGGCCTGCGGCTCGGTGGTCGTCTGCGCCCGCGGGATGCCGGCGAGGTGCGGGACCTCGTCGAACAGCTCGCGGCGGTAGGGGCCCCAGCTCGCCGGATGGGTCAGCACGACCCGGTCCGGGGGGCCGCCCTCGGTCGCGCGGACCCGCGAGACGGCGTCGGACAGGACGGCGGCGAGCAGGGAGGTGACCGGGTGCCGCGACCCGCCCAGCAGCACCGGTGCGGGGTCGCCGAGGCGGCGCTTGAACCCGCGGCCCACGCGCTGCGGGTCGCTCACCGCACGGCGGTTGGCCGCGTCGCCGGTGACGATGCGGCCGTCGTCGCGGGCGAACACGACCGCGGGCGTCACCACCGTGCGGTCGCCGAGGGTGAGCATCTCGACGCGCGTCCCCCTGGCGACGGCCGCCGCCACGAAGGTCGTGCCGAGGTCGACCCCCAGGCTGTACGACACTACCGCCTCCTCCTCGTGACGCCCTTCACGTTACGAGGAGTCGTTGGGCGCGAGTGATACGTAACGGTCGTTCGCAAGGGACAACCACCTGCGGCGCGATCAGCCCCGTCTGGCGGCATGCGCCTGCCCCGACTGGTGGTGGGCCGACGGGGCGGGGGTGAACCCTACCCGCGGCGGGGGGCGCCCCCCTGTGGTCACGCTGCGCAGAGGTTCACACTCGCCTTATGACGCTAGAGTCCGTGCCACCCGGGGCGGGCCCCGCGTCATCTCCACTCCCCCCGTCCGGCTCGCGACCGACCGGGTGCACCGGCTCGCGCCCGGCCGGTGAGGACGAGGCGCGCCTGCGCCGCAGCGCCCACCGGCAGTGGATGCGCCGCCGCGACCTCGAGCGCCAGCTGCACGACGGCGCCGCGCTGCGGATCTCCGCGCTGGCGCTGCGGCTCGGCCTGCTGCGCCACCGCAGGCCCGACGACGACCGGGAGCTGCAGGACGCGATCGACGACCTGCAGGGTGAGCTGCACGAAGTGCTCCAGGAGCTGCGCGAGGTGGCGGGCAACCTCTACCCGCCGCTGCTCGACGAGGTCGGCCTGGGCCCCGCGCTGCGGGAGGTCGCGGACCGCTCGCCGGTGCCGGTGCGGATCGACGCCCCCGACGAGCGGTTCGGCGCCGCGGCCGAGGGGGCCGCGTACTTCACGCTGCTCGGCTGCCTGACCGCGCCCCCGAGCCGGCGCATACCCGAACAGACCAACGCACCAGCCGCCAGCCGGGTGATCGATGTCGTCATTCGTCGCGAGGGCGACGCCCTCGTGGTGGTCGTCGGCGGTGTCGACGCCTGCCATGCTGCTGCGATCCACGACGGAGTGCGCCTTCTGGGCGGGACCGTCGAGGTGGGGGCCGGGGCCCTGATCACTGTGAGGATCCCATGCGCGTAGCGCTCGCCGAGGACGGCGCCCTGTTCCGGGAAGGGCTGCTCATGCTGCTCAAGGCGGCGGGGCACGAGATCGTCGCGTGCGCGGCAGGCGGCGACGAGCTCGTCGCCACGCTGCGCGGCTGCCCCGCCGACGTCGCGATCCTGGACATCCGGATGCCCCCCGGGCCCGACGGCGGGCTGGTGACCGCGGAGCGGCTGCGGGCCGCGCACCCGGACATGGGCCTGCTGTTCCTGTCGCACTACGCCGAATCGCACTACCTGCTGCGCATCCTGCAGATCGGCACCGACGCCATCGGCTACCGGCTCAAGGAGAAGGTGGGCAGCGTCGAGGTGCTGTCCGACACGCTCACGCGGATCGCCGCCGGTGAGATCGTCATCGAGCCGGTGCTGGCCAAGCGCCTGGTCGAGCGGCCGCGCGCCGAGCGCAAGAGCCTGGTCTCGTCGCTGTCCGAGCGCGAGACCGACGTGCTGGCCCTGATGGCCGAGGGCCGCTCGAACGGTGGAATCGCCGCCCAGTTGTTCGTCACGCCCAAGGCCGTGGAGAAGCACATCGCGAACATCTTCGGCAAGCTCGGGCTGCACGCCGACACCTCCGAGCAGCACCGGCGGGTGCTGGCCGTGCTCACGTACCTCCGCGCGCAACGTGACGGCGAGTAGCGGACCCTTCGTGAACCGGGCACTCGCGGCCAGAGCGCTGCGGCTGCTGCTGGTCGCGAGCTGGACGGGCGCGGTCTTCGCGGTGGTGCTCGCGCTGGACCCGCTGGTGTGGGCGGGCCAGCGGGTGCTGCTGCCGTTCGTCGCCGCGGGAGTGGCGGCCGTCGGGATGGTCGCGGCCAGGGAGCCGATGGACCGGCTCGTCCGCAGGCTCACCCGCCACCGGTTCACCACGCCCTACTCGGTGCTCGCCCAGACGACGGCGCGGACCAGGGCCCGCTCCCTCGGGCAGGCGCTGCCCGGCCTGGCCCAGGTGCTCGCCGACGGCACCGGCGCGCAGCGGGCCGCGCTGTGGCTGGTGGTCGAGGGCAGGCTGCTGGAGGTGGCGGCGCACCCGCCAGCCGACGGGCCGGTTCCGATCGCGGAGAACCTCGCCGTGCTGCTCGCCCGGCCGGGCACCGACCACGTGGTGCCGGTGCTGGACGGGACCGTGCTGCGGGCCGCGCTCGTGATCGACAAGGCCGACGCCCCGGTCACCCCGGCCGACCAGCGCCTCATGCGGGACGTCGCCGACGGCGCCGGCCTGCTGCTGCGCAGCGTGCAGCGGCGCGCCGAGCTGCAGGAGCGCGTCCGCCAGGCCGCCGAGCTCGCCGACCAGCTCGGCGAGTCGCGGCGCAGGCTGACCCGGGCCAGGGAGGTCGAGCGGCAGCGGCTGGGCGCGGAGATCTCGCACGCGACGACCGAACGGCTCGAGGTGCTGCGCACCGCGCTGCGGGAGGCCACCGACGACCTGTCCGCCGCGCCGCGGCGACCCGGCCCGGCGGAGGAGGCGCTGGCGCGGGCCCGCGCCTCGCTGGACGAGCTGCTGGCGCGGTTCCGGGTGATCGCCCGCGGGGTGTACCCGGCGGTGCTGCGCGACCTCGGACCCGCCGCCGCGCTCGAGGAGGTGCTGGCCGACCTGCCCCGGGAGGTGCGGCTGACCGGCGAACCGGGGTCGCGGCTGGCCTGGGAGGTCGAGTCGGGCATCTACTACCTGGCCGCGGCCGCCGTCACCCACCTCGCGGGCCGGCCCGCGCACACCGAGCTGCACCTGCGCCTGGAGCACCGCGACGGCCGGCTGTCGGTGCGGATCGACGATCCCGAGCTGGGTCCCGGCTCGGCCGCCGCGCTGCGCACCGAGCTCGCCGGCGACATCGAGCGGTTGGCGGCGCTGGGCGGCGCCGTGGAGGTCACCGAGTACGCCGCGGGCACCACGGTGCTGGCCTGGCTCCCCGACCGGCTGGAGCCGCTGGTCGGCGCGGGGACGGCGACGTGACGGGCGTGCTCACCGCCGTGCGCGCCACCATCACCGGCGGCGCCCACCGGGGTGCGGGCCTGGCCGCCGCCACCGCCCGCGCAGGCCTCGGCGTGCTGCTGGTGCTGAGCGCCGCCGTCTCGGTGATCTGGCTCGTGCTGGGCGTCGTCGCGGCGGCGGTCCGGTACTCGCCGCAGGTCGCCGCGTCCCTCGGGGCGTCGGGGAGCTGGTGGGCGCGCGCGGCCGTGGACGCCGCACCGGCCAGCGGGCCGCTCGGCCAGCTCGGCCTGGACTACGGGTTCAGCACCCTCAACCTGGTCCTCGCGGTCGTGCTGATCACCGCGGGCCCGCGCACCTGGTCGATCCGGCTGCTCGCGGTCGCGCTGGCCGGCTCGGCCGGAGCGTTCAACATGCAGGCGCACGCCGCCTCCCGCGGCCTCGAGCAGGCGACCGGGCTCACCGCGAGCGGCGTGCACGGGGCCGTGCTGCTCGGCACCGCCTGCGCCGCGTACGTCCTGGCCCTGCTGCTGTTCCCGACCCCGCCGTGGGACCTCATGTCCGAGGGCTGGCCGGTCCGCCGGGCGCTCGTGGTGGTCGGCACCGCGGCCTTCGCCCTGGTCGGCCTGGGCGCCGCGCTGCTCCCGCACACCGCGAACTGCGTGCTGTTCTTCGGGTTCGTCGTCCCGGTGGTGGGGCTCGTGGTGCTGCCCCGCCGCGTCCGCCGCGGCCCCGGCGCCGCCGCCCGCACGCAGGCCCGCCTGCTGTTCAGCATGGTCGTCGGCGGCTTCGCGGTGATGGCCGTGCTCGCCGTGGTCACGCTGCTGCTCGACCTGCTGGGCGCCGCGCCGTACCTGGCGCTGGTCGAGCCGACCGAGCCCCGGTCGGGGACGGACACGGCCGGGCCCGTCGGCGACCCGACGGCGCTGCTGTTCTGGTTCTCCCGGCTGGCGTCGGCGGCCATCGCCGTCGTCGTCCTGCTCGCCGCGCGCCAGGACCGGTTGTGGACCGCGGAGCACTGGTTCAGCCGCGGCCTCGCGGTGCTGCTCGTGGGAGCGGTCGGTGGCGGGGGCTTCGTGCTGCTGGGGGCGCTCGCCGACGGCGTGGTCGACGCCGGGGTCGCGGAGGTGGCCGCGGGGGTGGCCGCCGCGGTGGCCCTCGGCCCGCTGTGCATCCGCGTCGAGCGGCTCGTCGACCGGCTGCTCTACGGGCGCCGCCCGGCCCCGTACCGGGTGCTGGCCGACGTCACGGCGCTGCTGCGCTCGAGCGCGGCCTCCTCGTCCGGTTCGGCCCCCGACCTGGCCCAGGTCGCCGAGGCCATCGCCCGCGGGCTCGGCGCGGGCGTGTGCCGGCTGACCGTGCGGCGGCCCGGGCTGCGCGACCGCCGCTACGAGTGGGCCGATCGCACCGGTGGCTTCGACATCGACGACCTGGTCGAGGTCCCCGTCCGCCACGGCGACGAGCAGGTCGGGGCGCTGGCCGTGGACCGCCAGGCGGTGTCGGGCGTCAACGCCCAGCGCGAGCAGCTGTTCACCGACATCGCCGACGGCCTCGGCGTGGTCCTGGAGGCCAGCCGGTCGGCGATCGAGCTCGAGCGGCAGCTGCGCGCGGCGCTCGCGCACGCGGAGGAGATCGCCGTGTCGCGGCGCCGGGCGGTCGCCGAGATGGACAGCGAGCGGCGCCGCATCGAGCGCGACCTGCACGACGGCGCCCAGCACAACCTGGTGTCGCTGCGACTCGCCCTCGGCCTGGTCGAGCACCACCTCGGCACCGGTGAGCTGGACCTCGCGCAGGAGCGGCTCGGCGTGCTGACCGAGCAGCTCGCCGCCGCGGAGGCGGTGCTCGCGGCCACGGCCGACGGCGTGTCCTCGCAGGTGGTGGCGCAGGAAGGGCTCGTGCCCGCGCTGCGCGCCGAGCTCGCCGCCGCGCACCCGCCCATCGACGTCGAGACCGACGGCGTGCCCGACGGCAGGCGGTTCCCGGCCGATGTGGCTGCGGCCGTGTGGTTCTGCTGCACCGAGTCGGTGGGCAACGCGCGCAAGCACGCCGCGGGCGCCCCGGTGACCGTGCGGTTGGCCGAGCGGGCGGGCGCCCTCGCCTTCACCGTGCGCGACGAGGGACCGGGGTTCGACCCCGCCGCGGACGCCGCGGGCGGGCGGGGCCTGCGGAACATGGCCACCCGGATCGCCGCGGTGGGCGGGGTCGTCACGATCCGGTCGGCACCGGGGGCGGGCACCACGGTCGAGGGCTCCGTCCCGGTGCCCCCGGAGGGCGGGTCCGCGGCCCCGCCCTCCGTCGACGAACCCACGGTGCCCACGACCGCGCGCGGGTCCGCGGCCACCACCGTGCTGATCGCCGTGCCCCAGCCCGAGCCGACCGCCGTGGTGACCCCGGTGCCCACGGCCGTGCCCGCTTCTGGGCCCACTCCTGGACCCACCGCCGTGCCCGATGTCGAGGCGCCGACCGTGCCCGCGTTCGACCCCCCGACCATGCCCGCCGTCGACCCCGTCGCCGTGCCCGAGCCGCCCCGGGAACCGGCGCCGGAGTCCGCCCCGGAGGAGGTGGCCGCGGACCTCCCCCTGGAGCTGCCCCGACTGGCCGGCCAGGTGCGCGCCCTGGCCCGGGCGACCTGCGTTGCCTACCGCGGCACCCCCGCGCAGTCCCGCGTCGACGACCTCGCGCACCGGCTCGACGAGCCGCTGCGCATCGCGGTGCTCGGAGCCGTGGACGACCTGCGGCGGATGTTGGTGGAGGCCATGGTCGGCACCCCCGCGGTGCCGCCGCCGCCGGCGGCGCCGGTGCCCGTCCGCTACGTCTACGGCGACGAGCGCGTCGAGTCCGGCCCCGCCGCGGTGGTCGCCCTCCCCGCTCCCGCGCTGCGGGCGATGACGCTCATCGACGTCCCGACCCCGCGGGTCCGCGGCCCCGAGCGCCTGTCCGCCGAGGCGCTCGGCCAGGTCCGGGCCCTGGTCGGGACCGCGGGCGGCGAACCGCCAGGAGCCGACGCGTTCGTGCTGCTGCTGCACTACGGGCGGCCCGCCGACATGGCGCTGCTCGACCTCCTGCACGCCGCGGGGCAGCGCGCGATCGGGGTGCTGGCCCGGGCGGACGACCCGACCGGGCAGGGCGGCGCGGCCGCCGCGGAGTACGCCGCGGACCCCGCCGTGCGCCGGGTCTGCCACACGGTCGTGCCGGTCGCGCCGGCCACGGCCGTCGCCGCGGCCCGCCTCGGCGACGAGGAGCACCGGCTGCTGCAGCGGTGGGCGACCGGGGACCCGGCCGACACGAGGGACGCCGCCACCGCGCTGATCGACCGGCTGGGCCCGCTGGGTGCCCGACGGGCGCTCGCGCTGGTGCGCTGCGGCGAGGGGGGCGGCCGCGCCGAGCTCGCGGCGGCGCTGGTGCGCCACAGCGGCCTGGCCGACCTGCAGGAGGTGGTCGCGTCCCGGTTCCTGCGCCGGAGCGATCCGCTGCGCACCCGGTCCGTGCTGACCGGGCTGGACACGGTGCTGGGGGCGTCGCCGCCACCCGGCGAGAGCGCCCGCTCGCTGCGCTACCAGCTCGAACGGGTCCGCGCCGGGGCGCACGAGCTGCGCGAGATCGAGCTGCTGGACGCGCTGCGGTCCGGCGAGCTGGGCCTGCCCGGCGACGAGCGCCGGGTGGCCGAGCGGCTGCTGGGCGCGGCCGGTGCCGACGTCCGGGTCCGGCTGGGCGTGGCCGTCGACACGACGGCCGGGCAGGTGCGGTCGGCGACGGCGCACCAGGCGGCCCGGTGGCGGGCGCTGGCCGCGCACCCGGTGGTCTCGACCCGGGCCCGCGAGGCCGCGCAGGTCCTGGTCCGCACCTGCGAGCGGCTGGGGGCCGAGGTCGACGACCCGGACCGGTCGGCGGGCGATCCGCCGGGGGAGGGGGAACGCCCCCGATGACGACCCCGCCTCAGGCGACGGCGTCGCGGACCCGACCCCGCAGCGCGGTCGTGGCCTCGTCGGCGGTGAGCTCGCCCAGCACCAGGTCGGTGCCGAGCTCGGCGAGCGTGCCGAGCAGGTCGCGGGCGGTCGCGGCCAGCCAGCCCGGTCCGCGCTCGGGTGCGGCGGCGGCCAGCAGGTCGCGCACCAGACCGGCGACGGCCCGGCGGCCGTCGCGGTAGTCGCGGTTGGTCTGCGGGTCGGTGAGCGCGAGCGCGAACAGCGCGCGGCCCGCCGCCTCGTCGAGCCGGGAGTCGGGGGTCGCGGGCAGCAGCGCGACCAGCGCGTCGGCCAGCGTCGTCGCGGCGTCGGTGGCGGGGTCGGCCACGGCGCCGCGCAGGCGCTCCCCGAGCCGGGCGGCCAGGGTGGTCGCGGCGAAGCGGACCAGCCGGGTGCGGTCGGGGAAGTAGTGCTGGACGAGCCCCTTGGACACGCCCGCCCGGCTCGCGGTCGCGCCGTAGCTGACCGCCCGGCCCTCGGCCAGCAGTTCCAGCAGCGCTCGGCCGATCGCCGCCCGCGTCCCGGGCTCGTCCATGCGGGCATCCTCCCAGCGTCCCCCTGCTACGATACGATCGTATCGTCAAGGAGGGGGACCGATGGCTGTCGGGGGATTCACCAGCACCGCGGCGCGCGAGCGGTTCGTGGCCGCCTACGACGAGGCGATGGCCGAGCTGCCCGCGCCGGCCGCCACCGACGACGTCGAGACGTCCTTCGGCACGGTGCGCACGTACCGGTTCGGGCCGGCCGAGGTCGGGCCGCCGCTCGTGCTGCTGCCCGGCACCGCGTCGAGCACACCGGTGTGGGCGGACAACCTCCCGTCCCTGCTGCGCATCGGGCTCCCCGTCGTGACGGTCGACCTGCTCGGCGAGCCCGGGCTGTCCGAGCAGACGCGCGCCATCACCGGCCCCGCCGACCAGGCCCGCTGGCTCGGCGAGACCCTCGACGGGCTGGGCCTGTCGGGCGTGCACCTGCTCGGCCTGTCGTTCGGCGGCTGGAGCGCGGCCAACCTCGCGATGCACCGCCCCGACCTGCTCGCCTCGCTCACCCTGCTCGACCCGGCCGGCACCGTCGGGCGGATCGGCGTCAAGGCCGTGCTGTTCTCGCTGGTCGCCACGCTCCCGCTGCCGAAGCGGGTGCAGCAGGCGAACCTCAGCTGGATCGCCGGCGGGGCCAGGGCCGAGGAGCACGCGGTCGGGCGGATGATCGAGGCCGGGATGCGGGGCTACCGCAGGGCGCAGCCCTTCCCGACGTACCCGACCGACGCGCAGCTCCGGGCGATCACCGCGCCGGCCCTCGTGGTGATCGCGGGCCGCAGCATCATCCACCACCCCGGCCGGGCCGCCGCCCGCGCCGGGCTGATCCCGAACGCGACGGTCGAGCTGTGGCCCGACGCGTCGCACGCGCTCAACGGCGAGTTCCCCGACCGGGTGGCCGACCGGGTCGCCGCACTGGTCGCCGCGGCCTGACGGGTTTCGCCAGGCAGGGGGACGCGGGCACCCCCGGGTGCGATGCCCGAAAAGGGTTCTTCTCTACCGTGTGTGGCATGAGTACCGTTCCGGTGGCCGCCGACGGTGGGATCGTCGGCTGGGTCGTTGGCCTCATGGAGACGCTCGGCGCGCCGGGGGTGGGGCTGGCGATCGCGCTGGAGAGCGTGTTCCCGCCGCTGCCGAGCGAGGTGTTCCTGCCGCTGGCCGGGTTCGCCGCCGCGCGCGGCGAGATGAGCGTGCTCGCCGCGATCATCTGGACCACGCTGGGCTCGCTGGTCGGCGCCCTGGTCCTCTACGGGGCGGGCGCCGCGCTGGGGCGCGAGCGCCTGATCGCCATCGCCGACCGGATGCCGCTGGTGGACGTGGCCGACGTGGTCAAGGCCGAGGAGTGGTTCGCTCGGCACGGCGCGAAGGCCGTGTTCTTCGGCCGGATGGTGCCGCTCGTGCGCAGCCTGGTCTCGGTGCCCGCCGGGCTGGAGCGGATGTCGCTGCCGCTGTTCGCCCTGCTGACCACGGCGGGCAGCCTCCTGTGGAACACCGCGTTCGTGCTGGCCGGCTACGGCCTGGGGGCGAACTGGGGCGTCATCGAGCCGTACATGTCGGTGGTCTCGAAGGTGGTCGTCGGGCTGCTCGGGGTCGCGGTGGTGTGGTTCGTCGTCCGCCGCGTCCGCGCCCGGCGCGCCGCGGCCGACGCGGTGGAGCCGGCGGCACCGCCCGCCGCCGAGCCGGCGGCCGTCGGGCCCGCGGCCATCGAACCGGTGGCCGTCGAACCGGCCGCGCCCGCCCGGCCCGTCGGGCCCGGCGTCGACGCCGCGACCGTCCGGATCGACGCGCCGACCGTGCGGATCGACCCGGGCGCGACCGTCCGCTTCGACCGCAGGGCCCCGCGCCCGCAGCCGGCGGTGCGCCGTCCCCACCACCCGCACCCGCACCCGCCCGCGCCCCGCCAGCCGCACCCGCCGGCCGGGCCGCGGGCCCACCCGCCGGCCTGGAACCAGCCCCGCGCGGCACCGAGCGACGACCGGCACCGCGGTTGAGCCGTCGCGGCACCCGCAGCCCGGGCGGCGCCGCGTAGACCAGCACGTTCGTGCTGGTGGTGAAGAGCACCGTCGTCGCGGGCGATCAGGTGGGCGGCCGGTGCAGGCTCGGAAGGGACCGTGTCCGAGCAGGAGGGGTACCCGCCCTCGCGGAAGACCAGATCCGCACGGAGCGCGACGACGACAGGTCGGCCGCGCCCGGGATGGAGGAGCCGAGCGGGCCGCTTCCCGCCGAGCCCGGCCCCGCCGGGGACGAGTAGCCGGTCGCGGGCGGGGGTGCCGGTGTCCCGGGACCTAGGCTGGTCGTCGATCCCGTGCAGCGCGCTGCCGGCGTTCGCCTCCCGCCGAGCTCATCGGCCTGCCGCCCCGACGAAGGGGCGGACGTCGGTGCGTGCGGTGGACGAGCGGGTGGTCGTGATCGTCGGTGCTCGCAGCGGGATCGGACGGGCCGCTGCGCCGGACCGGAGCCGGCCCGTGCCGGGGGAGGACCGCACGAGGGATCGCCCTCCGAGCCACGTCTCCGCGGCTCGAAGGGCGATCAGTCGATCTGTCGGTCGGTCTGTCTCAGTCCAGGTAGTCGCGCAGGACCTGCGACCGCGACGGGTGGCGCAGCTTCGACATCGTCTTGGACTCGATCTGCCGGATCCGCTCGCGGGTGACCCCGTAGACCTGGCCGATCTCGTCCAGCGTGCGGGGCTGGCCGTCGGTGAGGCCGAAGCGCAGCCGCACCACACCCGCCTCGCGCTCGGACAGCGTGGCCAGCACCGACTGGAGCTGGTCCTGCAGGAGGGTGAAGCTCACCGCGTCGACCGCGACGATGGCCTCGGAGTCCTCGATGAAGTCGCCGAGCTGGCTGTCGCCCTCGTCGCCGATGGTCTGGTCGAGCGAGATGGGCTCCCGGGCGTACTGCTGGATCTCCAGCACCTTCTCCGGGGTGATGTCCATCTCCTTGGCGAGCTCCTCCGGGGTGGGCTCGCGGCCCAGGTCCTGGAGCAGCTCGCGCTGGATGCGACCCAGCTTGTTGATGACCTCGACCATGTGCACCGGGATGCGGATGGTGCGGGCCTGGTCGGCCATCGCGCGGGTGATGGCCTGGCGGATCCACCACGTGGCGTAGGTGGAGAACTTGTAGCCCTTGGTGTAGTCGAACTTCTCGACCGCGCGGATCAGGCCGAGGTTGCCCTCCTGGATCAGGTCCAGGAACGCCATGCCGCGGCCGGTGTAGCGCTTGGCCAGCGACACCACGAGGCGGAGGTTGGCCTCCAGCAGGTGGTTCTTGGCGCGCTCGCCGTCGCGGACGATCCAGCGCAGGTCGCGGCGCAGCTGCGGGGACACCTTCTCGCCCGCGTCGATCGAGCGGCGCATCCGCTCCGCGGCGTAGAGGCCGGCCTCGATGCGCTTGGCGAGCTCGACCTCCTCCTCCGCGTTGAGCAGCGCGACCTTGCCGATCTGCTTGAGGTAGGCGCGGACCGAGTCGGCCGAGGCGGTGAGCTCGGCGTCCTTGCGCGCCTGGCGCAGGGCCTCGGACTCCTCCTCGTCCCAGACGAAGTCGCCGGTCTTCGCGTTCGACGAGCGCTCGCGCTGGGCGGGGCTGCGACGGTTGGCGCCGGTGTTGGCCGGTTCCTCGTCGTCGTCATCGTCGTCGTCTTCCTCGTCGACGACCACGACCTCGGCGGCGTCGTCGGGGACCAGCTCGGCGTCGAGCTCGACGTCCTCGAGCTCGACCTCCTCCGGGGCGCCTTCCAGCTCGCCCTCGGCGCCGTCGAGGTCGGTGACCTCGGCGTCGGCGCCCTTCTTGGCCGGTGCGCCCTTCTTGGCCGGACCGGCCTTCGACCGGGGCGCCTTCGCCGCGGTCTTCGTGGCGGCGCCGCCCGCCCGCGCACGGCGGGGAGCGGCCCCGGCCGACGGGTCGACGGACGGGTCGATGCGGGTTGCGGAGTCTGCGGCTGCCACTAGGCCCTCTCGCTACGGTGCGCTGTGCGGTGCGCCGGGACGTGTCGGAGATCCGGCTGCAGGTGGAGATGTTCTCTGATACCTCGCCGGATCGCACTCCGTGATGTGCTGTCGGAGCCGATCCCGCATCGGGTACCGGGCCATTGTAACGGCGCGTTCCCGCGAGGCTCGCGCCTCGGCACACCGAAGGCGCCGATGTGGTCGGATACAGGGGTGAGCGAGGCGCGGCCGATCGGTCAGAACCTGCCGGCAGATCCTGATGAGACACCCGCTGACCTGCGGCGGATCGCCGAACGCGTGGCGAAGGAGGCGGCCGAGCACCTGCGTTCGCTGCCGCGGCCGTGGGACGCGGCGTCCGGGGTGGACCGATCCAGCGACAGCGTGTCGACCAAGTCCACCCCGACCGACGTCGTCACGGCGTCGGACGTGGCGGTGGAGACGCTGATCCGCGGGCGGCTGGCCGAGCTGCGCCCCGGCGACGCCGTGGCGGGCGAGGAGCAGGGCGGTGCGCTCGCCGCGGCGAGCGGGTCCGGCGTGTGCTGGGTGGTCGACCCGATCGACGGCACCGTCAACTTCCTCTACGGGATGCCCTGGTACGCGGTGTCCGTCGCGGCCGTGCGCGACGGGCGCTCGGTGGCCGGGGCGGTGGTGGAGCCGGCGTCCGGGCGGCTGTGGAGCGCGGCGGCGGGCGGGGGCGCCACCTGCGACGGGCGGCCCCTGCGCGTCTCGGGCGCCTCGGACGTCGCGCTGTCGCTGCTGGGCACCGGGTTCTCCTACAGCGCCGAGCGGCGCTCCCGGCAGGTCGCGATGATCGGCGGGCTGCTGCCGCTCGTGCGCGACGTGCGGCGCACCGGATCGGCCGCGCTGGACCTGTGCGCGGTGGCGGCGGGCTGGGTCGACGCCTACCTCGAGCACGGCACCAACTGGTGGGACTGGGCCGCGGCCGCCCTCATCGCCGCCGAGGCCGGCGCGGTCGTGCGCGTGCCGGGGCCGACCGGCTCCGTCCCGCCCGACGACGGCCTGGGCGCCGACGCCCTGCTCGCGGCCACCCCGGCGATCGCCGAGGAGCTGGCCGCGCTGGCCCGCAGGCACGGCGCAGGCGGCGTCTGACCGTCTGGCCCGATGGTCGAGGTGGTCAGCAGATGGTCTCGCGGGCCTGCTCCAGCAGGGTCGGGTCGACCGAGGGGACCGGCGGCGGGCCGGCGTCGGCGGCGTCGGGATCGGCGTTGGCGGCCCCGTCCGAGCCCCCCGCGTCGTTGGTGAGCTGGTCGAGCGCGTCGCGGACCGGTCGGGCGGGGGACAGGTCGCCGAACGCGGTGCCCACCGAGACCTCCACGCTGTCGTCCGGGCGCCCGTCGCGGATGAGCTCCACGCAGGGCAGCACGAGCGCCATGGTGCTGGCCGCGGCCTCCCCGGCCGCGCCGAAGCGCAGTTGCCCGACGCACTCCATGTCGCCTTCGGGGTAGAACGGGTCGTTGCCGGGGGGCGCGCTGCGGGCGAAGCCCAGCTCCTCCAGCTCCGCGGCCACCAGGTTGGCCTGCTGGCGCTGGCCGCCGGCGTTGCGCACCTGCACCCGCACGGCCGACACCGGCGCGGGTGCCACCGCGTAGAGCGCGCTGCGCTCGACCGTCTCGCCCGGGGGCGGCCCGGCCACCGGGGGCGGGCAGGTGCCGTCGCCGAAGCCGTCGGACGCCGTGGACAGCACCGTCACCCACGTCCCGGCGGCGACGAGCGCCAGGAACGCCACCACCACGATGATCGGCCCGCGCCTGCGGCGCTGGTAGGGGCGCACGCGCGCGGGGCGCGGGTTCAGCGCGGCCGCGGTGCGCGCCGCGGCCGCCTTGGCCGCGGCGGCGCGGCCGGGGCCGTCCGGCGCGTCGGCGTCGCCGGGCCGGCGCGTCGCGGTGCCCCCCGGGCGGCCGGGGATGCCGTTGCGGTCGGATCCGGTCGTCATCTAGTCGAGCCCTTCGGCAAGTACGTGCCGGCCCAACGTGACCAGCGGCAGCACGCTACCGAGGCCGACCGCCATCGTCTCGGGCACCATCCCGGCCCGCACCCTGGCCACGATCCCGGCCAGCACGACCGCCAGCTTGAACGCGCCGAACGCCACGTACCAGGGCAGGGGCGCCAGGTCGAGGCCGGTCGCGGCGGCGTACCGCCCGGCGATCTCGGCGCGGCGCGGGAACCCGGGCAGCGCCGTCGGGCCGGGCACCCCGCGTGAGTCGCGCCACGCCGGGCCGTCGTCGGCCTCGCGCCAGTAGACGAGCAGCAGGCCGAGATCGGCGAGCGGGTCGCCCAGGGTCGACATCTCCCAGTCGAGCACCGCCTTGATGGTGCCGGGGTCGTCGGCGGCGAAGATGCAGTTGTCCAGCCGGTAGTCGCCGTGCACGATCGTGTGCCGCTGGGTGGTGGGCAGCGCGTCGGCCAGCGCGTCGGCCAGTGACTGCAGCGGCTCGGCGATGCCCTCCTCGGGCACCGCCACGCGGGCGTGCTCCCACTGGGTCACCCAGCGCCGCACCTGCCGGGCCATGAAGCCCTCCGGGCGGCCGAAGTCGGCCAGCCCGTGCGCCGCGGGGTCGACCGAGTGCAACCGGACCAGCACGTCGACCAGTGCGTCGCCGGCGCGCCTGCGCTCGTCCGGGGTCTCGGCCCAGCCCGGGGGCAGCGTGCCGAGCGGGACGACGCCGTCGACCAGCTCCATGACGTAGCACGGCGCGTCGACCGGCGGGCCGCCGTCCGACCAGGCCAGCACGGCGGGCACGGGCACGTCGCTGTCGGCCAGCCCGGAGATGATCCGCCGTTCCCGGCCCATGTCGTGCGCGGTGGCGGCGACCTGGCCGACCGGCGGCCTGCGCAGCACCACGGCCCCGGCCGCGCTCTGCACGCGGTAGGTCAGGTTGGAGCGCCCGGCCCCGATGGGCGACAACGCGCAGTCGCGCCAGGCCGGGTCGCCGAGCCGGTCGGCGAGCCAGGGCCCCACCGCGGCCGGGTCGGCGCCGGGGACGGCGGCGGGAGCGGGGGACACGTCGTCGCGAGAGACACCCACGGCCGGCACCTTAACCCGCTATCGGGGCCTGTCAGCCACGTCGACGGGTCCAGCCGGTGGGGTGACGGGCACGACGCCGGGGACTGGGTTACCCTCTGCGCCCCGGGGGCACCCGAGCACGCCCGCGAACATGCGTCGGGATCGATTAAGTCGACTTCGGGCGCGGCTGCTGTCCGGGATCCAGGCTGAGACCGGCGTCACTCCGCCGCCGGGCACAAACCCCGGCGCTCTGGCGTTGTCCAGCCGCACGATGACGACTTGTGTGTTAAGAGGGTGGGAACGATGGCGACCGATTACGACGCGCCACGGCGCAACGAGACCGACGACATGGCCGAGGACTCGCTCGACGAGTTGAAGGCCCGCCGCAACGAGGCGCAGTCGGCTGTGGTCGACGTCGACGAGTCCGACACCGCGGAGAGCTTCGAGCTGCCCGGCGCCGACCTGTCCGGCGAGGAACTCACGGTCAAGGTGCTGCCGAAGCAGGCCGACGAGTTCACCTGCGCCAGCTGCTTCCTGGTCCACCACCGCAGCCGGTTGGCCGAGACCCACGGAACGCAGTACATCTGCCGCGACTGCGCCGCCTGATCGGCGCCGCGCCGGGGCGGTGCGCCGCGGGACTCACCGTCCCAGCGCCGCCACCAGCGCGGCCGTGTCGCGCACGCTGAAGATCCAGTACGGGGTCCGGTCCGCGGAGGCGCCCTCGGCGTCCTCCCCGGGACGGACCTCGACGCGTACCACGGGCCCGATCCACGGCCGGTGCACCAGGTGGGCCATCGGGTCGAGCTCCGGGCCCAGCGCGGCCTGCTTGCCCGCCGCGGGCACCACCTCGACCTGGCCCACCCGCTCCAGCGGCAGGGCCCGCTCGCCGACCCGCAACTCGCCGTCGGCCACCTGCACGCGGGTGCGGCTCAACCACACCAGCGCGCCCACGACCAGCGGCACGGCGATCGCGTAGCCGATCCACGAGCGCACCCCGGGGTAGCCCATGTGCACCTCGGCGCCGATCAGCACGGCCAGCCCGACCGCAGGCAGGAACCACCACAACGGCACGGACAACCGCTCGTCGAACGCGGGGCCGCCGGACGTCGCAGCCCGGCCGCTCGAAGGATGCTGACCCACGTCGGCCAGGGTAGCGTCGCCCGTCGTGCCCGGCCCCGTCGACGCTCCCCGCCCCGAGCCGTTCGTCCCGCCGCTCCCGGTCGGGGACGGCCCGTCGGCGCCGCACGCCGATCCGGCGCCCACCGCGCCCCTCGACGTCCAGCTCGTCCGCCTCGACCCCGGCCTCCCGCCGCCCTCGTACGCGCGGCCCGGGGACGCCGGCGCCGACCTGCGCACCGCGGCCGACGTCCGGCTGGAGCCGGGGGAGCGGGCCGTGGTCGGCACCGGGGTCGCGATCGCGCTGCCCGACGGCTACGCCGGGTTCGTGCACCCCCGGTCCGGGCTGGCCGCGCGGGCCGGGCTGTCGGTCGTCAACGCCCCGGGCACGGTCGACGCGGGCTACCGGGGCGAGATCCGGGTCTGCCTGGTCAACCACGACCCGCGCGAGGCGGTCGAGCTGCGCCGCGGCGACCGGATCGCCCAGCTGGTCGTGCAGCGCGTCGAGCGGGTGCGCTTCGTCGAGGTCGCCGAGCTGCCGGCGTCCGAGCGCGGGGCCGGTGGGCACGGCTCCACCGGCGGGCACGCGTGGCTGGCGCCGGCCGTCGAGGTGGCTGATGTCACCGATGTCACCGACATCAGCGAGGACGCCGAGGACGCGGTGCGGGGTGCGGTGCCGGGCGACCCGATGGACGCCCAGGCCGTGCCGATGGACCTCGCCGCCGGCTCCGGCCCGCGCCCCGGCGGGAGCCGGTAGTGCCCCGCCAGCACCGGACCGGGACCTTCCCGGCCGGCGGCGTGGCCGTCGAGTCGCGCCCGCGGCCGTCCGGCACGCGGCCCGCGCGCACCGCGGGCCCGTACGACAGCGAGGCCGAGGAGATCGAGGAGCGCGCCCCGGCCGGGGCCGCCGACTTCGGGTCGCTGCGCCTGCCGCTGCCCGAGAGCGGCTCGCTGACCACCGATCCCGCCGCCGCCACGGGCCCGATGCAGGCCGTGCACCTCGCCCTGCCCGAAGGCAGGCTCTCGGTGAGCGCGCTGGCCGCGCCCAAGAGCGGCAAGCTCTGGCCCGACCTGGCCAAGGAGATCGACGCCTCCCTGCGCGAGAGCGGCGCGCGCGTGCGGTCGTTCACCGGCGAGTGGGGGCGCGAGCTGCACGCCACCACCGGGGCCGCCACCTCCCTGTTCCTCGGGGCCGACGGACCCCGCTGGATGGTCTACGGCGTCGCCACCGGCCCGACGAGCACCGCCCCCGCGCTGGCCGAGGAGCTGCGCAAGCTGCTGCGCGGCACGGTCGTGGTGCGGGGCCGCTCGCCGTACCCGGTGCGCACGGTGCTGCCGCTCACCGTCCCCGAGGGGATCGAGCTCTCGTCCGGCGCGGTGAGCGTCGCGGCGAAGAAGCCCGCTCCCGCACCGAAGCCGGTCAAGACCAGGGGCGCCGACATCGCCGGGGTGGCCGGCGGGCGGCCCGGGGCGCCCTCCGCTGGAGGCGCGCGGATGGCGCGGCCCGCCCTCGCGGACGGCGCCGAGGACACCACCCGGGACGGGCAGGACGCCGATCCCGCGATCACCGGCTCAACGCCCACCACCGGCTCGACCCGCACCACTGGCTCGACGCCCACTCCCACCACCGGCGCGAGCCCCGCGGACGGCGTGAGCGGCCCCGTCGCCGCCCCCGTCCGCGAGGAGCGCGGGCCCTCCCGGCCCACCCGCCTGCCCGTGGACCGTCCGACCCCGCCCGGCCCGGGCACCGGTACGTTCCCCGTCGGCCCCCGATCTCCGGGCGGCCCGCACACCCACGGCGACCCGCTCGTGGCCCGCTCGGGCGCCCTGCCGCGGACCGGGGCGGTACCGCCCGCCGCGCGTTCCGACGGGCCGGCGGCCCCCTGGTCGTCGGACAGCACCGGGCGCACGCCGGCCGCCACGCCGTCGGAGTCGCCGACCGAGCGCTGGATGGTCCCGCCCATCCCGGCCGCGGGCGCCGCGCCCCGCTCCGCCCCGCCGAACGGCCCCTCGCCCGCGACCCCACCGCCCTCCGGGGCCCGGCCGGACGCGGGCGGACCCCGCGGGCCGGTCGGGTGGGGCCCGCAGTCCGCGCCTGCGTTCCCACCGCGCCAGGTTCCCGACAACCCGGGTCGTTTCCCGATGGGTGGTCGTCCGGCGCCTGATGGCTCGGGTCGGTTCCCGGCGGGTGGTCGTCCGGCGCCTGATGGCTCGGGTCGGTTCCCGGCGGGTGGTCGTCCGGCGCCTGATGGCTCGGGTCGGTTCCCGGCGGGTGGTCGTCCGGCGCCTGATGGCTCGGGTCGGTTCCCGGCGGGTGGTCGTCCGGCGCCTGATGGCTCGGGTCGGTTCCCGGCGGGTGGTCGTCCGGCGCCTGATGGCTCGGGTCGGTTCCCGGCGGGTGGTCGTCCGGCGCCTGATGGCTCGGGTCGGTTCCCGGCGGGTGGTCGTCCGGCGCCTGATGGCTCGGGTCGGTTCCCGGCGGGTGGTTACCCGGCGCCTGATGGCTCGGGTCGGTTCCCGGCGGGTGGTTACCCGGCGCCGGACAGCTCCGGTCGGTTCCCGCTGGGTGGCTATCCCGGGCCTGGCGCCTCCGGTGGGTTCTCCACCGGTGGTCATCCGGCGCCCGGCAGCTCCGATCGGTTCCCGACTGGTGGTCATCCGGCGCCCGACACCTCGGGTCGGTTCCCGGCGGGTGGCCATGCGGCGTCTGATGGCTCGGGTCGGTTCCCGGCAGGTGGTGGTCATCCGGCGCTCGACACCTCGGATCGGTTCCCGACGGGTGGTCATCCGGCGTCTGACGGCTCGGGTCGGTTCCCGACCGGTGGGCGTCCGGCGCCCGACAGCTCCGGTCGGTTCCCGATCGGTGGGCGCCAGCACCCCGGCCCCGGGTTCCCGCCGCCGGGTGGGCCGCCGCCGGGGTCGGTGCCCCGCCCGCCGGGTGGGCCCCGCACCGGCCCGGCCCGACCGCCTGCCGACCCGCAGGCCGGAGCGCCGGGTGCGCTCGGCACGGGTTTCCCGCCGCCGGAAGGCGCCCAGGTTCCCGGGGCCCGTCCGCCGGTCGGCCCGCGCCCGCCCCACGCGGAGGGCACGGGTGGGTGGAGATCGGTCACCCCGGCTGACCCGTCGGTGTCCGACTCGGGCTACTTCACCCCGGCCACCCCGGCCACCCCGGCCACCCCGGCCACCCCCGCGACCCCGCCGCCGTCCGACTCGGGCTACTTCACCCCGGCTACCCCGGCCACCCCGGTGGCGCCGCCCCGGGTCGACGTCTCGGGCCGGTTCCCGGGCGGTGCGCCCACGTCCGGCGGGCCGGGGGCGACCGAGTCGCGACGGGCCGACATCCCCCGCGTCCGGCCGATCGAAGGCCTGGCGGCGTCGCTCGACCGACCGCTCTCCGAGTGGACCGGCTCCTGGTTCGACCGCGACCCCGGCGGGGAAACCGGCGCCGCCGCGGGCGCCGCCCCCGCGGCCGCCGTGGCCGATGCCCCCGCGGATGCGCGCCCCGCCGAGCCCCGCTCCGGCGCGATGTCGACCGGTGCCCACCCGGCCGCCGGTGCCCACCCGGCCGCCGGTGCCCACCCGGCCGCCGGTGCCCACCTGACCGGCGGTGCCCACCTGACCGGCGGTGCCCTCCCGGCCAGCGGTGTCGACCCGACCGCCGGCGCCCGGCCCCAGCCGCCGCTCGGGATGCAGGACGCCAGGCGGTCCACCGAGAAGCTGGACCTGCGCTCGCCGGCCGCAGCTCGGCTCGCCGCCCAGGCCGCCCGCCGCGGCATCCAGGACTCCTCCCCACCGGAGGCTCCGGCGCCGACCGACACCCGAACGGCCCCGGACACCTCCGCGCCGACGAGCGCCCGAACGGACTCAGGTGCCCCCGCGCCGACGAGCGCGCGAACGGCCGCGGCTCAGTCGACGAGTGCCCGAACGGCCGAGGACCAGGGGGCCGAGCGCCGCCGACGGTCGGTCGAGTCCCACACCGGCACCCACACCGGCACCCACACCGGCACCGGCACCGGCACCGGCACCGGACCGTCGGTCGGCCCGGCGGTCGTCGAGCGCACGGGCGCCCACCCGGTCGTCGAGTCCGCCACGGGCACCCAACGCGCCACCGCCACCACGTCCGCCACCTCGTTGACCACCTCGTCCACCTCGTCCACCGGTGCCCACCCGGCCGCAGCCGCCCGGGCCGGCGTCGCCGCGGCGCGCGCGGCGGCGAAGGCAACGCGCACCGGCCAGTTCGACCCGGTCCGACCCGCGGCCACCCCCGCCGACCCGGCGCCCGACGACCTCTTCGGCCCCGCGGAGCGCCCCGCCCCCCGGGCGTGGCCGTGGTCGGACGGCGGCGAGTCGGCCGTGCCGCGAGGGGCCGAGACCCGCCCCGTCCCGGCCGTCGTCCCGAAGGCGGCGAACGTGGATGCAGCCGACCCGGAGCAGGCCGCCCGCCGCCGCTCCCTGCACTCCCGCCCCGAGACCGCCGGGACCAGCGGCGTCGCCGGGCAACCGGCTCCGCCGCCTGCAGCGGAACCTGGCGAGCCCGCGCGGCGCACCGGGCGCCACCACCGGCGCGACCCCGGCTGACCTCACGTCGAGGCCCGCCGACCCTGCGGCCCGCGACCGGCCCGCCCGACGGCCCGCCGCTGGCGACCGGCGGACCGGGAACCCCGCAACCCGCGGACCCGGGAACCCCGAACCGGCGGACGCGGGAACCGGGAACCCGCCGACGCGGGAACTGCGGACCCGGCGACCCGGCCGACCCGGCGAGCCGCCGACCGACCGACCCGCGACCGACCGACCCGGCGACCCGCGACCGGCCCGACTCGGCGACCCGCGACCGGCCCGACTCGGCGACCCGCGACCGGCCCGACTCGGCGACCCGCGACCGGCCCGACTCGGCGACCCGCGACCGGCCCGACTCGGCGACCGGCTCGACTCGGCGACCGGCGGACCTGCCGACCGGGACCTGGCGACCGGACCGGCGGACCTGCCGACCGGGACCTGGCGACCGGACCGGCGGACCCGGCGACCGGGACTGGCTACCGGCGAGCCCGGCGATCGGCGAGCCCGGCGGCCGGCGGACCGGCGACCCGATCCGTGGGCCCCGCGCCCGGCGGACCGCCGCCGGGCGCCCCACCCCAGCACCTGCGGGCCGGGCCCGAACCCCGCCGCACGAACACCCGTCGAACCCAGCCGGAACGCCGAGGCCGCACGCCCGGCGGCGGATTCGCGCCCGCCCGCGGTGAGGGAACGGCGCCATGGGCGGCATGCAGGGTTTCGGGCGGGTTACGCTGGTGTCGACAGCCGGGTTCCAGGGGTGGATCGGGGCTGGATCCGGAGGATCTGGGGGAGACATGGGCGGCACCGACGCCGGCGCGTTCCGAAGGATGCTGCGCAAGCTGACCAGCGACGTCGAGGTGCTCGACGCCGACGACCTGACCGAGGACTCGGCGAAGTCCGGCGCGCAGCGCGCGGCCGAGTGCGCCTGCGGTCAGGAGGTCACGGTGATGGGTAGACTGCGCAGCGTCGATTTCTGCCCGCAGGACGCGGAGGCGTCGCTGGAGGCCGAGCTGTTCGACGGCACCGAGGGCGTCACCCTGATCTGGATGGGTCGACGTCGCATCCCGGGCATCGAGCCGGGCCGGACCATGCGCGTCCGCGGCCGGCTGTCCGTCCGCGGTGGCCGCAAGGTGCTCTACAACCCCTACTACGAGATCTGCCAGGCCCAGACGTGATGCCGGGCCGGTGCCCCGCACCGGCCCGGAGCAGGACCATCCAGGAGCAGCGTGACCCAGCCGCCCGTCGAGCCCGAGCCCGAGCGCACCCGTCCGGAGCCGGAGCGCCCCGAGCGCAAGGCCCCGACGATCATGGAGCAGATGGGTGGCGTGCCCGGCATCGTGGCGTCGACCGCGCCCGTGCTGGTCTTCATCATCGTCAACGTCCTCACCTCCCTGCAGCCGGCGCTGATCGCCGCGCTGGCCGCCGGCGCGGCCGTGGCGGTCTGGCGCCTCGTGCGCAAGCAGGCGCTGATGCCGGCGCTGTCGGGCCTGCTGGGCGTGGGGGTGGCGGCGTTCATCGCCTACCGCACCGGCGAGGCCCGCGGCTTCTACCTGCCCGGCCTGCTCACCTCCGCGGCCTTCGGGCTGGCGTTCCTGGTGTCGGTGCTGGTCCGCCGCCCGCTGGCCGGGGTGATCTGGCACGGCATCAACGGCCACGGCCAGACCTGGCGCCGCGACCCGCGGCTGCTGCGCGCCTACACGTGGGCGAGCCTGCTGTGGGTCGTGGTGTTCGCCTCGCGCGTGGTCGTGCAGGGCTGGTTGTACGACGCCGAGGAGGAGACCTGGCTCGGTATCGCGCGGCTGGCGATGGGGCTGCCGCTGTTCGGGCTCGCCCTGCTCGGCACGGTCCTGGCGGTGCGCCGGGCGAACCGTACTCCACTCGGCGCCTGACGCCCGCCATCGCGGAGGCCTTCCGCTGGTCCGCACGGGTGAGCACGTGCTTACCGCAGGCCCGCGCGGGTAGGGTGCCGCTCGGCGCGCCGGTACTCGACGCGCCGATTCGCAGCCCCGGGGGGAGCTACGTGGACCGACCGAGCTGGGCGCCGTCCGATGTCGATGTCACCCGTCCGAGCGTCGCACGGGTGTACGACTACTACCTGGGCGGCTCGCACAACTTCGAATCCGACCGCGCGTTCGGCGACCAGACGCTGCGGGCCATGCCCGACCTGCCGTCGATCCTGCGCGACAACCGCGACTTCCTGCGCCGCGTCGTGCGCAAGCTGTGCGCGCTGGGCGTCGACCAGTTCCTCGACCTGGGGTCGGGCATCCCGACCGTGGGCAACGTGCACGAGGTCGCGCAGGCCGCGGTACCCGGCGCGCGGGTCGTCTACGTCGACCACGACCCGGTCGCGGTGGCCCACAGCCGCGCCCTGCTGGAGGGCGTCCCGCTGACCGCGACGGTCCTCGCCGACGTCCGCGAACCCGACGTCGTGCTGGACGCGGTGCGGGAGACCGGCCTGCTCGACCTGAGCCGCCCGGTCGGCGTGCTGATGATCGCCCTGCTGCACTTCATGCACGACGAGGACCGCCCGCGCGAGCTCGTCGCCGCCTACATGGACGCGCTACCGGTCGGCAGCCATCTCGCGGTCAGCCACGCCAGGGCCGACGGCCACCAGGGGATGCGCGACGCCGCCGCGGTCTACGACCAGTCCCGCTCGCCCAACCCGATGCGGTTGCGCTCGGCGGAGGAGGTCCGCGACCTGTTCGGCTCGCTGACCATGGTCGACCCGGGCGTCGTGCTGCTGCCGCGCTGGCACCCGGACGTCGTCGACGACCGCAACGCCGGTTCGGAGGTCGACGACGACTACCCGGGTTTCGGCGGGCTGGGCCGGCGGGATTGACCTCCCCGGGCCGTCCGCCGAGCGCCGACCAGCTGGCCGGTCGCTGGCGGGCGGCCGTGGCCGGCACCAGCGTGGTGTCGGTGAGCCAGCCCGCGCTGCTGGAGCTGCTGCGCGGACTGGCGGCCGACGTGCTCGACGCGCTGTCGACCGCTGAGGGCGCCGACGCGGGGGTCGGCACCGGGATCGACACGCAGCGGCTGCGCCGGGTCGGCGCCCGGCTGGTGGAGGCCCACCTCACCGAGCCCGCGGCCCTGCAGCGGACCCTGGAGCTGTTGAGCGCCGAGCTGGCCGGTCCGCGCACCGCGGTGGCCATGGCCGCGCTGGCCGCCGGGTACGCGCAGGCGCTGCGCTCCCGCACCCGCGACGAGCAGCAGCGGATCATGACCGCGGCCATGGAGTCGCGGCTGGCCGCCGAGGCCAGGTTCGCCGCGATCTTCGACGCGGCGGCCATCGGCATCACCGTCTGCCACGTCGACGGCGAGATCCTCGAGGTCAACCGGGCCCTGTGCGACATGCTCGGCTACGCGCCCGCCGACCTCGTCTCGCGCCAGTTCTGGGAGTTCGACCACCCCGACGACCGGCCGGGGCTGTGGGACCGCACCAAGGACCTGCTCACCGGCGCCGTCGACCACCTGCGCCTGGAGAAGCCCTACTTCCGCCGCGACGGCACCACGGTGCTCACCGATCTGGTGCTGTCGCTGGTGAGCGACCCCGACGGCCGCTCGCGCTACGTCGTGGCGATGATGCAGGACATCACCGAGCAGCGGCGGATGCAGGACCGGCTCGCCCACCAGGCCACCCACGACCCGCTGACCGGCCTGCCCAACCGGACGATGTTCTTCGAGCGCCTGGACGCCGCGCTGCTGCCGGTCGGCGACGGGCCCGCCGTCGGCGTCTGCTACCTCGACCTGGACGGCTTCAAGGCCGTCAACGACACGCTCGGCCACGACGTCGGCGACGAGCTGCTGCGCGCGGTGGCGCAGCGGCTGGAGACGGAGCTGGGCCACGACGGGCACGTCGTGGCCCGGATGGGCGGCGACGAGTTCGTCATCCTGGTCGAGCACTGCCCGGACACCGCCGCGCTGGAGGCCGTCGCGGCGGCGGCGCTGGACCTCGTGCGCACGCCGGTCCGGGTGGGCGGCACCGAGGTGCAGGTCTCGGCGAGCGTCGGCGTGGTGCGCCACAGCGGGGGCGCGACGACCGCCGCCGACCTGACCAAGGCCGCCGACACCACCATGTACTGGGCCAAGTCCGACGGCCGCGACCGGTACGCCCTGTTCGACGCCGACCGGCACCGCGACGACGTGCACCGCTACGGGCTCTCCGCCCGGATGCCGCAGGCGCTGGAGCGCGGGGAGTTCGTCGTCGAGTACCAGCCGCTGGTGCGGCTGGCCGACCAGCGCGTCATCGGGGTCGAGGCGCTGGTGCGCTGGGAGCTGCCCGACGGGCGCCGCCTCGGTCCCGACGAGTTCGTGCCGATCGCCGAGCACAACGGGCTCATCGTGCCGCTCGGGCGGTCGGTGCTGACGGAGGCCTGCCGGGCCGCGGTCGGGTGGGCGGCGGAGCTGCCGGAGCACCCGCTGCTGATGAGCGTCAACCTGGCCGCCCGCCAGGTGCGCGAGCCCGGGATCGTCACCGCGATCGCCGGGATACTGGCCGACACCGGCTGGCGCCCCGAGCTGCTGCAGCTCGAGCTGACCGAGAGCGACCTGATGGGGTCGACGGGCGAGACGCTGAGCGTGCTGCGGACCCTGGCCGCGATGGGCGTGCGGATCGCCATCGACGACTTCGGCACCGGCTACTCCAACCTCGCCTACCTGCGCCACCTGCCCGTGCACACCCTCAAGCTCGCCGGACCGTTCGTCACCGGCGCGAACCTGCCCGACGGGCTGCTGAGCGCCCCGCGCGGCGCCGCCGACGACGTCGACGCCCGGGTGCTGGCGGCGGTCGTCGAGCTGGCGCGGGTGCTCGGGCTGTCGGTGACCGCGGAGTCGGTGGAGACCGCCGGCCAGCTGGAGCGGCTGCGCGCGCTGGGCTGCGACACCGGCCAGGGCTGGTACTTCGCCCGTTCGGTGCCCGCGGCCGAGGTGCTGGACATGGTGCGCGACCCGCCGTGGCCGGCGCCGCCGGGGCCTCAGTAGCCGAGCGCCCCGCGGACCTGCTCCTCGACCGCCGCCGTCGCCACGAACAGCAGCTCGTCGCCCGGCTCCAGGCCGTCGTCGGCCTGCGGCGCGATGACCCGCCCGCCCCGCAGGATCGCGACCAGCGCGGAGTCGCGGGGGAGCTTCAACGTGCGCACGGCCTTGCCGGCCAGCGGGGTGTCGCCGGGCAGGGTGACCTCCACCAGGTTGGCCTCGCCCTGGCGGAAGGTCATCAGCCGGACCAGGTCGCCGACGGCGACGGCCTCCTCGACGAGCGCGGCGAGCAGGCGGGGCGTGGAGACCGCGACGTCGACGCCCCAGTTGCTGTTGAACAGCCACTCGTTGCGCGGGTCGTTGACCCGCGCCACCACGCGGGGCACCGCGAACTCGGTCTTGGCCAGCAGCGACACGACCAGGTTGACCTTGTCGTCGCCGGTGGCGGCGATGACGACGTCACAGCGCTCCAGGCCGGTCTCCTCCAGCGAGGTCAGCTCGCAGGCGTCGGCGTGCACCCACTCGGCCTCCTCGACGGCCTCGGGCTCGATCTGGTTGAGGTCGCGCTCGATGAGCATCACCCGGTGCTTGTTCTCCACCAGCTCCAGCGCGATCGACCGGCCCACGGCGCCTGCCCCGGCGATGGCGACGCGCATGTCAGGCCTCCTGCGGCGGGGCGGCGGCGGCCGCGGTGACGTCGCTGACGGTGCCGGACACCGCGGCGACGTAGACCGTGTCCTCGGCCTGCACGGCGGTGTCGGACTTGGGCAGCACCCCGGTGCCGAACCGGACGATGAACGCCACCCGGCAGCCGGTGGCCTGCTCCAGCTCGCGGATCGGGCGGCCGACCCAGTCCTCGTGCACGGGCAGCGGCAGAATCGCCACCGTGCCGGTGGGCTCGCGCCACGCCGAGGCGACGCCGTCGGGCAGCAGCATCCGCATGAGCCGGTCGGTGCTCCACGGCACGGTGGCCACGGTGGGGATGCCGAGCCGCTCGTAGACGGCGGCCCGCTTGGCGTCGTAGATGCGAGCGACCACCCGGTCGATGCCGAAGGTCTCCCGCGCCACCCGGGCGGAGATGATGTTGGAGTTGTCGCCGCTGGACACCGCGGCGAAGGCGTCGGCGCGCTCGACGCCCGCCGCGGTCAGCACCTCGCGGTGGAACCCCTGCCCGACGATCTGGCGGCCGCGGAAGTCGGCGCCGAGCCTGCGGAAGGCCTGCGGGTCGCGGTCGATCACCGAGACCTCGTGGCCGAGGCGCTCGAGACCGGCGGAGAGGGACGAACCGACCCGTCCGCAGCCCATGATCACGACGTACACCGCTGACCTCCGCCGATCCTCGCCCGGTACGGCGAACGCTAGCGCGTCGGCCGGGTCGGCACCGCATAGGCTGCCGCCGTGCCCAAGCTCGGCGTCGCGGTCAAGCGCGTCCTCGTCGGGCGGCCGCAGCGCAGCGACCGTCTCGCCCACAACCTGTTGCCCAAGCGCATCGCGCTGCCGGTGTTCGCCTCCGACGCCATGTCCTCGGTGGCCTACGCCCCGGAGGAGATCTTCCTGACCCTGTCGATCGCCGGCCTGAGCGCGTACGCGTTCTCGCCGTGGGTCGGGGCCGCCGTGGTCGTCGTCCTGCTGACGGTGGTCACCAGCTACCGGCAGAACGTGCACGCCTACCCGTCCGGCGGCGGCGACTACGAGGTCGCCACGGTCAACCTGGGCCGGCGGGCCGGCCTGACCGTGGCCAGCGCGCTGCTCGTCGACTACACGCTCACCGTGGCCGTCTCGATCTCGGCGGCGGCGGCCAACGTCGGCGCCCTGATCCCGTACGTGGGCCAGCACAAGGTGCAGTTCGCGGTGCTGGCCATCGTGGTGCTCACCGCGGTCAACCTGCGCGGCATCCGCGAGTCGGGGGTCGCCTTCGCCGTCCCGACCTACGCGTTCATGATCGGCATCGGGACGCTGGTCGTCTGGGGGCTGACCCGGATCCTGGTGTTCGGCGAGGTGGTCCGGGCGCCCAGCGCCGACCTGCAGATCATCGCCGAGGGCGACGCGCTGACCGGCTTGGCGCTGGCGCTGCTGGTGCTGCGCTCGTTCACCCAGGGCTGCGCGGCGCTGACCGGCGTCGAGGCGATCAGCAACGGCGTGCCGGCGTTCCGCAAGCCCAAGTCGCGCAACGCGGCCAGCACGCTGCTGCTGCTGGGCGGGCTGTCGGTGGCCATGTTCTCCGGGCTCATCGCGCTGGCCACCCTGACCGACGCGAAGATCGTCGAGTCGCCGGCGACGCAGATCGTCGGTGCCCCCGGCTACGTGCAGGAGACACTGGTCGCCCAGCTCGCCGAGGCCGTGTTCGACGACTTCCCGGTGGGCTTCTACTTCGTCGTCGTGGTCACCGCGCTGATCCTGGTGCTGGCCGCGAACACCGCCTACAACGGCTTCCCGGTGCTGGGCTCGATCCTGTCCCAGGACCGCTACCTGCCCCGCCAGCTGCACACCCGCGGCGACCGGCTGGCCTTCTCCAACGGCATCCTGGTGCTGGCCGCGATCGCGATCGTGCTGGTGGTGGGCTTCCAGGCCGAGGTCACCCGGCTCATCGCGCTCTACACCGTGGGCGTGTTCACCTCGTTCACGCTGAGCCAGGCCGGGATGCTGCGGCACTGGCAGCGCCACCTGGCCACCGAGACCGACCCCGACACCCGGCGCCGGATGCGGCGCTCGCAGGCGATCAACGGGTTCGGCGCGGCGATGACCGGCGTGGTGCTGGTCATCGTGCTGATCACCAAGTTCACCCGCGGCGCGTGGATCGCGATCGCCGCGATGGCCGTCTTCTACGTGATGATGCAGGCCATCCGCAAGCACTACGACCGGGTCTCCGAGGAGCTCGTCGCGGGCGAGAGCGACGGCGTGCTGCCCTCGCGCAACCACGCGATCGTGCTGGTCTCCACGCTGCACAAGCCCACCCTGCGGGCGGTGGCCTACGCCCGCGCCACCCGACCCGACGTCCTGGAGGCGGTCACCGTCAACGTCGACGACGCGGACACCAAGCGGCTCATGCGCGAGTGGCAGCGGCGCAAGCTGCCGGTGGCGCTCAAGGTGATCGAGTCGCCCTACCGGGAGATCACCAAGCCGGTGCTCGACTACGTCAAGCGCGTGCGCTCGGACAACCCGCGCGACGTGGTGACCGTGTTCATCCCCGAGTACGTCGTGGGCCACTGGTGGGAGCAGATCCTGCACAACCAGAGCGCGCTGCGGCTCAAGGGCAGGCTGCTGTTCCAGCCCGGGGTGATGGTCACCAGCGTGCCCTGGCAGCTGGTCTCCTCCGAGCGGCTCAAGGTGCGGCGGCCGGAGACGCCACCCGGGGCCTCCCGCCGGGGCTACGACCCGTCACCGGGCCAGGGCGCGCCCGGTCGCGGCGGCGACGCGCCCGCCTCCCCGTCCCCGTCGGCCCCGGTGCCGCACCGCTGAGCGCTGGGCGCGGGCGGGGGTGCCGGAGGTCGGGGCTCGGACAGCACCCCCACCCGCTGCGCGGGGCGCCGCCGCAGGGCGCGGGCGGTGCGCCAGCCGCGGAAGCGGGCGAGGTACCAGGCGACGATCACCGGCCGGTCCGCTTCCGGAGCAGGAGCGTGGCCCGCACGCAACCGAGGTCGACCAGGTCGAGGCGCTCGTCCTCGGTGCTGCAGGACCAGCAGACCGAGGGGACCGCGCCGACGCCGGGTCTCGCGTAGCAGCCGCTCGGCCACCACAGGCACAGGTCCGCCGATCCCCAGGTGGCCCGGGCGCGGCAGCGCACGCACGCGATCTCGTCGGCGGCCAGCGGGCCGCGCGGGCGGTGGCGCCGGACGGCCGCGGCCAGCGGGACGATCTCGGTAGGCCCCCGCCACCGCTCACCCGGTGCACTCACGAACCCGTCCCCTCGTCGTCCGGGGCAGGGCCGGCGTGTCGCCCCCTCGGTCATGAAGGACACCGGCCCTGCCGTGGACTAACCTGGCGTGACCGACCGAGCACCTGCAATCGTTCATTTTGAAACACCCGGCGTGTCGCTTTCACTCTTCGGGGTGACGGTGGGACGTTCTGTACATGGACGCAGCAGAGGGATCGACGCTCGCCCGCCGCCAGCTCGGCCGCCGCATGCGGCGCGTCCGCGAGGCCGCCGGGAAGTCGATCGAGGACGTGGTGTTCGCCGGCGTGGCGAGTCGGACGAAGCTCTGGCGCATCGAGCACGGGCGCACGGCGGTGAAGACCGGTGACGTGCTCGCGCTGACCCGGCTCTACGGCACCGAGCCGGCGGTGGTCGACGAGCTGGTGCCGCTGGTCGAGGCCACGAGATCGTCGGGACTGATCGAGGACTACGGCGCCGCCGTGCCGCAGGGCCTGGGCCTCTACGCCGAGCTGGAGGCCACCGCCACGACGGTCCATGCCTACAGCTCTGAACTCATCCACGGCCTGCTGCAGACCGAGGACTACACCCGTGCGGTGATCGAGGCCGACCGGTCCCTCACCCCGGAGGTGGTCGCGCAGCGCGTGGCGTTCCGGATGGAGCGGCAGCGCAGGTTCTTCGACCGCGCCGAGTCCGGGCGGCTGGAGGCGGTCGTCACAGCGGGGGCGATGAACCTCGTCGTAGGATCGGCCGCGGTCATGGAGGAGCAGATCGCCCACCTGCGGGCGGTCGCGGACGGGGGAGCGGCTCGGATCGGCGTCCTGCCGGCGACCGACGGCGTCCACCGGGCGATGCGGGGCCCGTTCGTCGTCCTCGACTTCGAGGACCCGGAGGACCCGGACGTCGCCTACGTGGAGAACCTGGTGGGTAGCCGGTACCTCGACAAGCCCGCGGACGTCACGCGGTTCCGCGAGGCGTTCGAGGAGGTGCGGGACCGGGCGCTGCCCCTGGAGGAGTGGTTGCGATGAGCGGGACGACGCCCTGGGTCAAGGCCAGCGCCAGTGACAGCGCCGGGGAGTGCGTGGAGCAGCGGCGCCACGACGGGATGGTCGAGGTCCGCGACAGCAAGGACCCCGGAGGCCCGGTGCTGCGGTTCACCGCCGCCGAGTTCGCCGCCTGGCTCGACGGAGTCCGCAAGGGCGAGTTCGACCACCTGGCCTGACCGCGCCGATCGCGATCCGGGGACATCAGCCGCGCCTGCGCGGCTCATGTCCCCGGACCGTCGAGTAGCAAGGTGCCCCGCGGGTCGGGCGGGACACCCGGTGCTGGACCCTGGCTCGCATGCGAGCCGTGGATAGACGGGGTCCGGCACCGACCGTCGATCGGTTGGACTGGACCGACCAGGTGCTCGACCTCGAGGTCGGCCCGATCGCGCACGGCGGGCACTGCGTGGCCCGGCACGAGGGCCGGGTCGTGTTCGTCCGGCACGCGCTGCCGGGGGAGCGGGTGCGCGCGGTCGTCGACGAGGACGGCGGCGGCTCCTACTGCCGCGCCGACGCGGTGACGGTGCTGCGGGCCTCCCCCGACCGGGTCGAGGCGCCCTGCAGCTGGGCGCGGGCGGGCGGCTGCGGCGGCTGCGACCTGCAGCACGCCGACCCGGCGGCGCAGCGCGCGCTCAAGGCCGAGGTGCTGGCCGAGCAGCTGCGCAGGCTGGCCGGTCTGGAGCGGTCGGTGCCGGTGGAGGAGCTGCCCGGCGGTGCGCTGGGCTGGCGGCACCGGGTGCGGCTGGCCGTCGACGAGGCCGGGAGCCCGGGGCTGCGCGCCCACCGCAGCCACGACGTGCTGCCGATCGCCGACTGCCCCATCGCCCCGGCGGGCGCGCTGCCGCCGGTGCTGGCCCGCGGGTTCGCCCCCGGCAGCGAGGTCGAGGTGGCCCGCGACGCCGACGGCGTCGTGCACGTCGTCCCGGACCCCGACGGCGCTCCCGACCGGCGCGTCGTGCAGCGCGCGGCCGGCCGCGAATGGGCGCTGTCGCCGGGCACGTTCTGGCAGGTGCACCCGGCCCTGCCGGACGCGCTCGCCGACGTCGTGCGCGAGTGGGCGCGCGCTCCGCGCGGCGGCATGGCGTGGGACCTCTACGGCGGGGTCGGGCTGTTCGCCGCGGTGCTGGCCGAGCAGGTCGGGCCGGACGGCCGGGTGGTCCTCATCGAGTCGTCGCGCCGGGCGGTGGCCGACGGCCGGGCGGCGCTCGCCGACCTGCCGCAGATCGACTGGCGGGCCGGTCGGGTCGAGGACCTGCTCGGGCGGTTGGGCGGGCGTCCGGACGTCGTGGTGGCCGACCCGCCCCGGCGCGGGCTGGGCCGCGCGGCGGTGGACGCCCTGTGCGCGCACGAGCCCGAGCGGGTGGTGCACGTGGCGTGCGACCCCGCGGCGCTCGCCCGCGACATCGCCCTGTTCGACGCCGGTGGCTACCGGCTCGCGGAGCTGCGGGCGTTCGACGCGTTCCCGATGACCCACCACTTCGAGTGCGTCGCGCTGCTGGAGCGGCTCGGGTAGCTCAGTCGGCGCGCCGGGCCCGGTGGCCGCGGACCTTGGCCAGGTTGCCGCAGCGCTCCATCGAGCACCAGCGGCGGCGGCCGGGCCGGGAGGCGTCGACGAACAGCAGCCCGCAGTCCTCCGCGGCGCACACCCGGATGCGGGCGGCCAGCCTGCCGCCGAACAGGTCGACGGCGTCGCGGGCCAGCGAGGCCAGCGCGGCCGCCGCGGTGGGCTCGACCAGGCGGGTGCCGCCCTCCCAGTGCAGCGAGCGCACCAGCGGGGGCTGCGCGGCGAAGGCGTTGAGGACGTCGACGTCGGCGGGCAGCGGGCGGGTGCCGACGGCGAACCCGTAGGCCATGCGCATGACGGCGGAGCGCAGCGTGCGCATGGCGGCCAGGTCGTGCGCGTCGGCCGGGATGGGCGGGGCGCCGAGCAGGATGCCGAGGAAGCGTCCGAGGTCGGCCGGGGTGTGCACCACCTCCGCCCGGTCGAGCTCGACCGCGCCGCCGGTGTGCACGAGGTTCAGCGAGGGGCGCCCGGACCGGAACCGGCGGCGCAGCTCCATCGGCAGCGCAGACATGTAACCACTATAACGGGTTACTCAGCGTCTTCCCGCAGGTGGGAGGCGTGATCCCAGCATCCGTCATGCGGTCGCCGTCCGCCAGGCCCCTTCCGCTGCGCGGAGGCGCTCCCGCACGGCCACCCGGACGGCGCGCGACCTCGCCCGCCCGGGACCATGTAGGGGTGACGACCAGCACGCCGCCCAGCACGCCGCACTCGAGCCGGCCCCACTCGATCCAGCAGCGCATCGCCGACGAGCTCGGCGCCCGACCGAACCAGGTGGCCGCCGCCGTCGACCTGCTCGACGGCGGGGCGACGGTGCCGTTCATCGCCCGGTACCGCAAGGAGGCCACCGGCGCCCTCGACGACGCCCAGCTGCGCACCCTGGAGGAGCGGCTGCGCTACCTGCGCGAGCTGGAGGAGCGGCGCACCGCCGTGCTGGAGGAGATCCGCAAGCAGGGCAAGCTGGACGAGGCGCTGGAGTCGCGGATCCTGGCCGCGGAGTCCAAGGCCCGGCTGGAGGACATCTACCTGCCCTACAAGCCCAAGCGGCGGACCAAGGCGATGGCCGCCCGGGAGGCCGGCCTGGAGCCGCTGGCCGACACCCTGCTGGCCGACCCCACCCAGGACCCGCAGGAGGTCGCGGCCGGCTACCTGAACGAGCGGATCGCCGACGCCGCGGCCGCGCTGGACGGCGCCCGGGCGATCCTGGTCGAGCGGTTCGCCGAGGACGCCGACCTGATCGGCGGCCTGCGCGAGCGGATGTGGACCCGCGGGCGGCTGGTCACCAGGGTCCGCGAGGGCAAGGAGACCGAGGGCGCCAAGTTCACCGACTACTTCGACTTCGCCGAGGCCTTCACCACGCTGCCCAGCCACCGCATCCTGGCGGCGTTCCGCGGCGAGAAGGAGGAGGTCCTCGACGTCGCGCTGGAGCCGGAATCCGACCCGGTACCCCCCGGGGAGACCACCGACTACGAGCGGATCATCGCCGCGGCCGTCGGGGTGGCCGACCGGGGCCGCCCGGCCGACAAGTGGCTCGCCGACACCGTCCGCTGGGCCTGGCGCACCCGCATCCTGCTGCACCTGGGCATCGACATCCGGGTCCGGCTGCGCACGGTGGCCGAGGAGGGCGCCATCGGCGTGTTCGCGATGAACCTGCGCGACCTGCTGCTGGCCGCCCCGGCCGGCAACCGCGCCACCATGGGCCTCGACCCCGGCCTGCGCACCGGCGTCAAGGTCGCCGTCGTCGACGCCACCGGCAAGGTCGTGGCCACCGACACGATCTACCCGCACGAGCCCCGCCGGGCCTGGGACGCCTCGCTGGCCACGCTGACGAAGCTGTGCGCCGAGCACGACGTCGAGCTGGTCGCCATCGGCAACGGCACCGCATCGCGGGAGACCGACAAGCTCGCCCGCGAGCTGGCCGCGCGCAACCCCGGCCTCAAGCTCACCCCGGTCATGGTCAGCGAGGCGGGCGCCTCGGTGTACTCGGCGTCGGCCTACGCCTCCGCCGAGCTGCCCGACATGGACGTCTCGCTGCGCGGCGCGGTGTCGATCGCCCGGCGCCTGCAGGACCCGCTGGCCGAGCTGGTCAAGATCGATCCGAAGTCGATCGGCGTCGGCCAGTACCAGCACGACCTGTCCGAGTCGTCGCTGTCGCGCTCGCTGGACGCCGTCGTCGAGGACTGCGTGAACGCCGTCGGCGTCGACGTGAACACCGCCTCGGCGCCGCTGCTGCGCCGGGTGTCGGGCATCACCGACTCGCTGGCCACCCAGATCGTCGCGCACCGCGACGCGAACGGCCCCTTCCGCACCCGCCGCGCGCTGGCCGACGTGCCGCGGCTGGGCCCGAAGGCGTTCGAGCAGTGCGCGGGCTTCCTGCGCATCCGCGGCGGCGACGACCCGCTCGACGTCTCCGGCGTGCACCCCGAGTCCTACCCGGTGGTCCACCGCATCCTGGAGGCCGCCAAGCTCGACATCGCCGAGTTGATCGGCAACGCCACCAAGATCAAGACGCTCAAGCCCACCCGGTTCGTCGACGAGACGTTCGGCCTCCCGACGGTGACCGACATCCTCGCCGAGTTGGAGAAGCCCGGCCGCGACCCGCGCCCCGCCTTCCGCACCGCGGTCTTCGCCGAGGGCGTGCACAAGATCGCCGACCTGCGCCCGGGCATGGTGCTGGAGGGCCAGGTGACCAACGTGGCCGCGTTCGGCGCGTTCATCGACGTGGGCGTGCACCAGGACGGCCTCGTGCACGTGTCGGCGATGTCGACCAAGTTCGTCTCCGACCCGCGCGAGGTCGTCAAGTCCGGCGACGTGGTGAAGGTGAAGGTGCTCGAGGTCGACGAGGCCCGCAAGCGCATCTCGCTCACCCTGCGCCTGGACGACGAGGTCGGCGCGGGCGGCGGGAAGCCCCGCGACGGCGGACGGTCGGAGGATCGGCGTGGTCGCGACGGCGGCCGCGACGGCGGTGGTCGCGACAGTGGTGGTCGCAACGGCGGCGGCGATCGGCGCGGTGGTCCGAAGGGCGGCGGCCGCGGCGGCGACCAGCGCAGTGGCGGTGGAGGCAGGGGCGGCCAGGGTGGCGGTGCCCAGGGCGGCGGGCAGCGCGGTCGGGCCCGGCAGGACTCCGGTTCCGGCTCCGGGCTCGGCGGTGGGGCGATGGCCGATGCGCTGCGGCGGGCCGGGTTGGCGCCGGATCCCAAGAAGCGCTGACGGCTGGGTTCCCCGGCCCGGGTAGGGCCGGGGAACCGTCGTCTGTCTCGTCGGCGTGTCTCGTCGGGTCCCGGTGGCGGTAGGGGCGCGTGAGATGCACACCAGGCACCTCTCGGCGCCTTCCGAGGTGCGTCAGGTGCATCTCGGTGTGCGCCAGGGCGCGGCCGACCGGAGCGCGAGCAGCAGGGCGTGCCGCTGGTGCAGCACGCCCTGCGCGGTGGCCGGCCCGCGGCCGTGGCTCGTGGCGAGCGGCGGGGCTTCTGCCCGGCGCCCGCGTTCGTTGATCGGCAACCGACCGTAACGGGCGTCACACCTTCTGTTCAATCCGCCGATCCGCTGAACGACGGATGTGGCATACGGCGCATGGCTGATGCTACTGATCCTTGCGGCTGCACAGACCTGGCCTGACCTGGTGATCATCGCCGGCCCTCAGCAGAGCCCTCAGGCCGGCCGCGCACCCGGCACCTCGCACGACGCGGAACACCGATGCCGAAGGGGTCCCCTTACGCCGAACCTGGACACAACGCCGACCGCCGCAGTCGACGATGTCGAGGAAGGGGACCCGAGATGACCGGTTTGATCATTGTTGCCCTGCTGGTGGTCGTCGCGCTGGCCGCGCCGCGCTACGGGGCCGACAGCCACACCTCCGACAGCTGGACGGGGGAGCGCAGGGGGGAGCGGGCGATGCCGCGCAGCCGGGCCACGATCCGGGGCGACCTGACCACCGCGTGGTCCGCCCTGGTGCGCCGGACCGGCCGCGCCCGCGCCTGAGTCGTCCGGCCCGTCGGGGGCACATCACGAGCGGCACCTCCGCACCGGCGGAGGTGCCGCTCGTCGGCGTCTGCGGGGCCCGGTTCCGGGGTGATCGCCGTCACCTGGGAGTATTCTCGTCTGGTGGTGTGTTGACACCATCGAGACCGCACGGCCGGGCAGAACTCGTGCAGAGGCGTCGCGGGCTCACCGCGGGAGCACGCGCTCCCGACGCACTGCGACGAGAGACTGAATTTGACCCTGAACGAGTCCGAGTTCGACCTGCGATCCTTCGCCGACCTCCCCCTCCGCCCCGAGCTGCAGGCCGTCGTGGCCGAACTCGGCTACACCGAGCCCAGCCCGATCCAGGCGGAGTCGATCCCCACCCTCGTCGAGGGCCGCGACCTGCTGGGTCAGGCCGCGACGGGCACCGGCAAGACGGCGGCCTTCGCGCTGCCCATGCTCCAGCGCTGGGCCGAGCAGCGCCCCGAGCGCAACCGCGGCGACGCGCCCTTCGGCCTGGTCCTGGCCCCGACCCGGGAACTCGCCCTGCAGGTGTCCGAGGCGGTCACCCGCTACGGCGCCGGCCTGGGCGCCCGCGTGCTCACCGTGTACGGCGGCGCCCCCGTCGGCCCGCAGTGGAAGTCCCTGCAGCAGGGCGTGGACGTGGTCGTGGCCACCCCGGGCCGGGCCATCGACCTGATGAACCGGGGTGCCCTCAAGCTCGACGCGCTCGAGGTCGTCGTCCTCGACGAGGCCGACGAGATGCTCGACATGGGCTTCGTCGAGGACATCGAGACCCTCCTCGACGCCACCCCCGACACCCGCCAGGCCGTGCTGTTCAGCGCGACCATGCCGCGGCGGATCGAGACGCTGGCGCAGAAGTACCTGCGCGAACCGGTCACCGTGCGCATCCGCCGGGCCGAGGTGGCCGAGGGCGAGGCGCCCAAGGTCCGCCAGGCGGCCTACCTGGTGCAGCGCACCCACACCACCGCCGCCCTGGGGCGCGTGCTGGAGGCCGAGCGGCCGAAGGCGGCGATCGTGTTCTGCCGCACCCGGCTCGACGTCGACGCCGTCACCGAGACGCTGACCGGTCGCGGCCTGCGCGCCGAGGCGCTGCACGGCGGCATGGACCAGGAGCACCGCACGCGCGTCGTCGAGCGGCTGCGCAGCGGGCGCACCGAGCTGCTGGTCGCCACCGACGTGGCGGCCCGCGGCCTCGACATCGACCTGCTCACGCACGTGGTCAACCACGACGTGCCGCAGTCGTCGGAGGCCTACGTGCACCGCATCGGCCGGGTCGGCCGGGCGGGCCGGGAGGGCGTGGCGATCACGCTGGTCCCGCCGTCGAAGATCTACGCGCTGCGCGCCGTCGAGCGCCTCACCGGGCAGCCGATCGAGTTCGCCCCGGTCCCGACCGCGGCCGACCTGCGCGAGGCCCGGCTGGAGCGCACCCGCGCCTCGCTGGTCGAGCAGCTGACCGGTGAGCCCGCCGCGGACGGTGTCCGGGCCATGATCGAGGGCCTGGCCACCGAGTTCGACCCGGTCGACGTGGCCGCGGCCGCGGTCCGGCTGCTCAGCGCGGCCGCCGGTTCGCCCGACGACGACGAGGACATCCCCGTGGTCACGGCGCCGCGCGGTGGTGCCCGCACCGGGACGGTCCGCGATCCCCGCAGCCGCGGTGGCGCCGCCGGCACCCGGCCGCCGAAGGCCGGCACCACCCGGCTGTTCGTCAACGCCGGTCGCGCCAGCGGCGTGCGCCCGCAGGACATCGTGGGTGCGCTGGCCAACGAGTCGAACCTGTCCGGGCGCGACATCGGGGCCATCCAGATCCACGAGCGGCACGCGCTGGTGGAGATCCCCGAGCACGCGGCCGACGAGGTGCTGCGCAGCCTGCGCGGCGGCACCACGCTGAAGGGCCGGCGGGCCAACGTCCGCCGCGACCGGGGCCTGGTGGGCTCCGGCGCCGGTCGCCCCCAGCGCGACTGACCGTCCACCGCTGAGTGACAGGAAAGCCACCTTCGGGACGTCCTCCGTCCTGAAGGTGGCTTTCCTGTCATCGGGGGAGGGGGTCGACGGGCGCCGCCGCGGAGATGGCGGTCGCGCTCGGCCGCTGCTGAGATGGCCACCGTGGTGGACCGTCCCCGGCCGGGTGTCCGGCTGACCGACGCCGAGCGCGAGCACGCCGCGTCCCGCCTCCACGCCGCGCACGCCGAGGCCCGCATCTCCCTCGACGAGCTGGACCAGCGGCTCGCGGTCGTCTACCGGGCGAGAGTGGCCGGCGACCTCGAACCCGCCTTGCGCGATCTCCCCACCGACCGGGAGCGCGCGCTGTTGTCCGGTGAGGTCGAGGACGGGCTCGTGCGCCTGGGTCCCGGTGAGTTCGTCCAGCGGGGTCGGTGGGCTGTACCGCGGCGGCTGGTCGTCGACACCGTCGACGTGCCCGCCGTCCTCGCCCAACCGGTCGTGTCGGACCTGCGGGAGGCGGCGGTCCCGCACCCGCGGGTCGACGTGGAGCTGCGGACGCTCCACGTGGCCCAACTCGTGCTGCCCGCCGGGGCCTCCGCGGACGTCAGCGGCGTGCGCGGGCACGGGTCGCCACGGCGTACCGCGGTGCCGACCACGCCCGTCCCCGGTCGGTTGCACGTTGTGGTGCGCGGTGTCATCCCGCGCCGCTGGATGCTGTGGGTGGACCACCGCCCCGCCCCGCTGTGGTGGCAGCTCACCCGGGCCTGAGCCTGACCTACTGCGGCGGGTCGGGGACGCGCAGCCCGCGCTCGGCGCGGATGTGCGCCGGGACCAGGTCGAGCAGCTGGTCGGGGCGCAGCGGCAGGTCGAGCAGGCTGAGCTGGACGCGGTTGCGGCGGGCGTGCCGGGCCGGGTCGAACCGGACGATGTGCGCGGCGTCGGGCACGTAGTCGATGCGCACCGCGGAGCCGCCCGGGACCTCCAGGTGCTCCGCCCCGTCGGCCTCCAGCGTCGCCGGGTGGCCGGCGTCGGGCCGCAGCACGACCGGCTCGTCCGGGCCGAGGACGAGCGCCCGGCTGATCCCGGACATCGGCGCCACCGGCGTCACCACCACGGTCTGGGCGGACGGCGAGACGACCGGACCGCCCGCGGCGTAGTTGTAGGCGGTCGAGCCGGTGGGCGTGGCGACGATGAGGGCGTCGGCGCGGTAGCGGCCGAAGTGGTCCGCCCCCACGACCAGTTCCGCCGACATCGCCCCGCGCGTGCCGCGCAGCACCATGTCGTTGAAGGCGACGAGCCGCGGCCCGTCGCCGTCGTCGACGCGCAGCGCGCCCCGCGACTCCACCGAGAACTCCCCGGCGACGAGCCGGGCCAGCGCGCCCTCCAGCTCGGCGGGCGAGACCTCGGTGAGGAAGCCCAGGTTGCCGTGGTTGACCCCGAGCACCGGCACCGGCTCCGGTCGGTCGGCGACCAGCCGCAACGCCCCGAGCATCGTGCCGTCACCGCCGAGGCTCAGCACGCCCTTCACGCGCCGGGCGAAGTCGGCGTCGGGCAGGGCCGCGACGCCGTCCGGCAGGCGGGCGCGGTCGACCTCCCGGCCCAGCACGCCGACGTCGTGCGACCGCGCCCAGGCCAACGCCCGGTCCAGGGAGCCGGAGACGTCGTTGCGGGGGTGCAGCACCAGCCCGACGGCCAGGTCGGGGGCGGAGGGGGTCACCGGGTGGTCCGTCCGTGGCGGGGCATACCGGAGATCATTCCCTCCCGGGCCCCGACGGCGCCCGAACCGGCCGGTCCGAACACTAGAATCGGCAGGTGGCGGTCACGGACGAGGCGATCTTGAAGATCAAGGCGATGATCCTGTCCGGGGAGCTGGGGCCGGGGGACCGGCTGCCGCCGGAGAAGGAGCTGAGCGAGGCGCTCGGGCTCTCCCGCAGCTCGCTGCGCGAGGCGGTCAAGGCGCTGGCGATCATCCGGGTGCTCGACGTCCGCCGCGGCGACGGCACCTACGTCACCAGCCTGACCCCGAGCCTGCTGCTGGACGCGATGTCGTTCGTGGTCGACATCCACCAGGACGACTCGGTGCTGGAGCTGTTCGAGGTGCGCCGGATCCTGGAGCCCGCCGCCGTCGCGCTGGCCGCGCCGCGCCTGGACGGCGCCGACATCGCCGAGCTGCGCGCGCTGGTGGCCCAAGTCGACGAGACCACCTCGCCCGACGACCTGGTGGCCAACGACATGGTCTTCCACCGCTACATCGCCGAGCGCGCCGGCAACGCCTACCTGACGAGCCTGCTGGACACGCTGTCGAGCAGCACCGTGCGGGCGCGGGTGTGGCGGGGGCTGACCGAGCAGGGCGCGGTCACCCGCACCCTCACCGAGCACAGCGCCATCGTCGACGCCCTGGAGGCCGGCGACGTCGACCTGGCGCGCGCGCAGGCGACCGTGCACATCAGCGGCGTCATGCAGTGGCTGCGCCGCGCCTCCGAGGTCTGACCCCCGTCGAGAACGAACCTGTTGTCGTTTGGACCGGTCCAAAACGACGACAACTTCGTTCTCGACGGGGCTGGGGGGAGGGCTACTCGTAGAGGACGGCCTTGATGTCGGGGCTGTCGATGTTGGACTTGTCGTACCAGAAGAAGCCGGTGTCGATGACCTCGGGCAGCTGCTCGCCCTTGGTCGCCTTCACCGCCGCCTGCACCAGCTGCTCGCCCATGCCCACCGGGTCCTGGGTGATCGCGCCGAGCATCGTGCCGCTGTTGATGGCGTCGATCTGCGCCTTGCCGGAGTCGAAGCCGATGATGGTCAGGCCGGTCGCGCCGCTCTCCTCGACGCCCTTGATCACGCCGACGGCCGAGCCCTCGTTGGCGGCGTAGATGCCCTTGAGGTCCGGGTTCGCCGAGATGATCGACTTGGTGATGTCGGCTGACTTGGCCTGGTCGCCGCCGCCGTACTGGGGGTCGAGCAGGGTGATGCCGGGGGCGTTGGCCGTCATCCACTCGACGAACCCGTCGCGGCGGTCGGTGCCCGACTTGGAGGTCTGGTCGTGCACGACCATCGCCACCTTGCCGGTGCCGCCCAGCGCCTCGGCCATGTGCTTGGCCGCCTCGGCCGCGGCGGCCTTGTTGTCGGTGGCCGCGGTGGTCAGCGGGACGTCGCTGTCGACGCCGGAGTCGAACGCCACGACGGGGATGTTCAGGCTCTTGGCCTGGGCCAGCAGCGGCGCGGCGGCCTTCGAGTCCAGCGCGGCGAAGCCGAGCGCCGAGGGCTGCTTGGCCAGCGCGTTGGTCAGCATGGTGACCTGCGCCTCGATGTCGGACTCGGTGGCGGGGCCCTCGAAGGAGATGGTCACCCCCTGCTTGGCCGCCTCCTGGTCGGCGCCCTTCTTGACCGCCTGCCAGAACTGGTGCTGGAAGCCCTTGGAGACGATGGCGATGTAGGGCTGTTCGCCCCCGCCGCCGCCCCCACTGCCTGCCTGCCCGCCGCAGGCGGTGAGGGTCAGGGCCAGGGCGGCCGCCGCCACGGCCGCGAGTCGGGATCTGCGCATCTTGGGTCGAACTCCTTTGGTCGAGACAGCGGGGGAAGTCGGGGCCGCTAGGTGGCGGAGCCGCGCTTGCGGGCCTGGTCGGCGTAGACGGCGACGAGGATGACGCAGCCGAGGATCACGTTCTGCCACTCCTGCGGGATGGACATGATCTGCAGGCCGTTGTTGAGCACCGAGATGATCAGCGCGCCGATCACGGTGCCGACGATCGAGCCGCGCCCGCCCGACAGCGACGTCCCGCCGATCACGACGGCGGCGATCGCCTGCAGCTCGTAGCCCATGCCGGTGGCCGGCTGGGCGGACCCGAGCCGGGCCGAGATCATGATCCCGGCCAGGCCGGTGAACAGCCCGGCCAGCGTGTAGATGATGATCTTCCAGCGGCGGACGTCGATGCCGGAGAGGGCCGTGGCCTCCTCGTTGCTGCCGATCGAGAAGGCGTAGCGGCCCAGCACGGTCCGGCTGAGCAGGACGCCGGCGACGACCGCGGCGATCAGCAGGATCACCACGGCGTTCGGGAACCCCGAGCCCGGGATCAGCGTGCCGATGGAGATGTCGATGTAGCCGGGGGAGTCGGTGAAGTAGATCGGCGCGCTGTTCGACACGACCAGCGCCAGTCCCTGCGCGACCAGCATCATGGCCAGCGTCGCGATGAACGGCGGCAGCCCGAGCACGGCCACGTTGAACCCGTTGACCAGCCCGATCAGCCCGCCGAACAGGATGGTCAGCAGAACCCCCACCGGCACCGGCAGCCCGGAGTTCACGATCAGCACGCCGGACATCACCGCGCACAGCGCCATCCCGGTGCCGATCGACAGGTCGATGCCGCCGGTGATGATCACGAACGTGGTGCCCAGCGCCAGCGTCCCGATCACCACGGTGGAGAACAGGATGTTGGTGACGTTGCCGTAGCTGGAGAAGACCGGGCTGAGGATCGAGAAGAACGCGAAGATCACGATCAGGCCGGCGAAGGCGAGCAGTTGCTGGAGCCGGTCGCGCAGGGTGCGCGGGGCCCCGGCCGCGGCGGCGCCCCGCCCGTCCTGCTTCTCGGGGGTCGGCGGTGTCACGGTGGGGGACGTCATCGTTCTCCTGCCTCGGTCGAGGGCGCGTTCTCGTCGGGGGCGGCCTGGTCGGGGAGCTCGTCCCCCTCGGTGGCGGGGCGCAGCGTCGCGAGGTGCATGACACTCTCCTGGTCGGCCTCGGCGGCCGACAGCTCGCCGGTCACCCGGCCCTCGCTCATCACGACCACCCGGTGCGACATCCGTAGCACCTCGGGCAGCTCGGAGGAGATCATGATGATCGACTTGCCCTGCCCGGCCAGCTCGTTGAGCAGCGCGTAGATCTCCTCCTTGGCGCCGACGTCGATGCCCCGGGTCGGCTCGTCGAAGATCAGCACGTCGCAGTCCTTGGCCAGCCACTTGGCGATGACGACCTTCTGCTGGTTGCCCCCGGACAGGTTCTTGGCCGTCTGGTCCACCGAGGGCGTGCGGATCCGCAGCGTGGACACCAGCTCGGTCGAGCGGGCCCGCATGGCCCGCGCGCGCACGAACCCGAGGGACTGGAACCGCTGGCCCAGCGCGCTCAGCCCGATGTTGGCGTTGACGTCCTGCTCCAGCAGCAGCCCGAGGTGCTTGCGGTCCTCGGACAGGTAGCCGATGCCGTGCCGGGCGGCCTCGGCCGGGTTGGCGATGCGCACCGGCTCGCCGCGCAGCCGCACGGTGCCCGCGCTGATCGGGTCGGCCCCGACGAGCGCGCGGGCGACCTCGGTGCGCCCGGCGCCCATCAGCCCGGCGAACCCGAGGATCTCGCCGCGGCGCAGCTCGAACGACACGTCGTCGAGCAGCGCCTTCGTGCTCAGCCCCTCGACCGACAGCACCACCTCGCGGTCGTCGCGCACGTCCTGCGGCTTCGCGTCGCCGACGATCTCCCGCCCGACCATCCGGGTGATGACCTCGCGCATCGAGGTCGACGCCGTGTCCAGGGTGTCGATGAACCGGCCGTCGCGGATGACGGTGATCCGGTCGGCGATGGCCTTGAGCTCGTCCATCCGGTGGGAGATGTAGATGACGCCGGTGTCCGGGCGGCGGAACCGGCGGATCAGCTCGTGCAGGACCTTGACCTCGGCGTCGTTGAGCGCCGCCGTGGGCTCGTCCATGATCAGGATGCGGGCGTCGTAGGACAGCGCCTTGGCGATCTCGACCATCTGCTGCTTGGCCACCGTCAGCCCGCCGACCACCTCGCGCGGGCGCAGCGGCAGGTGCAGCCGGTCGATCAGCTCCTGGGCCTTCGCGTCCAGCGCGCGGTCGCGCAGGAAGAACCCGCCCGCCCGCGGCTCGCGGCCGATGAAGACGTTCTGCGCGACCGTGAGGTCGGGCATCAGGTTGAACTCCTGGTGGATGATGCTGATCCCGAGGTCCTGGGCCTGCTTGGGACCGGTGATCTCCACCGGCCTGCCGTCCAGGAAGAACTCGCCCTCGTCGGCGGCGTGGATGCCCGAGAGCAGCTTCATCAGCGTGGACTTGCCCGCGCCGTTCTCGCCGACGAGCGCCAGCACCTCGCCGCGGCGCAGGTCGAGGTGCATGTCCTGGAGCGCCTTGACGCCGGGGAAGCTCTTGGCGACCCCGCGCACCTCCAGCAGCAGCTCCTCGGTGAGCTGACCGGTCATCGTGGTGAACCCTCCCCGGCGAGCCGGTACACCCGGGTCGCCGTGCCGGACAGGATGGTGGCCCGCTCGTCGGCCGTCAGCTCGTCGACCAGTGCGGCCATGACCTCCCACGTGCCGGCGTAGCCCGCGGTGAGCAGGGTCATCGGCCAGTCGCTGCCCCACAGCAGCCGGTCGGGGCCGAACAGCTCCAGCGCGGCCTCCCAGGCCGGGCGCACGCCGGCCACCGTGAACGGCCGCCCGCGCACCTGCAGCCCGGAGACCTTGGCCACGGTGTTGGGCGCGGCCGCGATCTCGGCGAGCGTCGTGCGCCAGACGACGAAGTCGGCCTGCGCGGCCGGGGGCTTGCCCAGGTGGTCGAGCACGACCGTCAGCTCGGGCAGCGCGGCGGCGAGGTCGGCGACGGCGCCCAGGTGCCGCGGCCAGGCGTCGGGCACGTCGAACGCGATCCCGGCGTCGGCCAGCAGGCCCAGCGACTCCCGGACGGCGGGCAGGGCCAGGAAGTCGTCCCTCGGGTCGTCGTGCACGAGGTGGCGCACGCCGCGGAACGCGGGGTGCGCGAGCCACCGGTCGAGCTGCTCCTGCGCGGTCACCGGGTCGTCGAGCCTTACCCAGCCGACCACACCGGCGACCCAGTCGTGGGTGTCGGCGACCTCCAGCATGAACGCGGTGTCGGCCGCGGAGTCCTCGGCCTGGACGAGGACGGCCCGGTCGATCCCGCAGGCGTCCAGCTCGGCGTGGGCGCGCTCGGCGGTGATCGTGGTGTGCAGCGGGCCCAGCTCCGGGGTGATCCAGGAGTAGGCGCTGCGCCCGAGGTCCCACAGGTGCAGGTGCGCGTCGATGCGCGGGGTGGGGAGGGTCATGCCGGGACCATCCCCTGGGCGGCCAGCGCCTCCCACAGCGCGTCCGGGACGGGTGCGTGCGCGCGGTCCACGGTCTCGCGCAGCTCGGCCGCCGACCCGGCGCCGAGCACGACCGAGCGCACGCTCGGCTCGCGGCGCGGGAACTGCAGCGCCGCGGCCGGCAGCTCGACGCCGAACCCGTCGCAGACGTCGGCCAGGCGCCGCGCCCGGGCCAGCACCCCGGCCGGCGCCTCCAGGTACTCGTAGCGGGCGCCCTCGCCGGGGCGCGGGGAGGCCAGCAGCCCGGAGTTCAGCACGCCGGCCGCGACGACCCCGATGCCGCGCTCGCGGCACTCGGGCAGCAGCTCGGCGGCCGCGGGCTGCTCCAGCAGCGTGTAGCGCCCGGCCACCATGAGCAGGTCGAGCGCGCCCGTGCGGGCCGCCGCCACGAGCGCCCCGGTCGAGGTCGATCCGACGCCGACCGCGTCGACCAGGCCCTCCTCGCGCAGGGCGACCACGGCAGGCACGCCGGTGGCCAGCGCACCCTCCAGCCCGGCGCCCTCCGGGTCGTGCAGGAACAGCACGTCGACGCGGTCGAGGCCGAGGCGCTCCAGCGACTCCGCGAGGCTGCGCCGCACGCCGTCGGCGGTGAAGTCCCAGACGCGCTCGACGTCGGCAGGCACGTCGTACAGGTCGGCGTCGCGCTCGCCCGCCGTCCCCGGGCTGGGGCGCAGCAGCCGGCCCGCCTTGGTCGAGACCACGTACTCCGCGCGCGGCTTGCCGGCCAGGAACCGGCCCAGCCGCCGCTCGGAGAGCCCGAGCCCGTAGTGCGGGGCCGTGTCGAAGTAGCGGATGCCGGCGTCCCAGGCGGCCTGCAGCAGCTCCGCGGCCCCGTCGTCGGTCATCGGCGCGAACAGGTTGCCCAGGTTCGCCCCGCCGAAGCCGAGCGGCCCCAGTCGGAGCTCACCCATGCGCACCGACCGTGTACTCGGCCAGCGACGCGGCCAGCATCTCGGTGCCCGCGCCCGGGGCGAGCGGGGTGCGGTAGCGGCCGTCGCCGACCTCGACCGGGGTGACGAAGTGCTCGTGCAGGTGGTCGACGAACTCGATCAGCCGGCCCTCGCGGGTGCCGGAGACGGCGACGAAGTCGAACATCGCGATGTGCTGCACGGCCTCGCAGAGCCCGACGCCGCCCGCGTGCGGGCACACCGGCACCCCGAACTTGGCCGCCAGCAGCAGGATCGCGATGTTCTCGTTCACCCCGGCGACCCGGGTGGCGTCGAGCTGGAGCACCTGCAGCGCGTCGGCCTGCAGGAACTGCTTGAACATGACCCGGTTGGCCATGTGCTCGCCGGTCGCCACCGGGATCGGGGCGATGCCGCGCGAGATGGCCGCGTGGCCCAGCACGTCGTCCGGGCTCGTCGGCTCCTCGACCCAGGCCAGGTCGAACGGCGCCAGCGCGGTGACCCAGGCGATGGCGTCGGCGACGTCCCAGCGCTGGTTGGCGTCCACCGCGATCCGGATGCCGGGCCCGACGGCCTCGCGGGCCAGCTTCAGCCGGCGCACGTCGTCGGCGAGGTCGGCGCCGACCTTCAGCTTGATCTGGGTGAAGCCCTCGGCCACCGCCTCCCGGCACAGCCGGGCCAGCTTCTCGTCGTCGTAGCCGAGCCAGCCCGGGGTGGTGGTGTAGGCGGGGTAGCCCTCGCGCACCAGCGCGGCCTCCCGCTCGGCCCGCCCCGGCTCGGCGGCCCGCAGGATCGCCAGCGCCTCGTCGCGGGTGAGGGCGTCGCTGAGGTAGCGGAAGTCGACCAGGTCGACCAGCTCCTCGGGGCTCATCGCGGCCAGCAGCCGCCACAGCGGCTGCCCGGTCCGCTTGGCCTTGAGGTCCCACAGCGCGGTGACCGCGGCGCCGATGGCCATGTGCATGACGCCCTTCTCCGGGCCCAGCCAGCGCAGCTGCGAGTCGTGCACGAGGGAGCGCCAGGTGCCGCCCATGTCGGCCAGCAGGGCCTCGACGTCCTGGCCCGTCAAATGCTGTGCCAACGCGTCGATGGCGGCCACCTGCACGTCGTTGCCGCGCCCGATGGTGAAGACGAACCCGTGCCCGGTCAGCCCGTCGTCGGCGTCGGTGTCGACGCGCAGGTAGGCCGCCGAGTAGTCGGGATCGGGGTTCATGGCGTCGGACCCGTCGAGCATGAGCGACGTCGGGAAGCGGACGTCCGCCGTGGACAGGCCAGTGATGCGGCTCACGGCGGTACGGTAGACATCCGATGTCTCAGCGGTCAATGCCGCTGGCGGCCGACGCCGGATCGTTATTCAGCCGTCCGGGTGGGTGAACATCGGATGTTCAACCAGGGGTTCGGCGTAGCGGGGCGGTCCGGTGCAGACTCGGCCGATGGACGCCACCGACCCCGGAGTCGATCTCAAGCCCCGCTCCCGCGCCGTCACCGACGGGCTGGAGGCCACCGCGTCCCGCGGCATGCTGCGCGCCGTCGGGATGGACGACGGCGACTTCGCCAAGCCGCAGATCGGGGTGGCGTCGAGCTGGAACGAGATCACCCCGTGCAACCTGTCCCTGCAGCGGCTGGCCACCGCGGCCAAGGAGGGCGTGCACGCCGGCGGCGGCTACCCGCTGGAGTTCGGCACCATCTCGGTCTCCGACGGCATCTCCATGGGCCACGTCGGCATGCACTACTCGCTGGTCAGCCGGGAGATCATCGCCGACTCGGTGGAGACGGTGGTGCAGGCCGAGCGGCTCGACGGCACCGTGCTGCTGGCCGGCTGCGACAAGAGCCTGCCCGGCATGCTCATGGCGGCCGCCCGCCTCGACCTGGCCTCGGTGTTCGTCTACGCGGGCTCGATCCTGCCCGGTTACGTCGACGGCCGGGAGGTCACGATCGCCGACGCGTTCACCGCCGTCGGCGCCTGCGCGCGCGGGCTGATCAGCCGCGAGGAGGTCGACGCCATCGAGCGGGCGATCTGCCCGGGGGAGGGCGCCTGCGGCGGTATGTACACGGCCAACACCATGGCCAGCGCGGCCGAGGCGCTGGGGATGGCGCTGCCGGGGTCGGCGAGCCCGCCCGCGGTCGACCGGCGCCGCGACGGCATCGCCCGCGCCTCGGGGCAGGCGGTGGTGGCCCAGCTGGCCAAGGGCATCACCGCCCGCCAGATCATGACCAGGGAGGCCTTCGAGAACGCGATCGCGGTCGTGATGGCCTTCGGCGGGTCGACCAACGCCGTGCTGCACCTGCTGGCGATCGCCCGGGAGGCGGGCGTGCCGCTGGAGCTAGACGACTTCAACCGGATCGGCGACCGGGTCCCGCACCTGGCCGACGTCAAGCCGTTCGGCGCGCACGTGATGTCCACGATCGACCGGGTGGGCGGGGTGCCGGTGGTGATGAAGGCGCTGCTCGACGCCGGCCTCCTGCACGGCGACGTGCTGACCGCGACCGGCCGGACGATGGCCGAGAACCTGGCCGAGATCGACCCGCCCGGCCTGGACGGGTCGATCCTGCGGGCCCTGGACAACCCCATCCACCCCACCGGCGGGCTGACGATCCTGCGCGGCTCCCTCGCCCCGGACGGCGCGGTGGTCAAGAGCGCCGGCTTCGACGCGGCCACCTTCGAGGGCACCGCCCGCGTCTTCGACGGCGAGGCGGGCGCGATGGCGGCGGTCGAGGACGGCACGCTCAAGGCGGGCGACGTCGTCGTCATCCGCTACGAGGGCCCGCGCGGCGGTCCGGGCATGCGCGAGATGCTCGCCGTCACCGGCGCGATCAAGGGCGCGGGCCTGGGCAAGGACGTCCTGCTGCTCACCGACGGCCGGTTCTCCGGGGCGACGACGGGGCTGTGCGTCGGGCACGTGGCCCCCGAGGCCGTCGACGGGGGGCCGATCGCCTTCGTCCGCGACGGCGACCGCATCGTGCTGGACATGACCACCCGCACGCTGCACCTGGACGTCGACGCCGAGGAGCTGGCGCACCGCAGGGAGGGCTGGGTGCCGCGGGAGTCGGCGATGCGGTTCGGGGTGCTGGCCAAGTACGCGAAGCTGGTCGGCTCCGCGGCCGAGGGGGCGGTCTGCGGCTGAGGGTCCGTCAGCCGCGCAGCAGCTCGGCGGGGTGCACGGCCACCACCCGGCCGTCGACGAGCAGCAGGACGTGCTCGGCGGGGCCGAGCCGGGCGGCGGCGCTGTCGACCGCCTCCCCGGCGCCCACGGCCGTGGCCGGGACCGCGTGCCCGGCCACGTCCTCGTCGGCGCGGCCGGGCTCGCCGTCCACCACCGCCCGCAGCGCCTCCACCCGCACCACGCCGAGCACCTCGGGCAGGGAGCGGGTGGGGTCGCCGGACTCGCGCGCGACGACCACGGCGACCGGTCCCTCGCGGTGCGCGCGCAGCACCTCGGCCAGCGGAGTGCCGCCCGGGGCGACCGGGAGCCGGGCGGCGCCCGGCAGCCGGTCGCGCACCCGGGGGCCGGCCGCGGCGTCCTGGAAGCCGAGCCGGGTCAGCCAGCCGTCGTCGAAGTACTTGGACAGGTAGTTGCGCCCGGAGTCGGGCAGGATCACCACGACCAGGTCGCGCGGGCCCAGCTCCTCGGCCAGCCGCAGGGCGGCGGCCACCGCGCAGCCCGACGACCCGCCGACCAGCAGCCCCTCCTCGTGGGCGAGGCGGCGGGTCATCCGCAGCGACTCGCGGTCCGGGACGCGCAGCATCCGGTCGACCACGGCGGGGTCGTAGACCTGCGGGGAGTCCTCGCCGCGGGTGTCGGGGTGGCGGTAGTGCCCGACGCTCTCCACGTAGTACGGGCTGCCGTCGCCCCCGCCGTACACCGAGGCCTCCGGGTCGGCGCCGACCACGACGACGCCGTGGCCGCGCAGGAAGCGGCCGGTGCCGCTGATGGTGCCGCCGGTGCCGATCCCGGAGACCAGGTGGGTGACCCGCCCGTCGGTCTGGCGCCAGATCTCCGGGCCGGTGGTCAGCTCGTGCACGCGCGGGTTGGCGGGGTTGTCGTACTGGTTGGCGTACCAGCCACCGGGGGTCTGCTCGGCGATGCGCGCGGCCAGGTTCTTGACGTGGCGGGGGTGCTCGCGGGGCAGCGTGCCGATGGTCTCCACCACCTCGGCGCCGTAGGCCCGCAGCAGCGTGACCTTCTCCCGGGCGATCGTGTTCGGCACCACGAACACCGCCCGGTGGCCGTGCTGGGCGGCGACCACGGCCAGTCCCACCCCGGTGTTGCCCGACGTGGCCTCGACGATCACCCCGCCGCCGGTGGGCGGCAGCGCCCCCGTGCGCTCCGCGTCGCGGACCATGGCGAGGGCCGCGCGGTCCTTCACGGAGCCACCAGGGTTGCTGAACTCCACCTTGCCGTACACGGCCGGGGCCAGGCCCGCGGTCACGCGGTTGAGCCGGACCAGCGGTGTTTCGCCGACGGCATCCAGGACGGATTCGTGGATGGTCACGTCCTGATCGTGCCTCACCGATCCCGCACGCATGTACGAGTTGGCGAAGGAGGCCAGCCTCTCGGCTGGTGTGAACCGGGACGGCGGGCGTCGCGGTCCGTAGGCTGCCGCGGTGTCGACATTGCCCGGGGACTGGAGCAGCTGGCGCGACCGGTTCACTGTGGACGGTTACGACGAACGGTGGCGGGCGATGGCGGCCGCCGGTCGCGACCCGCACGGCGAGGCGGCCTTCGTGATGGCGTTCTCGCCGGTCAGCGCCCTGGACGCGGGGTGCGGGACCGGGCGGGTCGCGATCGAGCTGGCCCGCCGGGGAGTCGACGTGGTCGGCGTGGACGCCGACCCGGAGATGGTCGACGCGGCCCGGCGCAAGGCCCCGGAACTGCCCTGGCGGGTCGCCGACCTGGCCGAACTCGATCTCGGGCGGCGGTTCGACGTGGTCGTGCTGGCCGGCAACGTCGTGCCGTACGTCACTGCGGCCTCCCGAACAGCCGCGATCGCACGCTGTGCGCGCCACCTCACGCCCGGTGGCCGTCTGGTGGCCGGGTTCGCGCTGCGACCCGGCTGGCCGACCCCGGCCGAGTACGACCGCTGGTGCGCCGACGCCGGCCTGCTGCCGACCGAGCGGTACGCCACCTGGGACCGCGAGGCCCTCGGCGACGACCCCCGCTACGCCGTCCTGGTGCACGCGGCGCCGGGGTGAGGGCTCACGCCCGGGCGGCGACGGCGTCCTCCAGGGCCACGCGCATCGCCCCCACCGGGCCCGGCCGCCCGGTCATCAGGGCCACCTGGGCCGCCGCCTGGTGCAGCAGCACCTCCAGCCCGCTGACGACCCGGGCGCCCGCGGCCGCCGCGGCCGCCGCGAACGGCGTCGGCCACGGCGCGTAGACGACGTCCAGGACGACCGCGCCGCGACCGGCGCCGGTGAGCGCGTCGGCGGCCGGGCCCGGCAGGGTGGAGATCGCGACCTCCGCGCCGGCCAGCGCCCGCGCCGCGCGCACCGGGTCGGACAGGTCCTCCCGCAGCGCCGGAGCCATCCCGAGCCGCTCGGCCGCGGCGCGCAGCTCGCCCGCCCGGGCCGCCGACCGGACGAGCACGGTGACGTCGGTCGCGCCGATCTCGCGCAGCGCGGCCAGCGCGGCCTGCGCCGTCCCGCCCGCCCCGAGGACCACCGCCGGCCCGGTGCCCGCGCCGGCCCCGCGCAGGGCGGCGACGATCCCGGCGACGTCGGTGTTCTCGGCGCGGCGGCGCCCGCCGCGCAGGACCAGGGTGTTGGCCGCGCCGGTCGCCGCGACCAGCGGCGAGACCTCGTCGGCGACCTCCAGGGCGACCCGCTTGAGCGGCATCGTCAGCGACAGCCCCGCCCAGTCGTCGTCCAGCCCGGCGACGAAGCCGGCCAGCTGGTGCTCCGAGCACTCGTGGGCGTCGTAGTGCCAGTCGTGCAACCCGAGGGCGGCGTAGGCCGCCCCGTGCAGCACGGGCGAGAGCGAGTGCCCCACCGGGGACCCCAACACCGCAGCGCGCATGGGGCCAGCATCCCATTGCGGTCCGGGCGCCCGACCCGTGCCGCCCCCGGCGCGGTCGGGGTGACCGTGCACCGCTACGTCGAGGACGTCCGGGCCTAGGGTGCGCGGCGTGGCTGAGACGGTGCTGGTGCTGGGCGGACGCAGCGAGATCGGGATCGAGGTGGCGCGGCGGCTGGCGCCGGGCGCGACGGTCGTGCTGGCCGCCCGGCGGGCCGACGACCTCGACGCCGAGGAGAAGCTGGTGCGGGAGGCCGGGGCGGCCGCGGTCGAGCGTGTCGAGTTCGACGCCGACGACCTCGACGGGCACGGCCCGTTCCTGGACGGCGTGCTGGCTCGCCACCCCCGGCTCGACGTCGTGCTCGTCGCGTTCGGGATCCTCGGCGACCAGGCGCTCGCCGAGCGCGACCCGGCGCACGCGGTGCGGATCGTGCACACCGACTACGTCGCCCAGGTCGCCGTCCTCACCCGGCTGGCCACGGTCCTGCGCGCGCAGGGCGGCGGCCGGCTGGTGGTGTTCTCCTCGGTGGCCGGGGCCCGGGTGCGGCGGGCCAACTACGTCTACGGCTCGGCCAAGTCCGGGCTGGACGGGTTCGCCTCCGGCCTGGCCGACGCCCTGCACGGCAGCGGCGTGCGGCTGCTGCTGGTGCGCCCGGGCTTCGTCATCGGCCGGATGACCGAGGGCATGCGCCCGGCGCCGTTCTCCTCGACCCCCGAGCAGGTCGCCGAGGCCACCGTCGCCGCGCTGCGCCGCGGTCGTGGCGAGGTGTGGGTGCCCGGCGTCCTGCGCCCGGTGTTCGCCCTGCTGCGCCACGCCCCCCGGGCCCTCTGGCGCCGCATGCCCCGCTGACCGGTTCGGGGCGGGTGGACTCCGCGGGGTGATAGCGCCTACTGGAACCGTTTCGTAACGTCAGCGTCATCCGTGCCTCGCAGGATCGCCTTTCCCGCGACGGGTGATCGGCGCCAGTTCGATCAGTGGCAGTCAGGAGCCAGGACATGGGCGGCAGATGGCGGTCGGCGCTGATGACCGCCGCCGGGTTCGTGCTGCTGGTGCTGCTGTGGGAGCTGGCGAAGCTGGTGCTGCCCGACGCCGGCGTGAGCGTGGGCGACACCCGCGTCCTGCCGCGCACCGACGACGCCGCCATGCCGCACGTGTGGACGGTGCTCGCCCAGCTCGGCCGGCCCGAGGTGGCCGTGCCCGGTGCGCGCCTGGTCGGCGTCGCGGTCGCCGCGGCCGCGCTGTTCACCCTCGGGCTGGCGCTGGGCGGGCTGGTGCTCGGCGCGGTGCTGGGCATGGTCCTGGCCCTGGTGATGCTGCGCTTCGAGCTGGTCGAGCGGGCCGCGCTGCCTTACGTCGTGCTGTCCCAGACCGTGCCGCTGATCGCGATCGCGCCGCTGGTCGCCGGCTGGGGCGGCAAGATCGCGATCCTGGGCTGGTCGTGGCAGCCCTGGGCCAGCGTCATGGTGATCTCGTCGTACCTGGCGTTCTTCCCGGTGGCGGTGGGCATGCTGCGCGGGCTGTCGTCGCCGATCCGGGCGGACGTCGAGCTGTTCCGCGCGATGGCCGCCGGCTGGTGGACCACGCTGCTGCGGCTGCGGCTGCCGGCCTCGGTCCCGCACCTGCTGCCCGCGCTGCGGCTGGCCACGGCGGCCGCCGTGGTCGGGGCCATCGTCGCGGAGATCTCCACCGGCACCCGCGGCGGGATCGGCCGGCTGATCATCGAGTACGCCCAGTCGGCCACCGGCGACCCGTCGCGGATGTACGCGGCGATCCTGGGCGCGGCCGTGCTGGGCCTGGTCGCCGCGGGCGCGGTCGGGTTGCTGGACGTGGGGTTGCGGCGCTACCGGGGGAGTGTGCGGTGACGGGGACGGCGGACGGGGCCGGGGACGAGACGGCGGACGGGGCGGCGGACGCGACGGCCGCGGTGCGGCTGGTCGGCCTGGACAAGGCCTTCGGGTCGGTGCGGGCGCTCACCGGGATCGACCTGACCGTGGCCGGCGGCGAGTTCGTGTCGCTGATCGGGCCGTCGGGCTGCGGCAAGTCGACGCTGCTGCGCGTGGTGGCCGACCTGGAGCAGCCCACGGCCGGCACCGTCGAGGTCAGCGGCAAGACGGCCCGCCGCGCCCGGCTCGACCAGGACTACGGGATCGCGTTCCAGCAGGCGGGCCTGCTGGAGTGGCGCACGGTCGCGGAGAACGTGGAGCTGCCGCTGCAGGTGCACGGCGTCGGGAAGGCCGAGCGCCGGCAGCGGGCGGGCGAGCTGCTGGAGCTGGTCGGCCTGGCCGACTTCGCCGGTTCCCGGCCCGGCCAGCTCTCCGGCGGCATGCAGCAGCGGGTGGCGATCGCCAGGGCGCTGGCCCCGAGCCCGCAGCTGCTGCTGATGGACGAGCCGTTCGGGGCGCTCGACGAGATGACCCGGGAGCGGATGCAGGCCGAGCTGCTGCGGATCGCCGGCGAGACCGGGGCGGCGGTCCTGTTCGTCACGCACTCGATTCCGGAGGCCGCCGTGCTGTCCGACCGGGTCGTGGTGATGTCGGCGCGCCCGGGCCGGATCACCGACGTCATCGACGGCTGCCGCCCCCGCGGGACCCGCGCGCCCCTCGGGCACGGCGTCGACGGCGCCGAGCTCGCCGGGGACGCCCTGTCCGACCGGGTCGACGACGTCCGCGAGTCCACCGCCTTCTTCGCCGCGATCACCGCGGTCCGCGAGGCCCTGCGCAAGGGGCACGGATGAGCGAGCTCGCGAGCGGACCAGCGACGCAGCGCCTGCCCGCGTCGCCGAGCGAGCGCAGCGGGGGAGAGCGATGAGGTCTGTGCTGAGGGCCTGGCCGCCGCTGGCGCTGGGCGTGCTCGGGCTGGTGGCCTGGGAGCTGGTCGTGCGGCTGGCCGGGGTGCCGGCGTTCCTGCTGCCCGCGCCCAGCGCCATCGGCGCGGCGATCGGCCAGCAGTTCGGCGTGCTGCTGAGCACCTCGGCCGTCACCGGCGGGAACGCGCTGGTCGGGCTGCTCGCCGGGTTCGGGCTCGGCGTGCTGCTGGCCCTGCTGGCCGCCTGGTCGCGGCTGCTGCGCGAGCTGACCACCCCGGTGGTGCTGGCGGCCAGCGCGGTGCCGATCGTGGCGCTCGCGCCGGTGTTCACCACGATGTTCGGCTCCACCACCGAGCTGCCGCGCCGGCTGGTGGTCACGATCGTCGTGCTGGTGCCGGTGTTCGTCTCCACGGCCCGCGGGCTGCGCCAGGTCCTCCCCGTGCACGACGAGCTGATGACCGCGCTGGCCGCGTCGCCGTGGCAGCACGCCCGGTTCGTCCGGCTGCCCGGCGCGGTGCCCCACATCGTCACCGGGCTGCGGCTGGCCGCCCCGGCCGCGGTCATCGCCGCGATCGTCGCCGAGTACTTCGGGGGCCTGCAGAACGGGCTGGGCAGCCGGGTCTCCTCCGCGGCCGCCAACACCGCCTACGCCAGGGCGTGGGCCTTCGTCGCCGCCTCGATCGTGCTGGGGCTGCTGTTCCACCTGGCCGGGTCGCTCACCGAGCGCCTGGTGACCCGCGGCCGGACCTGAGGGTCCGGGCGCGGGAGTCCACGAAGGAGGGGTCAGATGTCCCGACGACCAATGCTGTCGCGCCGGCCGCTGCGCGTGTTCGCGGTGGCCGCGGCGCTGGCGGTGTCCGTCGCCGCCTGCACCACGACGCCCGAGGGCGGCGGATCCGACACCTCCGGCGGTGGCGGTGCCGCCGCGGGCGGCAACCAGAAGGTGACCCTGCAGCTGCAGTGGTTCGTCCAGGGCCAGTTCGCCGGCTACCTGGCCGCCGTCGACCAGGGCTTCTACACCGACCAGGGACTCGACGTCGAGATCAAGGAGGGCGGGGTCGACATCGTCCCGCAGACGGTGCTGGCCCAGGGCCAGGCCGACTACGCGATCGCCTGGGTGCCCAAGGCGCTGGCCTCGCGCGAGCAGGGCGCCGGGATCACCGACGTCGCGCAGGTCTTCCAGCGCTCGGGCACCTACCAGGTGTCCTTCGCCGACAGCGGCATCGCCTCCCCGGCCGACCTGCGCGGCAAGAAGGTCGGCAACTGGGGCTTCGGCAACGAGTTCGAGCTGTTCGCCGGGATGACCGGGGCCGGGATCACCCCCGCCACCGACGTGACGCTCGTGCAGCAGCAGTTCGACATGCAGGCCCTGCTCTCCGGTGAGATCGACGCCGCGCAGGCCATGTCCTACAACGAGTACGCCCAGGTGCTCGAGGCCACCAACCCTGACACCGGGCAGCTCTACCAGCCCTCGGACTTCACCGTGATCGACTGGAACGACGTGGGCACCGCGATGCTGCAGGACGCGATCTGGGCGAACACCGAGCGGCTGTCCGACCCGGCCTACCAGGAGACGACGGTCAAGTTCATCGCCGCGTCGCTCAAGGGCTGGGCGTACTGCCGCGACAACCTGGAGTCCTGCCGCGACATCGTGGTGAAGGCGGGCTCGACGCTGGGCGCCAGCCACCAGCTGTGGCAGATCAACGAGGTCAACAAGCTGATCTGGCCGGCCCCCTCCGGCGCCGGCCTGATCGACCAGGCGGCGTGGGACCGCACCGTGCAGGTGGCCCGCACGGCGGTCAACGCCGACGGGCAGACCGTGCTCACCCAGGACCCGGACCCCGAGGCGTTCAGCAATGAGTACGTCCAGCAGGCCCTCGACCTGCTCAAGGCCGACGGCGTGGACGTGGTGGGCAGCTCGTACCAGCCCACCGAGGTGACCCTCAACCCCGGCGGCGCCTGATCCGGTCGTGGGGGGGGGGGGGGGGGGGGGGGGGGGGGGGGCCCCGCCCCCCCCCCCCCCCCCCCCCACCACCCGCTACAGCGCGGCGAAGCGGTCGAAGGCGGCGCTCAGGACGGCGCGGCGCTGCTCGCCGCCCTGGTGGCCGGCGCCCTCCAGCACCACCAGCTCGGCGGCGGGCCAGTTCCGGACCATCTCCCACGCGGTCTCGAGCGGGCCGCCGAGGTCGAGGCGGCCGTGCACCAGCACGGCCGGGATGTCGGCCATCCGGGCGGCGTCCCGGATCAGCGCGCCCTCCTCCAGCCAGGCGCCGTTGGCGAAGTAGTGCGCGCAGATCCGGACCATCGCCGCGAGGTCGCGGCCGGGCTTGTCGCTGAAGGGGTTGGCGTCGCCGCCGGGCTCCCCGCCCATGACGGCGTCCTCCCAGGCCGCCCACTCCCGGGTGGCGTGCTCCCGCACGGCCGGGTCGGGGTCGTCGAGCATCCGGACGTACTCGGCCAGCAGTGCGCCGGCGCCCTCGGCCGCCGTCACCCGGGCCCGCTCGGACTCCGGGACCCCGTCGCGGAACCGCTCCCACTCCCGGGGGAAGAACCGGCCGACCCCGCGGTAGAGCCAGTCGACCTCGCTGCGCCGGGTGGTGGTGATCGCCGACAGCACGATCGCCGAGACCCGCTCGGGGTGCCGCTCGGCGTAGGCGAACGCCAGCGTCGAGCCCCACGAGCCGCCGGTCAGCAGCCACCGGTCGATGCCGAGGTGCGCGCGCAGCAGCTCCAGGTCGGCGAGCAGGTGCTCGGTGGTGTTGACGCTCATGTCCGTGTCGACGTCGGCGGCGTGCGGGGTGCTGCGCCCGCAGCCGCGCTGGTCCACGAGCACGATCCGGAACCGCTCCGGGTCGGCGGCGCGGCGCATCCGGGGCGAGGTGCCCTGGCCCGGGCCCCCGTGCAGCAGGACGACGGGCGTGCCCTCGGGGTTGCCGCTGGTCTCCCAGTGCACGTGGTTGCCGTCGCCGACGTCGAGCAGGCCGCTGTCGTGGGGCTCCGGGTCGGGCCGCGGGTCGGTCATCCGCCGATCGTGCCCACCTCGGCCCAGACCGCGTACAGGGGGTCGCCGCGCCCCGTCGGCGTGCGCAGCGCGGCGGTGGCCGGCCCGAAGCCGCCCGACAGCGCGAAGTACCGGCTCACGATCGCGATGTGCTCGTCGTCGTCGCTGGTCAGCCAGCCGTGGATGGCCTTGGTCGGGAAGCAGCGGTCGGAGAAGGTGACCGCGAACCGCCCGCCGGGGCGCAGCACGCGGGCCACCTCCCGGAACACCGCCACCGGCTCCACGAGGTAGTCGACCGACGCGCAGCAGACGGCGTCGTCGAAGCAGCCGTCGGGGAGGGGCAGCGCGGGGTCGGCGTTGAGGTCGTGCACCACGTGCCCGGCCAGCGCCCGGTTGGCCAGCAGCTCGGCACTGTTCATGCCCAGCCCGATCAGCCGGCGCGGGGGGCGCTCGAAGTGCGAGACCCACGACGACATCAGGTCGAGCACCTCGCCGTCGATGCCGAGCTCGGAGTAGAGCGCGCCGACCGCGGCGATGGCCCGGTCGTCGATGTGGGTGACCATCCGGGTGGCGCCGTAGAAGGCGGCGTCCGGGCCCGGGTCGGTGCGGGCGAAGAAGCCGGGGGGGAAGTCCACTAGCCCGTGATCACCGCTTGGGTCTGGGTGACCAGCGCGACCCGCTTGCCGCGGTCGTCGCGCAGGTCGGTCTGCACGACGATGGTCGTGCGCCCGACGTGCAGCGGGGTCGACGTGCCGTGCACCCGCCCGGAGCGCACGCCCCGGAACAGGTTGGTCTTCGACTCGATCGTCGAGGTGCCCGCGCCCGGCGGCAGGTTCAGGAACGCGCAGATGGCGCCCAGGCTGTCGGCCAGCGTCATCAGCGCCCCGCCGTGCACCAGCCCGCCCGTGGTGCACAGCTCCGGCCCCCAGTCCAGGTGCCCGACGACCTCCGCCGGGTCGGCCGCGGTCACCGCCATCCCCAGGGCCTTCGCGTACGGCATCGTGTCGACCAGCTGTTCGGGCGTCATCGGGAGGACTCCTCGTCGCGGCGCAGTCGGGGGCGCAGGTCGTCGGCCGGGACGGCGCCGGTCCCGTGCCGCTCGACCTGCCGGGCCAGCGCTTCGGCCCGGTCGGCCAATCCCACCAGGTCGAGTCCCGCCGGCGGTACTCCGACCCACCGGCGCAGCCCGTCGGCGGCCCGCTTCAGCAGCGCCGTCGCGCCCCGGGCGTTGCCCCGCTGCACGTGGGTGAGCCCCACGGCGACCTGGGCCATCGCCCGCCACAGCCCCCGCTCGGACTCCGGCGCGGCCTTCCACGCCGCCTCCAGCACGTCGTGGGCGGGGAAGGGCAGGCCCTCGTCGATCAGCCGCTGGGCCTCGGTGACGGCCTCGTCCGGGGCGAGGACGAGGTCGTCGGGCACCCGTTCGACACCGGTGGCGCCCCGCGGCAGCGGTCGGCCGGCGGCGTCGCGGGGGCGCAGGTTGCGGGCCCGGCCCGCGTCGTCCCGGTCGCGTCCGATCACCCGCCCACCGTGCCACGTCCGCGCCCCGTCGTCCCGACGGCGCGGACCATGCCGCAGCGCCCGGGCCCGTCGCGCAGACCCGCGCCGGGCTAGGAACCCACGCCGAACAGGACGGCGATGAGGACGACCGACTGCGTCAGCGTGTTCGCCCCGCAGTGCACCCAGAGCGAGATCCGCAGGTCCTTCTTCCGCCAGGTGGCCCAGACCGTCGGCAGGAAGAACCCGAGGCGGGAGAGGAACAGCCACGGCGTCCAGAAGTGGTACAGCGAGAAGAGCGCGGTGTTCAGGACGGGCGCCCATCGGCCGAGGTGGGCCAAGCGGGGCAGCAGGAAACCGCGGAAGTAGAGCTCCTCGATCGCGGGCAGCACGATCCCGCTGAGCACCACGCTCACCGCCAGTGTGATCACGACGGTCGCTCGCGGGTACCCGGCGATGAACCCGCCGGCCCCGCCCGTGCTCTCGAACGGGATCCACGAGAACAGGTACTTGTAGATCATGTTGTTGAGCGGGCTCAGGACGAACGACACGACGATGACCACGACGATCAGGCCGGCGACGATCCCGGCCAGCGGGCCGGGCCGGGTCGGCCTGTCGACGTAGTCGAGCACGCCCCGCAGCGACGCCCGGCCGTTGCGGCGGCGGCCCAGGTACAGCAGCAGTCCGAGCTCCATCGGCACGAGGAGCACGCACATGGCGAGCACGAGGCCGAGCAGCGGTGGCCAGTTCAGCTGGGTCATCAGCGGCGCCCCCACCAGGACGTAGCCGGCTGTGATGATCGCACCCGGCGCGAGGTGCAGGGCGATCGACAGCGGTAGCGCATGCCGTTTCGCGACCAGCCGGTCGGCGATGCCGCCGGCTCCCGTGCCCGTCAAGGTCATGGCGCTTCCTCGCCGTCCGGGCGCTCGCTCCTCGCGAGACCCTCTCGCACCCGATCCACCAGCGCGGATCGGTCGATCCCGGCCAGGCTGAGCGCTCGCGCCACGGATCCGACCTCGGCCCGCAGGACCCCGAGCAGCACATGCGCCTGGCGCAGGTCCTTCTTGCGGGCGACGCTCGCGAACCCCCGCTCGAGCGCGAGCTTGGCTGACGAGCCCAGCCGCGGATGGTCGGGCGATGCGCTCGGCCGCGGCAGCGCGTAGGTCGCAGGCGAGAAGCCGACCGTGCTCAGGCTGTGCTCGAACTCCCGGTCCAGCGCTGCACGCACGCCCTGGTGGTCGAGCCCCACCGGGCCGAGCACCGCCTGCGTGATCGCTTCGGGCTCCCCGGCGAGCGCCAGGAGCAGATGCCGCGCCTCGACCGTCGGTGAGCTGTCGTGGCGAGCCTCGTCCTCCGCCGCGGCGAGCACCGCAGCGAGGAGTTCGTCAACCGCGGACATCGTCGCGCCTCCTCAGCTTGACCCCGGCCGCGATGAGCCGTTTCGCATGTTTCTTGTGCACCGCCTGGCGCGTGATCCCCAGGGCCTCGGCGACGTCGGGCCAACTCCAGCCCGATCGCATCGCCTGCTCGACGGCTGCGTCCTCCAGCTGGTCGGCCAGCCGGCGCAGTGCCGCCACCGCCGCCAAGGCGTCCGCGGGATCCCGAACTCCGGTAGCGTCCTGATCGGGCATGTAAGCAACCATAGTTGACTAAGTCGCTATCAGTCAACCGCGGTTGCTTGCGACGCACGGTGAGTTCGCGGCTCCGGCCGGATCTGGGGTCGCCCACTCCCGCGCCGACAACGCCCCCCGACGTCCGCCTCCCGGATGAACGGCAACCACCGCGGCGCGACCACCTGGTACCAGTGCTGGCCCGGCGGCAACCACCGCGGCCGCACCGACCGGCTCGTCGGGCACCCGAGGCGGTCCACCTCGACGAGCGCGCCGTGCTGGACGCGGTCTGCCGCTTCTGCGCCGAGCGGGTGTTCGGTCCCGACCGCGCCGCGCTGCTCGCCGTCGACCTCGCCGGTGGCGACGACCGGGCCGCGGCCGCCCGCCAGACCGAGCGGGAACGCCTCGAACGCGTAGTGGCGGACCTGGTCCGCCGCCGACGCGGCCTCGTGCGCCAAGCCCAGGGCGGCGACCCGGACGACCCGTTCACCAAAGCCCCGCGCCACGGCTGCAACGGCCTTGAGAAGGAGAAGCGCACCGCCCTGTCGGCCGTCTGCGATCTCGACACCGCCGACGCGGCCGACACCGCTCGCCCCGGCCCGGCGGACATCGCCCTGCTCGACGCACTCCACCGGCACACGCAGGGATGAACCCCAGCTCAGCGGTTCGCAGAACCTGTCTGTGCCCCCGGTGGGATTCGAACCCACACTGGACGCTGTTTGAGAGCGCTGTCTCTGCCGGTTGGACTACAGGGGCCGGTCCGGCGGGCCGGACGAGCGCAGCGTAGCGGTCCGGTCGTGGACCACGGCGTGCCGGTTCGGGATCACAGCGGGGTGATTCGGGCCCGGCGGTATTCTGAATCCTTCCGGTACGACAACCCGGTGTGAGGGAGTGCCCTGTGACCCAGCAGGTTTCCGAGAACGCCACGAGCTCGACCGAGGCCGAACCGGTCACCGGGCTGCGTGTGCTCGTCGTCGAGGACGAGGCGCTCATCCGCCTCGACCTCACCGAGATGCTGTCCGAGGAGGGCTACGTCATCGCCGGCGAGGCGGGCGACGGCGAGCAGGCCGTCGAGCTCGCCCGCGAGCTGCACCCCGACCTGGTCATCATGGACGTCAAGATGCCCAAGGTGGACGGCATCGCGGCCGCGGCGCTGATCGTCGAGGAGCGGATCGCCCCGGTCGTCATGCTCACCGCCTTCAGCCAGCGCGACCTCATCGAGCAGGCCCGCGACGCCGGCGCCATGGCCTACCTGGTCAAGCCGTTCGCCCGGCACGAGCTGGTGCCGGCCATCGAGCTGGCGGTCTCCCGGTTCGCCGAGAAGCGCGCCCTGGAGGACGAGGTCGCCACGCTGACCGACCGCCTCGAGACGCGCAAGGTCGTCGACCGGGCGAAGGGCCTGCTGATGACCCGGCAGAAGATGACCGAGCCGGAGGCGTTCCGGTGGATCCAGCGCACCGCGATGGACCGCCGCACGACCATGAAGGCCGTCGCGAACGCCGTCGTCGACGGACTCGCCGCCCCGGCGTCCTGATCCGCTCGCGACCGCGCCGCACCGGCGCGGTCGCGAGCCGAACGACGCGCAGCCCTCGCGCCGATCTCCCTTCCCCGATCGGGAGCGGATCGGCCCGGGGGCTGCTTTTCGGGATCCTCCCGGCACTCGCGGGTTACCGAACCCGCGGAGTCGCCCGTGAGGTGCCTTGGGGTGCCCCGCACCGTGTCTACCTGCGGGGTTGTGGTAATGGGTCGCACGGAGCCCGGCGCTCCTGCCCCTGCGCCCCGCGCCTAGCGGTAGCTTCTGAGCGACGAGCGGTCGCCAGTGGGAGAACTCCGGACCCTTCTGGTTGCGAACCGGTAAAGGACAGGGCGCCGGTGGTGACGGCGTACCGACGAGTCCCTTAACGTCCGCGACGCTCGCGTCGGACCGCACCCATGGACCGCGCGCGACTCAGACACCCTCGCGGTAGCGCGGTACGGAAGGACACAGCATGACTCGGAGGCGGACGATCATCACCGCCGCGATCCTCGCCGGGACCCTCGGGCTCACAGCCTGCGGGACGAACCGGGAGGAGGGCGAGGGCGAAGGCGGCGGCGGCACAACCGCAGGAGCCTGCGACACCAGCAAGGGCACCCTCATCATCGGCATGGTCGCCCCGTTGTCCGGCGGTCTCTCCGCGCTGGGCCTCGGTATGCGCAACTCGGCCCAGCTCGCCGTGGACCAGGCCAACGAGGCCTGCAAGGTCCCCGGCTACGAGCTCGCCTTCCAGGCGGAGGACGACCAGGCCAACCCGCAGGTCGCCGGCCAGGCCGCCACCAAGCTCGCCTCGGACGAGAACGTCGTCGGCGTCATCGGCACGCTCAACTCGTCGACCTCGCAGACGGTGCAGCCCATCCTCAAGCAGGAGGGCATCGTCCAGGTCTCCCCGGCCAACACCGGCCCGGCGCTGACCCTGGGCGAGAACTACGCCACCGCTCCGGCGCGGCCGTTCGACAACTACTTCCGGGTGTCCACCACCGACCTGGTGCAGGGCCCGTTCGCGGCCAACTACCTGGTCGAGACGGCCGGCAAGAAGGCCATCGCGGTCATCGACGACGGCAAGACCTACGGCGCCAACCTGGCCGAGCAGTTCGCCCAGCAGGCCCAGAAGAAGGGCGCGCAGATCGTCGCCCGCGAGAAGGTCGGCGAGCGGGACACCGACTTCTCCGGCGTGATCACCACGATCCGCGCCCTCAACCCGGACGCCGTCTACTACGGCGGCGAGTACCCGGTGGCCGGTCCGCTGTCCGCGCAGCTGGCCGCGGCGGGGCTGAACATCCCGCTGATGGGCGGCGACGGCATCGTCGACGCCACCTACGTCTCGCTCGGCGGTCGCCCCGGCGACCTGGCCACCAGCGTCGGCGCTCCGGCCGAGTCGCTGCCCAGCGCCAAGCAGTTCCTGGACGACTACGCGGCCAAGAACTTCACCGAGGAGTACAGCACCTACGGCGCGCTGACCTACGACGCCACCAACGTCGTCATCGAGGCCCTCGCCAAGGCCCTGGCCAACGGCGACTACTCGGCGGAGCGGCGCGCCGACATCGTCGCCGCGGTGCAGGAGACCAACCTGCAGGGCGCCAGCGGTGAGATCTCCTTCGACGAGTTCGGCGACACCACCAACAAGGTGCTGACCGTCTACCAGGTCGAGGGCGACAGCTTCGCTCCGGTCGAGGGCTCCACGGGCGCCTTCGAGGGCTGACCGACTCCACATCCAACTGCACGACCGACGCCAGGGGGGCGGGGGGACACCCCGCCCCCCTGGCGCACGCGGAGAGGGACCACCACCCTTGCTGTCCACCCTGTTGTCCCAGATCGTCAACGGTTTGGTGACCGGCGCGCTGATCGGTCTGATCGCCCTCGGCTACACGATGGTCTACGGGATCATCCAGCTGATCAACTTCGCGCACGGCGAGATCTTCATGATCGGCTCCTACGGCGGCCTGGCCATGTTCACCTACCTGCTGCCGACCGCCATCCAGAACCAGTGGTACTTCGCGCTGCCGCTGCTGCTCATCGCCGGCGCGGCCGTGTCGGTCGGGGTGGCGGTGCTCATGGAGCGCTTCGCCTACCGACCGCTGCGCAACGCTCCCCGCCTCGCGCCGCTGATCACCGCCCTGGGCGTCTCGGTCGCCCTGCAGGAGGCGGTGCGCGTGTTCTACCCCGGCGCCACGGCCGCCCTGCCGTTCCCCAAGGCCTTCGTCGAGGGCACCTGGGAGATCCCGGTGCCCGGCGGCACGGTGCCGCTGCGCTGGACCGGCCTGCTGATCATCGTCGTGGCCCTGGTGCTGACGTTCGCGCTGAACACCTTCGTCAACAACTCCCGGATGGGCCGCGCGATGCGGGCCACCTCCCAGGACCGCGACGTCGCCCGCCTGATGGGCATCGACCCCGACCGGGTCATCGTGCTCACCTTCGTGCTCGGCGCCGCGCTGGCCGGCGTGGCCGGCGTCCTCAACGGCGTCGACCTCGGCTTCACCAACATCGACCTCGGCTTCCAGAACGGCATCTTCGCCTTCACCGCGGCGGTGCTCGGCGGGATCGGCAGCATCAAGGGTGCCGTCGCGGGCGGGTTCGCCATCGGGCTGGTCAAAGCGCTCGGCGGCCAGTACCTGCCGGGCGGCACGGCCTACGACTACGTCTGGATCTTCGTTGTGCTGATCGCGGTGCTGGTGTTCCGGCCGCAGGGCTTCTTCGGCGAGACCGAGCGGGTGCGCGCATGACCGCCCTGGAGAAGGACGTCGTCACCGAGCCCGGCCCGGCGGTCGAGCCGCGCGGGCGCCTCGCCGCGCTCGCGCCGTACGCCACCGCCCTCCGGGCCGCCGGTGGCCTGCTGACCGTGATCGGGGCCTACCTCCCCTGGGCGACCTTCGTGCTGAACGAGGGCCCGTACCCGGAGAAGGCCACCCTGGAGTTCTTCACCGCGCCGTTCGGCGTCAGCGGGTTCCGGCTGCACCTGCTGGTGTTCGGCATCGTCGCGCTCGTGCTGGCGTTCGTGCGCACCCTCCCCTCGCGCGGGCGCATCCTGCGCGCGCTGGGCTGGGGGATCGTCGCGGTCACCGTGGCCAACGGGCTCTACCTGACCGTCCTGGGCGGCGGGTTCGGCGCGATCACCGCGGCCGACGGCGCGGTCGCGTTCGGTGCGATCGTCGCGCTGATCGGTGGCGCGCTGGTGCTGGTCGGCGCGTTCGCCGGCGGGCTCGGCGAGCAGCTGCGCTGGGGGCGCCCGCTCGGGCGCTACGCCGAGTGGGCGATCCTGCTCGTCGTCTTCACGCTGCTGCTCCTGCTGGTGGCCGCGGTGCTGACCAGCGGCGGCCAGGGCAGCGTCGCCAACCCGTACTCCGGGGCCGTCTTCCTGTCCTTCCTCGGAGCGGTCGGCGGCCTGCTCGCCGCCCTGCACGCCGCGGGGGTGCTGACCTGGGTCACCGCGATGTCCGAGCGGCACCGCGCGTTCAGCGCGATCGTCCTGCTGGTGGTGGCGCTGGCGCTGCCGCTGACCGGGGCAGGCACCCAGTACTGGATGACGGTGGCGGCCAACATCGGCGTCTACGCCGCGACCGCGATCGGCCTCAACATCGTGGTCGGCCTGGCCGGCCTGCTCGACCTGGGCTACGTCGCCTTCCTGGGCATCGGGGCGGTCGTCGCGGCCAACTTCTCCGGCGCCACGGCCGCGCGGTTCGACATCGTGCTGCCGTTCCCGCTGGTGATGGTCATCTCGGCGGTCGTCGCCGGCATCTTCGGTGCGATCGTCGGCTCGCCGACGCTGCGCGTGCGCGGCGACTACCTGGCCATCGTGACGCTGGCCTTCGGTGAGATCTTCGTGCGCAGCTCGCAGAACAACATCGGCGGGCTGACCGGCGGCTCCAACGCGATCCCGGGCATCCCCCCGGTCTCGGCGTTCGGCCAGGCGTTCAACGAGAAGCTCACCGTCGGCTCGGTGGAGCTGCCCGCGGGCGCCCTCTACTACTTCCTGATCGTGGTGATCGTCGCCGCGGTCATGGCGGTGTTCGGCAACCTGAAGAACTCGCGGCTGGGCCGGGCCTGGATCGCCATCCGGGAGGACGAGGACGCGGCCCGCGCCATGGGCATCCGCACCGGTCCGGTGAAGATCCTCGCCTTCATGATCGGCGCCACGCTGGCCGGGCTGGCCGGCGCGTTCTTCGCGCACAAGACGGGCACGGTGTCCTACGAGAGCTTCCGGTTCCTGGAGTCGGTCACCCTGCTGGCCGCGGTCATCCTGGGCGGCATGGGCACCATCCCCGGCGCGGTGCTCGGTGCGTCGATCCTGTTCGTGCTGCCCGAGAAGCTGCGCGAGTTCTCCGACTACCGGCTGCTGATCTTCGGCATCGCGCTGGTGCTGATCATGCGGTTCCGCCCGCAGGGCCTGGTGCCCGACTCGCACCGGCGCGCCGAGCTGGCGCCCGAGGCCGAGCCGCCACCGCCGGACCCGGGTACCGGCACCGCCACGGGGAAGGTGGCCGTCCAGTGAGCGAGCTTGCGAGCGAATCATCGACACAGCGCCTTCGCGAATTGCCGACCGAGCGCAGCGAGGGGGAGCGATGAGCGCCAAGCACGCCATGCCCGAGGCCCCCGCCCCGCGCACGCCGTCGGGAGCGGGGCTGCTGACCGCCTCCGGCGTCACGATGCAGTTCGGCGGCCTGAGGGCGCTGAACGACGTGTCGTTCGGGCTGTCCGAGGGCGAGATCATCGGCCTGATCGGGCCGAACGGCGCCGGCAAGACCACCTTCTTCAACTGCCTGACCGGCCTGTACGCGCCGACGTCGGGCAGCGTCGCCCTGCGCGGCACGCCGCTGCCGCAGGACCCGGCGAAGGTGACCGACCGGGGCATCGCCCGCACGTTCCAGAACATCCGCCTCTTCCCGAGCATGACCGCGGAGGAGAACGTCCTGGTCGGGCGGCACGTGCGGATGAAGCAGGGGCCGCTGTCGTCGCTGCTGCACGGGCCGGGCTTCAAGCGCAGCGAGGCCGAGGCGCGCTCGCGCACCGCCGAGCTGCTCGAGTTCGTCGGGCTCACCCGGTTCTCCGGCGAGCTCGCGCGCAACCTGCCCTACGGCGACCAGCGCCGGCTGGAGATCGCCCGCGCGCTGGCCACCGAGCCGTCGGTGCTGCTGCTGGACGAGCCGACGGCCGGCATGAACGCGCAGGAGACCGAGGCCACCCGGCAGCTGATCTTCGGGATCCGCGACCTGGGCACCTCCGTCGTGGTCATCGAGCACGACACCAAGTTCATCTTCACCCTGTGCGACCGTGTGCTCGTGCTGGTGCAGGGCGAGCTGCTGGTCGAGGGCTCGCCCGACGAGGTCCGCGGCGACCCCCGGGTCGTCGAGGCCTACCTCGGCGCCCCGCCCGACGAGGTGGAGCACCAGATCCACGCTGCGGAGGAGAACCCGTGAGCGAGCTTGCGAGCGAACCATTCGACACAGTGCTCGCGCAGCGTCGACCGAGCGTCAGCGAGGGCGGACGATGAGCTTCTTGGAGGTCCGGAACCTCACTGTCGCGTACGGGGCCATCCAAGCCGTCCGCGGCGTGACGTTCAGCGTCGAGAGGGGCCAGATCGTCAGCCTGATCGGCAGCAACGGGGCGGGCAAGACCACCACGCTGCGCACGATCTCCGGGCTGCTGCGCCCGGTGACCGGCGAGATCCTGCTCGACGGCAAGCCGATCCACCGGCTGCCCGCCCACGAGATCCTGGGCCTGGGGGTGTCGCACAGCCCCGAGGGCAGGCGGCTGTTCGCCCGGATGACGGTCGAGGAGAACCTGCGCCTCGGCGCCTACTCGCGCCACGACGAGGCGGGCATCGTCGCCGACCTCGACCGGATCTACGACATGTTCCCGGTGCTGGGGCAGCGGCGGCGCAACAAGGCGGGCCTGTTCTCCGGCGGCGAGCAGCAGATGCTGGCCATCGGCCGGGCGCTGATGTCGCAGCCCAAGCTGCTCATGCTCGACGAGCCGTCCATGGGGCTCTCGCCGATCATGACCCAGCAGATCTTCACCACCGTCCAGGAACTGCGCGAGGAGGGCACGACCGTGCTGCTGGTCGAGCAGAACGCGCTCTCCGCGCTGGCGCTGTCCGACCACGGCTACGTCATCGACCTGGGCCGCACCACCCTGTCGGGCACCGGCCGCGAGCTGCTGGCCGACCCCCGCGTGCAGGAGGCCTACCTCGGCGAGGGCGTCACCGGGTAGGACCGGCGACCCGGCCGGGGGGCTACCAGCCGTCCGGCCGGGTGTCGCGGTGCAGGCAGGTGAGCTTGGCGGTGCAGATCCGCCTGCCCTCCTCGTCGCTGACCACGATCTCCGACGTCGAGGTGCTGCGCCCCACGTGCAGCGGCCGCGCCACCCCGGTGACCAGCCCCGAGGTCGCCGACCGGTGGTGGGTGCAGGCCAGCTCCAGCCCGACGGGGAACCGCTCGGGCAGCGAGTGCAGCGCCGCCAGCGTCGACCCGAGCGTCTCGGCGAGCACGCCGCTGGCGCCGCCGTGCAGCAGCCCGAACGGCTGCCGGTTGCCTTCGACGGGCATCGTCCCGACCACCTCGTCGTGGCTGAGCGAGACGAGCTCGATCCCGAGCTTGTCGGCGAGCTGCTCGACTCGGCTCATCGGGGGGAGGGCGGAGGGGTCGATCGGCACAGCCGGACCCTATGCCGGTGTCGCCGGGGGCCGTGGTCCGGCTCGGGTTCGGGAAGCTCGTCGTCGAGCCTCCGGCGGCGGTGTCCACCGGCGCGAGTGGTACATCAGCGGGCTCGCCGGACGGCAGAAGCCCGCTGGTGCGCCACTCGACGGCGTTGATCATGATCAGCGGCCCGGATCTCGACCGCGTTGATCTCCCCCGAGCACCGTCCGGAGCTCCTCGCAGACCCTGTGTGGTCCTCACAGGTGCGGTGGCCCCTGCGCGGACCTCGTCGCCTCTGCGAGGACAGCCCGGACGCCTCGCACCCGGAGCGGGTCCGCCGGAGGCAGAAGAGCCCCCAGGACCGAGCCTCAGGGGCGGTGCGTGCGGAAGATCGCCGTGCCCGGGAAGTAGCCGCCCCGCAGCGGCGACCACTGCCCCCACACCAGCTCCCGGCCCTCCGGCCACTCCGGCTCCACGAGGTCGTCGAGCACCAGCCCGGCGGCCACGACGTCGCGGATCCGGTCGCCCAGGGTGCGGTGGTGCTCGACGTAGGTGGCCCGGCCGGCGTCGTCGACCTCGACGTAGGGGGTGCGGTCGAAGTAGGACTGCTGCACCACCAGGCCGTCGGGGCCGGGGTCGTCGGAGAACATCCAGCGCATCGGGTGGTTGACCGCGAACACCCAGCGACCGCCCGGGCGCAGCACGCGCGCGACCTCCCGCATGACCCGCTCCGGCTCGGCGACGAAGGGCACGGCGCCGAAGGCGGAGCAGGCGACGTCGAACGTGGCGTCGGCGAACGGCAGCCGCTCGGCCCCGGCCTGCACCAGCGGCACCCGCACGCCGGTCGACTCGCCGAGCTCGGCGGCGTGGCGCAGCATCTGGCCGGACAGGTCGAGCGCCACCGCCGACGCGCCCGCCGCGGACAGCCAGCGCGCGCACGGCGCCGATCCGCAGCCGACCTCCAGCACCCGGGCGCCCGCCACGTCGCCGAGCAGCCGGGCGTCGGCCTCCCGCAGGCCCTCGGGGCACCAGACGAAGTCGACGTCGCCGATGTCGCGGCCGTGCTCGGCGAGGTAGTCCGCGGCGTCGGCGTCCCACCAGGCCCGGCTGGCCCGTTCGGACTCCGGCCCGTCGACCGGGCGGCGCACGACGCCGGTCGTGCCCAGGAATTGCTCGGCGCTCATCCGCGTTACCCCCTGCAAGCTCCGGATCAGTGATCCGCGGTCGTGGCCGAATCGTGGCTGCTGGCGACGTGCACCCGCATTGCCCTGCCGATCTGTGCCCGCGTAGCATGGGTGGCGCGCTGTGGTCGACGTCCGGGCACGTCACAGCCGGTCGGCCACGGATCGCGCGATCTAGGAGTACCACTCGGCACGGTAAGCAAGGGTTCAGAGCATCACGTCACCAGACGTACACCACCAGATTCGTACCACCAGACCATCCATGACCGGAGCACCCCACTACATGTCCACCGACACCACCGCCGCCCCGACCACGACGCCCCAGGTTGCCGTCAACGACATCGGGTCGGAGGAGGATTTCCTCGCCGCCATCGACCAGACCATCAAGTACTTCAACGATGGCGACATCGTCGAGGGGACCATCGTCAAGGTGGACCGGGACGAGGTCCTGCTCGACATCGGCTACAAGACCGAGGGTGTCATCCCCTCTCGGGAGCTGTCGATCAAGCACGATGTCGATCCCGCCGAGGTGGTTTCGGTCGGCGAGTTCGTCGAGGCCCTCGTCCTCCAGAAGGAGGACAAGGAGGGTCGCCTGATCCTGTCCAAGAAGCGCGCGCAGTACGAGCGCGCCTGGGGCACGATCGAGGCCCTCAAGGAGGCCGACGAGCCCGTGGAGGGCACGGTCATCGAGGTCGTCAAGGGCGGCCTGATCCTCGACATCGGCCTGCGCGGCTTCCTGCCCGCGTCGCTGGTCGAGATGCGCCGCGTCCGCGATCTGCAGCCCTACGTCGGCCGCAAGATCGAGGCCAAGATCATCGAGCTGGACAAGAACCGCAACAACGTGGTCCTGTCCCGCCGGGCCTGGCTGGAGCAGACGCAGTCCGAGGTCCGCAGCGAGTTCCTCAACCAGCTCGCCCGGGGCCAGGTCCGCAAGGGCGTCGTCTCCTCGGTGGTCAACTTCGGTGCGTTCGTCGACCTCGGCGGCGTCGACGGTCTGGTGCACGTCTCCGAGCTGTCCTGGAAGCACATCGACCACCCCTCCGAGGTCGTCGAGGTGGGCCAGGAGGTCACCGTCGAGGTCCTCGACGTCGACCTCGACCGCGAGCGGGTCTCGCTGTCGCTCAAGGCGACGCAGGAGGACCCGTGGCGGCTCTACGCCCGGACCCACGCGATCGGCCAGATCGTCCCGGGCAAGGTCACCAAGCTGGTCCCGTTCGGCGCCTTCGTCCGCGTCGAGGAGGGCATCGAGGGCCTGGTCCACATCTCCGAGCTGGCCGAGCGCCACGTGGAGATCCCGGAGCAGGTCGTCCAGGTCGGCGACGACGCCATGGTCAAGGTCATCGACATCGACCTCGACCGGCGCCGCATCTCGCTGTCGCTCAAGCAGGCCAACGAGGGCATGACGGTCGACACCGAGTTCGACCCGACCCGCTACGGCATGGCCGCCGAGTACGACGACCAGGGGAACTACATCTACCCCGAGGGCTTCGACGTCGAGACCGGCGACTGGCAGGAGGGCTTCGAGTCCCAGCGCGAGGCGTGGGAGAAGGAGTACGCCGAGGCGCACTCCCGCTACGAGCAGCACATCGCGCAGATCCGCAAGTCGGCCGAGGCGGAGGCCGAGGCGGCCGCGGACGGCGGGGGGACCAACTACTCCTCCACCGCGGGCGGCGCGACCACCGAGACCACCGGTGGCTCGCTGGCCAGCGACGAGCAGCTGGCCGCGCTGCGGGAGAAGCTCTCCGGCGGCGCCTGATCCCAGCACCCGCGACGGCCCCGACGACCACTGGTCGCCGGGGCCGTCCGGCGTCCGGGACCAGGGCGGTGGCGGGTTCCCGCCACCTCTCGCGGCCGCCGCACGGCGATCGCAGCGCGGCCGTTCTCGGAGAGACGCGCGAGGCCAGGTCACGGTTGTGCTCCGAACCGGTGACGCACACGTGGGCTGGTGATGCACACCGCCCAGGGCCCACTACCGTGTACCCATGAGCGTGGCATTCGGCCGATCGGCGGCTCTCGCCCTCGGGCTAATGCTTGTTCTCAGCGCCTGCGGCGCCGACCGGACCGGGCCCAGCGTGCCCACCTTCGCCGATCCCGCGGCGGCGGCCGAGGTCGCCGGCGGCGGCTCGACCGAGGACGACGGCGCCGTCCCGGACGACTGCACCAGGCTGATCGCCGCCGCCGACCTGAACGCCCTGCTGGGGCTCCCGCTCGACTCGGTGGCCGTGCGCACCACCCAGCACGTCGGGTCGCCCTCGGTCGGTCGGACGGAGCGGGTGGCCTGCGACTACACCGGCCAGGGCTCGGTCAAGGGCAGGCTGCTCCAGCTGGACGTCTCCGCCTACACCGACGCCGAGGCCGCCACCGCGCAGTGGCGGGTCAACTCCGACGCCGAGGACGGCGACCGCACCGAGATGTCGATCGGCAGCGCGTCGGCGGTGCTGGTGCAGCGCCGCTCGGACGCGGTGCTGCGGGTCGTGTACGGCATCCACAACCTGGCCTTCGTGCTCCCGGCCCGCAAGCTCCCGGTGGAGCGCACGGCGGGCGAGGCGCTGGTCGACCTCGCGCTGCGCGTGCTGGCCGCCGTCGACGGCGGCGCCGGGGTGGTGGCGCCCCCGTCGACGGCGCAGGCGAAGGTGCCCGACGCGCCCTGAGCCGGCCGGACAGTAGCCTTCGCCGCGTGCTGAGGGTGGGGTTGACCGGGGGGATCGGATCGGGCAAGTCGACGGTGGCGCGCCGGCTCGTCGAGCGCGGCGCGGTGCTCGTCGACGCCGACGCGCTGGCCCGCGAGGTGGTGGCGGCCGGGACCGACGGGCTGGCCGAGGTGGTCGCGGCCTTCGGCGAGGGCGTCCTGGGCCCGGACGGCGAGCTCGACCGGCCCGCGCTGGCCGGGGTCGTCTTCGGCGACGACGGGGCGCGAGCGCGGCTCAACGGGATCATCCACCCGCGGGTGCGCCTGCGCACCGAGGAGCTGATCGCCGCCGCGCCCCCGGAGGCGGTCGTCGTCCAGGACATCCCGCTGCTGGTCGAAGGCGGCATGGCCGCCTTCTTCGCGCTCGTGCTGGTCGTGCACGCCGACGTCGAGGAGCGGGTCCGCCGGCTCGTCGAGCTGCGCGGGATGCCGGAGGCCGACGCCATGGCCCGGATCGCCGTGCAGGCCACCGACGAGCAGCGCCGCGCCGCCGCGGACGTCTGGTTGGACAACTCCGGCGACCGGGACGCCCTGCGCGCCGCGGTCGACGTGCTGTGGGACGCGAGGCTGGTCCCCTTCGAGGAGAACCTCCGGCTGCGCCGCCCGGTCCGTGGCGGCCCGGCGCGCCTGGCCGACCCCGACCCGGAGTGGGCGGCCGAGGGGCGGCGGCTGGTCGCGCGGGTCGCGGCGGCCGCGGGGGAGCGCGGGCGCGGGGTGAGCCACACCGGCTCCACGGCGGTGCCCGGCCTGGCGGCCAAGGACGTCATCGACCTGCAGCTCGGGGTGGGGTCGCTGGCCGACGCCGACGCCGTGCGCGACGCGCTGCAGGACGCCGGGTTCCCGCACCGGCCCGACATCGACTCCGACCGCCCGAAGCCCGCGGGCTCCGCCCCGTGGCCGAAGCGCTACCACGGGTCCGCCGACCCGGGCCGGGTCGTGCACCTGCACGTCCGCGAGGTCGGTTCTCCGGGGTGGCGCTTCGCGCTGCTGTTCCGCGACTGGCTGCGCGCAGACCCCGTCGCGCGCGACGAGTACCTCGCCGAGAAGCGCGCGCTGGCCGAGCGCCACCGCGGCGACCCGGACGCCGGCGGCTACGCGGAGGACAAGGAGCCCTGGTTCGACGCCGCGCTGCCCAGGGCCGAGGGATGGGCGTCGGCGACCGGCTGGACGCCCGCCCCCTAGGACCCGGATCCGGGCCGTGGCACGCGTCCGCAGCCGCACCGGGCCCGCCCGCCGTTCGTTACCCCGATGGCGTGGCCGCCCCGCGCCGCGCCGTGGTACCACGGACCTTGTCACCCGGTTGTGGCCTATCCGATGAACGGTCGCCGACCCGGGTTTCGCGGTAACGCGTCGAAGCCGTATCACGATGGTCGAGGTGGGCAGACCTCCGATCGAGTGATCCACGGCAGAATCGGGTCGCCGGTGCGGACGGATGAAGGGCAGGGGGTGGGAGCAGTGGTCGACCGACGCGCGTCCGTCGCCTCCGGTCCCCTGCGGTCCGCCGCCCCCGGCTACGACGTCTACGGCGGCGCCGCGGCCCCCTATGCCGGCGGCTACGAGGACGACTACGGCGACGACTACGCCGACGACTACGCCGACGACTACGGCGACCAGGACCTCACCGTGGCCGCGCCGATGTCCGGGCGGCCGCGCCGGGGGCCGCTGAGCCGGGCGCAGCTGCGCTCCGACTTCGGCGCCCACTTCGAGGACAACTACCAGCGGCTGGTCGCCCAGCTGTTCGCGATCACGCTGAACTCGGGCGAGGCGCACGAGGTCGTGCAGGACGCGTACTCGCGGGCCTGGCGGCAGTGGGCCACCGTCGGCAGGCTGCGCGACCCCTCGGAGTGGATCCGGCGGGTCGCGGTCCGCTCGACCATCCGCAGCTGGCGGCGCACCCTGGCCCGGGTGGGCTTCGGGCGTCCGAAGCCGATCGGCGACGACGCGGTCGAGCCGCGCACGGCGGCCCTGCTGTCCGCGCTCGCCCGGCTCCCGATCGCCGAACGCCGCGCGATCGTGCTGCACCACATGGTGGGCTGGTCGATCGCGGAGATCGCGGTGGTCGAGCGGTCCTCGCCGGGCAGCGTCAGCGTCCGGCTGGCCAGGGCCGCGCACCTCGTCGGGCGCGCCCTCCCCGACCTCGTCGACCGGTACGAGGACGAGTACGACCCCGACCAGGGTGAGGAGCAGCGGTGAGTCAGCCATCCAGCAGCCGGGTGAGCGAGGAGTTCCGGCGGCTCGACGACGAGCTGGCCGCGGCCGTCACCCTTCCCCCCGTCGACTCGGTGATCCGCCGGGCGAGCGCGCTCAACCGCACCACCACGGCCGCCGCCGCGGCGGTGGTCACGGTCGGGGCGCTGGGCGGGGTCACCGCGGTCGCGCAGCTGGGCCTGTTCGCGCCGGAGGCGGAGCCGGTGGCGGCGGTGGTGCCGGCGGCGCCCCCGGTCGAGCAGCCCCTGACCACGACCGACGCCCCCACCGAGGCGCCGGTCGAGCCGGCGCCCGTCGTCGAGGAGAAGAAGCAGGAGGCGCCCGCGCCGAAGCCGAAGGCCGTCGCGCCCGCCCGCACCACCGAGGCGCCGCCCCCGCCGCCGGTCGTCGTGCCGACGCCACCCCCGGTCGTCCCGACGCCGCCCCCGGTGGCCACGCTCCCGCCGCCGATCACGCAGCCCCCGGTCACCACGGACCCGCCGGTCACGACGGAGCCGAGCACCCCGGGCACGACCACGCCGGGCGGCGGCACCACGACGCCGGACGACGATGACGACGACACCGAGGGCGGCGAGACGGGCACCAGCACCCAGCGCCCCGACACGACGACCGGTGGGACGACCACCGGCAGCACGACGCCGGGGACCTCGACGGGCACCACGACCGCGGGCACGACCACCGACCAGGCGGGCACGGCGACGCCCTGAGCCCGGGCGGCCCCGCGCTCAGCCGCGGCGGGGCCGCTTCCAGGCCAGCTCGATCCCCATGCCGCCCAGCCAGCGGTCCAGGTCGTGGCCGTGCGCGGCCAGGCCGTCGACGGCGCGGTGGGTGCGGTGCATCGCCACCTCCGCCACCGGCGGGTCGAGCAGGCCGAGCGCCACGGCGGCCACGAACTCGTCGACGTCGATCACCACGGCCTCCTGCCGGGTGCGGACCACGATGTCGAGGTAGTGGTCGGTGAGCAGCCAGCGCCCGCCGTCGACGACGATCTCGCAGATGTCGAGGTAGTAGTCCTGCCGGCGCTCGTGGCCCGGGCTCCACCACCAGTCGGTGACGCACACCCCGAGCTCGGGCAGCAGCCACGACTCCACCCAGGTGGACGTGGGCCGGTTCACCATCGCCCGGCTCATGTACAGGCCGAACTCGGTGACCCGGTACTCGTCGACGATCCGCCGCTCGCCCTTGGTGTCGATGTTGACCATGGCCGGGACGTCGAAGGTGGCGCGCTTCGGCGGATGCATCGGCAGATGGTGGCAGACCGGCCCCGGCCCGCACCCCGAGACGCGTCCGGCGCAAAGTGTCGGTCGCGGCTCGTACCCTGGAGCCGTGGCATTCGCGACAGAGGTCCCCGGCAGCGCGGCGCAGCAGGACGTGCCCGTCGCCCACTCGGAGTTCCGTCCGGTGGGTGCGATCCCGCGCACCGGCGGGCGCTTCGAGGTGGTCAGCGACCACAAGCCCGCGGGCGACCAGCCGGCCGCGATCGCCGAGCTGGAGAAGCGCATCACCGCGGGCGAGCAGGACGTCGTGCTGCTGGGCGCCACCGGGACGGGCAAGTCGGCCACCACGGCCTGGCTGATCGAGAAGCTGCAGCGGCCCACGCTGGTCATGGCCCCGAACAAGACGCTGGCCGCCCAGCTGGCCAACGAGCTGCGCGACATGCTGCCCAACAACGCCGTCGAGTACTTCGTCTCGTACTACGACTACTACCAGCCCGAGGCCTACATCGCGCAGACCGACACCTACATCGAGAAGGACTCCTCGATCAACGAGGACGTCGAGCGCCTGCGCCACGCGGCCACGTCCAACCTGCTCTCCCGCCGGGACGTGGTGGTGGTCGCGTCGGTGTCGTGCATCTACGGCCTGGGCACGCCGCAGTCCTACCTCGACCGTTCGGTCAAGCTCGCGGTCGGGGACGCGGTGGACCGCGACCAGCTGCTGCGTGCACTGGTCGACGTGCAGTACACGCGCAACGACATGGCCTTCAACCGCGGCACGTTCCGCGTCCGCGGCGACACGGTCGAGATCATCCCGGCCTACGAGGAGCTGGCGGTCCGCATCGAGTTCTTCGGCGACGAGATCGAGGCGCTGCACTACCTGCACCCGCTCACCGGCGACATCATCCGCCAGGTCGACGACGTGCGGATCTTCCCGGCCACGCACTACGTCGCCGGCCCGGAGCGCATGGAGAAGGCGGTCCAGCAGATCGAGGCGGAGCTGGAGGAGCGGCTGGCCGAGTTCGAGCGCCAGGGCAAGATGCTCGAGGCGCAGCGGCTGCGCATGCGCACCCAGTACGACATCGAGATGATCCGCCAGGTCGGGTTCTGCTCGGGCATCGAGAACTACTCCCGCCACATCGACGGCCGCGGTCCGGGCTCGGCGCCGGCCACCCTGATCGACTACTTCCCCGAGGACTTCCTGCTGGTCATCGACGAGTCGCACGTCACCGTGCCGCAGATCGGCGGCATGTACGAGGGCGACATGTCCCGCAAGCGCAACCTCGTCGAGTTCGGCTTCCGGCTCCCGTCCGCGGTCGACAACCGCCCGCTGACCTGGGAGGAGTTCGCCGACCGGATCGGCCAGGTCGTCTACCTGTCGGCCACCCCGGGCCCCTACGAGCTCGCCCGCACCGGAGGGGAGTTCGTCGAGCAGGTCATCCGGCCCACCGGCCTGGTCGACCCGCAGGTCGTGGTCAAGCCGACCAAGGGCCAGATCGACGACCTCATCCACGAGATCCGGCTGCGCACCGAGCGCGACGAGCGCGTCCTGGTCACCACGTTGACCAAGAAGATGGCCGAGGACCTCACCGACTACCTGCTGGAGCTGGGCATCCGGGTGCGCTACCTGCACTCCGAGGTCGACACGCTGCGCCGCGTCGAACTGCTGCGCCAGCTGCGCCTGGGCGAGTACGACGTGCTGGTCGGCATCAACCTGCTGCGCGAGGGCCTCGACCTGCCCGAGGTGTCGCTGGTGGCCATCCTCGACGCCGACAAGGAGGGCTTCCTGCGCTCGGGCACGTCGCTGATCCAGACCATCGGCCGCGCGGCGCGCAACGTGTCCGGTGAGGTGCACATGTACGCCGACAAGATCACCGACTCGATGCGGCACGCCATCGACGAGACCGACCGCCGCCGGGCCAAGCAGATCGCCTACAACACCGCGCACGGGATCGACCCGCAGCCGCTGCGCAAGAGGATCGCCGACATCCTCGACCAGGTCTACCGGGAGGCCGACGAGGACGCGGTGCCGGTCGGCGGGTCGGGTCGCAACCAGTCGCGCGGCAAGCGCGCCGCGGGGGAGCCGGGCCGGGCCAGCTCCGGGGTGGTCTCCGGGCGCGACACCTCGACCATGCCCCGCGCCGAGCTGGCCGACCTGGTCCAGCAGCTGTCCGACCAGATGATGGCGGCCGCGCGCGACCTGCAGTTCGAGCTGGCCGCCCGGCTGCGCGACGAGATCGCCGACCTGAAGAAGGAGCTGCGCGGGATGGACGCCGCGGGCGTGCGCTGACCGGGGCGCCCGGTCGGGCGCCGGACCCTGCGGCTACCGTGAGCTGGGATCCGTGTCGAGCGTGGAGGAGGCGAACAGCGTGACCGTGGTGCCCGCCGCCCGCTCCCGGGCCGAGCGGTACGCGCTCGCGCTGCTGCGCCGGCCGCGCCGCGTGCTGCTGGTCGCGGTGCCGCTGCTGGCGCTGGCACTGGCCGGGGTCGTCGTGCACACCGGCGGTCGCCACATCGACCTGGAGGTCTACCGCTTCGGCGTGCAGGCCTGGCTGGCCGGTGGCGACCTCTACGGTCCGCTCCCGGAGACCTCGGGGCACATCGCGCTGCCGTTCATCTACCCGCCGTTCGCGGCGGTGCTGATGGTGCCGCTGGCCGTCGTGCCGTGGACGGCGTCGTGGGTCGCGCTGCTCGCGCTGTCCACCGCGGCCCTCGGGGCCACCCTCTACGTGGTGGCCCGAAGGCTGTGGCCCGGGGGCGGCCCGGGCGGGGCGCTGTCGGTGGCCTCCCTCGCGCTGCCGCTCTGCCTGCTGGTCGAGCCGGGCCGGGCCATCGACTTCGAGCGCCCGATCGAGGGCATCCAGCGGGCCACCCTCAGCCTCGAACCGATCATGCAGACGATCGAGTTCGGCCAGGTCAACCTGCTGCTGATGGCCCTCGTCGCCGCCGACTGCCTGGTCGCGCGGCCGCGCTGGCGGCGCGGGCTGCTGGTCGGGCTGGCCGCGGCGATCAAGCTGACGCCCGCCGCGTTCGTGCTGTACTTCCTGGTCCGCCGCGACTACCGGGCCGCGGTCACCGCCGCCGTCACCGGGGTCGTGGCCACCGTGGTCGGGTTCGTGGTGGCGCCGGGGCAGTCCTGGACGTTCTGGCTGGACAACCCGACCGGCGGCGTCAGCGGCTCCCCGTTCTTCACCAACCAGACCTTCGAGGCGGTGCTGGTCCGCGCGGGCGTCGACGGCCTTCCGCTGACCGCGGGCTGGTTGCTGCTCAGCGCCGCGCTGCTCGCGGTCGCCCTGCCGGTCATCCGCCGGGCCGACGCCCCGCTGGCCCTGATGGCCACCGCCGGGGTCGCGCTGCTGGTCTCGCCGACGTCGTGGTCGCACCACTGGGTGTGGATCGCCCCCGCGCTGCTGGTCATGGCGGCCACGGCGTGGCAGCGGCGCTCGGCGGTGTGGGCCGCGGCCACCGTCCTCACCGCGGCGGTGTTCGTGCTGGCCCCGCACCAGTGGCTGCCCCGCGCCGGCAGCGTCGAGCTCACCTGGAGCACGACCGACCAGGTCCTGGGCAGCACCTACGTGTGGTTCACGGTGCTGCTGTTCGTGCTGGTCCGGGTCGGCCTGCCGGCCGGCCGGGCCGACGACCCCGCCGCCGGGCCCACCCCGGACACCACCCGATGACCCACGACGAGGTCGTCGCCTACTGCCTGGCCAAGCCGGGCGCCGTCCCGGACGAGCCGTGGGAGGGCGACACGGTCGCCAAGGTCGGCGGCAAGATCTTCGCGTTCCTCGGCAGCGGGGGCCTGGGCGTCAAGTGCGGCCGCGACGCCGACGAGGCCGCCGAGCTGCGCCACCGCTTCCCCGGCTCGGTGTCCAAGTCGGCCTACATCGGGCAGCACGGCTGGAACCGGATCGAGCTGGACGGCGCCATCGACGACGACGAGCTGCGCGAGCTGGTCGACGCCTCCTACGACGCGATCGTGGCGAAGCTGCCCAAGCGGCTGCGCCCGACGTAGCGGCTCGGCTCCCGCGGGTCGGGGCAGCGGTCAGCGCGTCGGCGCGACCGCACGGGTGAGCAGGGCGGTGGCGGCGGGGCCGTCGAGGCGGCGGGCCCGGTCGTAGGCCGTGTCGAAGCCCTCGCCCATCGCCCGGCGCAGGTCGCGGGTCAGGGCCACCACGTCGGGGTGCAGCGGGTCGGCCGCGCCGCGGATGCGGTGGGCGGCGCCGAGGGTCGCGGCCGCGGCGACGGGCTCGCCCCGGGCCCGGTGCAGCGCGGCGCCCGCGACGCCGGTGTCGGCCAGGGCGGCGTGGTCGGGCGCGGCGTCCAGCGCGGCCCGCAGGTCGGTGGCCGCCGCGACGAGCAGCGCCGCGCGCTCCGCCGGGGCGGCCGCCGCGGCGCGGGCGAGCGAGAGGTGCGCGCGGGCGGTGTGGTGGGCGCTGCGGAACGGGCGGCCGGGCTCGCCGTTGAGCGCCGCGGCCCGCTCGGCGTCGGTGTACTCGCGGTCGGCGGCGGCGAGGTCGCCGCCGCGGCGGTGCAGGTCGCCCCGGCGGAGGTGCGCCTGGGCGATGTCGTGCGGCGCGGGTGCCCCGGCGAGGACGGCGGCGAGCTCCGCGAGGGCCGCGCCCGGTTCGCCGGCGTGCTCGTGGGCGGTGGCCAGCCAGATCCGCTGCCGGTCGTCCCGGCCCAGCTCGGCGGCCGGTGCGCGGGCCCGGCGCAGCGCGTCGATCGCACCGTCCGGGTCGCCGAGCCGCAGGCGGGCGGCGGCGAGGCGGGTCAGGGCGGTGGCCAGCCCCCAGCGCTCGCCCACGGCGGCGAACCGGTCGGCCGCGGTGGCCAGGTCGTCCGCGCTGCGGCGGAGGTCGCCGCCGTGGTCGCGCACCAGCGCGCGCAGCAGCCAGTACAGCGCCCGGCCCCACGGGGTGGTCCGCGACGGCGGGGTGGCGGGCAGCTCCGCACCGCCGGAGTCGCCCGACAGCGCCGCCAGCAGCGGCCCGATCGCGTACGCGGACGGGTGGTCGGTGCCGGCGGCGGGCCGGAACCGGTCGAGCCCGGCCGGGGTGGTCCCGGCCAGCAGCGAGTTGAGGAAGTAGCCGGCCACCGCCGCCGAGTACCCCCGGGCGGACGCCGCGCCGGGCAGGTCGAGCGCGGCCCGCAGCAGCCGCGCGGCCTCCGTGTGGTCGCCGTGCAGGGTGAGCGGGAACGACATCGCCGACGCCAGCCGGACGGCGGTGTCGACGTCGCCGGCGTCGACGGCGAACCGCAGGGCGCCCAGCAGGTTCTCGCGGTCGGCCAGCAGGGCGGGCAGGCGCCGCAGCTGGTCGGGGCCGCGCAGCTCGGGCACGGCCGCCTCGGCGGTCTGCAGGAAGTACCGGGCGTGCGCGGCCCGGGCGGCGTGCGCCCGGTCGGCGAGCCGGTGCGCGCCGTACTCGCGGATCGTCTCCAGCATCCGGTAGCGCACCTCCGCCCCGGCCGCCGGCTGCAGCAGCGACTTGTCCACCAGCGCGGCCAGCAGCGCCCGGACCGGCGCGGACGGCCGCCCGACGTGCTCGGCGGCCGTCGGGGTGATCGTCCCGGGGAACGCGGACAGGGCCTCGACCAGCGCGCGCTCGTCGTCGTCGAGCAGGTCCCAGCTCCAGGCGACGACCGCGGCCAGGGTGCGGTGGCGGGGCGGCGCCGTGCGGGCGCCGGTGGTGAGCACGGCGAACCGGTCGTCGAGCACGGTGGCCAGGTGCTCGACCGGGACCGACCGCGCCCGCGCCGCGGCCAGCTCGATGGCCAGCGGCAGGCCGTCCAGCCGCCGGCAGAGCTCGGCCACCCCGGCGGTGCTCGTCGGGGTCAGCGCGAAGGCCGGGTTCGCGGCGGCGGCCCGGTCGGCGAACAACCGCACGGACGGACTGGCCGCCAGCTCCGCGAGCGGCGCGCCCGCCGGGGGGACGGGCAGCGGCGGCACCGGCACCAGGGCTTCGCCCGCCGTCCCCAGCGGCTCCCGGGAGGTCACCAGCACCCGCAGCCCCGGGTGCCGGTGGAGCAGTTCCTCGACCACGGCGGCGACCGGGTCGAGGAGGTGCTCGGCGTTGTCCAGCACGAGCAGGACATCCGCCGCGGTTGTGCCGAGCGCGGCGCGCGCGGCCGGGCCGACGCCGTCCGGGTCGCGCAGCCCGGCCAGCTCCACCAGCACCGCGCCGCCGGCCCGGTCGGTGCCCGCGGCGACGGCCAGCCGGGTCTTGCCCGCCCCGCCCGGTCCGGTCAGCGTGACCAGCCGGTGGTCGGCGAGCCGTCCGGCGATCAGCGCCAGCTCGGCCTCCCGGCCGACGAAGCTGGTCAGCGGCACGGGGAGCCGGGGGCGGGGGCGCTCGGGGCGCAGCACGGCGAGGTGCGCGGCGCGCAGCTCGGGGGACGGGTCGGCGCCCAGCCGGTCGGCGAGCGCGGTGCGCAGCCGGGCGTAGTGGTCGAGCGCCTCGGCCGTGCGCCCGTCCGCGTGCAGGGCGCGCAGCAGCAGGGCGTGGGCCCGCTCCCGGGTCGGGTGGGCCGAGGTGAGCGCGTGCAGCTCGGCGACCACCCCGGCGGGGTCGGCCCCGGTCCGCAGCTCGGCCTCGGCGCGGTCCTCGCGGGCGGTGCGGCGCAGCTCGTCGAGCCGGGCCGCGGCGGCCACCGCGAACGGGACGTCCGGGAGGTCGGCCAGCGCGTCGCCGCGCCACAGCTCGAGCGCCGCGCGCAGGTGCTCGACCGCGCCGGCGGAGCGGCCGGTGCGCAGCGCGTCCCGCCCGGCCCGGGCCAGCTGCTCGAAGCGGACGGCGTCCACCGCGTCCGGCGGCAGGTCCAACCGGTAGCCGCCGGGCAGGGTGCGCACCGCCTCGGGCGCGGGCAGCGCGTCGCGCAGCCGGGTCATCAGCGAGTGCAGCGCGTGCCGGGCGTCGGTCCGGGTCGGCCAGAGCGCGTCCGCGAGCGCGCTCACCGGCACCGTGCGCCCGGCGTCGAGCGCGAGGCGGGCCAGCAGCGTGCGCATCCGCGCTCCGCGCAGCGCCACCGCGGTGCCCGCCGCCCGGACCTCCAGCGGTCCGAGGATGCCCACCTGCACGCGGCCACTCTGCCAGGCCGGTCGATGTGTGCGATCCGTGTGCGGTGCCCGCCAGCCTGGAGCCCATGGAACGAACTGCGAACGTCCGGGTCGCCGCGGTGGTCGCGCTGGTGCCGGTGGGCCTGCTGGCCGGGGCGCTGTCCTACGGGCGGGTGAACGTCGTGCCGACCTTCGACGCGGTGCCGCTCGACGTCCACCTCACATTCCGGGTCGCGTTGTTCGCGGCGAACGGCGTGGTCATGCCGGTGCTGATGGGTGTGGCGTTCGCCGGGGCGGTGTGGTTGGCGGTCGCCGCTCGGGGGCGGCTGCGCGCCGCCGCGCTGGCCGCAGTGGTGCTGAACGCGGTCACGGCGGCGGTCACCCGCTTCGGCAACGTCCCGGTGAACGACGAGGTGCGCGCGTGGCTGGCCACCGGCCCGACCCCCGACTTCGCCGAGCGGCGGCGGTACTGGGGGATCCTCAACGACGTCCGACTGGCCACCGCGGTGACCGCGTTCGCCGTGCTCGTGGTCGCGCTGGCGCTGGCACGCGCACCGCGGCCGGTGGAGGTGTCGCGGTGAGAGCGGTCCGCGTGCCGCGACGGGTGCGCCGGTTCCTGGTCGGCGGGCTCGCGGTGCTCGTCGGCGTGCCGGTGCTGGCGGTGGCGGCGCTGCTGGTGTGGGACGGCGGGGTCGACACCGGCCCGCGCCGCGAGCTGCTGCCCGGGGTCCAACTCGACCTGCGCACCGCGCAGACCCGACTGGGGCCCGTCGAGTACGACCTGGCCGGTGCCGACGGGCCGGTGGTGCTGTCCGTGCACGCCGGAGCGGGCGGCGCCGACCAGGCGCGGCTGTTCGCCGACTGGCTGCGCCCCGCGGGCTACCGGATCCTCAGCCCGTCCCGGCCGGGGTACCTCGGCACCCCGCTGGACAGCGGCCGGACGCTGGAGGAGCAGGCCGACCTGCTCGTCGCGCTGCTGGACGAGCTGGGCGTCGACCGGGTCGGCGTGTTCGCCGCGTCCGCGGGCGCCCCGGTGGCCTACGCGTTCGCCGCCCGCCACCCGGACCGGGTGTGGGGGCTGGTCGCGGTGGGCGGCACCAGCCGGTCGAAGCCGCCCGGCGGCCCGTCGAGCCCGGTGCGGGCGGTGTTCATGAGCACCGTCGGCCAGAAGCTGGTGCGCCTCACCGCCGAGCTCTCCCCGCGCACCGTGCTGGCCGGCACCCTGGACGAGACCAGCACGTTCACCGACGAGCAGAAGGCCGCGCGGACGGCGTACGTCATGGACACGCCGCCGGTGCGGGAGTTCTTCGCGGCGATGCTGGGCACCACCTTCCCGTACGCGGAGCGGCGGCCCGGCACCGCGAACGACGCCGAGCTGGCCCGCGCTCCGCTGCCGCTGGACCGGATCACCGCCCCGACGCTGGTCGTGCACGGCACCCGGGACGGCGACGTGCCCTTCGCCGACGGCGAGCACGCCGCCGCCACCATCCCCGGCGCCGAGCACCTCTGGCTGCCCGACGACGACCACCTCGGCTTCTGGCTCGGGCCCTCGGCCGCCTCCGCCCGGTCCGCGGTCGGCGCCTTCCTCGACGTCCACCGACCCTGACCGCACCGGGTGGGCGCCGGTCAGCCGCGGGCGACGACCGCCGCGGCCTCGGCGCGCAGCGCGTCGAGGACGGCCCGCACGGCCGGGCGCTCGGCGGTGCTGGGCCGCACCACGGCCTCGATGAGCCGGGCGGCCCGCACCCCGGCCAGCGGTCTGCGCACCAGCCGCCGGCCGCCGCGGTCGTCGGTCGAGTAGTGCGGCAGCAGGGCGATCCCGTGCCCGGCCGCGACCAGCTCCTCGGTCACGGAGAAGTCGTTGATGCGCTGCACCACCCGCGGCGACGCCCCGGTGCGCAGTGCGATGGTGCGCAGGACGTCGTCGACCGGCCAGCCGACCTCGACGCTGATCCACGGTTGGTCGGAAAGCTCGTCCAGGCGCAGCCGCCGGCGCCGGGCCAGCGGGTGGCCGGGGGGCAGCACGACGTCGAGCGGCTCGCGCAGCAGCGGCACGACCAGCCGGGAGTCGGCGTAGGGACCGGCCATCGCCTCGTCGCGGTGGCTGACCACGACGTCGAAGTCGGCGCTGAGCGCGAGCACGGACGTGGGGGTGAGGTCGACGTCGCGGCACTGCAGGTCGACGTCGGGCGCGCCGGCGATCCGGGTCAGCAGCCCGGCCAGCATCATCCGGGCCCCGGACGGGAACATCGCGGTGCGGACCAGCCCGCGCGGGGTCGTGCGCAGCCGGTCGACCACGGCGTCGGCCCGGGCCAGCGCGGTCAGCACGGCCTCGGCCTCGGCCGCCAGCAGCCGCCCGGCCTCGGTCAGCCGCAGCCCGCGCCCGGCAGGCTCGGTGAGCGCCACGCCGACCTCGTCGGCCAGCGCCCGCAGCTGCTGGGAGATGGCCGAGGGGGTGAAGGACAGCGCCGCCGCGACCGCCGTCACCGAACCGCGGTCGGCCAGCTCGCGCAGCACCCGCAGCCGCTGGACGTCCATGCAGCTCATCTAAAGAGACCCTGAAGACTTTGTCGATTGTCTTCGCAGTGCGCGCGGCGCAACGTGGGGTGGTGACCACCCGGGACCGCCTGCTCGCCTGCTTCGTCGCCGTGCTGTGGGGCGTCAACTTCCTCGCCATCCACACCAGCCTCGAGCACTGGCCGCCGCTGCTGCTGGCCGCGGTCCGGTTCCTGGTCATCGCCGTGCCCGCGGTGCTGCTGGTGCCGCGCCCGGCGGTCCCCCTGCGCTGGCTGCTGGCCTACGGCGCCGGGTTCGGCACGCTGCAGTTCCTGTTCCTCTACATCGCGATGCGGGTCGGGATGCCGACCGGGCTGGCGTCGCTGGTGCTGCAGGCCTCGGCGCCGTTCACGGTGCTGCTGGGCGCCGTGCTGCTGCGCGAGCGGCTGGCCCCCCGGCAGGCCGTCGGGATCGGGCTGGCGGTCCTCGGGCTGGGCGCGATCGCGGTGGCCAGGGCGCAGACCGCGGCGCTGCTGCCCGTCGTGCTGACCCTGCTGGGCGCGCTGGGCTGGGCGATCGGCAACCTGGCCAACCGCCTCGCCCTGCGCGACGCCCGCGGCCCGGTCAACCCCATGCACCTGGTGCTGTGGATGTCGGTGGTGCCGCCGCTGCCGATGCTGGCGGCGTCGTGGTTCGTCGAGGGGCCTGCCGCCTGGGCGACCGCGTTCGCCGCGGCCGTCACCCCGGCCGGGGTGCCGGGGCTGCTGGGCCTGGCCTACACCGTGCTGCTGGGCACGCTGGTCGGCTCGGGCATCTGGACGGTGCTGATGCGCCGCCACCCGGCCGGCGTGGTGGCGCCGTACTCGCTGCTGGTGCCCGTGGTCGGGATGGCGACGGCCGCGGTGGCGCTGGGGGAGCGGCCCAGCGCCGTCGAGCTGGTCTCCGCCGCGGTGATCGTGGGCGGGGTACTGCTCGGCACCCCGCGGGCCCGCCCCGCCCGGCCGGGTCCGGCCGAGGCCGTCGCGGTGGTGGCGGCCAGGCCGTAGGGCGCGCCCGCGGCCTTGTGGCGAGCGGCGCCGCGCGGCCTCCCCGCTGCACCGGGTGCTGCCCGACCTTTCGGTCAGCGCCTTCGTGACGACGTCGAGCGCACCCGGTGTGCGCGCTTTGGCGCAGGGGCGCTGAGCCGTTCCGGCGCTCTTCGGTCTTGTTGCGGTTCATTGCCGTCTGGACGCGACACTGTCGCCGGGTAGCCACATAGGGTGATACCCGTGCCCGACGAACGACCCAGCTTGCTCACGACGGCTCAGCTGGCCCGTCGGCTCAACATCGCGGCCCGGACACTGCAGCGCTGGCGGCAGGAAGGGTGGATCACACCCGAGCTGCTGACGGTCGGGGGACAGGCGCGGTGGGTGGAGTCCGACGTCCGAGCGCAGCTGCGCGCCATCGCCCAGCGGGAGCGCACCGACGAGGAACCGACCTGACGCGCGGGGCGCGCCCGCGCGCCCCGCGCACTCAGCTGGTGATGTCCTTGCGCTGGAACCGCCACACCGCGGCCGCCCCGAAGACCAGGGCGTAGGTCAGCGAGGAGAACAGCCCGCGGGTCATCCCGGCCCAGTCGACCTGGAACGACAGCAGGTCGGCCCAGGCCGTGGAGTAGCGGGTGGGCAGGTAGTCGCGCAGGTCCTCCAGCGCGGTGATCTGGTTGAGGATCTGGGAGACGATCGCCGCCATCACCGCGCCGCCGACGGCGCCCAGCGGGGCGTCCGTGGACACCGACAGCAGCATGGCCAGCGCGGCCACCCAGCTCAGCTGCACGGCCACGTAGACGGCGCCGAGCAGCACCCGGCCCACCGCGGTCCAGTAGTCCAGCGACTCGCCGGTGGGCGAGACGAGGTCGCCGCCGCCGTAGGCGAGGGTGCCCACGACCAGCGAGACCACCGGCAGCACCAGCAGCACCGCGGTGGACAGCACCCCGGCCACGATCGCCTTCTGGCGCAGCAGCCGGGCCCGCGGGATGGGCGCGGCCAGCAGGTAGCGCAGGCTCGACCAGGACGCCTCGGCCGCGACGGTGTCGCCGAAGAACAGCGCCACCACCACGACGAGCAGGAACGACGCCGAGGCGAACAACGCGAACGTGGCGAAGTTGGTACCGCTGCCCATGGCCAGGTCGACCAGGTTCAGCGACCCGGTGGGCGGGCCGTCGTCGGTGAGCGAGAACGCCGCCCACAGCACCACGGGCAGCAGCGCCGTCAGCCCGAACGCCACCTGGGTCCGGCGGCGGCGCAGCTGGCGGACCAGCTCGACGCGCAGCGGCAGCGTCCGGCCGGGCCGGTGCGGCGCGCGCGGGGGTCCGTCGTCGGCGAGGGCGCCGACGGTGCCCCGCACGGTCGAGGGGAGGTCGGGCGGATCGGTGGGCACGTTCTTCACGGTGTCGTGTCCTCCCCGACGAGCTGCAGGAACGCGTCCTCCAGGCGGCGGCGCGGGCCGGCCGAGGTCACGTCGACCCCGGCGGTGACCAGCGCGCGCACCGCGGAGGAGCGCGGGGTGCCGTTGAGCTCGGCGTGCACGGTGCCCGGGCCCGTCCCGACCTCGACCGAGAGCACGCCGTCGAGGGCGCCGAGCACGGCCGCGGCCCGGTCGGGGGCGTCGACGCCGAAGGTCGCCGCGCCGCCGCCGGCCATGATCTCGTCCACGGTGCCGTCGGCGACGACCCGGCCCTTGTGCATGACCACGACGTGGGTGCACGTCTGCTCGACCTCGGCCAGCAGGTGGCTGGAGACCAGCACCGTGCGCCCGCCCTGGGCGTAGCGGCGCAGCAGCTCGCGCATGGCGTGGATCTGGGGCGGGTCGAGCCCGTTGGTCGGTTCGTCGAGCACCAGCAGCTCGGGCAGGCCCAGCATCGCCTGGGCGATCGCCAGCCGCTGGCGCATGCCCTGGCTGTAGGTGCCGACGCGGCGGTGCACCGAGTCGCCCAGCCCGGCGATCTCCAGGGCCTCGCCCAGGTGCGCCTCGGCCTCGGGGCGCCCGGTGGCGGCCCAGTACAGCCGCAGGTTCTCCGCCCCGGACAGGTGCGGCAGGAAGCCGGGTCCCTCGACGAAGGCCCCGATGCGGGCCAGCACCGGCGAGCCGGGTCCGACGCGCTCCCCGAACGCCGAGATGCTCCCCGCCGTGGGGGTGATCAGGCCCATCAGCATCCGCAGCACGGTGGTCTTGCCCGCGCCGTTGGGGCCCAGCAGGCCGAGCACCATCCCGCGCTCGACGTCGAAGGAGACCCCCTTCACCGCGCTGAACCCGCCGCGGTAGGTCTTGGCCAGGTCGCGGATGCGCAGGGGGACGTCGGCGTCGGCGGGGTCGGCCGGGGCGGCGGCCCGGTCGCGGCGCCTGCCGAGGACCCGCCCGACCACCCAGGCGAGCAGGGCCAGCGCCAGCACGACGCCGATGCCGATCAGCGGGCCCGACGGGACCGTGCTGGCCGTGACGTTCTCGCCGGGCACCTCGGGCACGGTGAGCGCGGCGTCGGGCCCGGTGCCGACCCGCCACACCGCGGGCTCGACGCCGCCGGCGTAGCCCTGGTCGGTGGTGCTGACCGAGACCATCAGGGAGTTGCCCGCCTCGATCGGCGCGACGACGCCGGGCAGGGTGACGGTGCTGGTGACCGGGCTGCCGTCGGCCGGCACGGCGACCCGGAACGGCGCCACCGCGCTGCCGAGCAGCGTGCGCAGCCCGCCCGGGGCCACCTCGTAGACCTTGGCGAACAGCACCGCGTCGGCCGGAGCGGGCTGGCCGGGCAGCCGGGCCACCGTCACCTGCACCCGCGGCGCGCCGGTGACCAGCGTGGACGCCTCGAACGGCGCGGTGCGGAACTGCGCGGACTGCCCGGGCAGCTCGGCGGTGAACGCGGTGACCCGCCCGCCGATGGCGCCGAGGGCGCCGCCCAGACCGGGCAGCGCGGTGATCGCCGCCGGGTTGCCGCCCGCCGGGCGCACCACGAGCTGCGGCGCGCCGTCCAGGGGCAGGCTCCGCGCCTGGAGCTGACCGCGGCCGGGCAGGCCCGGGTACTCCGGGGCGAGCAGCGAACGGGTGGTCGGGGTGTTGCTGCCGCCGCGCACGCCGCTGACGACGGTGTAGCCGAAACCGGTTCCCGGGTCGTCGCCGCGCCCGGCGAGGTGGAAGTCGAACCACTCGCCGATCTCCTCGCGCAGCGGCTCGCCGGGCGCGGTGCCGTCGTGGCCGCCGGAGTACCAGATGACCTTGACCGGGCCGCCGGCCGCGGCGATCTGCCGGGCGTTGGCGTCGGCCTGGTCGAGCCCGAACAGGGTGTCGGCCTCGCCCTGCACGATCAGCGCGGGCGCGGTGATGCGGTCGGTCACGGTGGCCGGGGAGGAGCGGCCCAGCAGGTCGGCGGTGGCCGCGGAGAGCCGCCCGGTGGTCGCCGCCTCGGTGTAGGCCGCGCAGACCTCGGCGGTGAACCGCCCGCAGTTGGCCGGCTGCCCGCCGGTCGGCGGGACGACCCCGCCCGGAGCGGTGCCGGCGGCGGGGGCGCTGGGCAGCGCCGCGCCGGTGCCCGGCGCGTCGGCGCCCGCCGGGTCCTGCCCGGTGTCGGCCGGCCCGAGCCCGGCGGAGAAGAACACCCCGGCCCACCCGCTCTTGAAGACCCCGTCGGCGCCGAACGCGCCGTGCGCGGGGGTGTCGGCGGGCGGCGCCTGCGCGGCGGCCGCGTTCGGGAACAGGGCCTGGCCGAGGTCGTTCCAGGTGATCACCGGGGCCAGCGCGTCGACCCGCTGGTCGTAGCCGGCCAGCATCAGCGACAGCGCCCCGCCGTAGGAGCCCCCGGTGACCCCGATCCGCGGGTCGCCGGGCCCGTCGAGCCGGACCTCCGGCCGCGCGGCGAGCCAGTCGACCAGCGCGACGGCGTCGGCGACCTCGGCGTCGGGGGCGTTGAGCGCGATCTGCCCGGTGCTCGTGCCGAAGCCGCGCGCCGACCAGGCGAGCGCGACGAACCCGCGGGCGGCCAGCTCGCGGGCGTCGGTGTCGACGGTGGCCTTGCTGCCGCCGAACCCGTGCGCGACCAGCACCGCGGGCGCCGGCAGCGTGGCCGGCAGGTAGAGGGTGGTGTCCAGGTCGGCCCCGGCGGTGCGGATGCGCTGCTCGCTCGTGCGCGCCTCGTCGGCCGGAGCGGCGGCGGCCGCGCCCGTCGTGAGCGGGGTCGCGGCGATGACCAGCACGACGACGGCCGCGAGCCTGCGCAGGATGGGGGGCACGCGCCGACGGTAGGGGACTGCGTGTGGGGCGCCGGTGGACGGGCCTCAGCGGGTTCTCAGCCGCCTGCGCAACGTCCCGCGCAGGCCAGCGGCCGTGCGCGGGCCGCGGGCCTACAGGGTGATCTCGTCGACGTGCTCGACGTGCGGGGCGCCGTCCAGGAACGGGCCGATCACCCCGCGCCAGCGCCCGAAGTTCTCCGACTCCCGGAAGCCAACGGTGTGGGCCTCCACACTGTCCCACTCGATCATCAGCACGAACCGGTTCGGCGACTCCACGCCGCGGGTGAGCTGGGCGCCGCGGAAACCGGGGGTGTCGGCGACGAACCTGATCCCCTCCCGCACGGCGTCGCCGAACCCGTCGGCGGTCTCCGCCTTGACCGTGATGTCCGCGATCTCCAGCACCATGGCCGGCATCGTCGCACGGATCGAGGGCTCCGCGGTGGCGGCACCGAGCGTGCCCATTCGATCACTGCGATGGGGCATGATCCCAGCCATGCTGCATTTCTCCATCACCACCGTGGCGGCGGCCAGTGCCGATTTCCGGCGCGTCCAGTGGACCGGGTCGCACAGCCAGCTGGTCGTCATGACGGTGCCGCCGGGCGGGGAGATCGGTGAGGAGGTGCACGAGGTCGACCAGATCCTGGCCTTCGTCGGTGGCGTCGGGGAGGCGGTCGTCGAGGGGGAGACCCGCGAGGTCGTGCCGGGCGACCTGGTCGTCGTGCCCGCCGGCACCACGCACAACTTCGTCAACACCGGCCCGAACCCCCTGGTGCTCTACACGATCTACGCCCCGCCCGAGCACGCCGACGGCACGGTGCACCGCACGCGGGACGAGGCCGAGGCGGCCGAGGACGCCGGGCTGGACGAACCGGCGCGGGCGTAGCCCCCGACGGCGGCTACGTCGCGTCCTCGTTCCGGCGGCGGGCCCGGGCGCGGCGCTTGCCCTCGTGCATGGCCTGCACCCGGGCGATGGGGATGGCGTGCCCCTCCTCCAGGAGGTCGGCGGGCAGCGCCTGCGGCTCGGGCATCCGGTCGTGCCAGGGGTCGGCGTCGCCCAGGCGGTCCAGGGCCGTCCGGACGGTGAAGTCGGCGGGGGTGACGTCGGGCAGCTCGTCCCAGTCGAGCGGGAACGACACCGGCAGCCCGGGGCGCACCCGGGGGCTGTAGGCCGCGACGACCGTGGCGCCACCGGCGCGGGTCGAGTCCAGGAAGACCTTGCCCTCGCGGTCCTCCTTGATGAAGGCGGTGGTGGCGACCTCCGGGTCGAGGCGCTCGGCGCGGGCGGCCAGCGCGCGAGTGGCCGCGGCCGCGTCGACGACCTCGACGTCCTCGTGCAGCGGCACGAAGATGTGCACGCCCTTCGACCCGCTGGTCTTCACCGTCCCGGCCAGCCCGCTGTCGGCCAGCGCCCGCCGGACGAGCGCGGCGGCGCGCACCACGTGGGCGAAGTCGTCGCCGGCCGGGGGGTCGAGGTCGAGGATGAGGTGCGTGGCGCGGGTCGCGCCGACCGGGATGAGGGCCGGGTGGTACTCGACGGAGCGCTGGTTGGCGTACCAGAGCAGGGTGCGGCGGTCGTTGCAGACGGGGTAGTGCACCTCGCGGTGCGAGGCCTCGGCCCAGACGGAGACGGTCTCGATCCACTCCGGCGCGTACTTGGGCAGGTTCTTCTGCATGAACGGGTCCTGCCCGGGGCGGACCCGCATGACGGTCAGCGCGCGGTCGCGCAGGCCGGGCAGGATCCGGTCGCGGACGGCGTCGAGGTAGTCGACGAGGTCGCGCTTGGTGGCGCCCGCGCCGTCGAAGAGGGGTTGGTCGAGGTTGGTCAGCTCGACCCCGTCGCGTTCCTCGACCGTCTTCGCCCGCGCCATGGCGCCATCACACCACCTTCCGGGGTTCGAGGTGGTGCAGGTGCACCTCGGTCAGCGCGCCGCCGGCGGCGGTGGCGGTCATCCAGGTGAACGTGGGCATGCGGCGGCGGTCGGTGGGGGAGCCGGGGTTGAGCAGGCGCAGGCCGTTCGGCGCGGTGCTGTCCCACGGGATGTGGCTGTGCCCGAAGACGAGCACGTCGGTGTCGGGGTAGGCGGTGGCGCAGCGGCGCTCGCGGCCCGCCTTCTGGCCCGTCTCGTGCACCATCGCGAACCGCACACCGCCCAGCTCGACCCGGGCCACCTCGGGCAGCCGGGCGCGCAGCCCGGGACCGTCGTTGTTGCCGAAGACACCGATCACCCTGCGGGCCCTGGCCGCCAGATCGTCGAGCAGCGCCTCGGCGACCCAGTCGCCGGCGTGCAACACCACGTCGACCTCGTCGACGGCGGCCCACACGGGCGCGGGCAGGTCCTTCGCCCGCACCGGGAGGTGCGTGTCGGAGATGATCAGCAGGGTCGGCACCGCGCCCCTCCTCGGGGGGTGTGATTCGGCGCGCCGGGTCGGCCGCCGGGGGTTAGACAGTGTGCCGGGGGTACGTCGTCCCCCGAACCACCGCCCCGGCTCCGCGCCGGACCCGAAGGGAGCCGGCGTGACCGAGACCGCCACGCAGGGCAGTGCCGGGCGCACCGAGGAGCCCGATCCCCGGCGGTGGAAGGCCCTCTCGGTGGCGCTGACGGCCGGCTTCATGAGCCTGCTCGACGTCAGCATCGTCTCGGTCGCGCTGCCGTCGATCCAGCGCGCGCTGGGCACCGACGCGGCCGGGATCCAGTGGGTGGTCTCCGGCTACGCGCTGACCTTCGGGCTGGCGCTCGTCCCGGCCGGGCGGCTCGGCGACGCGTTCGGCCGCCGGCGGCTGTTCATGCTCGCGCTGAGCGGGTTCGTGCTGTTCAGCGCGCTGGCCGGGGCGGCACCGAGCACCGGGTGGCTGATCGCCGCGCGGCTGTTCCAGGGCCTGGCCGCGGGGACGATGGCGCCGCAGAACTCGGCGCTGATCCAGCAGCTGTTCTCCGGGGCCGAGCGCGGCCGGGCGTTCGGCCTGTTCGGCGCCACCGTCGGGCTCTCCACCGCCGTCGGGCCGGTGACCGGCGGGGTCATCCTGGCCCTGGCCGGTGAGGAGTCCGGCTGGCGGTGGATCTTCCTGGTGAACGTGCCGATCGGCGTCGTGGCGCTCGTGCTGGCCTTCCGCCTGCTGCCGCGCGGCGGGGGGAGCGGGAAGCGGGCCGAGATCGACTACGTGGGCGCCGCGCTGGTCGGCGCGGGCGTGCTCGCCGTCATGCTGCCGCTGGTGCTGGCCGAGGCGGGCGGGCTGTCGCGGCTCTGGTGGCTGTTCCCGGTGGGCGCAGTGCTGCTGGCGGCGTTCGTGGCCTGGGAGTACCGGATGACCCACCGCGGCCGCGAGCCGCTGCTCAACATCAAGCTGCTCACCGAGACCTCCGGGTACGGCACCGGGGCCGCGCTCGGCATGGCCTACTTCGTCGGGTTCAGCGGCATCTGGCTGGTGTTCGCGCTGTTCTTCCAGGCCGGGCTGGGCTACACGCCGCTGCAGTCCGGCCTGGTGGTCACCTCGTTCGCGCTCGGCTCGGCGGCCTCGTCGGTGATCGGCGGCCGGCTGGTCGAGCGGTTCGGCCGGGCGCTGACCGTCACCGGGCTGACGATGGTGGTCGTCGGGCTCGCGACGACGGCGCTGGTGATCTGGTCGGCACCGCCCTCGACGACGGGTGTCGCGGTGATCGCGCCGCTGCTCGTCGCGGGCATCGGCGGCGGCTGGGTGATCTCGCCGAACACCACGATGACCCTGCGCTGGGTGCCGGTCGGGATGGCCGGGTCGGCGGGTGGGGCGCTGCAGACCGGGCAGCGGATCGGGGCCGCGATCGGCACGTCGGCCCTGCCGGGCGTCTTCTACGCGGTGCTGGCCGTGAACGGCCGGGACTACCGGGGTGCCGCGGCCACCGCGGTCGGCATCGCCGCGCTCACCGTCTGCGTCGCGCTGTCGATCGGGATCCTGGAGTGGCGGCGGTCGCGCCACCGCGCCGCGGGCGTGGGCGCCCCCGACCCGGACGCCCCCGACTCCGGCCACCACCACTACAGCGACCCGCACTGACCCACGGCCGGCGACGCCGGGGTCGTGAGCGGAACCACGGCCAGGACCGTGGGTCCCGCTCACGACCGGTGCTCAGCTGACGCCGACGAGGTCCACGACGAAGATCAGGGTCTCGTTCGGGCCGATGGCGCCGGGGGCGCCGCGCTGGCCGTAGGCCAGGTGCGGCGGGATCTCCAGCCGGCGACGGCCGCCGACCTTCATCCCGACGACACCCCGGTCCCAGCCCGCGATGACCTGCCCGACGCCGAGCCGGAACGGCAGCGTGGAGCCGCGGTTCCAGGAGGCGTCGAACTCCTCGCCCGTGGAGTGCGCGACGCCGACGTAGTGCACCTGGACGGTGTCGCCCGCGGCGGCCTGCTGCCCGTCTCCGGGGACGATGTCCGTCACGACCAGGTCGGTCGGGGCGGGTCCGGTGATCGGGTCGACCTCGGGTCGTTGCAAGGGCGTGCTCATCAGCTGGGCTCATCCTCCAGAATCGGCTGAGCGGACCAGCCTGCCAGAGCCCGCGGCGGGCGCGGACAGCGCCTCGCGCAGGAACTCGACCTGCAGCAGCAGCAGGTTCTCGGCCACGACCTCCTGCGGGGTCATGTGGGTGACGCCCGACAGCGGCAGCACGCTGTGCGGGCGCCCGGCGGCCAGCAGCGCCGAGCTGAGCCGCAGCGTGTGGGCGGCGACGACGTTGTCGTCGGCCAGGCCGTGCACCAGCAGCAGCGGCCGGCTCAGCGCGGCCGCGTCGTCCAGCAGCGACGACCGCGCGTACGCGTCCGGCTGCTCGTCGGGGTGGCCCAGGTAGCGCTCGGTGTAGTGGGTGTCGTAGAGCGCCCAGTCGGTGACCGGCGCGCCGGCCACCGCGGCGTGGAACACGTCCGGGCGGCGCAGCACGGCCAGCGCGGCGAGGTACCCGCCGAACGACCAGCCGCGGATCCCGACGCGCGACAGGTCGAGGTCGGGCACCTGCTCGGCCACCGCGTGCAGCCCGTCGACCTGGTCCTCCAGCACCGGCGCGGCCAGGTCGAGGTGCACGGCGCGCTCCACCTCCGGCCCGCGCCCCGGCGTGCCCCGTCCGTCCACGACGACCACGGCGAAGCCCTGCTCGGCGAACCACTGGCTGGTCAGGTGGGCGTTGCGGGCGGCCACCACGCGCTGGGCGTGCGGCCCGCCGTAAGGGTCCAGGAGCACCGGCAGGGGTGTGCCGGGCTCGTGCCACGAGGGCAGCAGGACGGCGGCGGGCAGCCGCCGGGCGCCCGCGGTGAGCAGGGTGATCCGCGGCAGCAGGTCGGGGGACTCGGCGAACGAGGAGATGGTGCGGGTGATGCCGCCCCGGCGCACGGTGGTCGTGGTGCCGTCGCTGTCGAGGTCCTGGCGCACCACGACCAGCGTGCCGCCGACCAGCCGGCCGGTGTGCAGGCCGGGACCGGGGGTCAGCTCGGTCAGCCCGTCGGGCCCGTGGGTCCAGAGCCCGATCGAGGTGGGCTCCGCGCCCGCGCGGAACAGGACGGTGCCGTCCGCGACGTCGAGCACGTCGCGGACCTGCAGGGTCGTCGGCGTGACCGGCTCGTCGCCGACGACGAGGCGGCGCGCGCCCCCCTCGTCGACGACCGTGACCAGCGCGCCCGAGCCGGTCCACGCGGGCACCCCGCCGACGAGGTCGACCCAGACGGGGTCGGTGCGCTCGTGCAGCGGCGTCGTGGCCCCGGTCGCGGGGTCGACGCGCAGCAGCAGGGCGCTGCGCTGGTCGCGCGGCTGCACGACGATCCACGGGCCGTCCTCGCCCCACCCCGCGGAGGCCAGGTACTCGCCGTCCCGGTCGACCGCGACGCGGGTGCCGTCCTGCCGCACGATGTGCGCGGAGACGCGCGCGTTCGGCGTGCCCGCCGCCGGGTAGGCGACGACGGTGGGGGTGCGGTCGGGGTTGGCCGGGTCGGCGATGTGCCACCGCGAGACCGGGCTCTCGTCGACCCGGGCCACCAGCAGCGCGCTGCCGTCGGGGGCCCACCAGTAGCCGCGCATGCGGCTCATCTCCTCGGCCGCGATGAAGTCGGCCAGGCCCCAGGTGACGTGCGGGCGGTCCGGCTCGGCGAGGGTCGTCGTGGTGCGCGAGGCCAGCTCGTGCACGTGCAGCGCCCCGCCGCTGACGAACGCGACGCGGCGCCCGGACGGGTCGGGCCGCGGATCGATCACCCCGCCGGGGGTGTCGACCAGCCGCGGGGTCAACCCGGCGGCGAACTCGGTCACGTAGAGCTGCCCGGAGAGCGCGAACGCGGCCATCGTGACCGGGCGGTCGGTGGCGTAGCCGACGATGCCGCCCGCCTGCTCGCGGCTGCGCTCGCGGCGGGCCTTCTCCTCCGGGGGCAGGTCGGCGTGCGCGCCGCCGCCGTCGAGCTCGTGCGGGTCGGCGACGAGCCGCTCCTCGCCGGTGGCCACGTCCAGGGTCCACAGGCAGGTGACCGGGTCGGTGCCGGCGCGGCTGCGCAGGAACACCACCCGCTCGCCGTCGGGGGAGACGTGCACGCCGCGCGGGGCGCCCAGGGTGAACCGGCGGGTCCTGGCCTGCCGGCGCGGGAAGCTGTCCGTCACGGGGCCGAGTCTGCCCCGCGCGGGCCGGGTTCCGGTCCGGACACCCCGTACGGGGCGCGACGACCCGGCGTGGTCGACTGGTCGCATGAAGCGTTCCCTGCTGGCGGCCGCCCTGGTCGCCGCCGCGGCGGTGGCCGGGTGCAGTTCCGGCACCGAGACCGCCGCGCCGCCACCGGCCCCGCCCTCCGCGACGGCCGTCGCCCCGCCGGTGATCGCTCCGGTCGGCGAGCCGCTGCCCGGCATCCCGGCGCTGCTCGGTGCGCCCACCGACCTCGACGGGCCGCTGGCCGCCGGCCCCGGCACCGCCGACCCGCCCGCCGGGCTGCTGGCCCAGGACCTGGTGGTCGGCACGGGGCAGCCGGCCACCGCCGACTCCACCGTCGACGTGCGCTACACCGGCACCTTCTACGCCGACGGCAGCCAGTTCGACAGCTCGTGGGCCCGCGGCGAGGAGCCCATCCAGTTCCCGCTCAACGGGGTGGTGCCGGGCTTCGCGCAGGGCATCGAGGGCATGCAGCCCGGCGGCCGCCGGGTGATGGTCATCCCGCCCGCGCTCGGGTACGGCAGCCAGGACCAGCGCTCCATCCCGGGCAACTCGACGCTGGTGTTCGTCGTGGACCTGGTCTCGGTGAGCTGAGCTAGCGGCGACACGCCACTAGTCGACGCAGGACGGCCCGGCGGTGCTGATCGCCGGGGGCGCTGTCGTCGGTGCCGTCGTCGGCGCAGTCGGCGCCGGCGGCGGCGGCACGGCCGCGCTGCCCGTGGGGGCGACCCGCCCGGGCGCCTCGGCCGGGTCGCCGGTGTCACCGGAGATGCGGTCGGTGCCGGCGCCCGGTTCCACGGCGTCGATCTCGGCGGCCACGAAGTCGCGCACCGCCCGCGGGTCGATCTCGACGGCGACCCCGTCGGTCGGGGTGCGCATGTCGGGACGGCCGGTGGGGATGGTGCGGAAGACCAGCGGGTCGCCGGCGAGGCGGCGCAGCTGCTCGGGCAGGTCCTGGATGCTCCAGCCGCTGTCGAGCACGACGTGGCGGGTGGCGACGTCGACGAGCCGGTCGAGGCGGGCGGGGTCGGACAGCGTGCCGGCGTCGGTCAGCCGCTGGGCCAGCCCGGCCGCGAACGCCTGCTGGCGGGCGATCCGGTCGAGGTCGCCGCCGTCGAGGCCGTGGCGCTGGCGCACGAACGCCAGCGCGCCCGCCCCGCTGACGGTCTGCTGCCCGGCGGGCAGGTCGACGCCGGAGTAGCTGTCGCGCACGGGCTGGTTGAGGCACACCGGCACGCCGCCGAGCGCCTCGGTGAGCTCGACGAACCCGGCCAGGTTGATCTCGGCGAAGTGGTCGACGGTGACCCCGGTGAGGTCCTGCACGGTGGCCACCAGGGTGGCCCGGCCGGCCTCGCGGCCGCGGCGGTCGAGCTCGGGCCCGGCGATGCCCTGCGCGGCGAGGGCCTCCTCGGCCCTGGCCTTGCCCCGCCGGTACGCAGAATTGATCTTGTGGGTGCCGTGCGCCCCGGCGATGGGCACGAACGAGTCGCGCGGGATGGAGATGGCCACGGCCGTGCCGCCGGCGGGCACGTGCAGCAGCATGATCGTGTCGGTGTGCAGCTGGCCCTCGTCCGGGCCGGCGTGCAGCGCGTCGAGCAGTTCCTGGGGGAGCGGGTCGCCCGCGGCGTCGGTGCGCGCGTCCAGCCCGACCAGCAGCGCGGTGAACGACTCGCCGACCGGGGTGGGCACGGCGTCGGGGACGGCGGCGGTGCTGGTGGTCCGGCCGACCTCGAGCCGGTGCTGCAGGTTCCAGACGAGCCCGACGGCGATGAGGGTGGCGACCGAGGCCATGGCGACGACGGTGCGCAGCGCGACCCGGCCGATCGTCCTCGCGTCCATCCGCCCCCGATTCGCCCCCGATCGGCACGCCGGACCTGGTGGGCCGAGATCCACTGTAAGCAGAGAGCGCGATCTCCGCACGTCGTCGGGTCGAGGCGGGGTTGCGCGGCCCGGCTCACGGCGCGGTGGCGCGGAACCGCAGCGACCGCCCGGCCGCCGAGACGGCGATGTCGACGAAGCCCGCGGCGGCCAACCGGTCGGCCAGCGTCGCCGGGTCCAGCGCCACCATGGTGTCCCCGAGGTGCAGGAACCGGAACCACCAGCTGGGCGTGCTGTCCGAGCCCGCGAACGTCCCGCCCGGCGCGAGCACCCGCCGGGCCTGCGCGAAGAGCATGTCCTGGCGCCGCGCGGACGGCACGTGGTGCAGCATCGTGAAGCAGACCACACCGGTGAAGGCGCCGTCCGGGAACGGCAGGTCCGACCCGTCGCCCTCGACGATCCGCACGCCCGGACCGAGCTCCTGGCGCAACCGCCCCACCAACCTCGGGTCGATCTCCACGGCGGTCAGCGCGGGTACCAGCCGGGCCAGCTGCCGGGTCGTGGCCCCGAAGCCGGGGCCGATCTCCAGGACCTCCCCGCCGAGGTCGACGCCGCGCAGGGCCCACGGCAGCAGCCGCTCCCCGACCACCCGCCGCCACCACGTCGACCGGCACAGCACGTTGTGGATCGTGTTCACGGCGTCGACGCTACGACCGCCCGCGCTGTCCGGATGCCGCTAACGTGACGAGCCATGTCGGGATCCGGCCACACCGCCGTGCTGGTGGCCGACTTCCCCCTGGCCCGCCGCACGCGCTTCGGCCGGCACCGTCACCGCACCCACCAGCTGGCCTGGGCGGCCGAGGGAGTCGTCAGCATCACCGTCGAGGACGCCGCGTGGATCCTGCCGGCCACCCGGGCGCTGTGGATCCCGGCCGGCGTGCCGCACTCCGTCGACGGCGGGCCTGCCGTGGTGCGCGCCGCCTACCTGCACGCCAACCCGCACGGCTGGACCACGCCGACCCCGGTCGCGGTGAGCCCGCTGCTGCGCGAGCTGTCCGAGCACCTCACGACCGACCTGCCCTCGTCCGCGGCGCGGAGCCGCGCCGAGGCCGTCCTGCTGGACCTGCTCGACCCGGTGGGCACGACGAGCGTGCGGCTGCCCGTGCCGACCGACCCGCGGGCGGCCGCGGTGGCCCGGGCGATCCTCCGCGACCCCGCCGACGACCGCGGCCTGGAGGCCTGGGCGCGGACGGTCGGGGCCGGCGCACGGACCCTGGCCCGGCTGTTCACCGCCGAGACCGGGCTCAGCTTCGGCCGCTGGCGCACCCAGGCCCGGCTGCGCGCGGCGCTGCTGCTGCTCGCGGACGGGGTGCCGGTGGGCGTGGTGGCGCACCGGGTGGGCTACCGCGCGCCCAGCGCGTTCGTCGCGGCGTTCCACCGCCAGCTCGGCGTCCCGCCCGGTGCCTACTACGCGGGCCGGTGACCCGCGCTCAGAGCGCGTGCCCGGTGGTGCTGTCGACGTGGGAGGGGATCGCGCCGTCGTGCCGGTCGCCGGTCGTCGAGGTCCCGGTGGGCTCGACCATCAGGATCGACCCGCCGGGGGAGGAGGGCTTGTGCTCGACGCCCTTGGGCACGACGAACACGTCGCCCTGGCGCAGGACGACGGTGCGCTCGGCGCCGTCGGCGTCGCGGACGGCCACGTCGAAGCGGCCGTCGAGGACCAGGAAGAACTCGTCGGTGTGCTCGTGCACGTGCCAGACGTGCTCGCCGAGCGTGTGCGCGATCCGCACGTCGTAGTCGTTCATCCGGGCCACGATGCGGGGGCTGTAGACGTCGTCGAAGGAGGCGAGGGCGGCGGCGAGGTTCACCGGTGCGGTCATCGGCCCATCCTCGGGGCGGGGTGGCCACCGGTTCTTGTACGTTCTTGATGTGGACGAGCCACTACCCGGGCGGTGCCGGGTGCGGGCGTGGCGGCCCGCGGTCCCCGGCATCGCCGAGGTCTTCCACGCCCGGATCGTCGACTACGCCTACCCGCTGCACGTCCACGACACGTGGACCGTGCTCATCGTCGACGACGGGGCGATCGCCTACGACCTCGACCGGCGCTCGTGCGGGGCCTCCCTCGGCACGGTGGCCGTCCTGCCGCCGGGCGTGGTCCACAACGGGAAGCCGGCCCCGGGCACCGCCGCGGGCTTCCGCAAGCGCAACCTCTACCTCGAGCCGTCGTTCCTGCCCGCGGCGCTGGTCGGTCCCGCGGTCGACCGCACCACCGTGGACGATCCCGCCCTGCGCGCGGCGCTGGCCGCCCTGCACGACGCGCTCGCCGCCGGGGTCGGGCCGCTCGACGCCGAGGCCCGGTTGGCGCTGATCGGCGAGCGGATCGCCGGCCACCTCGCGCCCCGGACGGCGGCGGCCCGCCGCCCCGAGAGCCCGGTCGCCGACCGGCTGCGCGACCTGCTCGACGCGCGCCTGACCGATCCGCTGCCGCTGCGCGAGGCCGCCGCGCTCCTCGACCGGTCGGTCCCGCACCTCGTGCGCAGCTTCACCCGCCGACACGGCCTGAGTCCGCACGCCTACGTCCTGGGCCGCCGCGTCGAGGCGGCCCGGACCCGGCTGCTCGCCGGGGCCCGCCCGGCCGACGTGGCCGTCGAGCTGGGCTTCCACGACCAGGCCCACCTGACCCGGCACTTCCGCCGGCACACCTCGACCACCCCGGGGCGGTACGCGCGCGGGCGGCCCTGACCCCTCGGCCGCTCAGCCGCCGTAGATCGGGCCGACGTCGATCTTGTCATAGCGGCCGGGGAGCCCCGCGGTGTAGGTCGTGTACAGCACCTCGCTGGTGCAGATCGTGGCCTGGACCAGCTGCGGGGCCAGGTGGCTGCGGTCGCAGGAGAAGGTGCTGCTGTTGCCCAGCGGGCGCGGCACGTCCCTGGCCTCGCGCAGGGCCCCGGCCACCTGCTCGCCGGAGACCTCCCCGCCATCGGGCAGGCCCACGGAGTTCACCGCCCGGATGAACCCGAGCATGGACACGTAGCCGAGCGTGGTGAGGCCGGTGGGCTCGGCGTCGGGGGCGTACTGCTGCATCACCGTGCGGTAGACCTGCGCCTCGGGGTGGTCGCCGCTCGGGTCGCCGACGGCGAACACCACGGCGTTGTCGATCGCCGACTCGCCCAGTGCCCCGATGATCCCCTGGTCGACGCACCCGGTGCCGAGCAGCCTCGTCTGCGGGGCGTCGAGGGTGTGCAGCGCGGCCAGCACGGACTGGCACGCCGACCGCTCCGCGATCACCAGCACCGCGTCGGGGTCGTCGGCCAGGCCCTCCTCGACCCGCGCCGTCGCGTCGCCGCCCGCCGGTACACCCACCACCTGCATCCCGACCCCGGCCCGGGCGAAGATCGAGCGGCCGATCGTGCCCACCAGCCCCAGCACCTGCGGGCTCTCCACGCCGTAGATGGTGACGTTGTCGTAGCCGACGTCGTGGGAGTACTGCGCGTAGGCGCCGAGCAGGCCCACGGCGCCGGAGCCGAAGAAGAAGGCGTCCTCGGACGCGATCTCCGACGGCGACAGCGGCGACGACCCGACCCACGGGATCCCCGCCCCCACCGTGGTCGGCAGCACCGCGTCCGACGTCGTCGGCTGCCCGGCGACGACCGCGACCACGCCGGCCCGGACGAACTCCTCCGCGCAGGCCGTCGCGCTCTGCGGGTCGATCTTGTCGGCGCAGCGCACGACCTCGATCCGGTGCCCGTCGAGCCCGCCGAGGTGCTCGTTGGCGTACGCGGCCGCCGCCTCCGCGGCGTCGCCGGTCGAGCTGAGGTCGGCCTGCGGGTTGTCCTCGACGTTGAACAGGCCGACCCGCACGGTGTCGCCGGTGGCCGGGTCGGCCGGGCCGAGCAGGGGATCCGACGGCGCGGCCGGGGTGGCGACCCGCTCGGGGGAGGCGCCGGGCTGGGCGCAGGCCGTGGCGACGGCGAGGGTGAGGACGACGAACGCCGTCGCTCGTCGGGTCCGGGTACTGCGCACACCTGCTCCCAACGTCGAGCTGCGCCTCCCGCGATGGGCGGGGTGCAGCCGCTGAGTGATCCCGGGCCACTCTATGGAAGCAACGGAGGCCGCCTCACGGGGGGTTACCGGTCAGTAGATCAACACTCTCCGTCATCGCCACTCGGAGATGCGCCGACCTGCGACGGAGCCCGTGTGCGTGGGCATCGTGGTGATCGAGTGCGGGGGCTGCGTCACGATGCGCGTTCGGCCCGCCCGGTGTGGTCTCTTCGTCGGCCCCTGCGTGGTCGATCGGCCGCTCAGGAGTGATCATCCGGTCGCTCGCGTCATGGCGTCCGGTCGAGCAGGGCGCTGTAGCACCGGGCGCTACACGTAGCTACTTTGCGCCGAGGAACTCGTCGCGCGCCATCGGGCGCTGCCCCGCGTCGACCACGACCGCATGCGCTCCGAGGCCGACGAGCTCTTCGGGTCCGAGGACCGCATCGACGACATCGGCCCGGCGGGGGAGCGGCCGTCGTGACCGAGCGTCAGGAGTCCGGGATCCTGGACACGAGCGCCTACGTCGATCTCGCCCTCGTGGATCCGACTGCGCTCCCGAGGATCCCCGAGCTGACGGCCGTCACCGTGGCCGAGCTGCACCAGGGTGTCGCGATGGCGAAGGACGCGGCCAGTCGGGCCGCTCGCACCGAGAAGCTGGGCGCGGCGATCGTGGAGTTCGAGCCGCTGCCCTTCGACGGCCGGGCGGCGGCCCGGTACGGAACGCTGGTGGCGTTGACCATCGCGGCGAACCCCGATCCCAAGCCCCGCCGGATGGACCTGATGATCGCCGCGATCGCCGCGGTCAGAGGGCTCCCGCTCTACACGCGCAACGCGAAGGACCTCGTGGGGCTCGGGGAGATGCTCGAGATCGTCGAGGTGTGACTCCGTCCCGATCGGACGGACGTGACGAAATAGCGAGACCCGAACGCCTGAGCATCAGGGCCTCGCCATTCGCTTGTCAGTCGGCGGTCACGGCTGAAGGATGGTCCCCCATCCGGAGAGGTGGAAGACCTGGTAGTCGGACTTGTTGCCCAGTGTCGTGTTGATGTAGATGTCGAATACGGACTCGCCGAAACCGTCGGCGTCGAACGGACGGATGTCCACGTACGCGTCGGTGGCGCCAGGTGTCGGAACGGTGTTCTCGACGATGAACTTGGTCACCTTGCCGTCCTGGAAGCACCAGGTCCAGGTGGCGCTGTAGGCGAGCTTCCCGTCGCGCTTCCAGTCCTTCTCGACCGTCACCTCGTCGCGGTGGGTGTGCGTCTCGCAATCCTCGACCGAAGCTGCGCCGGCTGTGGGAGCGAGCGCCGCTCCGGACAGGAGGGCGAGGACGAGCGCGCCCAAGGTGGTGGCGAGGCGCGTGCGCAGTCGGCCGGCGAGTGAGTTCCGAGTCGTAGGGCCGGTACTTCCGCCTTCGCGAACATGGCCATTCGTCAGGTCCACTGATTTCCCTCCAGAAATGCGCACAGCGAACCGTCCTGTCGATGCGTGTTTGGGTGTCGCGCAACGTGGTCGTGCTCGCGGGCGCCGCGGTATTTGCTCGTACTTGCTCGGAGGGTGCACCGCGTTTGTTAACGGACCGATGACGGGGCGTTTGGTGCTCACCCGTACGGCCTATCCCGGTGGGTCGTACCGATGAGGTGCGCCACAATCGGCGAGATGAGTTGACGACGTTGGGAGCAGCCTGTCGGGCATGCGCAGCGCTTGTGCGGCCATGCCGTGCCCTGCGCCCACGGGCGGCCGCCTCATCACGGCCGACCGTCGTCCGGCGGTCGTCAGCGGGTCGTCGACTCGCGGGATCGAGAGGGCTCAGACGGAGGCCTGGTGGAACCGGGCTCACCAACCCCGTGCCCGCCATTCCGGGATGCTGGGGTGCTCCTCGCCGAGAGTGTGTCGTCGCCGTGGCCGGGGACTACGACGTCCCGTCCGTGCCCGTCGGCTGGGCCATCGGCTGAATGGGCGGCGGCGCGCCGGTCGGCGTCGTCGCTCAGCGCGTCCCGCTGCTCGCACGTCGCCCGAGGCCGGTGCCGTACTCGGGCAGGACCAGGGCGGAGTAGGCGGTGCGGCGCTCGCCTTCCGACGGCAGTGTGGTCCGCGTGCGCAGCACCTCGTTGCGCGCCTCCAGCTGCTCCCGGGTGCGCGGGAGGGTCGCGGAGCCGCCCCCACCGGCGAGTGACTGGTTCAGCTCCACGAACTCGCGGATCGTCCGCTCGTACGCCGCGTAGGCCGTGGTGTGGTCGGCGTGCGTGGCCAGCTCGCCGGCCAGGACGTAGGCGCCGATCAGGGAGAGGCTCGATCCCTGCCCGGACACGAAGGACGTCGCGTGGGCGGCGTCGCCGGCGAGGGCGACGCGGCCGCTGGACCAGGCGGGCATGTGGATCTGGCTGACGACGTCGAAGAACAGGTCCTCGGCCCCCCGCATGGCCGCGACCATCCGCGGGACCTCCCACTGCGCGTCGGTGAACATCGAGGCGACCAGGTCGCGCTGTGCCCGTGGGTCGCGGAAGGCGCCGAAGGGCGGTTCGGTCCGACCGAAGACCAGGAATCCGTGCACCGGCTCGCCGGGGTCCTGGGCGTACTGGACCGCCGCCCGGCCCGGGACGTTCCACAGCACCGCTTCGTGCGAGAGGCCCAGGTCGTTGGGCAGGGTGAAGCCGGCGAAGCAGGACCCGAGGTAGCGGTGGAACCGCTCCTCGGGGCCGAAGACCAGTCGGCGGGTGTTGGAGTGCAGGCCGTCGGCGCCGATCACCAGGTCGAAGGTGCGCGGGCTGCCGCTGTCGAAGGTGACCTCCACGTGGTCGGCACGGTCCCGGAGGGTGGCGATGGAGTCGTCGAACAGGAACTCGACCTCGTCCCGGACCAGCCCGTAGAGGCAGTCGGCCAGGTCCCCCCGACGGACTTCGAGGTCGAGGTCCTCGGCGCCGCCGGTCAGGGCCTCGGGCCGCAGGCCCGCGATGACGGCGCCGTCGGGGTCGAGGAAGGTGATCTTCCGGGTGTCCACGTGGGCCTGCCGCAGGCGCGGCAGCAGCCCCATCCGCTCGACGACGTCCCGCGCGGGGCCGCGGACGTCGATCGGGTACCCCCCGCCGCGGAGCCGGGCGGCCTTCTCCACCACCGTGACCTCGAAGCCGTAGCGGTCCAGCCAGTAGGCGAGGGCCGGGCCGGCGATGCTCGCACCGGAGACGAGGATCTTGCGGTTGGCCGTGCGGTTCATCGGGGTTCCTTCCTGCTCGGCCCCACGCCGAGCAGTAGATGCATAGGTTAGGTATCCTTCTTTCCGGCGCGGTGGGGCTCTGCGAGCGCCGGTGCCGCCACCGTATAGATACCTGAGTTAAGTATGCAACTGGAACCGAGGACGACCATGCCACCGCTGGACGGAACCGAGCGGCCCGGGGCCGAGGACGACGTGCTCGCCGTGATGCCCCGGCTGGCGCAGCTGAGCAACGTCGTCAGCCGCGGACGCCTGGTCGAGCACGCGATGGCGACCACCGGGATCACGCTGGAGCGGCCGGCCTTCGGCGCCCTCGTCTCGCTGCACCTCGAGGGCAGGCCGCTGCGGATCAGTGAGATCGCGGACCGGTTGCAGGTCGTCCAGCCGCACGTCACGCGGCAGGTCCAGCAGTTGGAGCGGCGCGGGCTGGTGCGTCGGATCGGCGACCCCGGCGACCGGCGCGTCAGCTTGATCGAGCCGACGGCCGAGGGGGCGGCCGCCGCCGACCGTTACGCGCGCACGCTCATCGGCTGGTTCACCGGGGCCATCGCCCACTGGTCCGACGAGGACCGCGAGGATCTCGGCCGCCTGCTGGCGCGCTTCGCCGACGATGTGACCGCTCATCTGTCGGTCCTCGGAGACACGCCGCCGGTGGAGTGAGACGGGTGGTGCGGCCGCGGTTCGGGGCCGACTCCGCGGAGGCGGTGCGAAACGGACGCACGATCATCAGCCGCGCGCCCGTCACTCGGGCAGTGACGGGCGCTCCGCGCCGAGGGTGGTGTCGTCGCCGTGGCCGGGGTAGACCCACGTCGCGTCCGGCAGTTCGTCGAGCACCCTGGCCTCCAGGTGGTCCATCAGTGAGGTGGACTCGGGCGGGCAGGGGCGCCGAGCGGCGGGTGCTCGAGCACGCGGGGCTTGTACTCGACCAGCTGGATGCGGCCGTCGAAGGTGCGGTGCTCGATCATCTCGAGGGCGACGTCCGGGTAGCCGTCGTAGATGCGTTCGTCGCCGGTGGCCCCGGTGATCACCGGGAAGATCCCGACCCGGAAGCGGTCGACGAGTCCGGCTTCGAGCAGGGACCGGCACAGGCTGAGGCTGCCGATCGTGCTGAGGAGCCCCGAGCCGTTCTCCTTCATGGCGCGGACCGCTTCGACGGCGTCGTCGCGGACGAGCGTGGAGTTGGCCCACGCCAGTGGCTCCTCGAGCGAGGAGGAGAACACCACCTTGGACGCTTGCGTGAGCTCGTCGACCGACGCCTCTTCCTCGGCCCTGAACTCGTCTTGGCCATTCGGGACCTCGCCCGCGGCGAAGCCCGACATCAGGCGGTAGGTGTTCGCTCCCATCAGGTAGGTGACCTCGGGCTGCTCACCGAGCCAAGCGAGGTACTCCGGGCCCTCGAGGCCCCAGAACCCGGGCCAGCCCTCTCCCGATGCGTAGCCGTCGAGGGAGGTGATGAAGTCGACGAGAAGCTCTGACATGGCCGTGTCCTTTCCTCGGGTGTCACGGACTTGGACCGGCCGGGAGCCACGAACTCATCGGCTGCGCTCTGGGGCGACGGGGACTGGCGGCGACGGAGACGGGTCCCGCTCGAGCCCCCGCGGCCACGATCGAAGATCGACTGACCTCGGCGCCGCTGCTGAAGGCGTGCCCCGTCGTGCTGGTGCTCAGCTCACCAGCCGCGCGCTCGCCACTCGGGCAGTGACGGGCGCTCCTGGCCGAGGGTGGTGTCGTCGCCGTGGCCGGGGTAGACCCACGTCGCGTCCGGCAGCTCGCCGAACACCCTGGCCTCCAGGTCGTCCATCAGTGAGGTGAACTCGGGCGGGCCCGCGGTCTTGCCGGGGCCGCCGGGGAACAGGGAGTCGCCGGTGAACAGGTGCGGGCGCTCGTCGCCGCGGTAGAGCAGGGCGATGGAGCCGGGGGTGTGGCCCCGGAGGTGGATGACGTCGAGCTCGATCTCGCCGAAGGCGATGCGGTCGCCGTGCTCGACGAGGACGTCGACCGGGACGGGCAGCTCGGCGGCGTCGGCGGGGTGGGCGATCTGCTCGGTCTCGAACATGCCGGCCACCGCGCCGAGGGCCTGCCAGTGGTCCTGGTGGCGGTGGGTGGTGACGACGAGGCGCAGCTCGGGGCGGCCGTCGCCGGCGCCGATGAGGTCGGCCAGCCGCTCGGGCTCGTTCGCCGCGTCGATCAGCAGGGCCTCGTTCGTGGCCCGGCAGACCAGCAGGTAGGCGTTGTTGTCCATCGGGCCGACGGACACCTTGGTGACGCTCAGCGCGCCGAGGTCGCGACGGGTGGCGGGGCCGCCGGGATCGGCGTGACCGGAGTAGCTGTCCAGGACGTCCACACCCGGGGAGCGTAGTCGGGTCACGCTCGGTAACGGTTGCATCGCGGTCTCCCGGTCAGCGGCCCGCGATTGTTGACAGATCCTTTACGTTTCGACCACGATCTGTCGACCCTGGCTACCCGGCCGTTCGACGAGGAGCGCACACCACCATGGGAGAGCACCCCATCCTCACCCGCCGCCGACTGCTCGGCCTCTTCGGGGCCGCGGCGACGTTGCCCGTGCTGTCCGCGTGCGGCAGCAGCGTGGGCGGCGGCGACACCGGCTCCGGCGGGTCCGGGGGTGGTGGGGGCGGCGCGGTCAAGGTCGGCCTCGTCGTCCCGCAGTCCGGCGTCTACGCCGCGCTGGGCACCGACCTGCAGCGCGGCTGGGAGCTGTGGCTGAACCAGAACGGCGGCAAGTTCGGCGACCGCACGGTCGAGACCGTGATCGCCGACGAGGGCGAGGGCCCGCCGACCGGCGTCCCTGCGGTGCAGAAGGTGCTGCAGAGCGACGGCGTCGACGTCGTGGTCGGCCTGGTCAACTCGGCCACCGCGCTGGGGGTCAAGGACACCCTGGCCGAGGCCAAGAAGCTGCTGATCGTCACCAACGCCGGGGCCGAGGACGTCACCCGGGCCCAGCGCACCCCCTACATCTGGCGCTCGTCGTTCACCAACGGCCAGATCGCCGCGGCGATGGGCACCCACCTGGCCTCGTCCGGGTTCAAGGAGGCGGTCTACGTGATCGCCCCGGACTACGCGGCAGGCAAGGAGGTCATCACCGGTTTCACCAACGCCTTCCAGGCCGGTGGCGGCACGGTGATCTCCTCGGTGCTCACGCCGTTCGGCACCACGACCGACTACCAGCCGTTCCTGACCGGCATCCAGCAGTCCGGCGCCAAGGCCACGTTCTGCTTCTACTCCGGCGCAGAGGCCATCGCCTTCGTCAAGCAGTACCAGCAGTTCGGGCTGTCCTCGACGATCCCGCTGTACGGCTCGGGCTTCCTCACCGAGGGCAGCGTGCTCACCCAGCAGGCCGACGCCGCGCTGGGCGTGCAGACGACGCTGCACTACAGCGACCAGCTGGACAACCCGGCCAACACGGCGTTCGTGCAGGCCTACAAGGACGCCTACGGCGGCGAGTCGCCCAGCTGCTTCTCGGTGCAGTCCTACGACGCGGCCAACGTGCTCAACCGGGCGCTGGCCACGGCCACCGCGCTCGACGGCGACGCGCTGAGCACGGCGCTGGGCGGCATCGGCACCGTCGACGACAGCCCGCGCGGGCCGTGGGAGTTCGAGAACCAGACCCCGAAGCAGAACATCTACCTGCGCAAGGTCGAGAACGTCGGCGGCACGTTCGTCAACGCGGTCGTGCAGGACCTCGGTCCGCAGAGCCAGCCGGCGGCCTGATGCTCGTCAGCGTCCTCAACGGCTTCGCCATCGGGTTCCTGCTGTTCATCCTGGCGGTGGGGCTGTCGCTGGTGTTCGGCATGATGGACGTGCTGAACCTGGCGCACGGGGCGCTGTTCCTGGGCGGTGCCTACCTGGGGGCCGCGTTCGCCGGCAGCTGGGGCGGCTTCCTCGCCGCACTGGCCGTCGCCGCGGTCGCCGGGCTGGCCCTCGGGGGCCTGCTCTCGCTGATGACCGAGCCCCTGCGCAACCGCTCCCACCTCGACCAGGCCCTGCTGACGCTGGGCGTGGCGTTCGTGGCGGCCGAGGGGTTGATCATCGTCTTCGGCGACGACCCGCTGTCGGTCCCGGCGCCGCCCGGGCTCGACGGCTCGGTCACCGTGCTCGGCGCCACCTACCCGACCTACCGGCTGGTGCTGATCGGGGTGGGCGCGGTGCTGGCGCTGGTCGTGCACGTGGTCGTGGAGCGCACGCGGATCGGCGCGCTGGTGCGGGCCACCGTCGCCGACCGGGAGATGGTCGCCGCGCTCGGCGTGGACAACCGGCTGGTCAAGGTCGTGGTGTTCGGCGTCGGTTCGCTGCTGGCCACCACGGCCGGGGTGCTCGGCGGCCCCATCTACGGGGCCCGTCCCGGCCTCGACGCCACCGTGCTGATCCTGGCGCTGGTCGTCGTGGTCATCGGCGGGCTCGGTTCGGTGCGCGGCGCGCTGCTCGGCGCGCTGATCATCGGCCAGGTCGACACCCTCGGCCGGCTGCTGCTGCCCGAGCTCGCCTCCTTCGTGCTGTTCGCCGCACTGGCCCTCGTGCTGGTGCTGCGCCCCCAGGGGATCCTCGGCGGGGTGGGGGCCCGGGCACGATGACAGCCGTGGAGACCCGAACCCCGGCGCCGGACGCGCCCGCGGAGCCGAGCGGGCTGCGCCGCGGGCTGCCGCGCATCATCGCGGTGGTGGTGCTGGTCGTGCTGGCGGCCGCCCCGCTGTTCCTGGCCCCGTTCGCCACCACCACGCTCACCCGCATCGTGGTGTTCGCGCTGTTCGCGGTCAGCCTCGACCTGCTGGTCGGCGTCACCGGCCTGCCCTCGCTCGGGCACGCCGCCTACTTCGGCGCCGGGGCGTACGCCGCGGGCTGGGTGTCGATCAACGTCACGGCCGAGGCGCCCGTCCCGCTGCTGGTCGGGGCGGCGACCGGGGCCGTGGCCGCCGCGCTCACCGGCTGGATCACGGTGCGCACCGGCGGCGTGTTCTTCCTGATGCTCACCCTGGCCATCGGCGAGACGGTGCAGCAGCTGGCCAACACCTGGGAGGACGCGACCGGTGGGGCCAACGGCCTGACCGGCGTGCCGTCGGTGCGGATCGGCGGGGAGCCGCTGGTCAACGCCGGGCTGCTGTACTGGTACGTGCTGGCGGTCGGGGTGCTCGGGTTCGTCCTGGTGTGGCTGGTGGCCCGCTCACCGTGGGGCGCGGCGCTGCGCGGCATCCGCGACAACGAGCCGCGCATGCGCGCGGTGGGCTACCCGACGGCGGTCTACAAGTACGCGGTCTTCGTGCTGGCCGGCTCCGTGGCCGGGGTGGCCGGCTCGCTGCTGGCGGCCCAGCAGCGCCTGGTGACCCCGGCCGACCTGAGCTTCCTCACCTCGTCGTTCGCGCTGCTCGCGGTGGTGATCGGCGGCGCCGGTTCGCTGTGGGGCGCGTGCCTGGGCGCGGCCGTCGTCGTGCTGGTCCGCGAGACGCTCGGGGCGAGCCTGGACGGGCACGGCCCGCTCGTGCTCGGCCTGGTCTTCGTGCTCGTCGTCTACCTGCTGCCGCGCGGCGCCGCCGGGCTGCGCCGGCCCCGCCGCGAGCCGGGGAGGTCACCGTGATGGCGCTGCGCTGCTCCGGCCTGCGCCGCTCGTTCGGCGCGCTGGCCGCGGTCGACGGCGTCGACCTGGAGGTCGCACCGGGCGCCCGGCACGCCCTCATCGGACCGAACGGCGCCGGGAAGTCGACGCTGTTCAAGCTGGTCACCGGCACCATGCGGGCCGACGCGGGCACCGTCGAGCTGGCCGGGCGCGACGTCACCGGGCAGTCCGAGGTCGCCCGCTGCCGGCTCGGGATGAGCCAGACCATGCAGCACGCCAGCCTGTTCGCCTCGATGACCGCCACCGAGACCGTCGCCCTCGCCGTGCAGCGCCACGACGGCGGCCGGATCGTGCCGTGGCCGCGCCGCCGGCCCGCCGTGCGGGAGCGCGCGGAGGAGCTGCTGGCCGGCGTCGGGCTGGCCGGGCGGGGGAGCACCCCGGTGCCCGCGCTCTCGCACGGCGAGCGCAAGCAGCTCGAGGTCGCGGTGGCGCTGGCCTGCCGGCCGTCGCTGCTGCTGCTCGACGAGCCCGCGGCCGGCATGTCGGCCGCCGAGCGGGCCCGGCTGGTCGAGGTGCTGGCCGAGCTGCCGGCCGACATCACCCTGCTGATCGTCGAGCACGACCTCGACCTGGTGTTCTCGGTGGCCGACGCGGTCACCGTGCTGCACCTGGGCGAGGTCCTGCTCTCCGGCACCCCGGACGAGGTGCGGGCCAGCGAGGACGTCCGCGAGGCCTACCTCGGGGCGAAGCGGCGCGAGGAGCTGTTCCTGGGATGACGTTCCTCGAAGTGCGCGGGCTGGTCTCCGGCTACGACCGGGGCCGCGTCCTGCACGGCATCGACCTCGACCTGGCCGCCGGCGGCGCGCTGGGGCTGCTGGGGCGCAACGGCGTCGGCAAGTCGACGCTGGTCATGACGCTGGCCGGGCTGGTCCCGGTGAGCGAGGGCACCGTCCGGCTGGACGGCGAGGACCTCGCCGGGCGCCGCCCCGACCGGATCGCCCGGGCCGGGGTGGCGCTGGTGCCGCAGGGCAGGCGGGTGTGGGCGCCGCTGACGGTGGCCGAGCACCTCGCGCTGGCCTCCGGGCGCCGCCGCGGCACCTGGACCGTCGACGGCGTGCTCGACCTGCTGCCGAGGCTGGCCGAGCGCCGCCGCCATCCGGCGGGTCGGCTCTCCGGCGGCGAGCAGCAGATGCTGGCGATCGCCAGGGCCCTGCTGACGAACCCGCGGCTCGTGCTGCTCGACGAGCCCTCCGACGGCCTGGCCCCCGCGGTCGTCGACCAGGTCGCCGAGGTGATCACGACGATGCGGGCCGAAGGGGTGGCCGTGCTGCTCGTCGAGCAGGACCTGCACCTGGCGTTCGCGGTCGCCGACGAGATCGCGGTGATGGACAAGGGCGTGCTGGTCCACCGGGTCCCGACCGACGACTTCCGCCGCGACCGTGCCACCGCCCAGCGCCTCCTCGGCGTCGCCTGATCGTCGTCCGATGTCGACCCGACGGCGGTACGTCCGCGCGAAGGCGCTACGGTTCGGCACCCCGTCGCCGCACTGGAGCCCCGATCGGATGAACGCGCAGAACCACGGGTGGAGCCGATGACGCTCCGTGTGCTCGACATCGCCCCGCTCGACGTCGCCGCGGAGGCGCTCGGCCTGCTGCTGGACGCGCCGGTCCCGCCCGCGCTCGCCGACCTGGCGCTGCGCGACGACGACGGCGGGGAGCTCGTGCTGCACGTCCTGGGTGCCTCGCACGCCGTGCTGGCCACCCGGCCGGGGCACCGGATGACCGAGCAGGTGTCCTGCGCGGCCGTCGCCGGTGGCGGGGAGGCGCTGCCGCCCCGCGCGGACCGCCCCGGCTACACCATGACGGCCGTGACGGCGCGGGTCGCGCCGGAGGAGTTGGCGGGTACGGCGGCCCGCCTCGGTGCGCTCGCCGGCGACCACGGCTGGCTGTGCGCGGCCTTCCCGGGCGCGGACCCCGCCGTCCGCACGGCCCTCACCGCGCTGCGGGGGGCCGCGGTGCCGGGCGGCTGGGCCTGGCGGACCTGGCACCTCTACCCGGGGGAGGCTGGGGGTGTGATCGTGCGGACCCGGAGCCGGTGGACGCCGTGAGGCGCGCCACGGCGGCCGTGCTGGCGGGGACCGCGCTGCTGCTGGCCGGCTGCGGGTCGGACTCGGCGGTGCGCGGCTTCGTCGACGGCGCGTTCGACGAGCTGCGGACCAGCGGCGACACGGCCTACTACACGTCCACCGATCCCGTGCAGCGCACCGCGACCACCATCGCCGGGGGTGTCCCGCCCGTGGCCCGGGCCGCCGACGCCCGCGGCGAGTACCTGCGCTACGACGACGACATCGTCGTGGTCGAGCCGGCCGGTGCGACCAGCACCGTCCGCGTCGAGGACCTCGACGGCGCCTACCGCAGCGGCCAGTACCGCCACCTCGGGTCCGGGTTCGACCCCGGCTCGCCCGCGGGCGACATCGACGACGACGACGCGAAGTGAGGGACCCCGTGAACGCCATGCCAGCGGCGCTGCAGTTCGGGTCGGTCGACGGGGCCGCGCTGGGCGCGGGCGTGCTGGCCACGCTGCTGTACTTCGTGGTCGGTCTCGGCGTGCTCGGGCTCGGGTTCCTGGCCCTGGACCTGATCACCCCGGGCAGGCTGCGCCACCAGGTCTACACCGAGCGCAACCCGAACGCGGCGATCCTGCTGGGCGCCAACCACCTCGCCCTGGCCATCGTCGTGGTCACCGCGATCATGACCAGCGACGACGCGCTCGGCCAGGGGCTGGTCGACTCCGCGGTCTACGGCGCGCTCGGCGTCGTGCTGCAGGCGGTGGCGCTGCGGCTGCTGGACGCGTTCGTGCCCGGCCACCTGCGCGCGATGGTCGGCGAGCCGCGCATGTCCGGAGCGGCCTGGGCGGTCGGGGCCAGCCTGGTGGCGATCGGAGCGGTGAACGCCGCCGCCCTGTCGTGACGGCGACCGCGACCGCGGCCGACCCGGTGCCGATCGGTCGGCGGGGCCGGGTCGTGCTGCTCGCCGCGGTGGCGGTGTGCGCGGCCTGCGGGCTGGTCTACGAGCTGATCCTGCTCACGCTCTCGGTCACCCTGGCCGGTGGCGGGGTCACCGAGACCTCGCTGATCGTGGCCGGGTTCGTCGCCGCGCTGGGCGCGGGCGCGCTGCTGGTCAAGCCGTTGCTCGGGCACGCGGCGGCGGTGTTCGTCGCGGTCGAGATCCTGCTCGGCGCGGCGGGCGGGCTCAGCGCCGCGGCGCTCTACGTGGCCTTCTCCTTCCAGGGCCCGAGCACCGCCGTGCTGGTGCTGGCCACGGCGGTGCTCGGCGTGCTGGTCGGGGCCGAGGTGCCACTGCTGATGACGCTGCTGCAGCAGGGCCGCACCGCCGACGACGGCGCCGCGGGCACCGGCCGGCTGCTCGCGAACCTCAACGCCGCCGACTACGCCGGAGCCGTCGTGGGCGGCCTGGCCTGGCCGTTCGTCCTGCTGCCGATGGCCGGGCAGATCCGCGGGGCCGCGCTGACCGGGGTGGTCAACCTGGTCGCCGCGGCGGTGGTGGCCACCTTCCTGCTGCGCGCGCAGCTCAGCGGGCGGGCCCGCGGCGGGTCGGCCGCGGCGCTGCTGGCCGCCGCGCTCGCGCTCGGCGTGCTGCTGGTGCAGGCCCGCGACATCGAGATCACCTCCCAGCAGCGGCTGTACCGCGACCCCGTGATCGCCTCGGAGCTCTCGGCGTACCAGCAGATCGTGCTGACCGAGCGCGGCGACGACGTGCGCCTGTTCCTGGACGGCGACCTGCAGTTCTCCAGCCGCGACGAGCACCGCTACACCGAGTCGCTGGTGCACCCGGTGCTGGCCCGCGACCCGGCCAGGGTGCTGGTCCTCGGCGGCGGCGACGGCCTGGCGGCCCGCGAGGTGCTGCGCCACCCGTCGGTGCGCGAGGCGGTGCAGGTCGAGCTCGACCCGGCGGTCGTCGAGCTGGCCCGCACGCGGCTGGCCGGGCTGAACGGCGGCGCGCTCGACGACCCGCGGCTGCGGCTGGTGCTCGACGACGCCTTCGGCTGGCTGCGCACCGCCCCGACGGCCGGGTTCGACGCCGTCGTCGTCGACCTCCCCGACCCGGACACCCCGGTGCTGGCCCGGCTCTACTCCACGGAGTTCTACGGGATGGTCTCCCGGGTGCTGGCACCCGGCGGGCTGGTCGCGGTGCAGTCGGGCAGCCCCTTCTCCACGCCCACGGCGTTCTGGCGCACGATCAGCACCATCGGGTCGGCCGGCTTCGCGGTCACCCCGTACCACGTGCACGTGCCGAGCTTCGGCGACTGGGGCTTCGCGCTGGCCGCGGCCGGCCCCGCCGCCCCGCAGCCGGCGCTGTCGCCCTCGGCGCCGCCGCTGCGGTTCCTCGACGCCGCGACGCTGAGCGCGGCCACCGCCTTCCCGCGCGACCGCCGCCCCCAGGTGCTGGAACCCTCCACCCTGGACCGGCCGCGGATCGTCGACGACATGCGCCTTGGCTACGCGCACTGACCGTCCGGGCGGACCGGGTGGCGGGCGGTCAGGGGCCGGTGCGGAGGGTGGTGCGGATGGTCAGGGCGTCGCGCAGCAGCCGGGTCACCGGGGTGTTGTCGATCTCCACGGCCAGCTGCTCGCGCAGGTCGGGCTCGACGTCGCCCTGCACCGACACCTGCCGGTCCATCATCGGCGGCGCGCCCGGGCGCACCGCCACCCGCACCTCGACGGCGCCGGGGCTGATCCGCCAGGTGCGCAGGAAGGTGCGCACCGACATCGCGGTGCACGCCGCGAGCGATCCGGCCAGCAGGCCGAACGGGGTGGCGCCGGCCGGCTCGGGGCCGTGGTCGGCGGGGATCTCGCAGGGCAGCTCGAAGCCGTTGACCGTGACCTCGGCGTTGCGGTCCTCGACGTCGGCGAGCCGGGCCACCGACCAGACGTTGGGTTCACCCACGTCGGCACAGTAGTTCGGCGCGGTGGTGCGGGAACCACCCGGGCCCTCGCGCGCGTTGCCCGACCGAGGGGGTCGCATGGACGAGGCGGATCGGTTCGGGAGGATCGCGCGGCGGGCGGCCGCCCCGCCGGTCGGGCGGGTGGTCCGGCGACCGGTGCACGGCCCGCGCGGTGCCGATGGGGCGGGCGCTGCCACCTTCCCGCTGACCTACGTGCGCACGTCGCACGGCACCGGCACGCCGATCGTCGTGCTGCCGGGCGGTCCGGGGCTGGCGTCGGTGCTGCCGTACCGGCCCTTCCGCAAGATCGCCGCGGCCCGCGGGCTGGACGTGATCATGGTGGAGCACCGCGGCGTCGGGCTGTCCCGGCGCGACGACCACGGTCACGACCTGCCGGTCGACGCGGTGACGGTGGAGGCCGCGGTCTCCGACGTCGCCGCCGTGCTCGACGACGCCGGTGTCGACCGTGCGGTCGTGTACGGCTCGTCGTACGGCACCTACCTGGCCCAGGGCTTCGGCCTGCGCCACCCCGACCGGGTCGCCGGCATGGTGCTGGATTCGCCGGTGCTCTCCGCCCGGCTGCCCGACGACGCCCGGGCCAACCTGCGCCGGCTGCTGTGGGACGGCGCCGACCCGGCGACCGCGCACCTGGCCGCGCAGGTGCGGGCGCTCTCGGGGTCGGGCGCGGTGCCCGCCGCCGAGGTCGGTCCGGTCGTGCAGATCGTCTACGAGTTCCTCGGCCCGGCCGGGCTCGGCGCGTTCCTCACCGCCGCGCGGGCCGGGCGCGCCCGCCGCACCTGGGCGTGGCTGGCGCGCCTGGGCGAGCAGGAGTCGACCGGCCGCGGCGTCCGGTACGTCTTCGAGCCCGACCTGGTCGTCGGTATCGCCTTCGGCGAGCTCGGGTTCGGCACCCCGCCCGACGGCCACCCGCTCGACCCGCAGACGTCCTTCGCCGAGGCCGGGCGGCGGCGGGCGTTCGACCGCGAGCCGTACGACCTGCCCTCCGCACTGCCCTCGTTCGACTGGCCGATCGCCGCCATCTCCGGCGACCGCGACCTGCGCACGCCCCGCCCGGTCGCGGAGCGGGCCGTCGCGCTCGCCCCGGACGCCGTGCTGGTGGCCGTGCCCGACTTCGGCCACAGCACCCTCGACGGGCACCCCGACCTGGCGCTGCTGGTCGCCGCCGCGGTCGGGGCCGGCACGCACCACCGGCTCCCGGCACTGGCGCCCCGGCTGGCGGCGCTGCCGCGGCGCGGCAGGCAGCGGCTGCTCGGGCCCGCGCTCGCGGCGGCGCTGCGCGCGGAGCGGCTGCTGCCCGCCGCCTGACGCGCGCGGAACATCGCGGGGCGGCATCCTGTTGGTGGTGACGGCGGCGGGCCGACCCGCTCGCCCGATCTTCGAACAGGCGTGCGATCCTCGGCGCGGCGAGCCGGTCCCCGAAGCCGGTCCGCCCGGCCGAACCGACTTCCCCGACCGGGTTTCTGTCGGTGGCCGCGCCTAGCATGGAAACGCGGGTGCCGTGCGCCCGCGGACCGATCCCAGGAGGGCTCCCCGGTGGCCGAAGGCACCACGAACGGCAGGGTCGACGGCCCGATCGACAGTGCGCCCGAGAGCGCGCCCGAGAGCGCGATCGACGGGCCCCGCCTCGTCGTGCGCGGCGCCCGCGAGCACAACCTGCGCGGCGTCGACCTCGACATCCCGCGCGACAGCCTGGTCGTGTTCACCGGGCTGTCCGGGTCCGGCAAGTCCAGCCTGGCGTTCGACACGATCTTCGCCGAGGGCCAGCGGCGGTACGTGGAGTCGCTGTCGGCCTACGCGCGCCAGTTCCTGGGCCAGATGGACAAGCCCGACGTCGACTTCATCGAGGGGCTCTCGCCCGCGGTCTCCATCGACCAGAAGTCCACCAACCGCAACCCGCGCTCCACCGTCGGCACGATCACCGAGGTCTACGACTACCTGCGGTTGCTCTACGCCCGCGCCGGGGTGCCGCACTGCCCGGTCTGCGGCCACGTGATCGAGCGCCAGACCCCGCAGCAGATCGTCGACCAGGTGCTGGCGATGCAGGAGGGCAGCCGGTTCCAGGTGCTCGCCCCGGTCGTGCGCACCCGCAAGGGCGAGTTCGTCGACCTGTTCACCAACCTGCAGCAGCAGGGCTACTCGCGCGTCCTGGTCGACGGCACCGTCCACCAGCTCAGCAGCCCGCCCACGCTGAAGAAGCAGGAGAAGCACGACATCTCCGTCGTGGTCGACCGGCTCGCCGTCAAGGACACGGCCAAGCAGCGCCTCACCGACTCGGTGGAGACGGCGCTGCGCCTGGCCGACGGCCTGGTCGTGCTCGACTTCGTCGACCTGCCCGACGACGACCCGCACCGCGAGCGCCGCTTCTCCGAGCGCATGGCCTGCCCCAACGGCCACCCGCTCAGCCTCGACGACCTCGAGCCGCGCACGTTCTCCTTCAACTCGCCCTACGGCGCCTGCCCGGACTGCACCGGCATCGGCGTCAAGAAGGAGGTCGACCCGGAGCTCGTCGTCCCCGACCCGGACGCCTCCCTGGCCGACGGTGCCATCGCGCCGTGGGCGGGCGGGCAGTCCGCGGAGTACTTCGGCCGGCTGCTGGAGGGCCTGGCCAAGTCGATCGGCTTCCGGATGGACACCCCGTGGCGCAAGCTGCCCGCCGCCGCCCAGAAGGCGGTGCTGCACGGCAGCGGCGACCAGGTCCACGTCAAGTACCGCAACCGCTACGGCCGCGAGCGCTCGTACTACGCCAACTTCGAGGGCGTCATCCCGTTCCTCGACCGGCGCCTCGACCAGACCGACTCGGAGTCGCAGCGCGAGAAGTACGAGGGGTACATGCGCGACGTGCCGTGCCCCACGTGCAAGGGCGCGCGGCTCAAGCCCGAGGTGCTGGCGGTCACGCTGGAGCACCGCGAGCAGGGCGACCGGTCCATCGCCGAGGTCTCGGCGATGTCGGTGGCCGAGTGCTCGGAGTTCCTCGACGGCATGGTGCTCGACGCGCGCCAGGCGATGATCGCCGGGCGGGTGCTCAAGGAGGTGCAGGCCCGGCTCGGGTTCCTGCTCGACGTCGGGCTGCACTACCTCTCGCTCGACCGGCCGGCGGGGTCGCTGTCCGGCGGCGAGGCGCAGCGCATCCGGCTGGCCACGCAGATCGGCTCCGGGCTGGTCGGCGTGCTCTACGTGCTCGACGAGCCGTCCATCGGGCTGCACCAGCGCGACAACCGCCGCCTCATCCAGACCCTGGTCCGGCTGCGCGACATGGGCAACACGCTGATCGTCGTCGAGCACGACGAGGACACGATCCGCGCCGCCGACTGGGCCGTCGACATCGGTCCGGGCGCGGGCGAGCACGGCGGCCACATCGTGCACAGCGGCCCGGTCGCCGGGCTGGAGTCGCACGACACCTCGCTGACGGGCGCGTACCTGTCGGGGCGCCGCTCGATCCCGGTGCCGATGGTCCGCCGCCCGCGCGATCCGAAGCGCAAGCTGACGATCGTCGGCGCCCGCGAGCACAACCTGCGCGGCATCGACGTCGACATCCCGCTGGGCTGCCTGGTCTCGATCACCGGCGTCTCCGGCTCCGGCAAGTCGACGCTGATCAACGACATCCTGGCGACGGTGCTGGCGAACAAGCTCAACGGCGCCCGCCAGGTGCCCGGCAGGCACACCCGGATCACCGGGCTCGACGGCCTCGACAAGCTGGTCCGGGTCGACCAGTCCCCGATCGGGCGCACGCCCCGGTCCAACCCGGCCACCTACACCGGCGTGTGGGACCAGGTCCGCAAGCTGTTCGCGGCCACCACCGAGGCCAAGGTCCGCGGCTACCAGCCGGGCCGGTTCTCGTTCAACGTCAAGGGCGGGCGCTGCGAGGCGTGCTCCGGCGACGGCACCATCAAGATCGAGATGAACTTCCTGCCGGACGTCTACGTCCCGTGCGAGGTCTGCAAGGGCGCCCGGTACAACCGGGAGACCCTGGAGGTCCACTACAAGGGCAAGACGGTCGCCGACGTGCTCGACATGCCGATCGAGGAGGGCGCGGAGTTCTTCGCCCCGATCACCTCGATCAGCCGCTACCTGCGCACCCTGGTCGACGTCGGGCTCGGGTACGTGCGGCTGGGGCAGCCGGCGCCCACGCTGTCCGGCGGCGAGGCGCAGCGGGTCAAGCTGGCCAGCGAGCTGCAGAAGCGCTCCAACGGCCGCACCGTCTACATCCTCGACGAGCCCACCACGGGCCTGCACTTCGAGGACATCCGCAAGCTGCTGCTGGTGATCAACGGGCTGGTCGACAAGGGCAACTCGGTGATCGTCATCGAGCACAACCTCGATGTCATCAAGACCAGCGACTGGATCATCGACATGGGCCCGGAGGGCGGCTCCGGCGGCGGCACCGTGGTCGCCCAGGGCACGCCGGAGCAGGTCGCGGCGCACCCGACGAGCTACACCGGCCAGTTCCTGCACGACCTGGTCACCCCCGAGGCCGAGCCGGCCCCGCGCAAGGCCCCGGCCCGGCGCAAGAAGGCCGCCGCCGCCAGCTGACCATGCACACCGCCCGGCCGCCGCGCACACGTCGTGACGTGTGCACGGCGACCACGGGGTGTGCGCGGTGGCGACGGGCGGGTGGTCAGGGGGTGCGGCCGGTGGCGGCGACGATCTTGTCGAGGAGCGGGGCGTCGGCGGGCACCTCGACCTCCGGGCCGAAGATCCCCATCTCGCGGCCCATCGGACCCATCTCGCGCACGGCGTCCAGGACCGGTCCGAGGACGTCGTCGGGCCAGCTCGCCGGGGTGCCCGCGGTGCGGGCCAGGTCCCAGCCGTGCACGACGAGCTCGCCGAGCACCATGTTGCCGATCACCGGGGCCGGCATCGGGTCGGGGCCGCCCATCGTCGTCGTGCCGGTCCACGCGGCCCCGTCGGTCCAGGCGGCCACGATGTCGGCGTGCGCGGCGTCGAGGGCGGCGGCCCAGTCGGCGAGCGGGACGTCCTGCTCCGTCGCGGCGACCGGGGTGCCATCGGCCCGGCGGCCCGCGGCGGCCAGGAACGGCGCCCAGTACAGCTGGTGGCGCACCAGCGCGGCCAGGTCCCACCCGGCGCAGGGGGTGGGGGAGTCCAGCGGTGCGCGGGCTGCGGCGCGGACGATCCCCGGCAGGGGAGCGGCGGCGGCCGTCATGAGCTGGGTCGGGAGCAGTGCGGTCGGCATGGCGGCGACACTAGGGACGGCGCCGGCCGCGGTATTGAAGGAACGCGACACGTGACCCGCGCCGAGCGCGACCCGCGCGAGCTCGACGGGGCGTGGGTGCGCCACCAGCGCATCGACTTCCCGGAGCCGGCCGCCGACCTCGCGCCGTTCTTCGAGCGGTACTGGGCCGTCGAGTGGGACTACGCCACCCCGTACCGGCAGAAGATCGTCCCGATGCCGAACGTGCAGATCAGCATGGTCCCCGGCGGCGTCCCGGAGGTGCACGGCGTGTGCACCGGCTTCCAGGTGAAGGTGCTGTCCGGGCCCGGGCGGGTGGTCGGGGCGGCGGTGCGGCCCGGGGCGTTCCGCGCCTTCCTGGACGGGCCGGTGGCCGCGCTGACCGACCGCACGGTCCGGGCCGACGCGCTGCCCGCGTTCACCGGCGCGCCCGCGGAGCCGGTGACGACCGCCACCCTGCAGGAGTGGCTGCGCCGGCACCTGCCCGCGCCCGGGCTCGACGGCGGCGCGACGGAGGCGACCGACGTGGTGGCCCTGGTCGCGGCCGACCCGTCGATCGGCCGGGTCGACCAGCTCGCCGTGGCCACCGGCCGCAGCGTGCGGGGTTTGCAGCGGCTGTTCGCCGAGCACGTGGGGGCCGCCCCGAAGTGGGTGATCCGCCGCTACCGCCTCCGCGAGGTGACCGAGCGGATGGCCGCGGGCGGGCGGGTGGACTGGGCCGGTGTCGCCGCCGAGCTCGGCTACGCCGACCAGGCCCACCTCGTCCGCGACTTCACCGCCCTGTTCGGCGAGTCGCCCACCCGCTACGCCGCCCGCTACCCGGCGCTCTGATACGGCGTCACCGGGGCGGTGGATCAGGGGCGGGCGGCTTCCGGACGAGCCGCAGATCGGGCTCCCGCCGGTCGCCGGTCAGCGTCGCGCACCGGATCTCGGCCTCGGTGATCGCCGTGCCGAGCTGTCGCAGCGCATGCGACCAGCTCGCGCTGGTCGGCCGGCCGGACTGCTCGGCCTCCTGCGCCGAGATCCGTTCCGCTCGCCGCTGCACCGACCGGGCCGCGTCCAGCGCCCGCAGCGCGGTCGACCGGTGGAGGGCGCTCTCGCCGGTCAGCTCGGCCAGCCTGTGGTCGAGGACGGCGCGTCGGCGGGAAGGGCTCGGCGGCGTACCGGCGGTCTCGGCGACCAGCAGCCACGGTGCCACCCAGGCCTGCAACCCGAGGACCAGCGCCAGCAGGACGCCGAGCTGCGGCTGGTCGGCGGGGGCCCGGGAGCGCGCCCAGAGGAAGATCAGCCAACCGGCGAGCGTGCTCAGCAGGGCCAGTGCGGCCCCATCGATCGCGGCCGGCCAGTGGGCGTGCGGCCCCGCCGGTGCGGACGCCGAGACCGGCGGCTCCCGCAGCCTGCGCCCCAGCGCCACGGCGAACGCCAGCTGGCCGGCGGCGACGAGGGAACCGAGCAGCACGGCGATGACGACCGTCGAGGCGCGCGTGGCCTGGGCGGTCTGCTCCGGGAGGGTCAGCATCAGCACGATCGTCGCCGCGTTGAGGGCCGTCAGCCCGACCGCGACGAACCGCAGGCGCACGCCGCGCCGGGCCTCCTGCAAGCGCGGCGGCACGGACCGGAGGGTCGTGAGTCCGGCGACCGCGGCGTCCGCCGCCTCGGCACGTTCCGCGGCGTCCAGCGCCCGGCCGACGTGGCGCTGCCCCCGGCCGACGAGGACGCGGAATCCCCAGCCGCGCAGCCGGCCCGCCACGCCCACGCGGGTGCCGGAGGAGGGCGGCGCGGGGCTCAGCACGGGGACACCCCGTCCGGGTCGATCTCGAACCGGAGGAACGCCTCGGACATGTAGCCCGTGCGGCCGTCGGGCGTGCGCACGGAGCTCCACGCGGCGGTCGGCCCGTAAGGCCCGCCGACCACCCGGCCGACGGCGCGGCAGCGCACCTCGACGCGGGTGCCGTCCGGGAGCACCGCCAGCCGCTCCGCCCCCGGAACGCGGTTGAGTCGAAGTCCGGACCGGCCGGTACCGCTGACCACCGCGTGCGCGGTCCGGCGTTCGGCTGCCGCCGACGTGGCAGCACCCGCCTCCGCGCCGGGTTCGACCATCTCGACGACGGATGCCGCCGTCCCGGCGGCGGTCAGGAGCCGTCCGGCGACGGCACAACCGCCGACCGGCAGTACCAGCAGCGCCGCCGCAGCGAGCAGCCGACCCGCGCGGATGACCGCGTCGGATCCCGGCCTACCTCGAGTGCCGGTCATCGCGACCACCGCCGTTCGGGAGGGTGGGTGCTGACAGCACGAGCGTGGCGTGTCCAGGCGGCCTCGCGATCACCCGTGTAGGTAGGAGGTAGGAGAACGTGTGGCCACGCTGTGTGCACGATGCCATCGACCGGCTCGAGCCGGTTGGCGGCAGGGGCGCCCGGGCCGAAACATTGCACGTGGGCCGCTTCTGGCGCGATCATGTCTCTAGGGTTGGCCCCGAAGTCGGCGACAGACGCTTCTGCGGTAACGTTGGCGAACATCGGGCGATACCCCCTACGTAGGGTAGTAGCTACACTTGGACCTACAGCTTCCTACTCGTAGGAGAACACCTACTCAGGAGGTAGGGGAAGGTAGGCAGTGACGTGGGGACCCCGCTGTCGGCAGCGATCCGGAGGTTGCGCGGCGACCGGGGCCTCAGCCAGAGGCAGGTCGCCGAGGCCGTCGGGGTCGAGCGACCGACCGTGACCCAGTGGGAGAGCGGGCGCTTCACCCCCGCGGCGGACACGCTGCGCCGCCTCGATGAAGCACTGCGCGCCGACGGCGAACTGGTTCGGCTCGCCGGCCCGGGCGACGTAGACAGGGTCGCCCCCGCCCGAGCCTCGGTCGGCGAGCCGTCGGGAGCCACGCTGGCGCAGGTCTTCGCGGCGGTCGGCGACCGGCTCGTGGGCGCCGTCGTCCGGGACCCGGACGACGACGAGTGCGTCGGTTGGGCCCAGGGGATCGGCAGCCGCCGGCGGCGCCCGAGCCCGTGGAGCACCGCGCTCGCCGTGCGGACCCTGCTGCTGCTCGACCGGGTCGACATCGACATGCGGTCCATCGCGCGCACGATGGGTCGTCGCCAGCACGCCGGCGGCTGGTCGAACCGCGTGCTGGACCGTCCGCGCCCGGACGTCACCGCGGTCGTGCTGGGCACGCTGACGCGGGTGGGCCGGGCGGAGTCCGCCGACCTCGAGGCGGCGTGGACCTGGCTGAGCACGTCGATGGACGACGAGGACCGCCACCGGACGTTCGTGCTCAGCACGGTCCTGGAGAACCTGGCGCAACTGCGGCCGCGCCACCCGTTCGTCGGTGAACTGGTTCGGCTGCTCCTCGACGCCCGCATGGACGTCGGTGGACGGCTGGTCTGGGCGGCGTACTCGGCCGTGGCCCAGGCCCGGGTCGAGCCGTCGGTCACGCACACCGCTCGAGCTGTCGTCGCACTGCGGACCCTGACGGCGCTCGTCGACCACCCGGAGGTGGAGGACGCTGTCGGGCAGGCCGTCGAGTGGCTCGCCTCCGAGCGCAACGACGACGGGGTCACCGAGATCCTGCGCGTCGACCCGGAACAGTCCACCCTCGACGTTCCGGTCGACCACTTCACCTCCGCACACGTCATCCGAGCCCTGATCGGCCGCGCGGGCGTGTCCCGGAGCCGCTTGGAGGGTGCCTTCGGGACCCTCTGGTCCTCGTATGTCCCGGAAGAAGGCGTCTGGGCGTGGAAGCAGGACGGCAGGCTGCCGGTCTGGATGAGCCACGACGCCGTCCTCGCGCTGCGAGGCGCCGCTCTCGCCGGGTATCCCGTACCGCACGCCCCTCAGACCGGAGCCCTCAGTTGACGATCTCCCCGGTGGTCCTCCCCAGCCACCCGACACGCCTGGTCGCTGACCGCCTCGCCGGGTCCCGCGAGTCGCAGGACCTGCTCGCGGCTCTCGACCTGCTGCTCGACGACCGGCGAGCGCTGGTCGCCTGGCTCCGATCGACGGTCGCCGACCCCGAGCGGCTCGACCGGGTCGCGGCGGCGTCGTACTGGCACGCCAACGGCTTCGCCAAGCTCGTGCTGCACGACGGGCCCGGGTTCCGGATCCGGCTGCACGTCTGGCCGGCCGGGGAGGACCGCCGCGGCGAGCCCGACCCGCACAGCCACCGCTGGGACTTCGCGTCCACCGTCCTCGCCGGCGCGGGGCTGGAGGTCGTCGAGTACGAGGAGCTGCTGACGTCGGTCTCCGGCGAGGACGCGGAGACCGTCCGCTACGCCTACTACGGTCGTAGTCTCGTGCCGGACACGAAGGTGTTCCTCCGCCGCGACCGGGAATTCGAGGTGCTCATCGGCGACCGCTACGAAACCGTGACCACCAGGATCCATACTGTGGCTCCGAAGGGCGACGACCTGGTCGCGACGCTGCTCGTGCAGGGCCCGCACACGAACCCGGCAGCCGTCGTCTACGGCGAAGGCCTCGACGCGAGGGGCAGCCTGGGGCACGCGGTCGACGCCGACGCGGTCCGCGCGTTGGTGACCGGCGTGGTCGCAGCCCTCGACGCGAGGGGATGAGTGCCCGATGACCGCACCGACCGCCGAGCCGCCGTCCGCCGTGTCCACCGGCCTCCTGCTCAGCGAGCTCGGTGAGCGGCGGATCGTCGCGGAGATGCTCGAACCCCGGTACCGCACGGTGCCGTCGTTCGGCGACGACTGCGCCCAGCTCGGCAGCGACCGGGTGATCACCACCGACTCCTGCGGTGCCGCGCTCGTCTGCAGCCTCGGCGAGACCGACCCGGTGCACACCGGCTGGTTGCTGGCCACCATCAACCTGTCCGACCTCGCCGCGGCCGGCGCCCGGCCGGAGGGTCTGGTGGTCAACTACACCCTCCCGCCGGAGACCCCGGCCCGCACGCTGAGCCGGATCATGGACGGGGTCGACGCCTGCGCCGCCGCGCACGGCACCCGGGTGCTCGGCGGGGACATCGGCGAGGGCCGCGAGATGCGGCTCTCCGCGACCGCCGTCGGCGTCTGCGCCCACGGCGGGCCGGACGGGACGGTGCGCAGGCTGAGCCGCCGCGGCGCGGTCGCCGGCGATCGGCTGCTGCTGGTCGGGTCGCCCGGCCACCTGTGGGGGGCGGCGCTGGTGTTCCACGGTTTCGCCGAGGTCACCGAGGACGAGCACCGCGAGATGTTCGACCGGGCCTGCCGCCCGCGGGCGCAACTGCCCGCGGGCGGGGTGCTCGCCACCCAGGGGTTGGCGCGCAGCGCCATCGACGTCTCGGACGGGCTCTACGCCGCCATCCGCAGCCTGTGCCGGGCGAACGGGCTCGGTGCGCTGGTGCGGACCGACGTGCGGCTCGATCCGGTGCTGGAGCGGGTGTGCGAGCGGGCGGGGGTCCACCCGTTCCAGCTCGCCCAGACCTGGGGCGACTGGTGCCTGCTCGTCGCCGTCCACCCGGACGACGTCGTCCGCACCCGCGGCCTCCTCGCGGAGGTCGGCACCCAGGCGCGGGAGATCGGGGAGCTGACCGCCGCGACCGGCCGCGTCCTGCTGGACGACGGCGGCGCCGAGCCCGCCGCCTGGGACGGCATCGACCAGGAGCGCTTCTCCAGCACGTCCTGGCGCGGGGTCGGCATCCGCGGCGCGCTCGACCGCATGCGCGAGCTCAGCGGGAGCCACCCCTCCGGCTGAACCGCCCCCGGGAGCTCAGGAAGGGCCACCGCCGACCCGCAGTGGGCGGCGTCGTGGCTCTCCTGAACCCGGAGGCAGTGGCGGGAGACGTCATCGCAGCCGGTAGAAGCGGAAGAAGCCGTCCTCGATCGGCAGCACGTCGACCCCGGCGAACCCGGCGGCGCGGGCGTAGCCGCGCAGCGTGTCGGGCCGCATGACCGTGCCGGTGCCCACCGAGCCGGGGTGGGCCAGGCCGTCGGGCAGGCAGCAGGTGATGCTCCAGCCGTACATGAGCTGCTCGACCTCGTCACCGGGCGCGGTGAAGTGCTCGGCCACGCGCTCGTCCACGACCAGCACGACCCCGTCGGCCCCGGCCATCGTCCGCATCGCGGCCAGCACGGAGACCGGGTCGGGCATGTCGTGGATGCACTCGAACGCCGCCACCAGGTCGTAGCCGCCCTCCGCCAGCGCGGCGTCCGTGGTGCGGAACCGGACCCGGTCGCCCACGCCGGCCTCGGCGGCGTTGCGGCGCGCCGCCTCGATCGAGGGTCCGTCGGGGTCGAAGCCGTCGACCGTGACGTCCGGGTGGGCCAGCGCCAGGCCGATCGCCGACCAGCCGAAGCCGCACCCGACGTCGGCGACGCGCCCGCCGCGGCGCAGCACGGCGTCGATGTCGGGCACGGAGGGCAGGTAGTCGCGGGGCAGGGCGCCGAGGAACAGCGGTCGGTTGGCCGCGGCCTGCGACTCGCGGGCGTCCGCGCCGAAGTCGGCCCAGGACACGCCCCCTCCCGTCCGGTAGGCCCCGGCCAGCTCGTCGACGTGCCGGCCGATCCCGGCCGCCATCCGGGCCAGCGGGAGCACGTGGTTCGGGCTGAGCACGTCGGTCAGCACCTCGGCGTGCCCGGCGGGCAGCCGGAACCGGCGCGCGTCGGCCGGCGCGGCGTCGTCGTCCACGGTCAGCACGCCGCACACCGCCTGGTGCTCCAGCCACTCCCTGGCGTACCGCTCGGCCGTGCCCGTGCGCACGGCCAGCTCGGCCGCGGTCAGCGCCTCCCCGGCGAGGGCGCGGTAGAAGCCGAGGCGGTCGCCGAGGTAGGCGGCCTGCACGAGCTGGGTGCCGAGCACGGCGGTGAACAGCCGTTCGCCGAACTCCTCGGCGGTGGCGCCGGTGGCCGGCGTGGGTGCGGTCGTCGTCATGGCGGAGATGGTGGCGGTGGCCGCTGTCGGATCGCTGTCACCCCGCTGCCGCCGGACGACCGGCTGTGCGCGGGTGTCCGGGCCGGGCACGATGTCCTGGTGACCGAGACAGCGGGCGCCCGGGTGCCGCGGGTGGCCGTGCTCGGCCCGGTCGAGCTGCGCGGGCCCGACGGGCGGGTACCGGTGCGCAGCGCCCGGCAGCGCCGGCTGCTGGCCGCGCTGGCCCTGCACGCCGACCGCGCGGTCGACGTCGAGGTCCTGGCCGAGCTGGTGTGGGACGTGGCCCCACCGGTCGATCCCTCCGGCGCCCTGCAGACCAACGTCGCCCGGCTGCGCAGGCTGCTGCCCGCCGGTGTGGCGATCGAGACCGGGGCGCGCAGCTACCGGCTGCGCGTCGGCGCGGACGACCTGGACGCCGTCGAGTTCCAGGCCGGCCTGACCCGCGCCGCCGATGAGCCCGACCCGTCGCGCCGGGTCGCGCTCCTGGACGCCCTGCTCGCACTGTGGCGGGGCAGGCCCTTCACCGAGCTGGACCACCCGGCGCTCGGCCCGGAGGTGGCCCGGCTCACCGAGCTGCACCGCTGGGCCCAGGAGCAGCGCGCCGCGGGGCTGCTGGCCGCCGGTCGGCCCGGGGAGGCGGTGGCCGCGGCCGAGGCACTGGTAGCGGCGGAGCCGCTGCGCGAGGGCGCGGTCGCGGTGCTGGTCGAGGCGCTCGCCGCGACCGGGCGCCAGGGCGAGGCGCTGGCCGCCCACGCCCGCCTGCGCGACCGGCTCGACGCCGAGCTCGGCGTCGAGCCGGGGCCGGAGCTGCGCGCCGTGCACCTGCGCGTGCTGCGCCAGGAGCTGCCCGCGCCCCGACCGGCCCCGGCCCCGACCGCCCGGCGGACGCCGGTCCGGGTCCCGGTCAGCTCGTTCGTCGGGCGCGACGCCGACCTGGGCGCCGTGTCCGCGCTGCTGCGCGACGGTCGGGTCGTCACCCTGTGCGGGCCCGGCGGGGTCGGGAAGACCCGGCTGGCGGTGCACGTCGCCGCCGCGATCGCCGGGCGCTACCCGGACGGCGCGCTGGTGGTCGAGTTCGGCGGTGGTGGGCCGGCCGACGTCGCCGCCGCGCTGGCCGCCGCGCTGGGGCTGTCCGACCTGCGTGCCGGGTCGCCCGCCGAGCTGGTCGTCGACGGGCTGGCGGTGCGCCACCAGCTGCTGGTGCTGGACAACTGCGAGCACGTGGCCGACGAGGTCGCCGCCGTGGTGGAGGCCGTGGTGGCCGGCGCGCCCGCCGTCGACGTGCTGGCGACCAGCCGCGAGCCGCTGCGGGTCGACGGCGAGCAGGTGCACGCGGTGGCGCCGCTGGACGGGGCGGCCGCGGCCCGGCTGCTGGCCGACCGGTTGCGGGCGGGCGATCCGGCCGCGGTGCCCGGTCCCGGGCAGGCCGCGCTGGTGGAACAGGTGTGCCGGCGCCTCGACGGGCTCCCGCTGGCCGTCGAGCTGGCCGCCGGGCGCGCCGTGCACGTGGGCCTGGCCGGGCTGGTGGAGGCGCTGGAGCACCCGCACGCCCTCGACGTGCTGCGCGGTGGCCGGCGCACGGCCGCCCCCCGGCACCGCTCGCTGCGCGATGTCGTCGACTGGTCCTACGGCCTGCTCGACGACCGGCAGCGCACCCTGTTCGACCGGATGTCGGTGTTCGCCGGGCCGGTCGAGCGAGCGGCCGTGCGGGCGGTCTGCGAGGAGCACGACGGGCTCGCCGACCTCGTGGAGCGCTCGCTGGTCGTGCGCCACCCCGGCGAGCCGGCGCGCTTCGGGATGCTGGAGACGCTGCGCGCGTACGGCCGCGCCCACCTGGCCACCGACCCGGGCACGCCGCGGCTGCGGGCCCGGCACGCCGACTGGGCGGTCGGGCTGGCCGAGGAGGTGCGCGCCGGTCGGCGCGGCCCGGGCGAGGCCGCCGCGGTGCGCCGGTTCGAGGCCCACCTCGCCGACCTCAACCGGGCGCACGACTGGCTGTGCGCGAACGGGCCGCGCCCGCAGCTGCTGCGGCTCACGCTGCTGTTCGCCGAGCTGGCCTACCTGCGCGGGCGCGTCGACCTCACGCGGGTGCTCGACCGCACCCTCGACGTGGTCGACGACCCCGGTGCCGCCGTCGACCCGCTGGTCCCCCGGCTGCTCGGGCTCTCGGCGTCGGTGCGCTGGATGCACGGCGAGCTCGACCTGGCCGCCGAGCAGGCCCACCGCGCCCTGGAGCTGGCCGCCCGCACGGACGACCCGACCTCGGCCAGGGACGCCCACGAGTCGCTGGCCAACGTGGCCAGCTTCCGCGGCGAGCTCGGCGCCGCGCTCGAGCACGCCCGAGCCGCGCTGGAGCTCGACGAGCGGGTCGACGACCAGGAGGGCCGGGTCGTGGCGCTGACCGACCTGACCATCATCTGCGCCTACGCCGCGGACGGCCCCGCGGCCGCGCACTACGAGGAGCGGCTCGTCGCGGCCGCGGACCGGCTCGGTTCGCCCACCGCGCGCGCCTGGTCGCACTACGCGCGGGGCGAGCGGCGTGCCGAGGCGGGGGAGCCCGGCGCGGCCGCGCACCTGGCGGCCGCGGTGCGCGCCGCGGAGGAGGTCGGCTCCGGCTTCATCGCCGGCGTCGCCCGCCACACCCTGCTGACCTCCGCCGCCCGGGGGAGCACGGACCCGGCGTCGGCGCTGGCCGGCTTCGGCCCGCTGATCGACCACTGGCACGGGTTCGGCGCCTGGAGCCAGCTGTGGATCGCCATCCGGGCGCTGGTGGAGACGCTGTCCCGGCTCGACCGGCACGCCGAGGCCGCCCTGCTGCTGGCCGCCCTGCGGGCGAGCCGGCGGGCGTCGCCGGTGTTCGGCTCGGACGCCGCCCGGCTGGACGCGGTCGACCGCGCGGCCCGCGCGACCCTCGGTACCGACTTCGACGCCCTGGCCGAGTACGGCGCCGCGCTCGGCGACACCGCCGCGGTGGCCGCCGCCCGCCGCGCGGCCCGCAACACCTCGCCCGGCGCCCGCTGAGCGTCCCTCGCCCCTCCGCGCCCTCGTTCCCCACCGCTCCCGTGTCAGGAAAGCCACCATCCGGACGCCAGGTGTCCTGATGGTGGCTTTCCTGTCATTCGGGGGACGGGGTGCGGCGCGGAGCGTGGGCCGGACGAGCGCGGGTACGTCCCCGCCCGTGGCGCCGACGTCCGGCGCCGACGAGGGAGGCACACGCACGATGAGCGAACGCAACACGGTGGTCCGCAGCCTGAACGACCTGGGCCTGGCCGCGTGGTTCGGCGGCACGCTGGCCGGCGCGGTCGGCATCAACGGTGCCGCCGCCGACGTCCAGGACCGGAACCAGCGGCTGCGGGTGGCCAACGCCGGGTGGGCGCGCTGGGCCCCGGTGAACCTGGCCGCGATCGGCGCGCACCTGGTGGGCAGCGCCGGGCTGCTGCTGGGCAACAAGGGCCGCACGGTCGCCCAGAGCGGGGTCGGGGCGGCGTCGGTGGCCAAGACGGTGCTGACCGGGGCCGCGCTGGCGGCCACCGCCTACAGCCGCGCGCTGGGCAAGAAGCTGGAGAACGCGGAGCCTGCGCCGGTCGAGGGCGGCACCGACCCGGCCCCCGACAGCCCGCCGGAGGTGGCCGCCGCGCAGAAGCAGCTGGCCGTCACCCAGTGGCTGATCCCGGCACTGACCGCGGCGCTGGTCGTGGTGAACGCGGTGCACGGCGAGCTGCAGCGGCCGAGCCAGGCCCTGCCGGGCATCCTGGCCAAGCCGGCGAAGCTGCTCGGGCTCAACGACTGAGCTCGCCCGCCGGACCGGGCTGCGGGACGGGCGACCGGCGTGCGCGCCGCCGGTCGCCCCTCGCCCACTCCCGACCCAGCAGCACGAAGACGGCGATCTCGACGGGCGCGCCGAGGTAGTACATGAGCTGGCCGCCGGCGAGTGCCTCGGCCTCGGTCAGCCCGGCCGGCGGCGCCGCCGCGAACGACTTGGCCAGGACGTTGTGCGCGGCGACGGCGAGCACGAGCACCGCGGCACGCACGCCGAGGTCTGCCCGGTGCGCCACCGGGTCGGGTCCGACCAGGGTGGCGGTGAACAGGTACCCGGCCAGCAGGACGTGCGTGGAGACGGCCAGCCCGAGCAGCGGGTCGTGCCCGGCCGCGGCGTGCAGGTCGGTCCGGTACAGCAGCCACAGCCCGCCGACCGACAGCAGCGCGGCCACGACCGGCGTGGTCAGCAGGGCGACGGGCACCGACCGCAGCACCCGGCTCAGCAGCTTGGCCCGGCCCGCCGGGAGCGCGCGCAGCGCCAGCGTGACGGGAGCGGCCCGCGCCAGCAGCAGCGGGCCCAGCATCCCGAGCAGCACGTGACCGACCATGTGCACGGCGAAGGAGCTCCCGCTGCCGATCAGCACCCCGGCCGCGGCCGCGCCCAGCCCGAGCAGCCACAGCGCGGTCCGGACGACCGGCCACGGGCGTCCGGTTCGGTGCAGCCGGCGCACCGCGAGCAGGTACGCGAGCCCGGCCAGGGCCAGCGCTACGAGCAGCGGCGCGCCGGCCCACCCCGGTTGGTGGGCGTGCTCGTGCCCGGTCATGCCCGGCCGCTGCGCCGCACCAGGACGAGTCCCACCACCAGCAGCGCCACCGCGAGGACGTTCCAGGTCAGGTCGTAGGGCAGCAGGTCGACCTCGTAGCGGATCTGGTGCAGGCCGAGGAGCTTGTGCTGCACCAGCCCGTCGTAGAGCTGGAACGCGCCGGCGCCGATCAGCACCCCGCCGATCACCCGCGGCCGGTCCACGGTCCGGTCGCGGCGCAGCGACCCCAGCAGGAACAGCGCCGCGACCGTGGCGCCCCAGCTGAACGCGTGGAACAGCCCGTCGGAGACGAGCCCCGCGTCGGTGCCGGCGCGGTCGTAGAACTTGTGCCAGTGCAGCAGCTGGTGGAAGACGACCTCGTCGAGGAAGGCGACCGTGCCCACCCCCAGCAGCAGCCCGGCCAGCAGGTTGCGGCGCCGCGCCCGCGTGCGCGCCGTCGGGGGCGGCGTCACGGCGCGGCCTCCTCGCAGTGGTTCCGTCACGCGCTCGGGTACCCGGCGCGTCCCCGTCCATCCCTCGGCTCCGTCCCGGTCGCGGGTGGGGTGGCGGAGGGCGATGCTGGGGGGCGTGATCGATGTGGTGGGACCGTCCTCCGTGCGGTGGATGGGTGGGGAGGGGGTCACCCGGGTCGTCGCGGTGCCGGGGTTGGGCCTGTCGGCGGACGTGCCTGCCCGCACCCTCGCCCGGCTCGCCCCGACCGCGTCGGTGGCGCTCGCGCTGCCCGGCTACGGCGAGCCCGCCCGGCGCGACGCCCCCCGGGCTCCGGCGGATCTCGCCGCGCACCTGCTGGACCGGCTGGAACGCCTCGACGTGCCCCCCGCGGTGCTGCTGGGCCACTCGGCGAGCTGCCAGGTCGTGGCGCACGCCGCCGCCATGGCGCCCGACCGCGTCACCGCCTTGCTGCTGGTCGGGCCGACCACCGACCCGCGCGCCGCCGGATGGCCCGCGCTGGCCGGGCGCTGGCTGCGCACCGCGGCCCACGAACGCCCGGGGCAGGTGCCGCAACTGGCCCGCGACTACACCCGCACGGGCGCGGCCGCGATGGGCAGGGCGATGGACGCCGCCCGCCGCGACCGGATCGACCGCGTCCTGCCCGCGCTGCGGTGCCCGGTGCTGATCGTGCGCGGTCGGCACGACCGGATCTCACCGGCCGACTGGGTCTGCCACCTGGCCTCCCTCGCGTCCGCCGGTCGGGCCCGCACGGTGCCGGCCGGGGCGCACATGATCCCGCTGACCCACCCGCGGCTGGTCGCCCCGCTGCTGGGCGATCTGCTCGGCTGAGTCGGGAACCACGTGTCGCCCGGCGCCGTCGGGGCACCCGTCCCGGGTGACCACGGTGCAGCGCGCGCTCGGACGCGCGGTCGAGTCCGTATTCGGGACGGTCGCGCGGGTGCGCGCGGGCCGGGCCCTGCACAGCGTCGGGGTGGCCTTCGACGGGCGGCTGACCCTCGATCCCGACTCGCTCTTCGGGGCCGCGGTCGGCGGAGCGCCCGGCCGGCCCGCGGTCGTGCGGCTGTCGAAGTCGGTCGGGCTGCCCGGCGGGCTGCCCGACCTGCTCGGCGTGGCGCTGCGGGTGCCGGCGGGCGACGGGCGCATCGACGGGGAGGACGACCTGTTCGACCTCCTGCTGGCCTCCACGGGCCGTCATCGCCCGGCGCACCTGGCGCTGCTGCCGTCCGGGCGCTGGTGGGGCAGCCCGTACAGCACGCTGCTGCCGTACCGGGCCCGCGGCCGGCTCGTGCTGCTGGGCCTGGACGCGGGCGACGCGCCGCGCACCATGCCCGCGGACCCCGGCACGGCCGCGGCGCTCGTCGCCGGGGGCCGGGTCCGGATGGCGGTCACCGAGCTGCCGCTGCGGGACGCGCTGGGCCACCCGCGGGTGGTGGGTGAGCTGGTCCTGGAGTCGGTGCGCGACCCGGCGCAGCCGCCCATCACGTTCGACCCGGTGCTCAACCACCTGCCCGACCTGCATCCGGCTCGGCCCCTCACCGCGCTGCGGGAACGGGCCTACACGGGCTCGCGGCGCGGGCGGCAGGCCGAGCCCGCCGGGCTGCGGCGCCGGCCCTGACCGCAGCCCGGCCCCGCACGCTCAGCCCCGGGCCCACCGCCACACCGTCCGCAGCCCGGCGGCCGTGCCGGCCAGCGCGATCAGCGGGATCGGCAGGCAGCACCCGCACCCGCTGACCGAGACCTCGGAGCCCCGGCGGGTCCGGGTGCGGTACGTGGGCAACGGGCCCCAGAAGCCGAACCGGCCGCGGGGGCGGGGAGCGCGGGGGGAGCGGGGACTGCTGAAGCCGCGGAGCCTGCGGCGGAACCAACCCATGAGCGCCGGGCTACCCCGGATGTGCCCCGCCCACGCCCGGAGCCGACCGGTGACCGCGACCGAAACGGGTGGTGTACCCTTCGGAATGCGACCACCCTGTCGCGCGTTGGACCGTGCATCAGCACGCCACCGTCGTGCCAGGGCGTCAAGAGGAGCCCCGCTCCCACCCGCCGCCTCCGGTGTCGGGTCCGGTCCGGCGATGAGCCGTAGGTTCATCGCGGGGTCAGTCGGGTCTCCGCTCCGTCGCTCAACACGACGTCGATACGAGGAGACCCCATCAGCACAGAGACGCGCATCAACGACCGCATCCGTGTTCCCGAGGTCCGGCTGGTCGGACCCAACGGCGAACAGGTCGGCATCGTGCGTATCGAGGACGCCCTGCGGCTCGCCGAGGAGGCCGAGCTCGACCTCGTCGAGGTCGCGGCCCAGGCCCGCCCCCCGGTCTGCAAGCTCATGGACTACGGCAAGTTCAAGTACGAGAGCGCGCAGAAGGCCCGGGAGTCCCGCCGCAACCAGCAGCTGACCACGATCAAGGAGCAGAAGCTCCGCCCCAAGATCGACACCCATGACTACGAGACCAAGAAGCGCAACGTCGTGCGCTTCCTCGAGGGTGGCAACAAGGTCAAGGTCACGATCATGTTCCGTGGTCGCGAGCAGTCCCGCCCCGAGCTGGGGTTCCGGCTGCTGCAGCGGCTCGCGGAGGACGTGGTGGAGCTGGGCACGGTCGAGGCGGCGCCGAAGCAGGACGGCCGCAACATGACGATGGTGATCGCCCCGAACAAGAAGCCGCCGACCCGGGCCCAGACCGCCCAGGCCACGGCCGCGGCCGCGGAGGCCTCGGCCGCCGAGACCCCGGTCGCCGGGGCCACGGTCGCGGACGCTCAGACCTGATCGACGGCGGGCTCCGGCCCGCAGGACCCACCCGACGCCCCCGGGGAACCGGGGGCGTCATGGCGAACGGAACTGCTCATGCCCAAGAACAAGACGCACAGCGGGATCTCGAAGCGGGTCAAGGTGACCGGCAAGGGCAAGCTCATGCGCCAGCAGACCGGTCTGCGCCACCGGCTCGAGGTCAAGTCGAGCAAGGAGACCCGCGACCTGTCCGGCGTGGTGCCCGTGGCCAAGGCCGACATCAAGCGGGTCAAGAAGCTGCTCGGCCGCTGACGGTCCGCCCCCTCCCGCACCCGGTGGGCGGAAAGCCCTCCGCGCACCGGCCCGATACGTAAGGACACCCCCATGGCACGCGTGAAGCGCGCGGTCAACGCCCAGAAGAAGCGGCGCACCACCCTTGAGCTGGCCAGCGGCTACCGGGGCCAGCGGTCCCGGCTGTACCGCAAGGCCAAGGAGCAGATGCTCCACTCGCTCAACTACGCCTACCGCGACCGCCGTGCGCGCAAGGGCGACTTCCGCCAGCTCTGGATCACCCGGATCAACGCCGCCGCGCGCGCCAACGGGATGACCTACAACCGGTTCATCCAGGGCCTGAAGATCGCCGGCGTCGAGGTCGACCGCAAGGTCCTCGCGGAGCTGGCCGTCACCGACGAGGCCGCGTTCGCCGCGCTCGTCGTGGTGGCCAAGGCCGCCGTGCCCGCCCAGCCCGCCCAGGACGGATCGGCGGCCTGAGCACCCCGGGAGCGCCCGCTCCCGACGCACCGCCCGGCACCGAACGCACCCCGCGCGTCGTGGCAGCCCGCAAGCTGCTGCGCCGCGCCGGGCGCGATCGGGCCGGGCGGTTCCTCGTGGAGGGGGCCCAGGCCGTCCGCGAGGCGCTCGACGGGGCCCGCGTGCGCGAGCTGCTGCTCACCGACGCCGCCGCAGAGCGCCACCCGGAGCTCGTCGAAGCCGCGGCCGCCGCGGGCGCCCGGATCAGCGCGGTCACCGAGCGCGCCGCCGAGTCGCTGTCCGACACGGTCACCCCGCAGGGGCTGGTCGCCGTGTGCGACCTGCTCGACGTGCCCGTCGCCGAGGCGCTGGGGGAGCGGGCGCGGCTGGTCGCCGTGTGCGCCGGCATCGCCGACCCCGGCAACGCGGGCGCCGTCATCCGGGTCGCCGACGCCGCGGGCGCCGACGCCGTGCTGCTCGCCGGCGACACCGTCGACCCGCACAACCCGAAGGCGGTGCGGGCCTCCACGGGCAGCGTGTTCCACCTGCCCCTGGCCCGCGAACGCGACACCGCCGCGGTCCTGGACGCCTGCCGCTCCGCCGGGCTGGCGCTGCTGGTCGCCGACGGCCACGGCGAGCTGGACCTGCACGACGCCCGCGCCGCCGCGGTGCTGGCCGGGCCGGTGGCGTGGGTGTTCGGCGGCGAGGCGCACGGGGTCCCGGACGACGTCGCCGCGGCGGCCGACCACCGGGTGCGGGTGCCGATCTACGGGCGGGCGGAGAGCCTCAACCTGGCCACCGCGGCCGCGGTGTGCCTGTACGCGTCGGCCGGGGGGAGGCGGCTCGGTCCGCGGTGAGGTGGGCTGCCGGGGGTGCCCGCCGTGCCGGCGCGTCCACGACCGAACCCGTCCGCCGAGCACGTCCCCCCGACCGGGTGATTGCCCGGTTGTGATCTAGCCCACACCATCGACCGCACGCGGATGCGAGCGAGGTGGTCGCCATGAGGACCGTGATCGCAGTTGTCGTCGGCCTGGGCGTGGTCGTCCTGGGGCTCGTCGGGATGGTGCTCCTGACGGTGGCGACCTGGCCGGTGCTGGCGGTGGGCTTGCCCCTGCTGGTGGTCTTCCTGCTGGCGTCCTCGGCGCTCGACAACCGGTCCGGCCGCTCGGCCCGCGACGAGCACGGGCAGGTCGCAGGCCGGTGACGGCGCCGTAGGCGGGCCGCATCCCGGCGGCTGCTCCGACCGGTCCGGGTCGGGCGGGTCCGGGAGGTGCGGGAGCAGCCGGTGCACCGCGAGGGCGAGGCACGGGGCGCTGAACCACGTCCCGGGGTGGTCGGGACGGGTGGCGTACTCGCCCGTGCGCACCCGGACCGCGCGCAGCCCGGCGGCGACGGCGCCCGCGACGTCCTCGTCCGGGCGGTCGCCGATCATGACGACCCGCTCGGGCGGCACGCCGAGCCCGGCCAGCGCCCGCCGGAACGGGGCGGGGTGGGGTTTGCGCCGGTCGCGGCCGTCGAGGTCGCCGAGCACCACGACGTCGAAGGCGTCGGTGAGGCCGAGTGCGGCGAGCTTGCGGCGCTGGCCGGTCACCTCGCCGTCGGCCACCAGGCCCACCGGCACCCGGCGGCGCAGCGCGGCGAGCGCCCGCAGCGCGCCGGGGTAGGGGGTGAGGGTGGGCGGCTCGACGGCGCGGAAGGCCGCCAGCAGCGCCTCGACGTGCGACGGGTCGGCGCCGGCGCGGGCGAGCGCGCGGTCGATGATGCTGCCGCGGGCCGAGCCGGCGGCGGTCTCCTCGCGCAGGGCGCCCAGCAGGGCGTCCGGGTTGAGGCCGCGTCGCGCGCCGTGCTGCGCGACGGCCCGCCAGGCGGTGTCGAGGAACTCGGCCTGGGGGTGGAGGGTGTCGTCGAGGTCGACCAGCACCGCGCGCACCGGGGGGATCAGCACGGGGGCTCCTGGTCGACGAAGTCGGGTTCGGCCGGCTCCAGCAGGGCGGCGCCGGTGGCGTGCAACACCTCGACGCCCCGGTCATCGGTGCGCCCGTCGCCGTTGGGGCAGGGGGCGGAGTCGGCGCGGCGCTGCGCGGCGGGGGTGGCGGGGTCGCTGTCGGCGCGCAGCGCCCGCACCACCGGGGCGAGCTTGACGATCCCGGGTCGGGTGCCGAACGGCACGGGCAGCTTCACGCCGGGTACACCTCGCTCAGGTGGCGCAGCATCGTCACGCCGGCCCGCCCGACCAGGCGCTGGCGGCGCACCGGCAACCCGTCCAGCCCGCGCAGGTACTCGCCGACGAAGTCGGCCCCGGCCGCCAGCGAGAGCGGCAGCCCCCCGGAGAAGCGCGGGTTGACCTCGGTGAAGCTGAACCGGTCGGGGGCGGTCATGAAGCCATGGACGTTGGCCGGGCCGCGGAGGCCGACGGTGCGCAGCAGGTGCGCGACCGCGCAGCCGAGCGCGGGCGAGGCGAACGTCCGCCCGCGGGTGCTGATGCCCGCCTTGGTCTCCAGCCGCCACCGCGGGACGGCACCGGCCAGCCGCCCGGAACGGTCGACCAGCACGTCGACGGTGAACTCCGGGCCGGTGAGCCGGGTCTGCACGAGCGGGTCGGGCACCCGGCGCAGCGCCCAGCGGGCCTCGGTGACCGAGTCGACCGGGTGGACGTCGCGCGAGCCCCGGTCGAAGCGGGGCTTGACGATCCACGGCCCCGGCACGCTGTCCACGGCGCGGGCCCAGATCGCGCCGGGTTCGGTCGCCGGCACCGGGACGCCGCCGGCCGCGCAGGTGCGGGCGAAGGTCCACCTGTCGGTGCACGCGGCCACCGCCCGCGCGGGCGGCAGCCAGGTCCGCAGGCCGACCTCGGCGAGCAGCGCGGCGCCCTCGTGCAGGGCCGGTATCTCCTCGGCGACCGTGCAGACCAGCGCCGTGGCGCCGGTGCGGCCGGCCAGCTTGGCCAGTTGGGCGGCGAAGTCGGGGTCGTCGCCGTGCGGCAGGACGCCGGCGCCGGTGCCCAGGTGCAGCCCGACGGCGGTCGGATCGCAGTCGGCCGCGACGACCGGGCGCCGCCCGGCCAGCGCCCGGATGACGGCCACCCCCGCGGCGCCGCCCGCCCCGGTCACCAGTACCGGGTCGATGCTGGTGGAGGTCGTGCTCATCGCTCTCCTTCCACGGCGAGGTCCCGGCCCAGCGCTGCGACCGGCGGTGTCGTGGGCGCGCGGCGGCGCGCCCGGGAACGCGGGCCGGGGCACCGGGACGGTGATCGGCCCGGCGGGCCGGAGATCGGCGGCGTGGCGCGCGGGCCGACGCGCTCCTCGTTGTGGCAGGCGATCAGCACGCTCAGCGACCGGGGGGTGCCCGGTCGGGTCGAGCCCGTCGCGCCCGGCCGCGGGCTGGTGGCGCCCCGCCGCGGTCACGAGGGCCAGGTGGCGCGGGAAGAAGGCGGCAGCGCCGCGCCGCGGCCGAGCTCGACGTCGTCTGGATGCGCGCCCACCGCGAGCACTCTCATCGCGGTCCCCTCCTGCTGCAGCCGATCCCGGTGCACGTCCCCGACCGCGTCAGCCTGCCGCCGTCCCCACCGGCCGGGACCCTCCGAACGACGTAGGCGGGCTATGTCTTTCGTGGGAGGCCCGCGGCGCGGTCGGCTCGAACAGACGCGACCGGCGGAACCAGGCCCGTCGTGTCCCGGGGCCGGATCCACGTCCCGACGGGTCACCGTCGGCCGACGGCGGCGTGCTCGTGTCACGCTGCGCGTTCTCGCAGGTGGGTGCGGTACCCGAGCGGTGGAATCGGGTCCGCGGAGGTAGGCCCGCGGGGATCGGCGGGTCATCCTGGGTCGGTGATCGTCGGCCACCACGAGCAGCAGGCCGGCGTCGCGGCGGTCCGCCGGCTGGTGCTCGTCGACGACCACCGGATGTTCGCCGAGGCGCTGGCGCTGACCCTGTCCCACCAGCCCGACCTGCGGGTCGTCGACCGGTGCTGCGCCGGTGAACCCGACCTCGTCACGCGGACGGCGGCGGCCCGGCCGGACGTCGTCGTGATCGACGTGGAGCCGCTGGGCTCCGCGGCGGCCGAGGTGGTGTCGGCGCTGCTCGCGGTGCAGCCGGGCGTGCGGATCGTCGTGCTCACCGGCAGCCGCGATCGGGCGCAGCTGGTCGACGCGGTGCGCGCCGGTGCGGTCGGCTGGCTCACCAAGGGCTGCACCGCGGCCGACCTGCTGGCCGCGGTCCGCGGGGTCTGCCGCGGCGAGGCCAGCCTGTCGCCCGCCGACCTGGGCGTCGTGCTCGGCGCGCTGCGGGCCGAGGTCGACCCGGGGGCGCGGCGGGCCGATCCGCTGGCCGTGCTCAGCCGCCAGGAACGCCGGGTGCTGGCCGAGCTGGTCGACGGGGCGCGTGGCGCGCAGATCGCCGCGGCGCTCGGGGTCTCGACGGGCACGGTCCGCACCCACATGAACAAGCTGTTCGGCAAGCTGGGCGTGCACAGCAGGTTGGAGGCCGTCCGGGTGGCGAGGACGGCGGGCATGCGTCCTCGGGTCGCGGCCGACGGCTACCCGGATGGGCGGAATTAGGCTTTCCGAGGTATTCGACTACGACATGTGGCGTAATACTCACTCTTCGTGGTTCGACGGATGAGCGTGCGCAGGTCCTCCGAGTCGTTCCCGGCCATCCCGACGCAGCGGTGCGGCGTCCCCCCGCACCTGGACGAGTGGGGCGTCGTGCCCGCGCAGCGCAGCGCGGACGAGCCGCCCGCCCCCACCGGCGAGGACGACGTGCGCGACGAACTGCGCCACCTGCGCGGCCTCGTGCACGACCTCGGCAACGGTCTGTCGACCATGGCCCTGCTGCTGGAGGCCGCCCGCGACGGCGCGGTTCCCACGTTCGGCCTGCTGGAGCTCATCGAGCAGGAGACCGCGCGGCTGCTGGCCGTAGCGCACAGCGGCCGTCCGGAGCCCGCGGCGCCCGGCGACGAGCCGGACGAGATCGGCGTGCGCGACGTCCTGGCGCCGATCGCGCGCCTCGCCGGGCACGCCGGGCACGCCGGGCGGGCCCGGGTGCGGCTGCTGCCCGGGCCCGACGTCGCGGTCCGGGTCGACCGGGCCGCCCTCTCACGGGTGGTCGGCAACCTCGTGGACAACGCCGTCCGCGCGGCCGGACCGGGCGGCAGCGTGCGGCTCGCGACCCACCCGTCGCGGGCCGACGGGGTCGTCGCCATCGACGTCGTCGACGACGGCCCCGGCTTCCCGCACGGGCCGCGCGGCTCGTCCGGGCTCGGGCTGGAGCTGGTCGGCAGGCTGCTCGCGGCCTGCGGCGGGCGCCTGGAGCTGGACGCGGTCGCCCCGCACGGCACCCGGGCCCGGGTCCTGCTGCCGGCGGTGGGGTGATCCGACGGTGCTCGAACCCGTCCCGAGCTGGGCGGACGTCGTGCTCTGCGACGACCACCCGGTGTTCACCGACGCCCTCGGCGCCGTCCTGACCCACCACGGCCTCCGCGTGCGCGCCGTCGCCCACCGGGCCGCCGACGTCGTCGGCGTGGTCGTGGCGCACCGCCCGCAGGTCTGCGTCGTCGACCGGCACTTCGCCGACGGCGACGGCCTGGCCGAGCTGCCCCGGGTGCGGGCGGCCAGCCCGGCCACGCGGGTCGTGCTGCTCACCGCCGACCGCGACCCGGACACCGCGCGGCGGGCGCTGGCCGCCGGTGCGGCCGGGTACCTGTGCAAGACCGCCGGGGTCTCCGCGCTGGTCTCGACGATCACCAGGGTGGCCCAGGGCGAGGTCGTGACCGGCGCCGTCCCGGCGCCGCTCTCCCCGGTGCGCGCGGCGGAGCACGTCGAGGCCCACCGGCTGGCCGGCTACCTCACGCCCCGCGAGCGCGACTGCCTGGCGATGATGGTCGACGGGCTGGGCACGGCCGCGATCGCCGCCCGGCTCGGTGTCTCGGCCGCCACCGCGCGCACCTACGCGCAGGCCGTGCTGACCAAGCTCGGCGTGCACTCCCGGCTGGAGGCGGCCGCGTTCGCGGTGCGCCACGCCCTGCTCGACCCGTCGGCCTGAGCGGTGTCGGCCCCGGCCACGGACCCGCCCCGCCGCCGCGGCGGCGCCCGTGGCCGGCCGTCGGGGCCACCCGGATGCCGTCCGGGCCGACCGGCTCAGCCCCGCGTGGGGGGTCTGGCACCCCGACGCACTCGCCCAGCTCCGGCCGGTTCGGGACGAGCTGGGCCCGCCCGACTGGGGCCGGACGGCCCCCGCCGTGGACCGTGGACGACCCCGGCTTCCGCGCGCCGGCCGCGGCCACCGGCCGTGCGCCGCGCCCCGCCCGCTGACCGCCGTCGGGACGACCCCGGGCGGCCATTACCATCGGCGACAGCGCAGTCGCCGTCCCACACGCCGCAGCGCCCGTTGACCTGCAGTACCCGCTGAACGTCCGGAGATGACCGCATCCTCATGTCGCCCGATGTCGCCGGCCCCGACCTGAAGCCCGGCTCGCTGTCCGAAGCGGCCCTGCAGGAGGCCGTCCGCGACGCCGTGGCCGCCTTCGCCGCCGCGAGCGACCTGGCCGCCCTGGCCGCGGTCCGGCCCGCCCACCTGGGCGACCGCGCCCCGCTGCTGCTCGCCCGCCGCGAGCTGGGCTCGCTGCCCGGCCCGGAGCGCGCCGACGCGGGCAAGCGGGTCAACGCCGCCCGCCAGCAGGCCCAGGAGGCGTTCGACGCCCGCCGCACCCAGCTCGCCGCCGAGCGCGACGCCCGCGTGCTCGTCGAGGAGTCCGTCGACGTCACCCTGCCCGTCGACCGCGCCCCCCGCGGCGCGCGGCACCCGCTCACCCAGATCTCCGAGCGGATCGCCGACGTGTTCGTCGGGATGGGCTGGGAGGTCGCCGAGGGCCCCGAGGTCGAGTCGTCCTGGCTCAACTTCGACGCCCTCAACTTCGCCAAGGACCACCCCGCCCGCACCATGCAGGACACCTTCTACCTGGGCGACTCCGAGACCTCCGGGCTGGTCCTGCGCACCCACACCTCGCCGGTGCAGATCCGGTCCCTGCTCGAGCGCGACCTGCCCGTCTACGTGGTCTGCCCCGGTCGCACGTTCCGCACGGACGCCCTGGACGCCACCCACACCCCGGTGTTCCACCAGGTCGAGGGCCTGGCCATCGACAAGGGCCTGACCATGGCCCACCTCAAGGGCACCCTCGACGCGTTCGCCCGGGCGATGTTCGGCACCGAGTCCAGGATCCGGCTGCGCCCGTCGTACTTCCCGTTCACCGAGCCCTCCGCGGAGCCCGACGTCTGGTTCCCGCAGAAGAAGGGCGGCGCGGGCTGGGTCGAGTGGGGCGGCTGCGGGATGGTCCACCCCAACGTCCTGCGCGCCTGCGGCATCGACCCCGACGTCTACTCCGGCTTCGCCTTCGGCATGGGCCTGGAGCGCACGCTGATGTTCCGCAACGGCATCCCCGACATGCACGACATGGTCGAGGGCGACGTCCGGTTCAGCCGCGCGTTCGGCGTCTGACCCTTCTCTTCCCAGCTCTACTAGGAGTTCCCGTGCGGGTCCCGCAGTCCTGGCTGGCCGAGCTGCTCGGCGAGCTGCCCGGCGTCGACGACGTCGCCGAGGCGTTCGTGCGCGTCGGCTTCGAGGTCGAGGAGGTGCACCGGGCGCCGGAGGTCACCGGCCCGCTCGTCGTCGGGCGCGTGCGCGAGATCGAGGAGCTGACCGGGCTCAAGAAGCCCATCCGGTGGTGCCAGGTGCAGGTCGGCGCCGACCAGGTCAACGGCATCATCTGCGGCGCCGGCAACTTCGTCGTCGACGACCTCGTCGTCGTCGCGCTGCCCGGCTCGGTGCTGCCCGGCGGGTTCGAGATCTCCGCGCGCAAGACCTACGGCCACGTCTCCGACGGCATGATCTGCTCGGCCACCGAGCTGGGGATCGGCAACGACCACGCCGGCATCCTCGTGCTGCCCCCGGGCACCGGCGAGCCCGGCGACGAGGCCCGCCCGCTGCTCGGGATCGACCCCCGGGCCCCGGACGCCGTCGTCGAGCTCGACGTCAACCCCGACAGCGGCTACTGCTTCTCGGTGCGCGGGCTGGCCCGCGAGCTGGCCGCCTCGCTGGACCGCGAGTACGTCGACCCGGCCGGCTGGTACTACGTCGCCGACGGCGACGGCGAGGCCTGGACCGTCCGGCTGGACGACCCGGGCTGCGCGCGGTTCTGCGCGCGCCGCGTCGACGGCGTCGACCTCGCCGCGCCCAGCCCCTGGTGGATGCAGCGGCGGCTGCTCGCCGCCGGGATGCGGCCCATCTCGCTGGTCGTCGACGTCACCAACTACGTGATGATCGAGCTGGGCCAGCCGCTGCACGCCTACGACGCCGCCCGGCTGTCCGGGCCCATCGTGGTCCGCCGCGCGGCCGCGGGCGAGAAGCTCACCACCCTCGACGACGTCGAGCGCACCCTCGACCCCGACGACCTGCTCATCACCGACGACTCCGGGCCGATCGGCCTGGCCGGCGTCATGGGCGGGGCGAGCACCGAGATCGCCGGGCCCGGCGCAGGCGGCACCGTCGACGTGCTGCTGGAGGCCGCGCACTTCCAGCCGGCCGTCGTCGCCCGCACGGCGCGGCGGCACAAGCTGCCCAGCGAGGCGTCCAAGCGCTTCGAGCGCGTGGTCGACCCGGAGCTGCCGCCGATCGCCCTGGAGCGGGCGGTGCAGCTGCTCGCCGAACACGGCGGGGGCCGCCCGGTCGACGCCCGCACCGACGTCGGCGCGGCCCCCGCCCGCGCGGCCATCACCATGCCCCTCGACCTGCCCGACCGCGTCGCCGGCGTCGAGTACCCCTCCGGTGCGACCACCCACCGGCTGCGCCAGGTCGGCTGCAAGATCGACCTGCTGCTCGGCGAGGACGGCGCGGGCAGCGTGCAGGTCGTGCCGCCGTCCTGGCGACCCGACCTCACCCAGCCCGCCGACCTGGTCGAGGAGGTCCTGCGGCTGGAGGGCTACGACACCATCCCGTCGGTGCTGCCCGCCGCGCCGCCCGGGCGCGGGCTCACCGAGGGCCAGCTGCGCAGGCGCGCGGTCTCGCGGGCGCTCGCCGAGGCGGGCTACGTCGAGGTGCTGCCGTTCCCGTTCGTCGGCCCGGCCACCTGGGAGGCCTTCGGCCTGCCCGAGGGCGACGTCCGCCGGCGCACCGTGCCGGTGCTCAACCCGCTCGACGCGGACCGCGCCGGGGTGAGCACCACCCTGCTGCCCGGCCTGCTGGAGATGCTCGGCCGCAACCGCTCGCGCGGCTCGGTCGACCTCGCCCTGTACCACATCGGGCAGGTCACCCTGCCGCACGCGCAGCCGGTGCCGATGCCCGACCCGGGGGTGCAGGACCGCCCGAGCGACGCCGAGTACGCCCAGATCAAGGCCGCGCTGCCGGCCCAGCCGCTGCACGTGGCCGCGGTGCTGGCCGGCAACCGGGAGCCGTCGGGCTGGTGGGGCCGCGGCCGCGCGGCCTCCTGGGAGGACGCGGTCGCCGCGGCCCGGCTCGTCGGCCGCGTCGCCGGGGTCGAGCTGCGGGTCACCAAGGCCGAGCTGGCGCCCTGGCACCCGGGCCGGTGCGCGGCCCTGCGCGTCGGCGACTGGGTCGTCGGGCACGCGGGCGAGCTGCACCCGAAGGTCGTCGAGGCCCTGGAGCTGCCGTCGCGCACCTGCGCCATGGAGCTCAACCTCGACGGCATCCCGCTCATCGAGTCCCGGCCCGCCCCGCACGTGTCGCCCTACCCGCCGATCTCGGTCGACGTGGCCCTCGTCGCGGGCGCGGACGTGCCCGCCGCCGAGCTGGCCGACGCGCTGGCCGACGGGGCGGGCGAGCTCGTCGAAGACGTCCGGCTGTTCGACGTCTACGCGGGGGAGCAGGTCGGCGAGGGCCGCCGGTCGCTGGCGTACACGCTGCGCTTCCGGGCCCCCGACCGCACCCTGACCAGCGACGAGGCCAACTCCGCCCGCGACGCGGCGGTGGCCGTGGCGGCCGACCGCTACGGCGTCACCCTGCGCTGAGCTACTCCACGCGGTCGAGGGCGGCGCGCCCCGCGGCGCGCCAGGCGTCGTCGTCCGGCTCGCGGAAGGCGACCGCGACGGTGACCAGGAAGCGCTGTCCCGCCACGTAGAGCGTCGGGCCGGTGCGGGCCATGACGATCGCGGCCGCCTCGCCGACCCCGTCGAGCGGGCGCGCGCCGTCGCGGGCGCGGACGGCCTCGGCCGGGGAGCCCCCGCGCACCTCGTAGACGTTCATCAGGACCTGCTGGTTCTCGCCCTGGACCGCGACGCAGCCCGGGGCCGGCGTCTCCTCCGGGCCCGGCACGGAGGTCATCACGGTCCGCTCGACCGGCAGGCGGACCAGGGCCTCGGCCTCCGGGGCGCTCAGCACGCACTCGTCGGCGACCGCGTCGGGCACCAGGGCGACCGACGGCGCCTGGTCCTTGTCGCGCTGGCCGGGGACCGGGCCGTAGAGCGGGGCGGCCGGTTCGCCGTCGCCGCCACCGTCGCTGGTGCCGCCACCGTCGCCGTCGCCGACCTGGCCGTCGGTCGAGGCGCCGGTACCGGTGGACCCGGTGGCCCCCGTCCCCGGGTCGCCGTCGCGCCCGGAGCCGTCGTTGCCCGCGATGAGCACCGCCGCCAGCACGACGGCGGCCACGACGCCCCCGCTCTTGCCCTTGGCCATCCGCAGAACGTATGAAGCGCTGGGTCCGGCCGCCGGGCGTTTCGCCGAGGACCCGCCGGACGGACCAGCCCTCGGCGAGCTGATTGCGACGATCAGGCCTCTGTCACCACCCGAACAGCGGAATCAGGCCGGGGTCGCGGACTCCGTCCGGGTGCCGGTGGCCGCGCGCACGGCCGGTGCGACCTCGGTGCCGAGCAGCTCGATGGCCCGCAGCACGTCGCGGTGCGGCACGTCGCCGATGGCGAGCTGGACGAGCATCCGGTCGTGGCCGAAGACCTCGTGCAGGGCGAGGATCTTCTCGGTCACCTGCTGCGGCGAACCCACGACGTAGGCCCCGCGCGGCCCGACCTGGGCGTCGAACGCGGCCCGGTCGGTGGGGCCCCAGCCGCGCTCGGCGCCGATCCGGTTCATCACCGCCGAGTGCGCGGGGTAGTAGGTGTCGGCGGCGGCCTGGCTGGTGTCGGCCACGAAGCCGTGCATGTTGAGGCTGAACGGCAGCCGCGGGTGGTCGGCGCGACGGGCCGCCTCGCGGTGCAGCTCGGCCAGCCCGGCGAACTGCTCGGGCATCCCCCCGATGATCGCCAGCGCCATCGGCAGCCCCAGCACCCCGGCCCGCACCACCGAGTGCGGGTTGCCGCCGACCGCAACCCAGACCGGGAGCGGGTCCTGCACGGGCCGCGGGTGCACCGACTGCCCCCGCAGCGGCGCCCGGTGCCGCCCGGACCAGCTGACCGGCTGCCCCGACCGCAGCGCCAGCAGCAGCTCCAGCTTCTCGGCGAACAGCTCGTCGTAGTCGGCGAGGTCGTAGCCGAACAGCGGGAACGACTCGGTGAACGAGCCGCGCCCGGCCATGATCTCCGCCCGCCCGCCGGAGAGCAGGTCGAGCGTGGCGTACTGCTGCACCACCCGGACCGGGTCGTCCGAGCTGAGCACGGTGACCGCACTGGTCAGCCGGATGGCGCTGGTCCGCTCGGCGGCCGCGGCGAGGATCATGGCCGGCGCGGAGGCCGCGTAGTCGGCGCGGTGGTGCTCGCCGACCCCGTAGACCCGCAGACCCACCTGGTCGGCCAGCGCGATCTCCTCGACGACCTCGCGCACGCGCTGGGCCGGGCCCACCCCACCGGGGCCCGGACTCACGTCGGCGAAGGTGTACGCACCGATCTCCACGACGTCGCCAACCTCCCCCACCCGCCCGGTCATTCCCGTCCCGGCGAAGATCGCTCAGCCGATGTGCTTCAACGCCTCCCGCCGCGACAGCGGCGACAGGTCGGGGTGCTCGTCGACGAACGCCCGCACCCACCCCGCGTCGACCCGGGCGTACTGGCGCAGCGCCCACCCGATGCCCTTGCGCAGGAAGAAGTCGGGGTCGTGCTGGTTGGCCTCGATGGCGTCGCGGAGCAGGTCGAGATCGGTCTGCGCGCCGGACTGGAGCTGGCAGATCACCGACGTGCGGCGCAGCCACCGGTCCGGATCGCTGATCCACCCCCGCACGACCGGGGTCAGCTCGCCGCGGTGGGCGCGCAGCAGCGGCGCGATGTGCCGGTTGGCGATCTCGTCGGTGAAGTCCCACCAGCCACCGGACACGATCCACCGGCGGTGCACCGGCACCCATCCCGGGCGCGCCCAGCTCGCGTAGCGCCGGTGACCGAGCAGGGCGATGGCGAGGTAGCGCTCCTCGCGGTAGGCCGCCCCGGTCCACAGGGTGTCGGCGACGGCCAGGAGTTCGTCGGCGTCGTCGAGGGGGTGGGCGGCGACGAGGGTGCGGAGCAGGCGCTCGCGCGCCGGCTTCGGGACGCCGCGGAACGGCATCTCCGACTTCATGTAGGCGCGCATCGGCTCGGCGGCCGCGGGGTCGGCCACGTCGGCGAGCCCTTCCCGGGCGGCCCGGACCCACTCGTGCATGGGGCGACGATATTGGGGTGGGCGGAACACCCGAGACGGACATCAGCCCAAAGGACATTGCATCTGATTGCAGGACCATGCATAGTCATGCGCATGGTGCGGATCGCGGTGGCCGGCGCGAGCGGGTACGCCGGTGGAGAGCTGTTGCGGCTCCTGCTGGCCCATCCCGACGTGGAGATCGGGGCGTTGACCGCGGGCGGCAACGCCGGCAACCGGCTCGGCGCCCTGCAGCCGCACCTGGTGCCGCTGGCCGACCGCGTCCTGCAGGACACGACGCCCGAGGCGCTCGCCGGGCACGACGTCGTCTTCCTGGCCCTGCCGCACGGCAGGTCGGCGGAGGTCGCGGCGCAGCTCGGACCGGACGTGCTGGTCGTCGACTGCGGTGCCGACCACCGGCTCACCGACCCCGCGGCCTGGCTGCGCTGGTACGGCGGGGAGCACGCCGGGTCCTGGCCGTACGGCCTGCCCGAGCTGCCCGGCGCGCGCGACGGCCTGCGCGGGGCGAAGCGGATCGCCGTGCCCGGCTGCTACCCCACCGTGTCGAGCCTGGCGCTGTTCCCGGCGGTCGCGGCCGGGATCGTGGCCTCCGAGGTCGTGATCACCGCCGTGAGCGGGACGTCCGGGGCCGGGAAGTCGCCCAAGACGCACCTGCTCGGCTCGGAGGTGATGGGTTCGCTGTCCGCCTACGGCGTGGGCGGCGCGCACCGGCACACCCCGGAGATCGTGCAGAACCTGTCGGCGGTGGCCGGGCGGCCGGTCGGGGTCAGCTTCACCCCGGTGCTGGCGCCGCTGCCGCGCGGCATCCTGGCCACCTGCTCGGCCGCGCTCACCGGCGACGGTGCCGGCGCGGACGTGACGGCCCGCGAGGTGTACGAGAAGGCCTTCGCCGACGAGCCGTTCGTGCACCTGCTCCCGGAGGGGGAGTGGCCGGCGACTGCATCGACCTCGGGCGCCAACACCGCGCTGGTGCAGGTGGCCGTCGACCCCGACGCCGGGCGGCTCGTGGTCGTGGCCGCGATCGACAACCTGACCAAGGGCACCGCCGGCGGCGCCGTCCAGTCCATGAACATCGCGCTCGGCCTGCCCGAGACCACCGGCCTGCCGATGACGGGAGTGGCACCGTGAGCGAGCTTGCGGGCGAACCATCCGACGCAGTGCGTCGCGCAGCGCCGACCGAGCGCAGCGGGGGAGAGCGATGAGCGTCGTCGCGGCGAAGGGGTTCCGGGCGGCGGGGGTGGCCGCCGGGATCAAGGCGAGCGGCAACCCCGACCTCGCCCTCGTCGTCAACGACGGGCCGCGCTTCGACGCCGCGGGCGTCTTCACCCGCAACAAGGTCAAGGCCGCCCCCGTGCTGTGGACCGAGCAGGTCGTGGCGGCGACGCGGCGGCTGCGCGCGGTCGTCCTGAACTCCGGGGGCGCCAACGCCTGCACCGGGCACGAGGGCTTCCAGACCGCGCACTCCACCGCCGAGAAGGCCGCGGCCCTGCTCGACGCCGGCGCGATCGAGGTCGCGGTGTGCTCGACCGGGCTGATCGGCGCCCAGCTGCCGCGCGGGCGGGTGCTGGCCGGTGTCGAGCGGGCCCACGCCGCGCTCAGCGCCGCGCCGGGCGCGGGGCCGGCCGCCGCCGCCGCGATCATGACCACCGACACGGTGGTCAAGCAGGCCGCGCACAGCGACGGCGCGGGCTGGAGCGTCGGCGGGATGGCCAAGGGCGCCGGGATGATCGCGCCCTCGATGGCCACGATGCTCGCCGTCGTCACCACCGACGCCGCCATCGACGGCGAGGTGCTCGACGAGGCCCTGCGCGCGGCCGTGCGGGTCAGCTTCGACCGCCTCGACGTCGACGGCTCCACCTCCACCAACGACACCGTGCTGGTGCTGGCCTCGGGGGCCAGCGGTGTCGAGGCCGACCCGCTGGCCTTCACCGCGGCGCTGACCGCCGTCTGCCGCGACCTGGCCCAGCAGATGCAGGCCGACGCCGAGGGCGTCACCAAGCGGATCACGGTGCGGGTCAGCGGGGCCGCGAGCGAGGACGACGCGGTGACCGTCGCCCGCACCGTCGCCCGCGACAGCCTGGTCAAGACGGCGCTGTTCGGCTCCGACCCGAACTGGGGCCGGGTGGCGGCCGCCGTCGGCTACAGCGACGCCGACGTCAACCCCGAGATGCTCGACATCTCCATCAACGGGGCGCTGCTCTGCCACCGCGGGGTCGCCTCCGGCGACCGCTCCGCGGCCGACCTGTCGGGCAAGGAGGTGCTGGTGCACGTCGAGCTCGGCCTCGGCGACGGCCACGCCGAGATCCTGACCACCGACCTCTCGCACGCCTACGTGGAGGAGAACAGTGCCTACTCCTCCTGACGCGCGGCTGGCGGGCGCCGCGGAGAAGGCGGCGGTCCTGTCCGAGGCGCTGCCCTGGCTGCAGCGGTGGCACGGGCAGGTCGTGGTGATCAAGTACGGCGGCAACGCCATGATCGACGAGGGCCTCAAGCAGGCGTTCGCCCGTGACATGGTGTTCCTGCGCCTGGCCGGCATCCACCCCGTCGTCGTGCACGGCGGTGGCCCGCAGATCAGCGCGATGCTCGAGCGCCTCGGCCTGCCGGGGGAGTTCCGCGGCGGGCTGCGGGTCACCACGCCCGAGACGGTCGACATCGTGCGGATGGTGCTGGTCGGGCAGGTCGGCCGCGAGCTGGTCGGGCTGATCAACCAGCACGGGCCCTACGCGGTCGGGCTCTCCGGCGAGGACGCCGGCCTGTTCACCGCCGAGAAGCGCACGGCGCTCGTCGGGGGCGAGGAGGTCGACATCGGCCTGGTCGGCGACGTCGTCGAGGTCAAGCCGTCCGCGGTGCTCGACATCGTGGCCGCCGGGCGGATCCCGGTGGTCGCCGGCGTCGCCCCGGACGTCGACGGGCAGGTCTACAACATCAACGCCGACAGCGCGGCGGCCGCGCTGGCGGCCGGCCTCGGGGCCGCGAAGCTCGTGGTGCTGACCGACGTCGAGGGCCTGTACGCGAACTACCCCGACCCGGACTCGCTGATCACCGAGCTGACCGCGGACGAGCTCGAACCGATGCTGCCCGCCCTGGAGTCCGGGATGGCCCCGAAGATGGAAGCCTGCCTGCGCGCCGTGCGCGGCGGCGTCGGCCGTGCGCACGTGATCGACGGCCGGTTGCCGCACTCGGTGCTGCTCGAAGTGTTCACCAGCGAAGGAGTCGGAACGATGGTGCGCCCATGAACGAGCTCGCGAGCGAATCGTCGGCACGGGGTGGTCTGACCAGCCGCTGGCAGGCGGCCATGATGAACAACTACGGCACCCCGCCGCTGGCGCTCGTGCGCGGCTCCGGGGCCGAGGTGTGGGACGCCGACGGCCGTCGCTACCTCGACCTGCTCGGCGGCATCGCCGTCAACTCCCTGGGCCACGCCCACCCGGCCGTCGTCCGCGCGGTGACCGAGCAGATCTCCACGCTCGGGCACACGTCCAACCTGTTCATCACCGAGCCGCCGCTGGCCCTGGCCGAGCGGCTGCAGGAGCTGATCGGGGTGCCGGGCGCGCGGGTGCTGTTCTGCAACTCCGGCGCCGAGGCCAACGAGGCGGCGTTCAAGATGGCCCGCCGCACCGGCCGGCCCAACATCATCGCCGCGCAGAACGCCTTCCACGGCCGCACGATGGGCGCGCTGGCGCTTACCGGGCAGCCCGGCAAGCGGACGCCGTTCGAGCCGATGACCCCGGGCGTCAGCCACGTGCCCTACGGCGACGTCGCCGCGCTGGAGGCCGCCGTCGACGCCGACACGGCGGCGGTGTTCCTGGAGCCGATCATGGGGGAGGCCGGTGCGGTCACCCCGCCCGCCGGCTACCTCGCCGCGGCCCGCGAGATCACCGCGGAGGCCGGCGCCCTGCTGGTGCTCGACGAGGTGCAGACCGGCATCGGCCGCACCGGCAGCTGGTTCGCCTTCCAGCAGGCCGGGGTCGTCCCGGACGTCGTCACGTTGGCCAAGGGCCTGGGCGGCGGACTGCCGATCGGCGCCTGCATCGGCCTGGGCGCGGCGGGCGACCTGCTCGAGCCGGGTCACCACGGCACCACGTTCGGCGGCAACCCGGTGTGCTGCGCCGCGGCGCTCGCGGTGCTCGACACGATCGCCGCCGACGGCCTGCTCGACCACGTCGCGCAGGTCGGCAAGGAGATCGCCACCGGTGTCGAGGCGATCGACCACCCGCTCGTGCGCGGGGTCGACGGGTCCGGGCTGCTGATCGGCGTGCTGCTCGGCGAGCCGGTCTCGGCCGCGGTGGCCGCGGCCGCGCGCGAGGCCGGGTTCCTGGTCAACAACGCCGTGCCCGACCGGCTCCGGCTGGCCCCGCCGCTGGTGCTGACCGAGGGTCAGGCCAAGGAGTTCCTCGACGCCTTCCCCGGCATCCTCGACGCCGCGCAGGAGCGGGGCTGATGGTCCGCCACCTCCTGCGCGACGACGACCTCACCCCCGACGAGCAGAGCGCCGTCCTCGACCTGGCCGACGCCATGAAGGCCGAGCCGTTCGCGCGGCGACCGCTGGAGGGGCCGCGGTCGGTGGCCGTGCTGTTCGACAAGGCCTCCACCCGCACCCGCATCTCGTTCGAGGTGGGGATCTCCCAGCTGGGCGGCACCCCGCTGATCGTCGACGCGCGGGCCAGCCAGCTCGGCCGCGGCGAGACGATCGCCGACACCGCCCGGGTGCTCTCCCGCTACGTCGACGCCATCGTCTGGCGCACCGGCGCCCAGTCCCGCATCCAGGAGATGGCGAGCGGGTCGTCGGTTCCGGTCGTCAACGCGCTGACCGACGGGTTCCACCCGTGCCAGGTGCTGGCCGACCTGCAGACCATCCGCGAGCGCTTCGGCAAGCTGGCCGGGCTCACCCTGACCTACCTCGGCGACGGCGCCAACAACATGGCCCACTCGCTGCTGCTCGGTGGGGCGACCGCGGGGCTCACCGTCCGGATCTGCGCGCCCGAGGGCTTCACCCCCGACCAGGACGTCGTCCGCGACGCGAAGAGCCGGGCGAGCGACACCGGCGGGGGAGTGGAGCTCATCGCCGACCCGCACGCCGCGGTCGAGGGCGCCGACGTCGTCGTCACCGACACGTGGGTGTCCATGGGCCAGGAGGACGACGGCCTCGACCGGGCGGCCCCGTTCCGCCCGCTGCAGGTCAACGCCGGTCTGCTGGCCCGGGCCGCGGAGGGCGCGATCGTGCTGCACTGCCTGCCGGCGCACCGCGGCCACGAGATCACCGACGAGGTGCTCGACGGCCCGGCCAGCGCGGTGTGGGACGAGGCCGAGAACCGGCTGCACGCGCAGAAGGCGCTGCTGGCGTGGTTGCTCCGGGCATGAGCGAGCTCGCGGGCGAACCACCGGCGCCGCACCTCCGGTCGTCCCCGGCCGAGCGCCAGCGAGGGAGCGCGATGACCAGAGCCGCGCGCCAGGCCCGGATCGTCGAGCTGATCCGGGACCGGGCCGTGCACAGCCAGTCCGAGCTGCTGGCGATGCTGGAGGACGAGGGCGTCGGCACCACCCAGGCCACGCTCTCCCGCGACCTCGACGAGCTCGGCGCGGTCAAGCTGCGCGGTGCCGACGGCGGCACGCCGGTCTACGTCATCCCCGACGACGGCAGCCCGGTGCGCGGCATCTCCGGCGGCACCGCCCGGCTGGGCAAGCTCCTGGGGGAGCTGCTGACCGGTGCGGACGCGAGTGGGAACCTCGCCGTGCTGCGGACCCCGCCCGGGGCCGCGCACTACCTGGCCAGCGCCCTGGACCGCGCGGCCCTGCACGACGTCGTCGGCACCATCGCCGGCGACGACACCCTCGTGGTGGTGGCCCGCGAGCCCCTCACCGGCGCCGAACTCGTCGCGCTGCTGCGCGAACTCCAGCCCCGCTGACCGTCAGCGCCAATTCAGCAAGGAGCCTGTCTTGAGCAAGGTCCTGACCTCCCTCCCGAAGGGCGAGCGCATCGGCATCGCCTTCTCCGGGGGCCTCGACACCTCCGTGGCGGTCGCCTGGATGCGCGAGAGCGGCGGGATCCCGTGCACCTACACCGCCGACCTCGGCCAGTACGACGAGCCCGACATCGCCGGCGTGCCCGTGCGCGCCCGGCAGTACGGCGCCGAGATCGCGCGCGCGGTCGACATCAAGCCGCAGCTGGTCGAGGAGGGCCTGGCCGCGCTGGCCTGCGGCGCCTTCCACATCCGCTCCGGCACCCGGACGTACTTCAACACCACGCCGCTGGGCCGCGCCGTCACCGGGACGCTGCTGGTGCGCGCGATGCAGGCCGACGACGTCAACATCTGGGGCGACGGGTCGACCTTCAAGGGCAACGACATCGAGCGGTTCTACCGCTACGGCCTGCTGGCCAACCCCGAGCTGCGCATCTACAAGCCGTGGCTCGACGCCGACTTCGTCCAGGAGCTGGGCGGGCGAGACGAGATGAGCAAGTGGCTCACCGCGCACGGGCTGCCCTACCGGGACTCGGCCGAGAAGGCCTACTCCACCGACGCCAACATCTGGGGCGCGACGCACGAGGCCAAGACGCTGGAGCACCTCGACGTCTCCCTGGAGACCATCGAGCCGATCATGGGCGTGAAGTACTGGGACCCGTCGGTCGCGATCGAGTCCGAGGACGTCGCCGTCACCTTCGAGGCGGGCTGCCCGGTGGCGATCAACGGCAGGCGGTTCGCCGACCAGGTCGCCCTCGTCCGGGAGGCCAACACCATCGGCGGCCGCCACGGCCTGGGCATGTCCGACCAGATCGAGAACCGGATCATCGAGGCCAAGTCGCGCGGCATCTACGAGGCGCCCGGGATGGCGCTGCTGTTCGCCGCCTACGAGCGGCTGGTCAACGCGATCCACAACGAGGACACCCTGGCCAACTACCACAACGAGGGCCGCAAGCTCGGCAGGCTGCTCTACGAGGGCCGCTGGCTCGACCCGCAGGCGCTGATGGTGCGCGAGTCCATCCAGCGCTGGATCGCCTCGCTGGTCACCGGCACCGTCACGCTCCGACTGCGCCGCGGCGACGACTACACGATCCTGGACACCCGCGGGCCCGGCTTCTCCTACCACCCGGACCGGCTCTCGATGGAGCGCGTCGAGAACGCCGCCTTCGGGCCCACCGACCGGATCGGCCAGCTCACCATGCGCAACCTCGACATCGCCGACTCCCGCGCCAAGCTGGAGGCCTACGCCGGGCAGCCGCTCGAGCAGGGCACGGTGCTCGTCGAGCACGGCACGCTGTTCGGCGAGCTGCCGGTCGGCGGCTTCGACCGGATCGCGACCGCCGACGAGACCGGCGACCGCGAGGCGTCGACGCACCTCGACGAGGCCGCGCTGGAAGCGGGCACCGACTGATGGCGGGGTTGTGGGGCGGCCGGTTCGCGTCCGGGCCCGCCGACGCGCTGGCCGCGCTGTCCAAGTCCACGCACTTCGACTGGCGGCTCGCGCCCTACGACGTGCGCGGGTCCCAGGCGCACGCCCGCGTCCTGCACCGCGCCGGACTGCTCACCGACGACGAGCTCGCCGGCATGCTCGACGCGCTGGCCAAGCTGGCCGCCGACGTCGAGTCCGGCGCGTTCGGCCCGGCCCCCGCCGACGAGGACGTGCACTCCGCGCTGGAGCGCGGCCTGATCGAGCGGGCCGGCCCCGAGCTGGGCGGCAAGCTGCGCGCCGGGCGCTCGCGCAACGACCAGGTGGCGACGCTGTTCCGGATGTGGCTGCGCGACGCCGCCCGCCGGGTCGGCTCCGGTGTGCTCGACGTCGTCGACGCGCTCGTCGCCCAGGCCACCGCGCACCCGGACGCCCCGATGCCCGGGCGTACCCACCTGCAGCACGCCCAGCCGGTGCTGCTGTCGCACCACCTCGCCGCGCACGCGCACGCGCTGCTGCGCGACGTCGACCGGCTGCGCGACTGGGACCGGCGGGCCGCGGTGTCGCCCTACGGTTCGGGGGCGCTGGCCGGCTCCTCGCTCGGCCTGGACCCCGAGGCCGTCGCCGCCGAGCTGGGCTTCGACTCCGCCGCGGCCAACTCCATCGACGGCACCGCCTCCCGCGACTTCGCGGCCGAGGCGGCGTTCGTGCTGGCCATGACCGCGGTCGACCTGTCCCGGATCGCCGAGGAGGTGATCCTCTGGGCGACCGCGGAGTTCTCCTACGTCACCCTCGACGACGCGTTCTCCACCGGCAGCTCGATCATGCCGCAGAAGAAGAACCCGGACGTGGCCGAGCTGGCCCGCGGCAAGGCCGGGCGGCTGATCGGCAACCTGGCCGGGCTGCTGGCCACGCTCAAGGGCCTGCCGCTGGCCTACAACCGCGACCTGCAGGAGGACAAGGAGCCGCTGTTCGACTCCGTCGAGCAGCTGCAGCTGCTGCTGCCCGCGGTCGCCGGGATGGTGCGCACGCTCGTCTTCGACACCGCGCGGCTCGCCGAGCTGGCCCCGGCCGGTTTCACCCTGGCCACCGACGTCGCGGAGTGGCTCGTGCGGCAGGGCGTGCCGTTCACGGTGGCCCACGATGCGGCAGGCGGTTGCGTGCGCGCCGCCGAGGCCCGCGGCGTCGGGTTGGACGCGCTCACCGACGCGGAGCTCGCGGCCGTCCACCCCGCGCTCATCCCGGATGTCCGCGGCGTGCTGAGCGTGGCAGGCTCGATCGCCTCACGCGACGCCCGCGGCGGCACCGCGGGGGCCCGGGTCGCCGAGCAGCTCGACGCCCTGCGCGCGTCCGCCGCCGCGGCCCGCGCCGCGCTGACCACCTAGATCCGGAGGATCACCGATGACCTCGCCAGCCGACCTGGCGCGCCCCGACCTGGACGACGCGCGGCAGGCCTACGCCGACCTCAAGGCCGCGGGCATGTCCCTCGACCTGACCCGGGGCAAGCCGTCCTCGGCCCAGCTCGACCTGGCCGCCGCGCTGCTGACCGAGCCGCTCACCGACCACAGGGCGGCCGACGGCACCGACACCCGCAACTACGGCGGGCTCACCGGGCTCAAGGAGCTGCGCGAGATCTTCGCGCCGGTGCTGCAGGTGCCGGTCGACCAGCTGATCGCGTTCGGCAACTCCAGCCTGGAGCTGATGTACGAGACGGTCGCCCAGGCGCTGCTGACCGTCATGCCCGGCGCCGCCCACCGCTGGGCCGACGAGGAGCGCGTCGTGTTCCTCGCGCCCGTCCCCGGCTACGACCGGCACTTCGCGCTCTGCGAGAAGCTCGGCGTCGAGCTGGTCACCGTGCCGATGACCGCCGACGGCCCGGACATGGACGTCGTGGAGCAGCTCGTCGCGGGCGATCCGGCGATCAAGGGCATCTGGTGCGTGCCGAAGTACTCCAACCCCGACGGCGCGATCTACTCCGACGAGGTCAGCCGCAGGCTGGCCACGATGAGCACCGCGGCGCCGGACTTCCGGATCTTCTGGGACAACGCCTACGCGGTGCACCACCTCACCGACACCGAGCACGAGATCGCCGACGTGCTCGCGCTGGCCACCGAGGCGGGCCACGCCGACCGCGTGTTCGTCTTCGGGTCCACCTCCAAGATCACCCTCGCCGGGGCGGGCGTGTCCTTCCTGGGCGCCTCGCAGGCGAACGTCGCCTGGTGGCTCGCGGTCGCCGGCAAGCGGTCCATCGGACCGGACAAGACCAACCACCTGCGCCACGCCCGCTTCCTGCGCGACGCCGACGGCGTCAAGGCGCACATGCGCAAGCACCGCGAGATCATCGAGCCGAAGTTCGCGGCCGTCGAGGACGTGCTCAGCCGCAACTTCGCCGACACCCCCGGGGTGAGCTGGTCGCAGCCGCGCGGCGGCTACTTCGTCACGCTGACCGTGCCGGACGGCACCGCCACCGAGATCGTGCGGCTGGCCAAGGAGGCCGGCATCGCGCTGACCCCGGCCGGCTCCACCCACCCCTACGGCGAGGACCCCGAGGACCGCACCATCCGGCTGGCCCCGACCTTCCCGGTGCTTGACGAGGTGCAGCGGGCCATGGAGGGCGTGGCGGTCTGCGTGAAGCTGGCGCTGGTACAGCGCTGAACCGCCGGACGCAGCTCCTCGACCGCCGTGTTGATCGACCGTAGCGAGCTGGCCGTCGACGTGCCGGCCGCGGCGGTGCGCCTGCTCGGGTGCACCGTCGCGGCCGACACGCCGGACGGTCCGGTGGCCGTCCGGCTGGTGGAGGTCGAGGCGTACCGCGGCGCCGACGACCCGGCCTCGCACAGCTTCCGCGGCCGCACCCCGCGCAACGCGGTGATGTTCGGCCCCGCCGGGCACCTGTACGTCTACTTCGTCTACGGCATGCACTTCTGCGCCAACATCTCCTGCCTCGACGACGGCGAGGCCGGTGCGGTGCTGCTGCGGGCCGGTGAGGTGGTCTCCGACCTCGGCCTGGCCAGGGCCCGGCGCCCGACCGCCCGGCGCGACGCCGACCTGGCCCGGGGTCCGGCCCGGCTGGCCTCCCTGCTGGGGTTCGACCGCGACGCCAACGGCCTCGACGTGACCGACCCCGCCTCGCCGGTGCGGCTGCTCGCCGCGCCGCCGCTCGACCCGGCGACGATCCGCAGCGGTCCGCGGGTCGGGGTCGCCGCCGGGCACGACACGCCCTGGCGCTTCTGGGTGGACGGCCATCCGGCGGTCAGCCAGTTCCGGCCCGGTAGGCGGCGCATCACACCGGTCGGGGGCGCGTCCGACTAGGCACCAAAGGATAGCCTCGCCTATCCTTCGCGCGTGATCGCTCATCGACGCCGTTTCGGCTGGTTGACCGCCTGCGTGTCGGCCAGTGTCCTGCTGCTCACGGCCTGCGGGGGTGGTGGTGGCACGGCCGAGCCGGCGGCTCCGGGCGCCGGTGGCGAGGCCGGCGGCGCGTTCCCGGTCAGCATCGAGCACGACTACGGCACCACGGAGATCCCGAGCCGGCCCCAGCGCGTCGTCTCCCTCGGCTACACCGACCAGGACCCGATCCTGGCCCTCGACGTGGTGCCGGTCGCCATCCGCGAGTGGAGCGGGAACAAGCCCTCGGCCACCTGGGAGTGGGCCCAGGACAAGTTGCAGGGCCAGCAGCCGCAGGTGCTCAACGGCGCCACCATCGACCCGGAGACGGTGGCCGCGCTGGCCCCCGACCTCATCGTGGCGATCACCGCGGGCCTGACCCAGGAGGAGTACGACACCTTCTCCCGGATCGCCCCGACGATCATCCAGCCCAAGGGCGGCATCCCCTACGCCACGGCGTGGCAGGACGCCACGCGCCTGGTCGGCCAGGCGCTGGGCAAGAGCGAGCAGGCCGAGCAGCAGGTCACCGACCTGGAGGCCCGGTTCGAGGAGGCCAAGGCGGCCCACCCGCAGCTGGCCGGCAAGAAGACGATGGTCGCCGGGGTGTCCACCGGCGGGGCCAACTGGTTCGCCTACAGCTCGCAGGACTCGCGCGGGCGGTTCTTCACCTCGCTCGGCATGACGGTGCCCCCGGAGATCGACCAGCTCGCCGGCACGAGCTTCTACACCGAGATCAGCCTCGAGCAGCTCGACCTGCTCGACCAGAACGACGTCGTGGCCTGGATGGACGTCACCAACGGCGCCCCGGAGTCGAGGATCGAGAACGTGCCCGGCCACGACCGGCTCACCGTCTTCCAGCAGGACCGGATCGTGCAGCTGACCGACGTGGAGGCCAACGCCATGGGGTTCAGCAGCGTGCTGAGCCTGCCCGCGCTGCTGGACAGCGTGCCGCCGAAGATGGCCGCCGCGCTCGGCGGCTGACCGGGGCGGAACCCGGTCGACCCGTCCTGGAGAATCGCGGACGTGAGCACGGACATCCTCGACGAGCTGAAGTGGCGCGGCCTGGTCGCGCAGTCCACCGATGAGGACGCGCTGCGCCGCGACCTCGCGGCGGGGGTGCTCACGCTCTACTGCGGGTTCGACCCGACGGCCCCGAGCCTGCACGCCGGGAACCTGATGCCGCTGCTGACGCTGCGGCGGTTCCAGCAGGCCGGGGCCCGTCCCATCGCGCTCGCCGGCGGCGCGACCGGCATGATCGGCGACCCGCGCGACGTCGGCGAGCGCTCGCTCCACGACCTCGACACCGTCCGCACGTGGACCGAGCGGGTGCGCGGCCAGCTGGAGCGCTTCGTCGAGTTCGACGACTCGCCGACCGGGGCGCTGCTGGTCAACAACCTGGACTGGACCAGTCAGCAGTCGACGCTGGAGTTCCTCCGTGACGTCGGCAAGCACTTCCGGATCGGGGACATGCTCGGGCGCGAGACCGTCCGGCGACGCCTCGCCGGCGACGGCATGTCCTACACCGAGTTCAGCTACCTGCTCCTGCAGAGCCAGGACTACCTGCACCTCTTCCGCCGGCACGGCTGCCGGTTGCAGATCGGCGGCTCCGACCAGTGGGGCAACATCGTCGGCGGGGTCGACCTGATCCACCGGGTCGAGGGGACGAGCGTGCACGCACTCACCACACCGCTGGTCACCGACGGCGAGGGGCGCAAGTTCGGCAAGTCGACCGGGGGCGGCAACGTCTGGCTCGACCCGGAGACGACCTCCCCGTACGCCTGGTTCCAGTACTTCGTGAACGTGGACGACGCCTCGGTCGGCCGGTACCTCCGGTACTTCACGATGCTCCCGCGCGAGGAGATCGAGGAGCTGGACGCGGCCACCGCCGAGCGGCCGCACCTGCGCGCGGCCCAGCGCAGGCTGGCCGAGGAGACGACCACCCTCGTGCACGGCGAGCGCGCCACCCGGCAGGTGGTCGCGGCGAGCGGCGCGCTGTTCGGCCGCGGCGAGCTGCGCGAGCTCGACGCCTCGACGTTGACCGCCGCGCTGGCCGAGACCCCGACCGCGGACGCCCGGCTTGCCGACGGGCCCACCGTCCTCGATCTGCTCGTGGCCACCGGTCTGGTGGAGAGTCGCGGGGCCGCGCGCCGCACGGTGTCCGAGGGCGGGGCGTACGTGAACAACGCGAAGGTGGGCGACGAGAGCTGGCGCCCGTCGGCGGAGGACCTGCTGCCCGGGGGGTGGCTCGTCGTGCGCCGCGGCAAGCGCAACCTGGCGGGCGTGCGGGTGGCATCCGCCTGACCTGCGGGAACGCGGAAGTCGACCCCCCGATTTGAACCCTCGCACCAGGGCGTGTAACTTACTCCATGTCGCCACGGAGGGCAGCACGACAGACCGGGACTGAATCTCAGGCCCAGAGTCAGCCCCCAGGAGTGGCGGCCAGCCGGTGGGCAGCGCTGAGGCGCAGCTCACACCGGGTGGGCCAGGTGGAGCTTGACTCCACGAACTGGACCACCTAGAGTAGAAAAGTTGCTCCGACACGGTCGGGCAACTGACGCCCCGGATGGTGCCTAGCGGCACTGGATGGTGTGTGGGTGTCTTTTGAGAACTCAACAGTGTGTCGAGCTATTGTTTTTCTGGTTTTGGTTTTGTGCCAGATATTTGTTCGGCCGAGTGGAGCGCGTACCCCGTGCGTTGGCTTCCTCGGTG
>NZ_JAGSOV010000047.1 GCF_023898865.1 Pseudonocardia humida
TACGCTGTGGCCCACGGCCATCGCGTGATCATCTGATGTCGACACAACGGACGAGGATCACGCGGTGGCCGCCTCACGTCCGGGACCGCCACGCCAGCAAGATCACGACCTACGGCTGGAGTACTAGCCGCGCTCGACGCCGAAGAGGACGCCAGCGCCGACACCCGACGGCTGATCGGGGTCGCACCGGCAGACCTGCGCGAGATCGCCGCCGAGGCACCCGCACCCGAGGACGAGGACCTCGTCCGGGTGCCGACCTTCCAGGAGACCGACGCCCACGTGGCCCATGCCCGCCGGGTCCTCGCCGAGATGACCGCCCGCGCCGTCGAGGACACGCGCGAGGCCGAGCAGCACCGGAGCCAGGAACTCAACGACTGGCACGCCCAGGACCACGCGGGCCAGCGCGACGACGGGCAGGACTACGGCGATGGCTACTGATCCGGTACCGGAGTCACTCCGACGGGCCGCCGACCGCGCTGACCGGCGGCCCACCATCCCGGCGCCACGCCCACCGCAGCGTCGCCCGAACCCCCTCGCACCAACCGGGCTGCAGCCCCACGAGGTCGGGCCGGCGCACGGCCAGGCTCTCCGCAGCCACGGACTCGTCCTCGATGCGCTCTTCGTAGGCGATCCCGGTGCGACCCGTCGCCGGCCGCCGGACCGACCGGCCGGCGAGCCACCGGCAGGTGTCGACGACACCGCCGGCGTACCAGTCGACCCCGCTGGCATCCCGGTGCTCAGCCGCGGCCCACACCGCGGCGAACTCCGACCGGGAGACCCGGAGGTTCCCGCCAGGGATGCGTGTGACGTCGTACTCCGTTACGGCCACGCCGGTCAGAGTCGCACGAGCAGCCGACAGAAAACCACATCCGACCGGACCGAGGGAGGGTCGATGTTCATCGGCACAGACGTACCGGACAGCCGGATTCTGCTCTCCGTCGAGGACGCCGCCGGCCGTCTCTCGATCAGCCGGACGCGGATGTATGCCCTCATCAAGGCCGGCGAGATCGCGTCCATTCGCGTCGGCCGACTCCGACGGATTCCCTCCAGCGCGCTCGAATCGTTCATTGAGCGGCTCACGGCCGAGCAGATTCCCCAGCAGCAGGACCGACGGCGGCGCACGTCATGACGCGCCGATCGGGGCCGAAGGGCGGCCGGGCACCGAACGGCGCCAGCTCGATCTACCTCAGCGATTACGACGGCAAATGGCACGGCCGGGTCACCGTCGGGCTGTTGGCCAACGGCAAGCCGGATCGACGGCACGTCAAGCGGGCAACCCAGGCCGAGGTCATCGAGGCAGTCCGCCGGCTCGAACGCGAGCGGGACGGCGGCAACATCCGCCGGCCGGGCCGGCCCTGGAGCGTCGAGAAATGGCTGACCCACTGGGTGGAGAACATCGCACCGCACGGAGTCCGCCCGACCACACTGGACGGCTACCGGTTCGCCGTCTTCAAGCACCTGATTCCGGGCGTCGGGGCCCACCGGATCGACCGGCTCCAGCCCGAGCACCTGGAGACACTCTACGCCCGGATGGTCGCCAACGGCAGCTCACCCGGTACGGCGCACCAGGCGCACCGCACGGTGCGGACGGCGCTGAACGAAGCGGTCCGACGGAACCACCTGCACCGGAACCCCGCCAGGATCGCGAAGGCGCCCCGGCTGGACGAAGTCGAGATCGAGCCGATGACGCTGGAAGAGCTGCAGAAGGTTCTGACCGCGGCGGCCAAGTCCCGACTTCACGCCCGCTGGGCCGTTGCCCTCGCTCTCGGTCTGCGGCAGGGGGAGACGCTCGGGTTGAAGTGGGCGGACATCCAGCTCGACAGCGGCCGCCTCGCCGTCCGACGGGCGCTCCAGCGACCGAGCTACCGGCACGGCTGCACGGGCGACTGCGGCCACTCCGCGGCCGGGCACTGCCCGCAGCGGGTGAACACCCGCGCTGTCACCGCCGACACGAAGTCCCGTGCCGGCCGTCGGGTCATCGGCATCCCCGAGCCGGTCGTGGGACTGCTGCGGAAACACTTCAAGCAACAGAGTCCGAACGCGCCCACGCCGGCCAGCTCTGGCAGGACGGCGGGTGGGTGTTCACCGACCAGCTTGGCCGGCCGCTCAACACCCGGACAGACCTCAAACGCTGGAAAGACCTGCTCCAGGCAGCCGGCGTCCGGTCGATGCGGCTGCACGACGCCCGCCACACCGCCGCGACCGTGCTGCTCATCCTGGGCGTCCCGGAGCGGGCGGCCATGGGCGTCATGGGTTGGTCGAGCACGTCGATGGCGGCGCGGTACCAGCACATCACCGAAGTGGTCACCGGCGACATTGCTGACCGAGTCGGAGCGTTGCTCTGGGTGGTTGAGGACGCGGACCAGACTCCTGGAACTTGAGTCAACCCGGCCGCGGGCTGCCCGGGCACCGGCAGCAACAGCGCGGGTGCAGCCGTCGGTCGTTGATCGGTTGCGATGCTGGCGCGGATGCCGGTGAAAGGCCGGGCTCCTCGGATCAACCGAGGTACGAGCGGGGAGCAGTTCGGAGGAGCGCTGGAAGGAAATTGTGCACCCGGTGCCGCAGAGGAGCCTTATTCTTCGGGCAGCATGGCGTCGCCAGCATTAACTCCGGCAAGAAATGCTCGCCATTCACTGTGTGTAAATATTAGCTTCGAGCCTTCCGGATCACGAGAGTTGCGAAGCTCAACAACATTGGGAGGGAACCGCCATTCTACACAGTCGCCTTCCTGACTGAATCGACTCTTGCGCCATTCCATCTCAGGAATAAGCCTCAAAGAAGAACCTTTCTGCGTCATTGTCTAATGGGGAGGATTTCTGGTCCCGCTGTCCGAATACGATTCAAGACGATCCTGCTCCCCCGACAGAGAGCCGCTCGCCGAGCCCGAGTCCACTGGTGGCCTGGCGGCTCGACGAGCGGGGCCTCAAAGGTCCACTCAGTGGATGCCTCCCCACGCAGCGGGTCCGGCGACGATGAGTAGCACGAGGATGATCACCAGAACGCCGGTCCAGAATACCCAGCTCACCAATGATCGAAGAGAGATCACAACCATCACTGCTTCCTCCCAGGCGGAACAAGGTTGCCCTCGGCCAGCTACCCGGCCGACGCATCCAGGCGCTGCGCGTTGCCGCACACGCATCGCCCGAACCACCGCAGTATCGCGCCGAACCCGGATCTAGGTCAACCACGACTAGGCCGCCCCCGGTACGGGAGACGGCCTAGTCGATCGACGAACCTGGCGGCAGCTCGGCCCGTCTCGTCCAGCTGCCTGGGAGGGCTGCTAGTGCCATCTAGCATGCCGGAGTGGGCACCGGATGACAAGCTTGAGTCTGACACATGTCAGGCTGACCGGCCCGAGCATGAGCACGAGCACCTCGACATGAACGTAGTTAACCATCGACCAAGCGACAACCTCGACCTGTCATCCTGTTGCGGTCAACGCTGACAGCGGAACCGATGTCTGCCTAGACTCTCAACCGGATCGCCCGGGTGACGACCCGGTTCACCAGCTCCGCGAACGCGACTGCCGGGACCGAACTGAAGGGGGTGCCAGGGGTTGTCGACTGATGCGGAAGGTGGCGGCCCGCCGGAAGTAAACCGACGCAGAGTTCGCAACATCCTGCGCGATGCGCGCGAAAGTGTCGGATTGACGCAGAAGCAAGCAGCCGACCGCGTTCTGTGGTCACTGAGCAAGATGATCAGGATCGAGACCGGTGCACCCCCACAACCCTCGGACGTCCGAGTTCTTCTGAAAGAGTACGGCTTCGAAGACGAGCGCATATCCGAGGTTGTAGAGTACGCCAAGGCAGCTCGACGGCCCGGGGAATGGGAGCAGTACCGCGACGTCTACACGAGTGCCGCCCTGAATGTGTTTGAGAACGAGCGGGCGGCACGCCTCATTCAGAAGTATGAACCATCCGTCGTACCTGGCTTGCTGCAAACTGAAGATTACGCGCGCGAGTTACTTGCGTCGCTCGGAAACGAAGGGAGGAGGATTGAGAAACTCTTGATGGCTCGACTTCAGCGCCAGGAGATGCTTGAGAGGATCGACTGCCCCAAGCTCGACTTTATTCTTGGTGAGGCGACGATCAGCCGCCCGGTAGGCAGGGGGTCGGGGATTATTAAGTCGCAGATTGAGCGTCTCAAGGTTCTCGCCGACCATCCAAATATCACGCTACGCTTCCTTCCGTTTTCTGCCGGACTATTTCGCGGCATGGGCGACGCATTTACCGTGTTGGAGTTCCGTGACCCTGAGGTACCAGACCTCGTTTACCTGGAGAGCGCTGATAGAGACAGCGTCTGGCGTGACGAGAAGAACGAAATCGCGAGATATGCCGAACGATTCGGGATGCTGCAAGAGCTTGCGTCGCCTCCCGAAGACTTCGTCAGCCAGATTACAGCTGTAGCAAGGAATCGTTTCGATTGAATCCGTGTAGTATCGCCGGAAGTCATCCTCACTCGGTGACAACAAAAGGGTTGCGACCATAGGGAGATAACTGCGAACCAGTCAGGCCTACATTTCTTTGATTGCGCCCAAGTGACTTCTTGTGCTCGGATCCGCGCCGCGACCGGACAAAGGGCCGCAGCCGAACAAAGGCTGCGTCAGGGGGTCCTCGAACTTCCACGGCACGCCCTGTGGGCGCCGTAGGCGCAAGCGCTACGCAGGTCGTGCAACCTTGGCCGGTCCCTGCGCGGGCGCGCGACTGAGAAAGAGTCGCCGTGTCAGCCTGCGTCCGCTTGGATTTGCCAAATATGCCTATAATCTCCAGCGAACGGGTTTACGACGCTACCGAGAACTGTATCAACTTGGATGCGGTCTACGTGGCTAGGTGCAAACTGAGTCCAGCTCGAGACATTCTGCGACTCGCTATTACTGTCGGGCCCGATCTCCAGTAGCCATGCGAACGGCGAACCGGCGACCTCTACTGTGGCAACAGATGACCCCGTCTTCATGTCGACTCGAACTTGGGTGGAGTTGATTCGAATTCGACTACTCGCCACCAGTGTGAGGTAAACGCGAATATTCGACGGCAGCGTGCCAACGCGCTGATCGATGACGAAGCTCCGCAACACTGGATACCGGTCACCCAGTCCGGCCGATCCACTGGCGACAAGCAGCATGAACAGGGCTTGGCGAATCACAGCTCCCGGACGCACGTCCTCGGCAGCTAGCCGCATGCGCGGCGGAGGTGGACCGCCAGCGAAGGAGTTGCGCTCCCACTCTACTAGCCCGCCCACTACCCCATGAACAAGTTCAGAGTATGCAGGTACATATGCTCGACCACCGAACGAGTTACAGCCTCGGCACGTTGCATGCATCCCGACGCCACGCTGCATATCCTTCCAGCCAGACGACGGGAATTCGCCAATGGGAGCTTCAAGTGCGGCCATCATATCGATACCGCGACGGCGATTCGAGTTCCCTGACGACCTTGGTGGAAGGTGCTCGAAGGTGAGAGTATCGGTCCGCCCACAAACGTGACATCGACCTTCTCGACTACGTCCCATAATCATATCATCCAATACTTAGGAGCAATCTACAGCTTAATCTATGTCTGAATCGGCGAGGTGCTACCCTCTTCGCCGAGTATACCCGTCCGCCTCGATGGACCCAGGGCATTTAGCGCCCTCGCCGGGCGGGTAGGTCTCCGGGGTGGCCGGACGACGGTGCGGGTCACGTCGGCAGGGTGGGCGGCGCTGTGCGGCATCCCGTCGACCTCCCGGAGGGCTACCACGTGGCGTTCCGGGGCGCAGAGCTGATCGAGTTCGGGTCAGGTGCCATCGGGGGCTGCACCCCGGAACCTCGCGTGGTCGGGCTGCGCCAGGTCGACGGGATGCCGCACAGCACTCGGGTCGTTGAGAGCCACTGCGGGTCGAGTTGAGATCATCGCCCACGGGATACCCTCGGGCCACGACCTCACTGAGACCCAAACTGAGACCCCGCTGGCAGCCAGGTGAGGTCGCCCGGCCCATTGACCAGAGGAACCCACTGGTCAGGCAGCGGAAGCGGAGGGATTCGAACCCCCGGACCCTTGCGGGACTCTCGCTTTCAAGGCGAGTGCATTCGGCCGCTCTGCCACGCTTCCGCCGTGCACGGTACCCCTCCGTTCCGGGGCTGCGTACGGACTGTCCGGAGCGGGCGAGCGCCACCGCGACGCTCAGGAGGTGGCGTCGCCGGGCTGTTCGGGCAGCCGCTCCAGGACCTGCCCGACGAGCTGGGTCAACGACCGGAGCCGACTGTCGACCGAGTCGAACCGCGCCGTGTGCTCGGCGTGCTTGGCGGAGTGCTCGGCCGGGGTGGTCTTGACGTCGCGGATGTCGGTGCGACACGCGGGCCACTTCCGGGCGTTCCCGGCCCACCGGCGGGTTCGCGCTTCGGCGGCGACGACCGGCGGCCATCAGGACGCGGCGGAGGAGGGCAGGCGGGAGCGCGCCGGTCACGGTCGGGCGTCGGCGCGGCATGGAAACCACCCGGACAGGGAAAGGTGAACTCGTCGTGACCATGGCGCAGCGCGCCGGGCGGGGTCCGGTGTGGTGGGATCTCGCCGAGCGAGGGAGGCAGCATGCGGTTCGACGAGGGCGCCGACCTGGACACGTCGAATATCGACGATCTCCGGGGCAGCGGTGGGGGCGGGGTCGGCGGTCGGGTCGCGCTCGGCGGCGGTGGTCTCGGCGTCGTCGGGCTGATCGTCTACTTCCTCCTCTCGCAGCTCGGTGGGGGTGGCGGCGGCGGGTTCAGCGTGCCGGGCGGCATCCCCGGGCTGGGCGGGCTCGAGCAGGGCCAGCAGACCGACACCTCGGCGGCGGCCTCGGCGTGCCGCACCGGCGAGCAGGCCAACACCCAGCTCGACTGCGAGGTCGTGGCCGTCGTCAACTCCCTCGACGGCTACTGGACCGACGCGTTCGCCGCGTCCGGGCAGACCTACGCCCCGCCGCGCACCAACTTCTTCAGCGGGGGCGTCACGACCGGCGGCTGCGGCAGCGCCACCTCCGCCTCCGGGCCCTTCTACTGCCCGGCCGACTCCGAGGTCTACATCGACCTGACCTTCTTCGAGGAGCTGGAGACGCGGTTCGGCGCGCAGGGCGGCCCGTTCTCGCGGGCCTACGTCATCGCCCACGAGTACGGCCACCACATCCAGAACCTGCTCGGCACCTCCTCGCGGGTGCAGGGCGGCGAGAGCGGCCCGACGTCGGGCTCGGTGCGCCTGGAGCTGCAGGCCGACTGCTACGCCGGCGTCTGGGCCAACCACGCCACCACGGTGCCGACGCAGTCGGGCCGGCCGCTGATCACCGAGGTCACCCGGGAGGACGTCGCGGCCGCGCTGGACACCGCGGAGCGGATCGGCGACGACTTCATCCAGTCCAACCTCGGCGGCGGCCGGGTCGACGAGAGCCAGTTCACCCACGGCAGCTCGGCGCAGCGGGAGAAGTGGTACACCACCGGCTACCAGAGCGGCGACCCGTCGCAGTGCGACACCTTCGCCCGCGGGGTCGACCTGGGCTGACCGTCTCACCCGGCGCCGAGCAGCCCCCGGCAGGCGTCGAGGCCCTCGACCCGCAGCGTCCAGTCCGGCCGGACGAAGTCGGCTGGCTCCAGGCGCAGCAGGACCTCCGTCGCCGGCTCACCACGCCGCGCGTGGCGGCAGGTGCCGTTGCGCCGGTAGCCCAGCTTCTCCGACACCCGCAGCGACGCGGCGTTGTCGGCGAAGGCCCCGGACACGGCCTCGACGGCGCCGAGGTGGTCGAACGCGAACCCGAGCACGGCCGCCCGCATCTCGGTGCCGAACCCGCCGCCCTGGTGGGTCCGGCCGAGCCAGGAACCGGTGCCGACCGTGCGCAGCGCCGGGAAGTCGCGTCCGGTCAGCGACTGGACGCCCAGCACCCTGCCCTCGTGGCGGACCAGGAAGTGCAGGCCCCAGGCCCGCGGGTCGACCTGCGCGCGCTGCGCCCAGTGGTACTGCAGGATCCCCCGCCCCAGGTAGCGCGGGTCGGCGTCGGTCCAGGGCTCCAGGAACGGCATGACCGCCGGGTCGTGCACGCCGGCGTGGGCCACCTCGACCAGCTCGCGCAGCCCGTCGTCGTCGTCGGGGCGCAGCTCCAGGCGCGGGGTGCGCAGCACCAGGTCGCGCAGGGGCCAGGGGTCCGGGTGGTCCATGCCGCCGCAGCCTGCCCGAGCGCGGCGGCCGCGGCCATCGGGTTGCCGCTCGTCCGGTCTCCCGAGTTCAGGAAAACCACGATGCTGCCCGCAGAGGGCGGCATCGTGGCTTTCCTGAACCCCGGCCCGTCACTCGGCGGCGGACTCCACCGGACCACCGTTGGACACCGACTTGGACGGCTTCGGCGACGGGCGGACCGACTCGCCCGCCGGGACGGCGGGTGCCGCGTCGACGGGGGCCGTCGTGATGCCACCGAGCCTGCCGAGCAGGCCGGCGAGGTCGACGCCGGTGAGGTCGCTGCCCAGCTGCAGGCTCTGCGCCACGTTGGTGGCCACCGACTTGGTCAGCGAGCTGGCACCGTCGGTGGAGATGACGGTCATCTTGTCGATCTCGCCCAGCGGCTTGCTGGCCGCCTCGACCACCTGCGGCAGCACCTGGACCAGCAGGTCGAGCACCGCGGCCTCGCCGTAGCGGGCGAACGCCTCCGCCTTGAGCCTGCGGGCCTCGGCGTCGGCCTGGCCGCGGGCCAGCAGCGCGGCGGCCTCGGCCGCGCCCTCGCGCTCGACGGCGTCGGCGACGCTGGTGCGGCGCTGCTGCTCGCCCTCGCCCAGCAGGCGGTCCTGCTCGGCGCGGGCCTGCGCGGCGGCGATGGTGGCCTGGCGCTGCGCGTCGGCGGCGAACACGGCGGCGTTGCGGGCCGCCTCGGCCTCCTGCTCGACCTTGTAGCGGGCGGCGTCGGCCGGCTTGCGGACCTCGGTGTTGAGCTGGCGCTCCTTCAGCTCGGCGTTGCGGTCGGCCACCTTCTGCTGCTCGGAGAGGATGGCCTGGTCGCGCTCGGCCTGGGCGAGCGGGCCGGCGGCGGCCGACCGGGCCTTCGCCGCGTCGATCTCGGCCTGGATGGACGCCTGCTTGAGCGAGAGGTTGCGGTTGGCCTCGGCGATGGCCTCCTCGGCGATCAACCGCTCCTGCTCGCCTGCCTGGCGGGCCTTGGCCTCGGCGATCATGGCGTCCTTGACGACCCGGGCGGCCTCCGGACGGCCCAGGTCCTGCAGGTAGCTGCCGTCGGCGGTGATGTCCTGGAGCTGGAAGGTGTCCAGCACCAGGCCCTGGTTGGTCATCGAGTGCTCGGCCTCCTCGGCGACCGCCGAGGCGAACGCGGCCCGGTCGCGGATGATCTCCTCGACGGTGAGCCTGCCGACGATCGAGCGCAGCGCACCGGCGAGCACCTCGCGGGTGAAGCCCTCGATCTCCTTCTGCTGGTGCAGGAAGCGCTGCGCCGCCGCGCGGATGGCCTCCGCGGTGCCACCGATCTTGACGATGGCCACGCCGTGCAGGTTGGTCCGGATGCCCTGCTTGCTGACCGCGCCCTGGATCTCGACGTGGATGCGCCGGCTGGACAGGTCGAGCACCTGCAGCTTCTGCACCACCGGCAGCACGAACACCGAGGCGCCCATGACGACCTTCTGGCCGGACAGGTCGGTGGAGCTGGTGCCGTCGACACCCTGGGTCGTGCGGCCCTTGCGGCCGGTGACGATGAACGCCTCGTTCGACCGCGCCACCTTGATGCGCGACAGCACGAACAGCACCAGCAGGAAGACCAGCAGCACCGCGCCACCGACCGGGATGAGCAGTTCCATGTCGTTTCCCCCTTCGACGTGGATGGAATTCGGGTCAATCGGTCACGGGTGCAGACCGGTGATCGGGAATTGCGCGCCCGGCGCGTCGATGACGACGACGCTGGTGTCGCTCGGCGCCTCGATGACCAGTACGGGCGTGCCGATGGCCATCGGCGCGTCCGCGCGGGCGTTGAGCTTGAGGTGGTGGCCGCCGAGCCGCAGGCGCACCTCGCCGTAGCCCCCGGCCGGGATCGGGCTGATCACGACGCCGTTCGTGCCGATCAGGTCCGACCGCTGCGGGGTGTCGTCGGTGGCCATGTCGCGGGCCGCGCGGGACAGCCGGGCGATCAGGAACGCCGCCGGGATCGCGGCGGCCACCCCGACCCCGCCCGACAGCGCCAACGCGCCGGGGCTGTCCGCGCCGACCAGGATGCTGGTGACAGCGGCGCCGAACCCGAACACCCCGAGGAAGCCGGCGACCGCCTCGGTGGTGACCGTGCCGTCGAACTCGGCGCTGAAGATTCCGGCGAGCTGGCTGCCGAGCAGACCGAGCGCGAGAATGACGACGCCGATTCCGCCGACGACGAGGAAGACCACCGTCCCCGTCATCACGACGAACCACCCCCGAACCGGCGCCGTACCGATGACGCTATCAGTACGGCACCGCGCTTCAGTCCCGCTTCAGGCCCCGTTCCGGCAATCGTCGGGAAACCGTTGCGCGGCGCGGAAGCCGAGGTCCGCGCCGCCGTGCGGGCGGCCGCCGACCAGCGGGCGTACTAGCGTCGCGGTCATGCATGCGATCACTGCGCGCGAGCCGGGCGGCCCCGAGGTCCTGGAGTGGACGGAGGTGCCCGACCCCGAGCCGGGACCGGGCGAGGTGCTCATCGACGTCGTGGCGAGCGCGGTCAACCGCGCCGATCTGCTGCAGCGCCAGGGCAACTACCCGCCGCCGCCGGGGGCGTCGACGATCATCGGCCTGGAGTGCTCCGGGCGCATCGAGGCGCTCGGCGAGGGCGTCACCGGCTGGGCCGTCGGGCAGGAGGTGTGCGCCCTGCTGGCCGGCGGCGGCTACGCGGAGAAGGTCGTGGTGCCTGCCGGGCAGGTGCTGCCCGTCCCGGACGGGGTCGACGTCTCGACGGCGGGGAGCCTGCCCGAGGTCGCCTGCACCGTGTGGTCGAACGTGGTGCGCCACGCCCGGCTCTCCGCGGGTGAGACGTTCCTCGTGCACGGCGGCACCAGCGGCATCGGCACCCACGCGATCCAGGTGGCGAAGGCGCTGGGGGCGCGCGTCGCGGCGACGGCCGGGAACCCCGAGCGGATGCAGCGCTGCCGCGACCTGGGCGCCGACATCGTCATCGACTACCACGACGACGTCACCGCGCAGCTCAAGGAGCAGACCGACGGCCACGGCGCCGACGTCATCCTGGACAACATGGGCGCCAAGGGCCTGGCCGCGAACGTCTCGGCGCTGGCGATGGACGGGCGTCTCATGGTCATCGGGATGCAGGGCGGGGCGAAGGGCGAGCTGAACCTGGGCGCGCTGCTGGCCAAGCGGGCCGGCATCACGGCGATGGGCCTGCGCGGGCGCCCGCTGGACGGCCCGAACGGCAAGGCCGAGGTGGTGGCCGGCACCGCCCGCGAGGTGTGGCCGCTGATCGCCGCCGGGAAGGTGCGACCGGTCGTGCACGCCACCGTGCCGCTGGCCGAGGCGGGCAAGGCCCACGCGCTGCTCGACGGGGGCGGCGTGGTGGGCAAGCTGCTGCTGGTCAGGTAGCCGCCGACCGCGGCGCGCCGATCCCGCTACGGTGGGCGGCCAGAACGCGGGTCGAGTCCGAGATCGCGACGGAGCACCGCTATAGGGCGGGGCCGAGTGGGGAACGTGGAGAGCATGGGACCGGAACAGGGCAGTGCGGGTGGCGCGGCCGAGAACGGCGAGCAGCAGCAGGTGCTGGTGGTCGGGCCGGACGGGCGACCGGTGGGCATGGCCCATGTGCCGCAGTCGGGTGAGAACGGCGACGGCGAGGAGGGCGTCGGGACGATGGTCGAGCAACCCGCCAAGGTCATGCGGATCGGCACGATGATCAAGCAGCTGCTGGAGGAGGTGCGGGCCGCTCCGCTGGACGAGGCCTCCCGCGCGCGGCTCAAGGAGATCCACGAGAACTCCATCAAGGAGCTCGAGGACGGCCTGGCCCCGGAGCTGCGCGAGGAGCTGGAGCGACTCAGCCTGCCGTTCACCAACGACACCATCCCCTCCGACGCCGAGCTGCGGATCGCCCAGGCCCAGCTGGTCGGCTGGCTGGAGGGGCTGTTCCACGGCATCCAGACCGCGCTGTTCGCCCAGCAGATGGCGGCGCGGGCGCAGCTGGAGCAGATGCGCCGCGGGCTGCCCCCGGGCGCGACGCCCCAGCCGGGCACCGAGATCCCCGGCCGCGGCACCGGGCAGTACCTGTAGTCACCGGCCTGCCCTCGCAGCAGGCAGATCCGCTGCGAGGGCAGCCTCCGGCTGAGTGGCGAGCCGCTCGCTTGCCCGCCACCGTGCGCGACGGGAGCGGGTGAACGGCGCGCCGGCCCGAGCGCGTTGCTCGAGCGCGCCGCTCGCTCGGTGGGACGAGGACGAGAGTGACACGAGCGTGACTCTCGTTGCGCCTCACGGCACGAGAGCGGCTTTCGTCCCGCCTCAACCGGGCGAGCGGCGCGCTGGGCAGGCTCCACAGTCAGGAAAGCCACGATGCTGCCCTCTGCGGGCAGCATCGTGGCTTTCCTGAACTCTGGGCGGGGGTCGGGTCAGCCGGTGGCGGTGATGCGGCCGGAGCCGGCCTCCGGGTAGGCGGCGGCGGTGATGGCGCCGCCGAGGTCGTCGGCGATGTAGCCGGCCAGCGCCTGCTGGTAGCTCACCCCGACCGAGGTGAAGGGCAGGCCGCGGAACGGGTAGACGTCGCCGCCGCGGGCGGAGAAGTCGTTCGTCGCGACCGAGATGCCCGGCCCGTCGACCACCGCGCCGGCGGTGACGATCGGCGTGCCGTCGTCCAGCACGACCTCGCTCACCCGGGCGCCCGGCGTGGTCACCGTGCCGTCCTCCGCGGTCACCTGGGCGGCCCCGGCCGGGTCGTAGGTGAACCGGAACCCGGCGACCTGGGCGAACCGGCCGTCGGCCACCGGGATCTGGGAGACCGCGTTCTCCAGCAGCTCCTTGAACTGCGCGCGCGGCACGTCCGGCACGACGGCCACGAAGTTGGCGAACGGCGCTATCGAGAAGGTGTCCAGCTCGGTCACCGGGCCCGCCGGGATCAGCGAGTTGTTCCGGATGCCGCCGCCGTTCTGCAGCGCCACCTGCGGCGCGGTCACGCCGAACTCCTCGGCGCCGTCCTGGCCTGCGTCGAGCAGCGCGTCGGCGAGCAGGTTGCCGAGGTTGGTCTCCTGGGTGCGCACGCCGGGCTCGCGGCGGCCCTCCAGGGCGACCTCGCTCTGCGCGAGGACGGTGGCGGCCAGCTCGGCGGTGTACGCGGTCACCGGGTCGGCCACCTCGGCCTGCACGGCGGGGTCGGGGGCGATCGCGTCGGCCTCGACTCCGGACACCCGCACCGGGCCCGAGCCGGGGTCGACGCCGGTCACGGTGCCGCTGCCGTCGAAGGTGACGGTGAGCCGACCGATGTACTTGTAGTCGCCGGCGGTGGTGACCACCGGGACGACCCGCCCGGTGGCGTCGGCCACCTGGATCGGGTAGCCGAACGGCTGGCCGGTGGCCGGGTCGACCGACACGGCGTCGCCGGGGACCAGCGGGTCGCCCGGGTTGGCCAGCAGCTCGTCGCCGCCGCCCGCGATGGCCACGTCGACGTCGCGCAGCTGGGCGATGAGCTGGCGGTCCTCGCCGACGCTCTGCAGGTGCGAGATCAGCACGACCTTGTCGACGCCGTCGGCGGTGAGCTCGTCGACGGCCTTCTGCACCGAGCCGAGCACGTCCTGCCCGACGACGACGTCGCGCGGGCTGGAGATCGAGGCCAGCGCCGGCGTGGTCGCCCCGACGACGCCGATGCGCTGCCCCGCCTCCTCGATGACGGTGCTGGGCGCGATCCGGCCCTGCTCGGCCAGCTCGGCCAACCGCGGCTCGGCGGAGACGTCGAGGTTGCTGGACAGGAACGGCACGCCGGAGTCGAAGCCGGAGATGAAGTCGGCCAGGGTGTCGGGGCCGAAGTCGAACTCGTGGTTGCCGATGGCCAGCGCGTCGTAGCCGACGGCGTCCAGGCCGATGGAGTCGTAGAAGGGCACGCCCTTCTCCTGGCTGGCCGCGAACTGCGGGCCGGCCAGGTAGTTGTCGCCGGAGGACAGCGTCACGACGCCGCTGTCGGGGGCGGCGGTGGCCGCGGCCTGCAGCGACCTCGCCAGCGCCACGAACCGGGCGATGCCGCCGAAGTTCGGGTCGGCCGGCGCGCCGAGCAGCTGCGATTCGCCGTCGTTGTTGTGCAGGATCGTCAGGGTGAAGGGCTGGTCCGGGGGAGCGTCCGGGATCGCGGCCGCCGCCGGGGACGCCGCCAGCACCGCTGCCACACTCACGGTGACAGCGGTGGCGGCACCCAGGGCGCCGCGGCGCACGGAGGGATGGGGCACGGAGTGGTCTCCTCACGAAGCGTGTCGGGACCAGCAGTATCCCGAGACCGGCCCGCATCGGCCCCACGCAGCGTCGAACCGCCGCCGAACGGTCACCCAACACCGCCCACGGGGCCCTCGGCTCACGCAGGTACCCTCGCCCGGTGGCGCAGACGATGACCGCCGGTGACGACCGGGCGCAGGACTCGACGTCCGAGCGCGCGGCACTCGTCGACGCGGCCGGTCCGCGCAGCTGGCGGCGGGCCTTCAACGACCTCGGTCAGGGCTGGAAGCAGCGCCCGCTGTGGGGCTACCTGGGCTGGCAGGACATCAAGCAGCGCTACCGCCGATCGGTGCTGGGCCCGCTGTGGATCAGCATCAGCATGGGCGTCATCGCCACCGCGATGGGCATCCTCTACGGCGCCCTGTTCGGCGAGGACATCACGACGTTCCTGCCCTACGTGGCCACCGGACTGCTGATCTGGAACTTCGTCAGCGGCTGCATCCTCGAGGGCAGCGAGGTCTTCATCGCCAACGAGGGGCTGATCCGGTTCCTGCCGGCGCCGCTGAGCCTGCACGTCTACCGGCTGGTCTGGCGGCAGACCCTGTTCTTCCTGCACAACCTGGTCATCTGGGGCATCCTGATGATCGTCTTCCCGCAGCCGCTGAGCTGGACGGTGCTGCTGGCGATCCCGGCGTTCGTCGTGCTGGTGCTCAACGGGGCGTGGATCGCGGTGCTGTCGGGCATCATCGCCACCCGCTTCCGCGACATCCCGCCGATCATCGCCAGCCTCACCCAGCTGCTGTTCTTCATGACCCCGATCGTCTGGTCCTACGAGCGGTTCCGGTCGAACCCGCTGGCGACCTACGTCGAGATCAACCCGGTGCTGCACTACGTGGAGATCATCCGCCAGCCGCTGCTCGGGCTCCCGATCGCCTGGCACCACTGGTACGTCGTCGGTGCCATCACCGTGGTGGGCTGCGCGGCCGCACTGGTCTGCATGCGCAACTACCGCTCCCGCGTCGCGTACTGGGTCTGAGGACGGCTGAGACGACCATGGTCAGCATCGACATCGAAGGCGCCGACGTCGACTTCCCCGTCTTCGACGCCAAGACCCGCTCCCTGAAGAAGGCCGTGCTCGGCCGGGCGGGCGGGGCCATCGGCACCGACTCGAAGGTCCCGGTCATCGAGGCCCTGCGCGACATCAACGTCTCGCTGCGCAAGGGCGAGCGGGTGGCGCTGGTCGGCCACAACGGCGCCGGCAAGTCCACCCTGCTGCGGCTGATGTCGGGCATCTACGAGCCCATCCGCGGCCGGGCCAGGGTCGTCGGCAAGGTCGCCCCCGTCTTCGACCTCGCCGTCGGGATGGACCCGGAGATCTCCGGGCTGGAGAACATCCTGATCCGCGGGCTGTTCCTGGGCATGACCCGCAAGCAGATGGAAGCCAAGGTCGACGACATCGCGGCGTTCACCGAGCTGGGCGACTACCTGTCGATGCCGCTGCGCACCTACTCGACGGGCATGCGCGTGCGGCTCGCGCTCGGCGTCGTCACCAGCATCGACCCGGAGATCCTGCTGCTCGACGAGGGCATCGGGGCGGTCGACGCGGAGTTCCTGGCCAAGGCCCGCAACCGGCTGCACGAGCTGGTGGAGCGCTCCGGCATCCTGGTCTTCGCCTCGCACTCCGACGAGTTCCTGGCCGACCTGTGCGACACCGCGATCTGGATGGACCGCGGAACCATCCGCGAGCACGGTCCGTTGCGCGATGTACTGGCCCACTACAAGGGGAGAGACGTGCTGGCCGAGATCGACGCCCGGTGAGCGAGCTTGCGAGCGATGTCGCTGTGTTGTCGGTGCACGAAGCGCTGACCGAGCGCAGCGAGGGAACGCGATGAGTTCATCGCTGCCTCCCGGGTCGGTCGTCGCCGTGGTGGTCACCCGCCACCGACCGGACATGCTGGTCGACTCGCTGGCCGCGCTGGCCAAGCAGACCCACCCCATCGCGCACCTGATCGTCGTGGACAACGGTCCCGACGATCCCGCGCGCGAGGTGGTGGAGTCCTGCGGCCTGCCGGCCACCTGGATCCCGTCGTGGAACAACCTCGGCGGCGCGGGTGGGTTCGCGCTGGGCATCCTGCACGCGCTGGCCATGGGCGCCGACTGGATCTGGCTCGGCGACGACGACGGCCACGCCGCCGACGACACCGTGCTCGCCACGCTGGTCGACGTGGCCGACCGGCGCGAACTGGCCGCGGTGTCGCCGATGGTGGCCGACAAGGACGACCCCGACCGCCTCGCCTTCCCGGTGCGCCGCGGGCTCACCTGGCACCGCTCCCGCGCGGCCCTGCGCGCCGACACCGAGCACGGCGCCGACGACGTCCTGCTCCCGCAGATCGCCGCGCTGTTCAACGGGGCGCTGTTCCGGGCCGCCACGTTCGACGTCGTCGGCGTACCCGACCTGCGGCTGTTCGTCCGCGGCGACGAGGTGGAGATGCACCGCAGGCTGGTGCGCTCCGGGCTGGCGTTCGGCACCGCGCTGCAGGCCGCCTACCTGCACCCGACGGGCAACGAGGACGACAAGCCGATGCTGCGCGGGCGGTTGCACGCCCGCGACCCCGACGACCCGGTCAAGCGGTACTACACCTACCGCAACCGCGGCTACCTGGTCTCGCAGCCGGGCATGCGCAAGGTCGGGATGCTGGAGTACCCGCGGTTCGCCTGGTACTTCCTGATCACCAAGCGCAGCCCGCGCCAGTTCGCGCAGTGGCTGCGGCTGCTCCGCCAGGGCAAGGCGGAGCGCTTCCACCGGGCCTGATCCTCCCGTCGAGAACGAAGTCGTCGTCGTCTTGGGCCGGTCCGAACGGCGACAAGTTCGTTCTCGACGGGACGGGGGCGGAGGGGTCAGCCGGTGAAGCCGTTCTCCGTGAGCCACTGCTCCGCGACCTCGTCGGGGAGCTCGCCCTGGACGTCGACGCGCTCGTTCAGGCCGCGCATGACGTCGGAGGTCAGCTTGGTCGCGATCGGGTTGAACACGTCGGCCAGCTTCGGGTTGGCGTCGAGCACCTCCTGGCGCACGGTCATCGCCAGGTTGTAGTCGACGAAGGTGCTCTTGTCGTCCTCCAGCACCACCAGGTCGTTCGCCGAGACCGCGCCGTCGGTCACGGTGACCTCGCCGAACGTGCACGTCTGCGCCTTCGCCGTCTCCGGCGGGATCAGCGAGAGCTCCAGCTCGGCGACGCCGTCGGGCGCCAGGGTGAAGCCGTAGGTCCTCGCGACGCCGGGCAGGCCGTCGTCGCGGGTGATGAACTCGGCGGCCGCGCAGATCTTGCCCTGCGCGGGGTTGGAGTTGATCAGCTCGGCCATCTGGGACATCGTGGTGATGCCCAGCTCGTCGCTCTTGGCCTTGCTGATCGCCAGCGCGTAGGCGTTGTTCAGCGGGGCCGGGTCGAGCCAGGCGATGCCGTTGGCCGCGTCGGCCTGCTTGACCGCCTCGTAGAGCTCCTTCTCGTCGCGCGGGGCGTCGGCCACCTCCTTCTTCTGGTGGGTCGACCAGCCGGTGCCCGTGTACTCCCAGTACATGTCGAGCTGGCCCGACGTCAGCGCGGTGCGGACGTTGGTGGAGCCGGTGATGGTGGCCAGCGGCGCCACGTCGGCGCCCGCGGCCTCCAGCGCCTGCACGGCGATCTCGCCCAGGATGATCTGCTCGGTGAACTCCTTGGAGCCGACGGTGAACGAGGCCCCGTCGAGCCCCACCGCGCCCAGCGAGCCCCCGCCTCCCCCGCCGCCGACCTGACCGCCGCTGCCACCGCCACCGCACGCGGTGACGGCGAGCGCGGCCGCGGCCAGCACCGCGGCCCATCGCGCTGTTCGGGTCCTCAGGTGCATGGAACTCCCCTTCCTCGTTCCGGCGCCTACAGCCCCTTCGGCCGGAGCACCTCCTCGGCGACACGGCCGAGGTAGTCGATGAGCAGCGCCAGCACGGCGGTGAGCACGCTGCCGACGATCGTCACGAGCTGCCGGTTCTGCACCAGGCCGGTGATGATGATCCCGCCGAAGCCGCCCGCGTCGACCAGCGCGGCGAGCGTCGCGGTGCCGACGTTCACCACGAGCGCGGTGCGCAGGCCGGTGAGGATCACCGGGACGGCCAGCGGCAGCTCGATGCGCCGCAGCACCTGCCCCTTGCTCATCCCCATGCCGCGACCGGACTCGATGACGGCCTCGTCGACCTGCTGCAGCCCGATCATGGTGTTGCGCAGCACCGGCAGCGCCGAGTACGCGACCAGCGCCACCACCGCGGGCCAGAAGCCGATCCCCCAGCCGATCGCCAGCAGCACCAGCACGCCGATCGACGGGACCGACTGGCCGATGTTGAACACCGCGACCGCGGCCGGGGTGATCCGCCGCAGCGCGGGGCGGGTCAGCGCGATCCCCACCGGCACCGCGATGACCAGCACGAACAGCGTGGACACCAGGGTCAGCGAGATGTGCTCGCCCGCCGCCTGCACGATGAAGGGCAGGTTGACCCTGCGCTCCTCGATGCTGTCCAGCTCGGTGGACGCGACGTAGGCCCACAGCCCGAGCAGCACCGCGGCCAGCACGGCGGGCGTGACGAGCCAGCCCGCCAGCGACCGGCGCCGCGGCAGGCCGACGTCGAGCTGCTCGACCGCGATCGTCATCGCGCGGGCTCCACCGGGTCGGCCTCGTCGAACGGGGAGTCGACGAGGGCCTGCCCGCGCAACCGCTCGCGCTCGGCGGTCTGCATGCCGCGGATGGCCTCGTTGATCGTGTCGATCTCCACGACGCCGGAGTAGCGGCCGTCGTCGTCCAGCACGACGGCGGTGCTGTAGCGGGCGGTGAGCATCTCGTTGAGGGTGTCGCTGAGCGTGGCGCCCGGGCGGACGATGGCCGGCGGCAGGCCGTCGCCCGCGGCGATCGGTCCGGTGGCGGCGCGCAGGTGGTCGCCGGTGATCCAGCCGCGCGGCACGCCCTGCGCGTCGAGCAGCAGCAGCGAGCCCTTGTCGGACTCGGTGAGCAGCCGCCGGGCCTGGGCGAGGTCGGTGCCCGCGGTGACGGTCGGCCAGTCGCCCAGCGCGATGTCGCGCACGCGGCTCAGGCTCAGCCGCTTGAGCGAGGCGCCGCGGCCGATGAAGTCGGCGACGAACTCGTCGGCCGGGTCGACCAGGATCCGTTCCGGGGTGTCGAACTGGGCGATCTGCGAGCCTTCGCGCAGGATGGCGATCCGGTCGCCCATCTTGATGGCCTCGTCGATGTCGTGCGTGACGAAGACGATGGTCTTCTTGATCTCGGCCTGCAGCCGCAGGAACTCGTTCTGCAGGCGGTCGCGGGTGATCGGGTCGATCGCGCCGAACGGCTCGTCCATCAGCATCACGTCGGGGTCGGCGCTCATCGCCCTGGCCACCCCGATCCGCTGGCGCTGCCCGCCGGAGAGCTGCTTGGGGAAGCGGTCGCGGTACTCGGCGGGGTCCATCCCGACGAGCCCGATCAGCTCGTCGACCCGGTCGGCGATGCGCCTGCGGTCCCAGCCCAGCAGCTTGGGCACCGTGGCGATGTTCTGCGCGATCGTCTGGTGCGGGAACAGCCCGATCTGCTGGATGACGTAGCCGATGCGCCTGCGGAGCTGGTCCGGGTCGGCCCGGGTGACGTCCTCGTCGTCGAGGAAGATCCGGCCGGACGTCGGCTCGATCAACCGGTTGATCATCTTCATGGTGGTCGTCTTGCCGCAGCCCGAGGGCCCCACGAAGATCACGATCTCGCCCTCGGGGATCTCCATCGAGAGCCCCTGCACGGCAGGCTGCGCCTGGCCGGGGAACCGCTTGGTGAGCTCGTCGAGCCGGATCTTGGTCCGGCCCCCCAGACCAGTCATCGGACCCCCCTCGATGTCGTCAGCCGGTTGAGCAGCACGAACAGCAGGTCGAACAGGATCGCCAGCACGATCACGCCGAGCGTGCCGCCGAGCACCAGGTTGAGCGCGTTCGGGCTGCTGATCCGCGACAGCCCGGCGAAGATGTCGTTGCCCAGGCCGGGGCCCAGGATGTAGGCGCCGATGGCCACGATGCCCAGCGCAAGCAGCGTGGAGACCCGCATCCCGGTGAGGATGACCGGCCAGGCCAGCGGGAGCTCGATGCGGAACAGCCGCTGCACCCGGCTCATCCCCATGCCCTGCGCGGACTCCACGACCGCCGGGTCGACCCCGCGCAGGCCGACGATCGTGTTGGCCACGATCGGCAGCAGCGAGTACATGACCAGCGCGGTGACCACCGGCGTGGTGCCCAGCCCCAGCCAGCTGATGAACAGGCCGAACAGGGCCAGCGACGGGATCGTCAGGAAGACCGAGCAGGTGGCGATGACCAGCTGGCGCAGCCGGGGGCGGTCGTAGGTGAGCAGCCCCAGCCCCACCCCGATGACGGTGGCGATGGCCACGGCCAGCGCCGTGACCAGCGCGTGCTCGACGCCCAGCTCGAGCAGGTTGTCCCAGCGGTTACCCAGGTAGTCGACGAAGTTCACGCGCCCCCGACACCCCCTGATCGACTGCGACTGGCCAGGAGGGTGGCACGCTGCGCGACCGTCAGCAATAACTGGCGGGTCTCGATCGGCGGTTGCCAGCCGACCGGGCGACCGCCGCGGTGTCGTCGCGATAGTCCTGACCAGGCCGGTCAGGCGCGGAAGACCACCGTGCGCAGCATCACGAAGTTGATGGCGGTCGCCGTGCCCTGGGCGATCACCCAGGCCAGGCTGATCTTGAAGTCCATCGCCGGCAGCACGGCGAGCATCAGCGCGTTCATCCCGATGTTGATCGCGAACGTGGTGCCGTAGAGCAGCACGAAGCCGGCGAACCGGGCCCGGCCGCCCTCGCTGGCCGAGAACGTGAACCGGCGGTTGAGCAGGTAAGCCGTGGTCGTGCCGAGGATGAAGCTGATCGCCTTGGCGCCGTGCACCCAGGTGCCCGCGGACAGCAGCAGGTGGTAGGCGCCGAAGTCGACCAGGGCCGAGAGCGCGCCGATCGCGACGAACCGCGTCAGCTGCGCCACCAGGCCCATCCGGGCGGGCGCCTCCGGCTCGGTCGCGGTCACGCCCACGAGGGTATCGACGGCCCCGACCGCGGCGCCGCCCCCACCCCCCGGCCGGAGTTGGAAGGGCGGCGGAGCGGGGCGGGAGGGGCGGGGAGGGGACGGGGAGGGGGCGGCGGCGGTGGGCGCGGTCGGGCACGATCGGGCCGTGACCACCCCCACGGAGCAGATCGGCGTGCGCACCCTCGCCGACGACTACGTCCGCCGCCTCGCCGACCTGGACCCCATGGTCGCCACGACGCTGGGCACCCATCCCGGCGACGACCGCGTCCCCGACCTCTCCCCCGACGGCCAGGCCGCCGAGGACGCGCTGGCCCGCGACGTGCTCGACCGGCTGGGCTCGGCGACCGTGGCCGACGACGACGACCGGCGCTGCGCCCGGCTGCTGCGCGAGCGGCTGGAGGCGCAGCTGGCGGTCGGCGAGTCCGGCGAGCACCTGCGGGCGGTGCGCAACATCTTCAGCCCGCACCAGCAGGTCCGCCATCTGTTCACGCTGATGCCGACGGCCACCGCCGACGACTGGGCGGTGGTCGCTCGCCGGATGGCCCGGGTCCCGGAGGCCTACGCCGGCTACATCGCGTCGCTGACCGAGGGTTCGCGGCGCGGCCTGCACGCCGCGCCGCGCCAGGTCGAGACCGTCGTCGAGCAGTTGGACGAGTGGGCGGCGAGCGCCTGGTTCCCCACCTTCGCGGACGGCGCGCCGGACGACATCCCGACCGCGCTGCGCTCGGAGCTGACCGACGCCGCCACCACCGCGCAGGCGGCCGCGGCGGAGCTGCGCGAGTACCTGGCCACGACGTACCTGCCTGCGGCGCAGGGCACGCCCGACGCCGTCGGCGCGGAGCGCTACCGGCTCGGCGCCCGCGCGAGCACCGGCGCCGACCTGGACCTCGCGGAGGCCTACGCCTGGGCGTGGGACGAGCACCGCCGGATCGACGCGGAGATCCGCCGGGAGGCCGAGGCCGTGCTGCCCGGGGCCGACCCCCTCACCGCGATGCGCCACCTCGACGAGAACGGCCCGGCGGTGGAGGGCGTCGAGGAGGTGCGGGCCTGGCTGCAGGAGATGATGGACACCGCCATCGCCGACCTGGAGGGCACCCACTTCGACATCCCGGTGCCGGTCCGCCACGTGGAGGCGATGATCGCCCCGGCGGGCAGCGCGGCCGCCCCGTACTACACCCGCCCCTCGCTGGGCTTCTCCCGCCCGGGCCGGACCTGGCTGCCCACGCTGGGCGAGACCCGGTTCCCGCTGTGGGGGCTGGTCAGCACCTGGTACCACGAGGGCGTCCCGGGCCACCACCTGCAGCTGGGCCAGTGGACCCACCTGGCCGACCAGCTCTCGACGTTCCAGACCTCCATCGGGTCCACGTCGGGCAACGTCGAGGGCTGGGCGCTCTACGCCGAGCGGCTGATGGACGAGCTGGGCTACCTCACCGTGCCCGGCGCCCGCATCGGCTACCTGGACGCCCAGCAGATGCGCGCGGTCCGGGTCGTCATCGACATCGGCATGCACCTCGAGCTGCGGGTGCCGGCGGACTCGCCGCTGCACGCCGGTGAGACCTGGACCCCGCAGGTCGCCCGCGAGTTCGTCGGCGCCCACTGCGGCCGGCCCCCGGCGTTCCTGGACAGCGAGATCGTGCGCTACCTCGGCTGGCCGGGGCAGGCGATCAGCTACAAGCTCGGGGAGCGGGCCTGGCTGGCCGGCCGCGACGCGGCGCGCGCCGCCCGGGGCGCCGACTTCGACCTCAAGGCGTGGCACGCGGCGGCGCTGTCGCTGGGCAGCCTGGGCCTGGACGACCTGACCGACGAGCTGGCGAAGCTGTAGGGCGCGGCGGAGCCGCGGAGCACGGCGGTGGGGCGGCTCAGCCGCCCCACCGGAACCGCTTGCGCACCGTCACCGAACCCATGCTGGCCCGGCCGGTGACGATGAAGTGCGGGACGCCGGGCCGCGGCGCGGAGGGCAGCTTGCTGCGCACCGACCCCATCGCGGCCATGACGCCGTCGACGTTGGCGGTGGCCTCGTCCGGGACGATCAGCTTCGCCGAGCCGGCGCCCAGCTCCAGCTCGATCTCCACGACCGGGTGCGGGTTGTCGGCCTCGACGAAGTCGAGCACGACCGAGCCCATGCCGTTCTGCACCCGCAACTTCGGCGGAACCGACCAGGCCCCCGTGCGCTTGATGGTGGACATGCCCGAGCGCAGCACGACCGGCTCGGTGTTCGCCGCGGGCACCGCGGCGGCGGGCCGCACGGCGATCTGCCCGCCCGGCAGGTCGATCAGCGGCGGGACCAGGTCGGCCTCGTACTTGGCCGCGTAGACCGCCGAGAGCCGCTCCTCCAGCTCCTGGACGGTGATCCGCCCTTCGGCCAGGGCCTGGTGCAGCCGCTCGGCGGCGCGCTCGCGGTCGGCGTCGGAGATCCGGATGCCGGGCGGTTGCGCCGGGTCCGGGGGCTGCACTGTCACCTCCCCGACAATAGTGCGGGGCGCCACCCCCGCCCCTGCGGTGCGTGGTGGATTTGCGCACCCGGCGGGACGCCCCGGCTGTCCGGGCGTGGTCGAACAGCCGTGGCGTCCCGCTCGGTGCTCACGCCTCGACGAGCACGCCCATGGAGCGGGCGGTGCCGGCGACGATGCGCATGGCCTTCTCGATGTCGTCGGTGTTCAGGTCGGGCAGCTTGCGCTCGGCGACCTCGCGCAGCTGGGCGGCGGTCAGCGTGCCCGCGGGGGCGTGGGCCGGGCGGGCCGATCCGGGGCCGCCGAGCGCCCGCCGGATCAGGAACGAGGTCGGTGGGGTGCGCAGCTCCAGGGCGAACGAGCGGTCGTCGAACACGGTGATGCGGGCGGGCACGACGTCGCCGCGCCGGGCGGCGGTCAGCTCGTCGTAGTGGCGCTTGATCCCGACCAGGTTCACCCCGGTCTGGCCGAGCATCTTCCCCAGCTCGGTCACCGCGGCCGCACCGGCCGTGAGCTGCAGCGTCACCTGGTGGATGGGTCTCTTCGGCGGCATGGTCCCGACCCTGCGGCCGGCACCGGGTGGAGGGTCCAGGGGAATTACCGCGCGCGAGTAGCCTTGGCCCGATGCCTGAGACGACGAGCCTGCGCGGCTGGGGTCGCACCGCGCCCACCGTGGCCACCGTGCGCCGGCCGCGCACCGTCGAGGACGTGGCCGCGGCCGTCGCCGCGGCCGGGCCGCGCGGGCTGATCGCCCGCGGTCTGGGCCGCTCCTACGGCGACCCCGCGCAGAACGCCGGCGGCCTCGTGCTCGACATGACCGACCTGGCCGCCGTGCACTCGATCGACCCCGACACCGGGATCGCCGACGTCGACGCCGGGGTCAGCCTCGACACCCTCATGCGCGCCGCGCTGCCGCACGGGCTGTGGGTGCCGGTGCTGCCCGGCACCCGCCAGGTCACCATCGGCGGCGCCATCGGCGCCGACGTGCACGGCAAGAACCACCACACCAAGGGCAGCTTCGGCAACCACGTCCGGTCGATGCGGCTGGTCACCGCCGACGGCGCGGTCCGCGAGCTCACCCCGGACGGCCCGGAGTCCGAGCTGTTCTGGGCCACCGTCGGCGGAATGGGGCTGACCGGCGTCGTCGTGCGGGCCACGGTGCAGCTGCACCGCACCGAGTCGGCGTACTTCGTGGTCGACACCGACCGCACCGCCGACCTCGACGAGCTGATGGCGCTGCTCACCGACGGCTCCGACGACACCTACGGCTACTCCGCGGCCTGGTTCGACACCACGACCACCGGGGCGGCCCTGGGCCGCGCGGTGCTCACCCGCGGCTCGCTGGCCACCGTCGACCAGCTGCCGGCCAAGCTGCGCGGCGAGCCGCTGAAGTTCGACGCCCCGCAGCTGCTGACCGTCCCGGACGTCTTCCCCAACGGCCTGGCCAACCGCTACACGCTGCGCGCGTTCAGCGAGCTCTGGTACCGCAAGGCCCCCAAGCACCAGCGCGGCTCGGTGCAGAACATCTCGACCTTCTACCAGGTCCTCGACCTCTTCGGCGACTGGAACCGGGTCTACGGCTCGCGCGGGTTCCTGCAGTACCAGTTCGTGGTGCCCTTCGGCGAGGAGCCGACGTTCCGCCGGGTCGTGGAGAAGATCGCGCACTCGCCGCACGCCTCCGGGCTCAACGTGCTCAAGCGGTTCGGCGAGGGCAACGCGGCGCCGCTGTCGTTCCCGGTGCCCGGCTGGACGATCACCGTCGACTTCCCGGTGGTCCGCGGGCTCGACCGCTTCTGCAACGAGCTCGACGAGCTGGTGCTGGGCGCGGGCGGCCGGCTCTACCTGGCCAAGGAGTCCCGGGCCGACGCGGAGACCTTCCGCCGCGGCTACCCCCGGTTCGACGAGTGGCGCAAGGTCCGCGACGCGGTCGACCCGAACCGGGTCTTCGCCTCCGACATGTCCCGCCGCCTCGAGCTGGCCTGAGTCCCACCCCACGAGCGGAGCACTCCACCATGATCGACGCCCTCGGCAACCCGCAGAGCGTGCTGCTGCTCGGCGGCACCTCCGAGATCGGGCTGGCGGTGGTCGAGGCCTTCGCCACCGACCGCCCGGTGCGCGTCGTGCTCGCCGGCCGCCCGTCCGAGCGCCTCGACGCCGCCAAGTCCCGGCTGGAGGAGCGCGGCTGCGCGGTCGAGACGATCGAGTTCGACGCCACCGCCCCCGACACCCACGGCGACGTCCTGCGCAAGGCGTGGGCAGGCGGCGACGTCGACGTCGCGGTGGTGGCGTTCGGGTTGCTCGGCGACAACGAGAAGGCCTGGACCGACTCGGCGACCGCCGTGCAGCTGGCCCAGGTCAACTACACCGCGGCCGTGTCGGTCGGGGTGGAGCTCGGCGAGCGGATGAAGGAGCAGGGCTACGGCTCGATCGTGGCGCTGTCGTCGGTGGCAGGCGAGCGCGCCCGCCGGTCGAACTTCGTCTACGGCTCCACCAAGGCCGGGCTGGACGCGTTCTACACGGGCCTGACCGAGGCCCTGCGCCCGCACGGCGTGGTCGTCACGATCGTGCGGCCCGGGTTCGTGCACACGAAGATGACCGAGGGCCACAAGCCCGCCCCGCTGTCCACGACCCCCGAGGCCGTGGCCCAGATCGTGGTGGACGCGGTGCGCAACCGCAAGGAGCTGGTCTGGGCACCGGCGCCGCTGCGGCTGGTGATGAGCGTCCTGCGCCACATCCCCCGCCCGGTCTTCCGCCGCCTCCCCATCTGAGCCGCTCGGTGCCACCGCGCTCGCCCGTCCGGCGGCCCCGAAGTTCAGGAAGGCCACCTTCCTGCCCTGTGCGGACCTGAAGGTGGCCTTCCTGAACCCGGGCCGCGCGTGCCCCCGAGGTCGCGTCGGGGTCAGGCGCCGGTCTACAGGCGGCTGCTGCGGTAGCCGTCCAGGGCGATCCGGCCCGGGGCCGGGCGCTGGTTGCGGGCCGCGATCAGGGCGCTGACCAGGGTCGGGCGCCGGCCGGGGCCGGCGGCGTGGCGCGGGGCCATCGACACCAGCAGGTCGCGCTCGGCGACCTCGCGGCCGGAGGCGTGCCGCCCCACCTGGTCGACGGAGGGCCGCTCGGTGGCCGGGACGTCGATGGGGGCCAGGGTCGGCTGCGTGCCCAGGCGGCCGCCGCCCGCGGGGGGCGCGGCGGGCAGCATCGCCCGCATCCGCCGCCGGGCGGGTTCCTCGACCAGCCGGAAGGCCAGCGCCGCCACCGGGACCGTGGCCAGCACCACCGCCACCCCCACGACGTGGGCCAGGGCGGTGTCGGGGGCGAGCCAGCCGAAGCGGCGCAGGGCCAGCCAGTACAGCTCCAGCATCGGGATGTGCACCAGGTACAGCGCGTAGGACAGGTGCCCACCGTGCACGGCCCAGCGCGTCGACAGCACCATCGCCGGGCCGCGGTCGGCCACCGCCACCGCCGCGACCAGCAGCGGGAACAGCACGATCACCACGCCGCCGCGGCCGGGGGCGATCCGGTCGCCCAGCAGCAGCCCGCCGGCGAGCACCACCGGCACCGCGACGGCCAGCGCGGACGCCGCGCGGCGGGTGGGCTCGGTGGAGCGCAGCCTGCGCACGGTCAGGTAGGTGAGCACCCCGGCGCCGAAGCCGCAGAGGATGCGGGTCAGCCAGCTCCACGGGTAGTACGGGGTGCCCAGCAGCAGGTAGGCGCCGCCCAGCGGGGCCATCATCAGCAGGGTGGCCGCGGCCAGCACCGCGACGGGCAGGTTGCGCATCCGGAAGAAGCCCAGCGCGGCCACCGGGAACAGCAGGTAGGCCAGCCACTCGGCGCTGATCGACCAGGTCGAGCCGACCCAGGAGGCGCCGTCGAGGTACTGGCTGGTCCACATCTGGGCCATGAGCAGCTGCTCGACCCACTCCCCGACGTCGACCTGCGGCTGGACGCTCTGGAAGGCGATCTCGCTGTCCCCGCCGAAGGCCAGCCGGGCCACCAGCCAGATGCCGAACACGTGGAACACCAGCGCGTACAGCGGCCACATGCGGCTGGCCCTGGCCCAGACGAACCGCAGGGTCGCCCCGGCGCGCAGCCACGGCCCGAGCTTGTCCAGGTAGGTGTAGGCGATCACGAAGCCGCTCAGCACGAAGAACAGGTCGACGCCGAGCGCGCCCGCGGTGACCAGCGGGCCGAGCACCGCGACGACCTCGGCGACGCCGGGCAGCGGGGTGAAGTGGAAGTGGAACAGCACCACCCACGCGGCCGCGACGATGCGCAGCCCGGTCAGTCCGCGCAGCTCGCCGCGCGCGTTCCCCGCCGTCGTGGTTCCGGTGTCCTGACCTGCTGCTCTCACGAACGGCGCAACGAGCAAGGACTGTTCGGCGGTGCGCCTGCTGGACCGAACGTACCGGTATGCCGCACCGCATCACTGCCGGTCGATCGGGGTCACCCGATCGGAAGCGGCGGGGCCCGTCGGTCCGTCGCCCGTCGGCGACGGACCGCTACCTCGGGCCCTACCAGCGGTCGACGTGCAGGACCTTCTCCAGGGGCTCGCGCGGGGCGGGCTTGAACGTCTCACCGGTGTAGTAGGCGGTGGGCAGCAGCACGCCCTGGCGCACCTTCGGCGGGATGCCGAGCAGCTCGGAGATCTCCTTCTCGTAGGCCAGGTGCAGGGTGGTCCACGCGCTGCCCAGCCCGCGCGCCCTGGCCGCCAGCTGGAAGCTCCAGGCCGCGGGCAGCAGCGACCCCCACAGCCCGGCCTGGTTGCCGGCCGGCAGGTCCTCGCCCGCGGTGATGCACGCCAGGACGTGCACGGGCACCTCGCCCATGCGGTCGGCGAGGTAGGACGCCGAGTCGCCGACCCTGGCCTGCACGACCTGCCGCTCCTGGCTCAGCGTCGCGATGCGGGCCGCCGAGGCCGGGGAGTTGCGGTACGCGTCGAACGAGCGCCGGTAGTACTCACCGATCTGGGCGCGCAGCCCGGCATCGGTGACGACGATCCAGTGCCAGCCCTGGGTGTTGCTGCCCGTCGGCGCCTGCAGGGAGACCTCGATCGCCTCCTTGACCAGCTCCAGGGGGACCGGCCGGTCGAAGTCGAGGCGCTTGCGCACCGAACGGGTGGTGGTGAGCAGCTCGTCGGGGCCGAGCGGCAGGACGTTTCCGGTCATCCGTCGAACCTCTCACGGAGTGGATCAGGAGACCAGGGCCGCGGCCAGCCGCCCCGGTGCCCCCGCGTCGGCCTGCGGCAGGAAGAGCGAGGGCTCCACCAGCTCCACCTCCAGCACGCGGTGCCCGCCGTCGTCGTCGCGGACGAGGTCGACGCGGGCGTAGGCCGGGGTGCCGAAGCGGGCGGCCACCACGTCGACCGCGGCCCGCGCGACGGCGACCTGGTCCGGGTCGGCCTCGTGGGCGGACAGCTCCTCGGCGACGAAGAGCTCGTCGACCGCGCCGGCCGGGGCCAGGGTGATGCGCTTGTTGGCGGCGTGGCTGTAGCGCCCGCCGAAGAACAGCAGCCCCCACTCCCCCTCCGCCTCGACCGAGGCCACCCTGGGCTGCACCAGGACGGACTCGCCGCGCCCGGACAGCCGCTCGACGTGCTCGCGGGCCAGGTCGGCCTGGTCCGCCCGGTAGGCGCCGACGTCGCGGCTGCCGGCCCCGACGGCCGGCTTGACCACGACGTCGCCCCCGTCGAGCCGCACCGGCCCGCCGGCCTCGACGAACGTCGTCGGGATGGTGGGTACGCCGGCGGCGGCCAGCTCGGCCAGGTAGTGCTTGTCGAGGTTCCAGCGCACGACGGCGACGGGGTTGCGCACGTCGGTGACGGCGTCGACGCGGCGCAGCCAGTCCAGGAACCCGTCGAGGCGCTGCGGGTAGTCCCACGTGGAGCGCAGGACCACGCGGTCGAAGGCCGCCCAGTCGACGTCCGGGTCGTCCCAGTCCACGACCTCCACGCGCGCCCCGGTGCCGGCCAGCGCGCCCAGCGCGAGCGGCTCGTCGTCGTCGCGGCCGCGGGCGTCGCGGGTGGTCACCCAAGCCAGTGAGTCGATCACGCCGGGGACGCTAGCGTCCGGACCGGGGTGCGGGCTGCCCTCCGGGGGTAAGGCTTCGCGCCGGACGCCGCTACTCCGCCGGGGCGCAGGTGGCGGCGACGGTGGGGTCGCGGTCGTAGCGGTAGGAGGTGCGCTCCCAGGCCCCGGTGAGGTTCTGCCAGAACCGCTCGGCGGTCAGCGGGGCGCGCACCGAGTCGAGCACCTCGGCGGTGGCCGGGCAGGCCAGCGCGGCGCGGGCGGCGGCGAGCTGGTCGGGCGGGGCGAACCCGCCGTCGTCGACGACGCCGGCGTCGGCGACGTACCAGGCGGGCGGGAGGTCCTTATCGTGGCCGATGCGGCCGTCGGGCAGGCCGGTGGCGTGCGCGGCGAGCGGGTTGACCAGGCCGACGCCGTCGTGGACGCGCACGTCGAGCGGGGCCAGCTCGCCGGCGACGCCCAGGTTGAGCCAGGCGATGGAGTCGGGGGCGCCGGGGGGCGCGGGCAGCAGCCGCCACTCCAGCTCGCCGTCCGGACGGGGCGCGGCCAGGGCGAGCGAGGGCTGCGCGGTGGCCTCCAGCGCCGCCACCCCCTCGGGGACCATCGGGTGGGTGCGGAAGTCCTCGGCGGCCACCGGGTAGAGGGCGTCGACCAGCCGCACGTAGTAGAGGCGCTCGTTGGCGATCCCGCCGGGGCCCAGGTCCTCGTAGGCCGGGCGCAGGCCGAGCACGCAGACGAACGCCCACGCCCCGACCACCGCGACCGGCAGCACGGTCCGCCAGATCAGCGGCACCACGAGCACCGGCAGGACCAGCGAGAACAACGCGGGCAGCAGCATGCGGCCGTGCATGAAGTCGCCGCCGACGCGGATCACGTAGACGGCGAGCAGCAGGCCGGCCAGCACCGGGGCGACGGCCACCGCGGCCGTGGCCACCCGCAGCCGCGGGTCGCCGTCGGGGCGGCGCACGACCAGCAGCACCGCGGCGACCAGCAGCGCGGCCAGCGGCACCCACAGCCGGTAGGTGGCGGTGAGGTCGTCGAGGTAGAGCAGGCCCTGCTCCCACCGCGGGTCGCCGGCCTCCTTGGCCAGCGCGGTGGAGGGCACCAGGAGCCCGTAGTAGCCGGCCCGGAAGACCTCGTAGGCCAGCGGGACCGCGGCCGCGGCGGCGGCCAGCCCGACCAGCCGGGGCAGCCCGCGGCGCCGCTCCAGCAGCACCAGCACGACCGCCGCGAGCAGCCCGAACAGCGCCAGGTCGGGGCGGACGAGCGGGGCCAGCCCGAGCACCACGGCCGCCGGCCACGCCCGGCCGGTGGGCGCGGATCCGTTCCCGGCGCCGTCGTCGCTCGCCCGGCGCAGCGCCTCCAGCCTGCGCACCAGCAGCCACCAGGTCAGCCCGAGCCAGCCGACGATCAGGCCGGTCTCCAGGCCGGAGGTGCCGAAGTCCCAGAACGGCGGCAGCGCCACCACGACCAGCGCGCCCAGCGGCACGATCCGGCGCCGCCCGCCGGCCAGCCTGCGCGCGCCGTCCATGCCCAGGCCCAGGCCAAGCACCGACAGCACCAGGCCGAGCACGACGGCCGCCCAGTTCAGCGACACCCCGGGCACCAGGCCGGGCAGCGCCAGCAGGCCGGTCCACAGGGTGGAGGTGTTGGCCTCGACGCGCTCGCCCGCGTTGTAGACCGGGCCGTCGCCGGCGAGCAGGTTGCGCACCGTGCGCAGCACGATCAGCCCGTCGTCGCTGACCCAGCGCCGGTTCCCGATCAGTACCGCGAACCCGGCCAGCGTGATGCCGATGACGAACCGGTCCCACGGGGAGCGCGGGATCGGCAGCCGGGTGGGGCGTTCGCCCGCGGCCCGCGGCCCGGAGCCGGCGGGGACCGGGTCGGTGGCGGTGCTGATGGCGGGCCCCTAGATCGGGTCCGGGTCGACGCGCTCGATCACGAAGACCGACGACTCGCCGGAGCCGGGGCGCAGGAACAGCCGTCCGGCGAGGAACTGGGTGAGCGAGGGCACCGCGTGCACGAGGGCGTCGAGCAGCTTGGGGAGCTTGCCGTAGGGCACGTTCCACAGCCCGTCGCTGCCCTCGCGCAGCACCCGGAAGCCGCGGGCCTCGATGAACGCCCGCCACTCGGCGTGCGGTTTGAGGTTGATGTGGGTCGGGTCCTGGTAGCCGGTCCAGCCCGGGCCGGCCAGCCGGCGGGCCCGCCCCGCCGGGTCGGGCATGACGACCAGCGCCCGCCCGCCGGGCACCAGGATGCGCCGCCAGCAGGCCAGCACGCCGGTGGCGGTGGCGTCGTCGAGGTGCTCGAGCACGTGGATCGCGGTCAGGCCGCGGAAGACGCCGCTGGGGATGTCGTCGAGCTCGGTGTGCACCGGGGAGCCGGGAGCGGTCCGGCGGGACAGCCCCGCCGAGTACGGCGAGATCTCGAACCCGGACGCCGAGCCGTGCATCGCCAGCCTGCGCAGCAGGTGGCCGGTGCCGCAGCCGAAGTCCAGGTAGGGGCCGGCGCCGATGTAGCTGCGGACCATCCGGACGTACCAGCGCAGCGCGGGCCGGTCACCCGCCTGGCCGTTGCCCTCGTAGTAGGACTCGTCGTAATGGTCGGGCCCGCCCCGGGCGGCCTCGAACTCGAACCCCGACGTGGTCATCGGCGCGCCTTTCGCTGGTGGGCCGCCTTGTCCAGCAGCACCTCGTAGGCGTCCAGCACGGAGGATACCGAGAACGCCTGGTGGGCGGCCTTGCGGCCGGCCTCGCGGTCGGGCGGGTCGGCATGCAGGCCGCGCAGGGCGCGGGTGATCGCGGCCGGGTCTGCCGGGGGGACGACGGTGCCGAAGCCGGTCTGCGCGACCGGCTGGCGCACGCCGGGGATGTCGCTGGACAGCACCGGGACCCCGGCCAGCATGGCCACGGCCTGCACGATGCCGAACGCCTCGAACGCGTTGACCGAGGGCAGGGTGAACACGTCGAGCGAGGCGTAGAAGTCGCCGATGCGCTCCTCGGGCACGAAGCCCATCAGCCGCACGCGCGGGTCGTCGCCGATGGCCGCGCGGACCTGCTGGACGACGCTGCCCCCGGCCACGTGGGTGAAGTCGCCGCCGATGAGCAGCCGGGCGTCCGGGTCGGGCAGCGCCCGGAACCCGCGGACCAGGTACTCCAGGCCCTTCTCACGCACGATCCGGCCGAGGAACCCGACGTGCAGCCCGTCGGTCTCCCGGTAGGACGGCAGGCCGGGCGGCGGGGGCGGGCAGGGCGGCGCGACGATCGCCATGCCCGGCTCGATGGCCGACCACATCCGGCTGTTGCGGGCGTAGTCCTCGCTGGTCACAGCCACGATCGCGGAGTTGTGCATGGCGTAGCGGTTGGAGGCGTCGACGACCACCCGCTGGGCGGCGTTGACGAGCCCGGGGGGCAGCGTCACGTCGCAGTGGTAGGTCGACACGATCGGCGTGCGCATCCCCGCGGCGATCGCCCCGGCCTCCAGCATCGGCAGCTGCAGCGCGCCGACCTTCGCCCGGGCGATCGTGGCCCTGGCCAGCCGCACGAACTGCGGGCTGATCACCCCGCGGCCGAGCCGGGCGATCACCGGCGCGCGCAGCACGCGCACCCCGTTGATCTCCTCGCGGCGCGGGAGCGAGGAGTCGAAGCGGTTGGTCACGACGGTGACGCGGCGACCGCGCGCGGCCATGCCCTCGGCGAGGCCGCGCGCCATGTTGGTCAGCCCGGACACGTAGGGGTCGTAGTAGGTCAACGCGATGACGAGGTCGTCCCGGCCGTGATCGGGGGCGGAGTCAGCCGACACTCTGCAACACTCGCTCTCGTTCGCTCAGGACCAGCGCGGTACCGACCAGCCAGCCCACCACCGACCCGAGCAGGAAGGCCAGCTCGGCGCGCAGCAGCAGGTCCGGGACGAGTGCGAGCACGAGCGCGGCGGTGAGCAGCCCGGACAGCCAGCTCCAGGCGACGAGGCGGTGCCGAACGGACGCCACCAGCACCTGGGTGATCAGGACCAGCACGATATAGGCCGCCACACCGACGGCGAGCAGGGCCACGTGCATGCCGCCGATCACGTACTGCGGGCCGAAGATGAGCCCGACCAGCCACGGACCGCACAGCCAGCCGACCGCGGCCGCGACCGCGGCGAGCACGAGCAGGCCCAGCGCGAGCAGCCGCACGATCCGCACCAGCGCGGCCCGGTCGCCGCTGTGCAGGGCGGTGGTGAGCACCGGCAGCAGCGCGCTCTGCAGCGGCACCACGAGGAACAGCGGGATCCGGCTGAGGGTGAACGCGGCCAGCAGCTGCCCGGCCGCCGTCGCCTCGGCCGCATCGCGGGCCAGCACCGGCGCGATCACCGGGATGCCGTTGAGCAGGAGCTGCGCGCACACCGAGCCCAGCAGCAACGGGGCGACCGCCGACCACACCTGGCGCGGGGTCCGCCAGCCCGCGGCCGGGTCGGGCTCGGTGGTGGCCCGGGTGCGCCTGCGCAGCAGCGAGACCAGCTGCGGGGCGTGCGACAGCCCGATGGCCGCGGTCAGGGTCCAGGCGAACCCGCCGCTGCCCGGTTCGGCGACCAGCCCGGCGACCAGCGCGGCCAGCAGCACCCGCAGCAGCGAGTCGACGAACATGATGAACGCGTGCCGGCCCATCCGGTCCATGCCGATCAGCGCCCCGCGCACCACGAACTGGCCCGCCGAGACCAGGCACAGCACCCCGAACGCGACGACCACGACGGAGTGCCCGCCGAAGGTCGCCGACAGCAGCGGCCAGGCCAGCGCCACGACGGCCAGCTGCCCGACCGCCATGGTCGCCGCGGTGAACAGGGTGGCCTTCAGCACGCCGAGCGGACGGCCCGGCGTCTGCAGCATCCGGGCCGTCTCCTGCTCGATGGACAGGAACATGCCGAAGCCGGCGACCTGGGCGAGCGACCAGAAAGCGCCGAAGTAGGCGTACTCGGCGGCCGACAGGTTCCGCGCGACGATCGCCAGGTAGACGTTGACGAGCAGCCCGGACGCCACGATCCCGAGGCCGACCAGCCCGAGCGATCGCGTGTGCGAACCGGGGGTGCTAGTCAGGACTCCGACCTCCATCGGACGCGGCACGAGGGGCGCCGGGAACCCGCCGATTATGCAGTGCAGCGGCGGTGTCGACCGATCCGGCCCGGCCGCGCGAGCCGCGTGCCGCGTCCGGGTCGGTACCCGGACGGGCTACTTCTCGGCGCGGACGACGTACAGGTGGCTGCGCCAGCGCGGGCCCGCGGAGGCGTCCTCCTCGACCGAGACGGTGACCCCGCCCGCGTCGGCGACCAGCCGGGTGACCGCGGCCGGTGCGGTGCCGTGCATCTGCATGCCGGCCCGCAGCCGGTCCAGCACCGGGACGGGCAGCGCCCGCATGGCGCCACCGATCACCCCGGTCGGCTCGACCGGCAGCTGGAAGGCCACCACCCCGCCGGGGGCGGCCACCCGCAGGAAGTGCCGGATGTAGCCGTGCGACAGCTCGGGGGGCATGTGCTGGAGCACTCGGCAGGAGTAGACGAGGTCGACGCTGTCGTCGGCGACGGTGGCCAGCTCGGTGCCGTCGTCGTGGACGAACTCGCAGCGCTCGTCGTCGACGATCTCGCGCGCCTTGGCCAGCATCGTCGGGGAGGCGTCGACGCCGATGGCCCGGCTGAACCCGGCGGCGGCCAGACCCGCGGTGAGCCGGCCCGGACCGCAGCCGAAGTCCAGCGCGGTACCGGTCTTCGGGGCGATCCCGCGCCTGCCGAGCAGGGCCAGCAACGCCTCGATCTCCCGGCGGCCGGTGCGCAGGAACTCCGCGGCGTCCCACCGGCGGCCGCGGCCGGCGTCGGTGAGCGCGGCCCACATCGGGTCGGTGTCGCCCAGGTGGGTCCACCGCTGCACCACACCGGTCAGCGAGTTGCTCACCGGTGCACCCTAACGGTCGAGCCAGGCCTCCACGCCGCAGGTACCGGCCGGGCGCCAAACCGCTGGCCTGGCGACGGAGGCGCGGCCAGGCTGCACCGGTGACGGCGGAACCGCAGGTGGCCGAGCTGCTGGGCCGGTTGGCGAGCGGGGCCGTGCCGGCCGCGGAGGCGGTCGCCGAGCGGCTGGACGCGCTGCACCGGGTGCACGCCGGCACCGGGGCCGTGGCCTCCTTCGCCGACGAGCGGGCGCTGACCGACGCCGCCCGGCTCGACCGCGCCTTCGCCGCGGCCGGGCCGGTCGGACCGCTGCACGGGCTGCCGGTCACCGTGAAGGACTGGATCGACGTCGAGGGCTTCCCGTGCGCGGGCCTGACCGGGCGGACCGACCGGCACCCCGGCGTCGACGCCACCGCGGTCGCCCGGCTGCGCGCGGCCGGGGCGGTGGTGGTCGCCAAGACCCGGCCGTGGGGGCGGGTGCGTCACCCGCTCGACCCGGCGCGCACCGTCGGCGGGTCCAGCAGCGGCGAGGCCGCCGCCGTCGCGGCCGGCGCCTCGCCGCTCGGGCTGGGCAGCGACTCCGGCGGCAGCATCCGGCTGCCGGCCGCGTGGGCCGGGGCGTGCGGGCTCAAACCGACCACCGGGCGGGTGCCGGGCACCGGGCACTTCCCGCGGATCGGCGCGCTGAGCGACGGCCGCACCCAGGTCGGGCCGCTGGCCGCGGACGTCGCGACCCTCGAGCTGGCGCTGTCGGTGATCTCCGGGCCGGACGGCGTCGACGCCGGGGTGCCGCCGGTCCCGCTGGCCGGGTCGGCCGCCGTTCGACCCGACGGGCTGCGGGTCGCGGTGGCCGGTGGCTCAGCGGCGTGGCGACCGGCCCCGGAGGTGCTGGCCGCGGTGGAGCGGGCCGCAGCCACGCTGGAGGCGGCCGGCGCGCGGCGGGTGCCGTGGCCGCTGGACTGGCTGCCCGACGCATGGGAGATCACCCGCGGCTACTGGGCGCGGGCCACCGGCCGGCCCGGGCTGACCGGCGCCGACGTGCAGCGCCAGCTGTGGGACTGGGACCGCTTCCGGACCCGCGCCCTGCGCGCGATGGCCGGGGTCGACGTGCTGGTCATGCCGGTGGCGCTGCGGACGGCGCCGCCCCACGACGAGCCCGACGACCTGGAGGCGTTCGTCTGCACGCTGCCGGCGAGCCTGTCCGGCTCCCCGGCTCTCGCGCTGCCGGTGGGCGCCGACGCCGCCGGGCTGCCGCTCGCCGTCCAGCTGGTCGGGCGGCCGTGGGAGGACCACGTGGTCCTCGCCGCCGGACGGATCATCGAGCGCGGGGCCACTTCGCCGACCGGCGGTACCGGCTGACACCATCGGCGACCGTGACTGACGTGTCCGACGCCGCGCCGGGCGGAGCCGTTCCGGGCCAGGTCAAGCCGGGCGTCGCCGAGCCGGACCGGACCGAGCGGGACCGGAGCGAGCCGGACCCCACCGCGCCGGACCCCACCGGACCGGACCGGTCCGAGCGGGACGTCGACGAGCCGGGCCAGACCGAGCCGGACGCCGACGTGCCGGAGGTCGCCGAGCCGGACGTCGCCAAGCCCGACGTCGCCAAGCCCGACCTCGCCGAGCCCGACGTCGCCGAGCCCGACGTCGCCAAGCCCGACCTCGCCGAGCCCGACCTCGCCGAGCCCGACGTCGCCGAGCCCGACGTCGCCGAACCGGACCAGACCGCGCCGGACCAGACCGCGCCCGACGCCGCCGCGCCGGAACCGGAACCGGAGCGGCCCGGACCCGCCGAGCCGCAGGTGGCTCCCACTCCGGTCCGGCGCCACAGGGTCCTCGTGTTCCTGGCCGCGCTGACCGGGCTGGTCGCCGTGGTGTGCGGTGCGCTGCTGCCGTTCGCGCCGGTCTCGGTGAACCAGCCGACGGTGACCTGGCCGCAGGAGCCGACCCGGCCGGAGTCGACGCTGCTGCAGCTGGCCGCGCACCGGCCGCTGGTCATGGACATCCGGTTCAGCTGCGAGGCCGCCTCCCTCGCCCAGGAGCGCGGCGGGGTGGTCGTCTCGACCGCGGCCCCGGACTCGCCGGTCGCCGGCACCACCGGGCTCATCGTCACCGCGCGGGACGGCAGGCTGCGGGTCGCGGCCCTGGACGAGCTGCTGCTCGACGAGCCGCTGGCCCCCGGGCCGTGCGAGTACCGGATCACCGGGCAGAGCCGGGGCCTGCCGGTCTACCAGGGCGAGCTGCCCGACCCGACCGATCCGGCTGCGCCCGACCTCAGCGCGCTGGCCGGGCCGGACAACGCCCGGCTGGTGGTCGCCCGCGACGGCGCCGAGCTGCTGCGCCGCGACGCCCGGCAGCTGCCCGACGTCGAGGTGCTGGCCACCTCGCTGACCGAGGTGCCCGCCGGTGGCCTGGCGGTCGCGCTGCGGGTGGACGACGAGTTCACCGGCACCGCCACCCCGGCCAAGCAGGCGCTGGTGCTCGGGCTGCTGGCCGCGCTGCTGCTCACCGCGCTGCTGCTGGTCCTGCTCGACCGGCGGACCCCCCGGGTGCCGGCGATCTGGCGGCCGGGCCGGCCGCGACTGGTCGACCTGCTGGTACCGGCGGTGCTGGTGCTGTGGATGTTCATCGCGCCGGCCACCGACGACGACGGCTACTACGCGGCGATGGCCCGCAACGCCGCGCTCACCGGGGACGTCGGCAACTACTTCCAGCTCTACGACCAGAGCTTCACCCCGTTCACCTGGTTCTACCAGGCACTGGGCTGGTGGCAGCAGCTGGTCGGGGACGCCGTGGTGCTGCAGCGGATCCCGGCGCTGGTGTTCGGCGTGCTCACCTTCTACGCGCTGCGCCGCTTCACGGTGGCGGCGATGCACGAGTGGGCGCCGGACCGGCGGTGGGTGCGGGTGCTGGCGCACGCGCTGCTCGCGATCACGTTCCTGGTCTGGTGGGTGCCCCAGGACATGGGGGTGCGCCCGGAGACGGTGGTGGCGCTGACCGGGTCGTGGACCCTGCTGGCCGTGCTCGCCGCCGGGCGGCGCAACCGGCTCGGGCTCGCCTGGCTGGCGTTCCTCGTGGCCGGTGTCGGGTTCACCACGCACCCCACCGGGTTCACCCTGTTCGCCCCGCTGGTCGCCGGGCTCCCGCTGCTGTGGCCGGTCGTGCGGGTGGCAGGCGACCACCTCGGCACCGCGCTGCGCGCCTTCGCCGTCGCGTCCGGCGGGATGATCGCGATGGCCACCGCGTTCGCCGACGGCGCGCTGCGCGACTTCCTGCGCGGGCAGGCGATCTTCCTGTCGATCCAGTCGCAGGAGGGCTGGACGAGCGAGATCCAGCGCTACGGCTTCCTGCTGACCGCCAACCCGATGGGCAACTTCGCCAAGCGGTCGGCGATCCTGGTCTGCCTGGTGGCGCTGGTCTGGTTCGCGGTGCTGGCCGTCGCGGCCCGGGTGCGCGGGGTCGCCGTGCCGACCGCGCTGTGGTTCGCCGCATCGACGACCGCGCTGGCCTTCGCCTCGCTCTGGCTCACCCCGTCGAAGTGGAGCCACCACTTCGGCGCGCTGGCCGGGTTCGGCCCGGTGTTCCTGGCCCTGCTGCTGGTCACCGCGGTCCCGCTGACCCTGCGGGTGCTCGGCGACGCCCGGCCGCCGCTCGGCGTGCTCGCCGCCGCGACGACGTCGTTCGCGGTGGCGATCGCGCTGGCCTGGCACGGCCCCAACCGGTGGCCCTACTCCCGGTTGGACGGCGCGCAGTGGTCGGACGACCCGTCCACGGCGCTGGGCATCGCGCTGGACTCCCCGGCACTGTGGGTGCTGGTGGTCGCGGTGGTCGCCGTCGTCGGGTGGGGGATCGGCAGGCGGGCGGGGCACGGCTTCCGGTCGGCGTGGCTGCGCGCCGTGCCGGTGGTCGTCGTGCTGTCGCTGGCCGGGACCACGTGGTTCACCGTGGCCACGTTCGCCCAGGCCGCGATGGAGGACGTGCCCGTCGACTCGGTGTGGGCGCGCAGCTGGGCCGATCCCACCGGGACCGGCTGCGGCGCGGCCGGCGTGGTGCGCGTCTACGACCCGACCACCGCGGTCCCGCTGGCCGCGGCGTCCCCGCCGCCCGCCCCGACCACCCCGCAGAGCCCCACCACGACCGCGGCCCCGCCCGCCCCCCGGGCCCCCGGGCGCGCTCCGGCGCCCCCGCAGCCGACCCCGGTGACCCCGGAGAACCCGGCCTACACCGAGTACTTCCTGTCCGACAGCGGCTACTACGTGGGCAACGCGCCGCAGGGGCCGGGCGCCGCCCAGGTGTGGGGCAGCATGCTGGGCCGCGACGGGCTCGCCTTCGAACGCAACACCGGGCAGATGAGCACCGGCTGGTACGCGCTGCCGCCGACGCCGACCCCGGACAGCGCGGTCACCGTGCTGGCCGCGGGCACGCTGGCGGACGGGAACTCGCTGACCGCGTTCTACGCCCGCGCGGACGGCGCCACCGTCGCCCCCGTCGAGGTCGAGGACGGGCCGGGCCAGGAGCTGACCGACACCGCCCGCGACCCGTCATGGCGGACGTTCGTGCTGACCCCGCCGCCGGGCGCCGAGCTGGTCCGGCTGGCCGCGGTGGACGGCACCGGCGGCGTCCACGGCTGGGTGGGCTTCTCCGCTCCGGCGCTGTCGCGGGCGAAGGTGCTCGACGAGTACATCCCGTCCGGTTCCCCGGTGGCGCTGGCCTGGCCGATCGCCTTCAACTACCCGTGCGTGACGCAGCCGGCGATGGTCGACGGCATCACCGAGTCGCCGGAGCACGCCGTGCTCTGGGGCGACGAGGCGCTCAGCGGATTCGGCGACGGGGCGTGGCAGAGCTCACGTGGAGGCGCGTTCGCCCAGGTCCCGCGGACGCAGTCGGTGCAGCAGCTGGCCGTGGTGCCCGGCACCGACCCGCGCATCGAGGTGTACACCTTCGCCACGCCGCTCGCGCCGCGGGCGTACACGGTGACGCGCACGGCCCGGGAGACCCCGGGCGGGTCGGCGGCCATCCCGGACCTCAGCCCCGAGGGCTCTTGAGGGCCGCGTCCGGACCGGCGGCGGAGCGCACCGCCGGCACGGGCTCCAGCTCCGCGGGGACCCTCCGGTGCCCGACCCAGTCGGCGACCGTCCGGGCGAACAGCTCGGGGTGCTGGGCCACCCAGGCGTGCGCCGCCCGCGGGACCCGGGCCGCCGTGGCCCCGGCCGCGGCCAGGTCGGTCAGGCTGCGCCGGATGGCCCCGGCCTCCCGGTCGCCCGCTACCGCGAGCAGGCGGTCGGCCACCGCGTCGAGCCCGTCCGGCAGGCGGTGGTCGAGCAACTCCCGGTAGATGCGCTCGATCGTCGTCGGGGACAGCCGGGCCACGCCCTCGACGTAGGCGGCGCGCTCCGGCCCGTGCAGGCCCATCAGCGCACCGCCGATGCGCGCAACCAGCCGGCTGCGCAGCAGCACCACGGCGGCGCGCACGACGGCCCCCTGCAGCCGGGGGCGCACCAGCCGGCGCGTCGCCACCCCGCTGACCACGGCGGACCGCACGGCGCCCGGGTGCCGGGCCAGCAGCGCGAGCGCCACGTACCCGCCCTGCGACAGCCCGACGACGTCGGCGCGGCCGTCGGGCGCGACCCGGGCGATGACGTCGGCGACCAGGTCGGCGGTGCCGGCCATCGACTCCCACGGCACGGCGTGGCTCTCCCCCTGCCGCGGGAGGTCGACCGCGACGCAGTGGAACCGGTCGGCCAGCCGGGCCGCGACGTCGTCCCACATCCAGCTGGTGACGCCCAGCCCGTGCAGCAGGACGACGGTGGGCGCCGCCGGGTCGCCGGACTCGGTGGTGTGCAGGGACATGTCAGCTCCTCGGGCCGGGGATAACGCTGGACGCGATGTGGAAGGGGCGCCGGTGCGCGGCGGGGGCGAGGGCGAGCATGTCGCCCACGACCTCGGCCAGCCGCGCGCTGAACTGGGCGCGCTCCTCGTCGGACAGGTGCACGACGGCGCGGTTGTAGGACAGCCCGTCGGCGCTGGGCCGGGCCCCCGGGGAGGCCGCGTAGGCGCTCAGGCTGTCGAGCAGGGACGCGACGAAGACGGAGAAGTACCGCCGCTGCTCGTCGGCGGACAGGCCGTCGAGGTGCTCGGCGGGCAGCCGGTCGGCCCCGGCCGCGACCCGGTACACCCGCTCGGCGGGCCCCCCGGTCGGGCGCTCGGCGACGACCTCGAGCACGCCGCCACCGACGAGCTGGGCGATGTGGCGGTAGAGCGAGCTGTGCGGGACGTCGGGCAGTGCGGCCGCGAGCTGGCCCGGGCTGCGCTCGCGGCCGGAGAACTCGCCGACGATGCGCAGCCGGACCGGGTGCAGCATCAGGTCCACCCAAGTACTCCCAGACATGAGACCACTGTACTCCCAAATTTGGGAGTACAGCCAGGGTTCCGGGTCCTCGCAGCGCCAGGGGTGTCGTCGCAGGGGGCACAGCATCTGCGAGGACCCCACTGCCTCTGCGAGGACCCCACCGCCTCTGCGAGGACCCACTGCCTCTGCGAGGAGGGCTGAGGGGGCGGATCGACCCCGCTCCAGCCCGCTTAGGGTGGCGCGGTGCTCTCGCCCGCCAGCTCGGCGACCCGTCCCGAGCCGGACGACCGGTCCGTCCCGCCCGCAGGCGGCCCCGCCCGCGGGGCCCGGCGGCTGGTGCTCGTCCTCGGGCTGGTCGCCGCGTTGGCGTCGGTGGCGTTCCCGCTCGCGCCGGTGCAGCAGCCCGAGGTGGTCTACGCGTGGTCGGCGGGCGACGGGCCGGCCGCGATCCCGCTGATGCCCTACCAGCCGGTCGAGCTGGCCGTCGACACGAGCTGCTCAGCGGTGCGGGGAGCGGGTGACGGCGCGGTGCTCTCGACCGTGCCGCTCACCCCCGGCCCGGCGGCCGAGCCGCTTCAGGGCCTGCGGCTCACCGGCACCGGTCCGGTGCCGGGGTCCGAACCGGCCCGGCCGCCGACGGGGCCGGCCGCGGGCGGCGGGCTGCGCGTCAGCAGCGCGGGCGTCGAGCTGGGCGAGGTGGCGCTGCCTGCCGGGGAGTGCGCGCTGAGCGTCGTCTCCGACCCCACCCGCACCGCCGTGCTGGTCGACGGCGAGCCCGCGCTCACCCGCGGCGGCGACGTCCGCCCTGACGTGGCCGGCGCCTTCAGCGACCTGCCCGAGGGCGTCGCGCTGCGGCTCACCGCCGACACCCGGTTCCAGACCACGATCTCCCCGGTCAAGGCGGCGCTGGCGGTCGTGGCGGTGCTGGCGCTGCTCGGGATGCTGGTGGCCGTGCGCGCCGCCGACCGGGCGGTGACGCCGCGGGTGCGGCTGCTGCCCCGGCGCTGGTGGCTCCCGCGGCCGACCGACCTGGTCGTCACCGCGGTGCTGGGCGTCTGGTGGGTGGTCGGGGCGATCACCGTGGACGACGGCTACATCGCCGGGATCGTGCGCGGGCGCGGCGACAACGGCTTCGTCGGCAACGTCTACCGCTGGCTCAACGCCCCCGAGGCGCCGTTCAGCTGGTTCTACGACCTCTACCACGGCTGGTCGCTGATCTCGCCGTCGACGGCGTGGATGCGGCTGCCGTCGGTGCTGCTCGGGCTGCTGTGCTGGGCGCTGCTGTCGCGGCTGGTGCTGCCGCGGCTGGGCCGGTTCGCCGCCCGCCGCTGGGTGCCGTGGGCCGCGGCGCTGGGCCTGCTGAGCTGGTGGGTGCCGCTGAACGTCGGGCTGCGCCCGGAGCCGTGGGTGGCCGTCGGGGCGCTGGGGGTGTTCCTGGCGGTCGAGCGCGCGGTCGCCACGCGCAAGCTGCTGGCGCTGGCCGTCGGGTTGGTCGTCGCCGGGGCGACCACCGCGGTCACGCCCGGCGGGCTGATGGCGTTCGTGCCGTTCCTGGTGGCGGCCGTGCCGGTGCTGCGGGTGCTGCGGGCCCGTGTCGCGGACCTGCGGCCATGGCCGTTGCTGGTCGTGCTGGTGGCCGCGCCGGCCTCGGCGGTGCTGCTGATGGTGTCCGACCAGAGCCTGGCCGGGATGCTGGAGGCCACCCGGGTGCGCACGGTCATCGGCGGCGGCCTGGAGTGGTACGAGGAGTACGAGCGGTACTCGACGCTGCTGGAGCCGGCGTCGTTCCAGGGCTCGATCGGGCGCCGGGCGGCCGTGCTGGTCACGCTGCTGGCCGCGGTCGGCGTGCTGGGGGCGCTGCGCCGCCGGGGCACCGGGATCGCGGCCGGGCCGGCCGGCAGGCTGGCCGCCGGGTTCCTGGTGATGCTGGCCGTGATGGCGCTCAGCCCGACGAAGTGGACCCAGCACTTCGGCGACGTCGCGGGCTACGGCACCGCCGTGCTGGTGCTGGGTGCGGCGGCGTGGTCGGCGCGACTGGTCCGGCCGAGGGTCACCGCCCTGGCCGGAGGGCTCGCCGCGGCCACCGCCGTGTGCTCGCTGGTGCTGGCCGGCTACAACCTCTGGCCGTTCGCCGGCGACTGGTTCACCCCGACGTTCAGCACCCTCCCGCCGCAGGTCGCGGACGTCCCGCTGGCCACGATCGCGGCGGTGGCCGGTGGGCTGCTGGTCGCGGTGCTGCTGGCCCGGTCGGCGTGGCGGCGCTCCGCCCCGGCCGGTCGTGATCGGCCCGACCCGGACGCCGTGGGGCGGTGGGCGCCGGGGCCGGTGCCGCTCGTCGTCCTGGTCCTGGTCGGGGTGCTCGCGCTGCAGGTCGGCAGCTTCGCCCGGATCGCCGCGGGCCACCGCGACAGCTACACCCTCGCCTCCGACGCGCTGGCCACCGTCCGCGGCGAGCCGTGCGGCCTGCAGCGGGTGCTGTCGGTGGAGACCGACCCCGCGGCCGGGCTGCTGCCCACCGAGGACGGCGCCGTGCCCGCCCCGCGGACGCTGCCGGTGGACGTCGGCGGCGCGCTCGTGCCGGGGACGACGGTCGCCGGCCGGATGACCTCGGCCTGGTTCACCCTCGACCCGCAGCAGCGCGACGGGCGGCTCCCGGTCGTGGTCACCACGTCGGGCACCACGCGCCCCGGCGACGGCCTGTCCCTGGAGTTCCGGACCGGCGACGCGGTCGAGCGGCGCGGCGTCGCCATCGACGACGCCGAGCCGCGCGACCACCGCGAGCTCGCCCCGCCCGGCGCCGACGCCGTCCGGCTGGTGGTCGACGCGCCCACCGCGGGCCCGCGCACCCCGGCGGTCGTGTCGCTGCCCCGGGTCCCCCGGCTCACCCCGATGACCGACCTGCTGCCCGCCGGCGTCCCGGCCGTCCTGGACTGGCCGGTGGCCTTCCTGTTCCCGTGCGTGCGGCCGGCCGCGCTGCCCGACGGCACGGCGGAGCTGCCGCAGTGGCGGGTCGGCCCACCCGCGGCCGACCCGGCGGCCGGGATCACCTACTCGCCCGGCTTCGGCGGCCCGTTCGCCGCGCCGCGGCTGCTGGTGACCGAGCAGCGGATGGCGACCTACCTGGCCGGCGCCCCGCTGCGCGACGCCGTGCAGGTGTACCGGTGGACGCCGATCGAGCAGCTGTCGACGCCGCGCCCGACCGTCACCGAGCGCACCGTGAGCGGCTGGCACCGCGACGGGCACGCCCGGGTGCCGGGGCTCGACCCGGTCGGCTGATCAGCTGTCCCCACCGCCTCACGCGCCGGGCCTCGACCGCCGCACCCCGGCCCCGGGCCCGGTTCGCGCAGCCCGCACAATGCTCGCGACGCCCACACCACCGACCGGAGGATGTCGCCCCGCATGCTGCGCACACCGGAGACCACGTCGGACAGCCCGTCCTCGGCGGCGGAACCGCACCCGGAGGTCGCCGCCGCCGGGTCACCGACGCGGCTGGTGGTGCAGCGCGGGTTGTTCTTCGGTCCGATGCCCACGGTCCCCGAGGACCTGTACTCGGTGGTCGAGCAGGGCATCGCGCGCCGCGAGCGCGAGCGGGTGCACCTGACGCCGGGCACCAGGGTCAGCACGAACACCTACTTCGGGCGCTTCCACGCCACCTACTGGCACCGCTGGACGACGGTGCCCGAGGTGGAGGTCACCGCGGTGCTCAGCGGCACCGGGCGCATCCGGCTGATGGCCTCGGACACCAACAAGGTGTGGCGGATCGCCGCGGCGCGCGACATCGACGGCGAGCGCACGACCGTGCGGCTGGTCGCCCCGATCGACCGCTTCATCGACGGCGGCGGCATGTGGATCGAGCTGAGCACCGAGGAGGGCGAGCTCACCGCATCCGACGTGCGGTGGACCGTCGCCACCGGGCGCCCGGTGCCGCGCACCGACCTGGTCATCTGCACGTTCAACCGGGTCGACGACTGCCTGAACACGCTGCAGGCCATGGCCGACGACCCGGACGCGCTCTCGCGCATCGGCACCGTCCAGGTCGTCGACCAGGGCAGCGACCCCCTGGAGTCCCGCCCGCGCTTCGCCGAGGTGTCGGCGGCGCTGGGCGAGCGGCTGCGCTACGTGCGCCAGCCCAACCTGGGCGGGGCGGGCGGTTTCACCCGCGGCCTGTTCGACGCCACCGCCGGTGAGCGCTCCGAGCACCGCGACGTGCTGCTGATGGACGACGACGTGCTGCTGGAGCCGGAGATCCTGGTCCGGTTGACCGGCTTCGCCGCGAGCACCGCCCAGCCGATGATCGTCGGCGGCCAGATGCTCAACCTGCTGCACCCGGCGCACCTGCACATCTCCGCCGAGTACGCCGACCCCGAGCTGCTCACGGTGGGCATGCCGATGCCGGGCGCGCTCAAGGAGGCGTACCTGCTCGGGCTGGACGAGCGGATGCTGCCGACCAACCAGGAGCGCCGGGTCGACACCGAGTACAACGGCTGGTGGTCGTGCCTGATCCCGGCCGAGGTCGTCGCCCGCATCGGCTACCCGCTGCCGCTGTTCTTCCAGTGGGACGACATCGAGTACGGCTACCGGGCCCGTGCGCACGGGATCCCCACGGTCGCCCTGCCCGGCGCCGGCGTCTGGCACGCCGACTTCGGCTGGAAGGACTGGGACGAGTGGCACCGGTACTTCAACATGCGCAACGGCCTGATCACCGCCGCGCTGCACACCGGGTTCTCGACCCGGCGGATCCTGCGCCGGCTCGGGCAGCTGCTGGCCCAGTACCTGGTGGCGATGAACTACGGCCTGGCCGCGACGCTGATCAAGGCCGTCGAGGACTTCCTGCTGGGGCCCGACGCGCTGCGTGACGGGTCGGCCGCGGCGGCCGCGGAGATCCGCAAGGTGCGCGCCGCCTACGCCGAGACCGTGATGCACCCGATGTCGGAGCTGCCCGAGTACGCGCCGGACTTCCGCGAGGCCACCGTCGTGCTGGCCGCGAACGAGCCCGGCAGCGAGCGGCTCACCTGGCTCAAGCGGGCCGCCTACCTGGCGCTGGGCAAGGCGGTCCGCCCGACGGGCTTCGTCCCGGCGGGCGACGCCCACTGGTGGCACGTGTCGACGTTCGAGCGCGCCATCGTCACCGACATGTCCGAGCAGGGCTTCCGGGTGCGCACGCGCGACCGCGAGACCGCGCTCGGCCTGGCCCGGGAGGGGGCCCGGGTGTTCCGCCGCTTCCTCGCCGAGGGTCCCGCGGCCGCCCAGGCCTACCGCGCCGAGATGGGCCGGCTCACCAGCCGGGCCAACTGGGCCCGCCTCTACGGCGTCGACGAGTGAGGTCGTGAGCGGCGGTCCGCGCCCGTCGCGGATCCCCGCTCACGACACGAAGGCGAACAGGCGTCGGTCGGGGACGAAGGGCGCCGCCGGGCCGCGCAGGACGCCGGCACCGACCGACCACCCGCCGACTCGCACCGGCCGGCCGGTGCGGGTCCCGGTGACGAACGCGGTCTCCACCACCCCGGCGTCGGCGAACCAGCCGCGCAGCCGCGGCGTGATGTCCGGGGCGGACGTGCCGCGCGTCCAGATCACCGTGCCGCCGGGAGCGAGCAGCGCCGGGACCGCGGCGACCGTGCGGGCGATGTCGTCGTCCGGGATGTTGCCGAAGATCCCGCAGAGCAGCAGCAGGTCGGCCGGTGCCGCACCGGCCGCCGCGGCGGTGGTGCCGGCGTCGCCCCGTACGACCTCGACCGACGGTGGGGCCGCCGCGCGGGCCGCCGCGGACAGCGCGGGATCGAGTTCGACCAGGCGGCCGTGCACGTCCGGGCCGCGCCGGTGGGCGGCCAGCACCGGCAGCACGTCCCGGCCGTCGCCCGCGCACAGCGACAGCAGGGAGATCGGCCCCGGGGCCGCCCGATCGAGCGCGACCGCGATCTGCCTGCGCACCTCGGCCAGCCGCTGGGACAACGAGCTGTCGGGATCGTCGTAGTGGGCGTGCCAGGCGGCCCAGTCGGAGGTCATCAGGCCACCCTGCCGGTGTGGGGGGGGGGGTTGTACGTGCGGTACCGGGGCCCCCCGCACCCACCCC
>NZ_JAGSOV010000048.1 GCF_023898865.1 Pseudonocardia humida
ACCCCCCCCCCCTGGGGGGTGGTGGGGGTGGTCTCCCGGGGCCCCCCGGCCCCCCCCCCCCCCCACCCCGGGTCACTGCTTGTAGAAGATCTTCCGCTCCCAGGACTCCCGGCTGGTCAGGTCGGGCAGCGCCGCGCGGTAGCTGCGGCGCAGCTCCGGCCACGCCTTGGCGACCTCGCGCAGCTGGCGCACCGAGTTCGCCAGCATGCCGCGGAACAGCTGCGGGTCGCGGCGGCGGAAGGTGACGCCGCGGCCGTCGGGCGTGGAGACGGTGGCCGAGTCGAGCCGGGACAGCACGAACCACTGCGCCTGCCGCGACGGCACGTTGCGCTGCGGCACGACGTGGAAAGCCGGGTCGGGGGTGCGCAGGTTGTGCACCACGCTGCGGGCCAGGCCCTTGGCGATGGCGACCTTGCCGGTCGGCGGCTCCGGGAACAGCTGCGCGGCCAGCGCGTCCAGCTCGGAGAGCGGCACCTGGGTGGCCGAGTCGAGCGGGCGCCCGTCGTCGTACTGGGCGCGGGTGGCCCGGATGTCGGCGAGGATGGTCGGCAGGTTCTCGAACAGCTTGTCCGGGCCGGCCAGGAAGTCGCGCAGCGCCATGGCCTGCAGCGCGACCGCCGAGTACTCCATCAGCATCAGGTGGCGCAGGGTGCGCTTGACGGTGTCGCGCACCAGGGCCTTGGCGCTGTCCGGGCCGTGCAGCGCGGCGGCGACGAACCGGTTGCGGTAGTGGAAGTAGGCCTGCCAGTCGCTGGTGTCGTCCTTCTCCATGAACGACATGTGCCAGATCGCGATGCCCGGCACGGTGGCCGTGCGGTAGCCGCGGGAGCGGGCGCGCAGGCCGTACTCGGCGTCGTCCCACTTGATGAACAGCGGCAGCGGCATGCCGAGGTCCTCGGCGACGGCCCGCGGGATCAGGCACATCCACCAGGCGTTGTAGTCGACGTCGGTGCGCCGGTGCAGCCACGGGGTCTGGCGCAGCGGGCGCTCGGCCAGGTCGTGGTGCGGCTGGGTGCCCGGGGCGTTGCGCCACAGGAAGGCGTTGCGGTCGACGACCTCGCCCATGGTGGACAGCTGCGAGCGCACCTGCAGCGACAGCATCTGCCCGCCGACCAGCATCGGCTCGCGCGAGTACCGGGAGAACGCGACGGCGCGCAGCACCGAGTCGGGCTCGAGCAGGATGTCGTCGTCCATGAACAGGATCTGCTCGCAGCCGGTGCCCGCGCCGTCGGCGCCGTAGAGCGCCTCGTGCATGACGCGGGCGTAGCCGCCGGACCCGCCCAGGTTGGGCTGGTCGATGATGCGCAGCTTGTCGCCCAGCACGGCGGCGGCCTCGGCGAAGCCCGGCTCGTCGCGGACCTTCTTCGTGCCCTGGTCGGCGATGACGACGGCGGTGACGGTGGCCAGCACGAGCGGCTGCTCGCCGATCGCGGTGAGCGTGGCGACGCAGTCGGCGGGCCGGTTGAACGTCGGCATGCCGATGGTGACCGCGGCCCGCCCGGTCGGCGCCTCGGTGGCGAACCACCCGCCGGAGTGCACGACCAGCTCGTCGCTGTCGGTGGTGAGGTCGAACCAGTACCAGCCGCCGTCCTCGAACGGGCGCAGGTCGAGGGTGATCTCGACGTCGCGGCGCCCGCCGGCGAGCACCTCGCCGCACACGAAGATGTGCGAGCCGTCGGCCTTGGTCCGGTAGACGTCGATCCGCCCGGTGCCCTCGACGTTCAGCCGCAGCCGCACGTCGGTGAGCCGCGACCAGCGCCGCCAGTAGCCGGCGGCGAACGCGTTGAAGTACGCCCCGAACGACACCTCGCTCTGCGCGGCGATCACCGCGGAGGTGCGGGAGGTGGCCAGCAGCCTGCGCGCGCTGGTCGCCGACCCGGCCAGGTGCACGGGGGTGACGGGCGCGCCGTAGGGGTCGCCGGGTGCGGTGGTCATGCGGATGCCGGTGCGCTCGTCCATGTACAGCGAGCGCACGCTCATCGGGTCGCCCGCGCGCGGCAGGATGACCCGTTGGAGCAGGTTGCCGATCGGGTCGGTGTCCCCGTTCACCGGCACGGTCAGCTCAGCGGTCTGCGTCATCAGGGAAGGCTCAGTCCTCGCTCGACTCGGTGCCGGCCAGTGCGCGGCCCTCGGTGAAGTACGGCGTGATCCGGTTCTCGAACATGGTCAGCGCCGACCCGATCGCCATGTGCATGTCCAGGTACTTGTAGGTGCCCAGGCGCCCGCCGAACAGCACGTTGGCGTTGGCGGTCTCCTTGCGGGCCAGCTCGCGGTAGCGGGTGAGCTTGGCGCGGTCCTCCGGCGTGCCCACCGGGTAGTACGGCTCGTCGCCGGGCTCGGCGAAGCGCGAGTACTCCCGGACGATCACCGTCTTGTCCTTGGGGTAGTCGCGCTCGGGGTGGAAGTGGCGGAACTCGTGGATGCGGGTGTAGGGCACGTCCGCGTCGTTGTAGTTCATGACCGAGGTGCCCTGGAAGTCGCCGGTGCCGTGCAGGACCTCCTGCTCGAAGTCCAGCGTGCGCCAGCTCAGCTCGCCCTCGGAGTTGCCGAAGTAGCGGTCCAGCGGCCCGGTGTAGACGGTCGGGGTGCCGGCCGGGATGTCCTCGCGGACGTCGAAGTAGTCGACGTCGAGCCGCACCTCGATGTTCGGGTGGTCGGCCATCTTCTCCAGCCACGCGGTGTACCCGTCGACGGGCAGGCCCTCGTAGGTGTCGTTGAAGTACCGGTTGTCGAAGGTGTAGCGGACCGGGAGCCGGGTGATGATCGCGGCGTCCAGCTCGGTGGGGTCGGTCTGCCACTGCTTGGCCGAGTAGCCCTTGACGAACGCCTCGTAGAGCGGGCGCCCGACCAGCGAGATCGCCTTCTCCTCGAGGTTCTTCGCGTCCTTGGTGTTGATTTCGCCGGCCTGCTCGGCGATGAGGGCGCGGGCCTCGTCCGGGGTGTGCGACTTCCCGAAGAACTGGTTGATCAGCGCCAGGTTCATCGGGAACGCGTAGACCTGGTCGGCGACGCGGGCGAACACGCGGTGCTGGTAGCCGGTGAACTCGGTGAACCGGCTGACGTAGTCCCACACGCGCTTGTTCGAGGTGTGGAACAGGTGCGCGCCGTACCGGTGGATCTCGATGCCGGTCTCCGGCTCGGCCTCCGAGTAGGCGTTGCCGCCGATGTGCGACCGCCGCTCCAGAACCAGCACGCGCTTGCCGAGCTCGGCGGTGCGCTCGGCGATGGTCAGACCGAAGAATCCCGAACCGACGACGATGAGGTCGTATCCCGCGTAGCTCACGACCATCGAGGGTAGCGGGGGGCCGGCGAGGACCGACGGCCGCGGTGACCGTGGCGACGACGGCGGCGATGGCAGGGTGGTGGCGGCGCCGGGCGGTGCGCCGGGCGGCGGTCCCCGCGACGAACCGTGCGCCGTGTGCGGGGCTGTACGACGCGCATGACATGCTCGCCCACGGACCGGTGATGATCAGTGGAGGATGACCGTGCCACTGCCCGACCTCACCGCCGCGGATCTCGGACTCGTCGGCTTCACCCTCGCTCTCGTGCTGACCCCCGGCGCCCTGGTCGGCGCGGCGGGCGGGCTGCGGGGGTGGTCGCTGGTCGCGGCCGCCCCGCTGCTCACCTACGCCATGGCCGGGCTCACCGGGCCGTGGACCACCGCGCTGGGCATCCCCTGGTCACCCTGGGTGCTGGTGAGCGCCACGCTGGTCCTCGCCGCCGTCGTCGCGGTCGTGCGGGTGGTGGTCACGCCAGGGCGCGACCCGGACCGCGCGCCGGACCGACCGCCGCCCCGCCCGCCGGCCGCCGACCTCGCGCTGGCCGCCGCGGTCGCGGTCTCGGCGCTGGTCGGCGCCGCCGCCGTGCTCGGCGGGATGGGCGGGCTGGGCACCGTGCCGCAGGACTGGGACGCGGTCTTCCACGCCAGCGGCATCCGGTGGGTCGCCGAGACCGGCGACGCCGGGCTGTTCGGGATGAGCCAGACCAACTGGTTCGTCGGCGGCACCGAGATCTTCTACCCGAACGCCTACCACCTCGTGGGAGCCGTCGTCCGGCAGGTGACCGCCCAGGACCTGCCCTCGGTGCTGAACGCGCAGACCTGCCTGCTGCCGGGCCTGGCCGCGCTCGCGCTCGCCGCGTTCGTCCGCCGCTTCGGCGGCTCGACCACGCACGCCGCCGGGGCCGCGCTCGCCGTGTCCGGCCTGAGCGCCTTCTACGACATGCTGTGGCGCGGGCCGCTGCTGCCCTACACCACCGGCGTCGTGCTCACGCCGGTCTTCGCGCTGCTGATCGTGGAGTTCCTCGACGCCGCCGACCGGCGGGCGCGCACCGGCACCGGGGTGCTGCTGGCGCTGGGCACCGCCGGGCTGCTGTGCCTGCACCCGTCGATGCTGTTCGGCGCGGTCGTGTTCGCGCTGGCCCTCGTGGTGTGGCGGTGGGCGCGCCGGCCCGCGGCGCTGCGCCGCGAACCGCTGCTGCTGGTCGCGGCCGGGCTGGGCGGGCTCGCGCTGTCGGCCCAGCAGATCGCCGGCTCGATCTACAGCGCCGCGAGCTTCCCGCCGGTGGACTGGCCCGCGGACCTGGCGTGGACGACGGCGACCGTCGAACTGCTGTCCTTCGGCCACGAGGCCGACACCCCGCAGCTGTGGCCGACGCTGCTGCTCGCCGTCGGCGTGGCGACCTACCACCGGCTCGGGGAGCTGCGCTGGGTCGGGGCCGTGGCCGTCGTGCTCGGTGCGCTGTTCGTGCTGGCCGCGAGCTCGGACGCGGAGTGGGTGAACGCGATCACCCGGCCGTGGTGGAACGACCGCTGGCGGCTGGCCGGGCTGTTCGCGCTCACCGCGTGCGTGCTGATCGGGCACGGCCTCGCCCAGCTCGCCGCGCTGGGCGCGGCGCTGGCGCGGGCCGCCGTCCCGCGCCACCCCGTCGACCCCGCCGCGGTGGGCGCTGTGGCGGTGGTCGCGCTGGTCGCGGGCAGCGGGCTGCTCGACCTCGGCCGCAGCCAGATCCGGATGTCGAACAACACCGGGGAGGGGCCCGCGGTGTCCTCCGCGGAGATCGCCGCGTTCCACGCGCTCGCCGAGATCGTGCCGCCCGGCACGCGGGTGCTCAACGACCGCAACGACGGGTCGGTGTGGATGTACCCGCTGGCCGGGCTGCACCCGGTCGCCGGACACTACGACGCCACCGCGCTCGGCGACACCGACGTCGGGCTGCTGGAGACCCGCTTCAACCAGTACGCCGACGACCGCGCCGTGCGAGCGGCGGTGGAGCGGCTGGACGTGGGCTTCGTGCTGGTGGGCCGCGGCTTCCTGCGCGGCGAGCAGACCCAGCGCGCACCCGGGCTCACCGATCTGGCCGACCGGCCGTTCCTGACCGAGGTCTACCGCAACGCCGACGCCACCGCCTACCGGATCGACCGCGACTACGTCCCCGACCGGCCGTGAGACCCCGTCCGGCCCGGCGCGGCGCGCCGGACCGGACGGGGCTCAGGCCGCGGGCGGCGAGGAGGACACCTGGCGCACCGCGCGCGGCGGCAACGGGTCCTCGCGCAGCTGGCGCGACGGCGGCGCCGACGGCCGGTCGGGGCTCTCCTGGATGTCGAGCATCAGCGCGTACATCAGCATCTGCATGCCCAGCAGGAACGGCGCCACGGCGAGGATGACCGACCCGGCCGTCGCCGCCGGCGGCCCGATCGTCTCGATGATCGTCCAGATGCCCACCGCGGTGCCGAACAGCGTCAGCAGCAGCCCGCCGATGACGAACAGCGCCACCGGCGAGAACGAGTGCACGACGTACTTCCACAGGAAGCGCCGCCAGAAGCCGCGGAACAGCAGGTTCGCGATCTCCGGGCCGACCCGGCGCAGCTTGATCGAGGAGATCTCGTCGCCGTAGACCGCCGGGATCGGCACGTCGGTGGCCGGCACGCGCAGGATGTTGAGGTTGATCAGGACGTCGTTCTCGTAGGAGTAGCGCCGGGCGAGCTGGTGCATCGGCATCCGCTGCAGCACGTCGCGGCGGGTGGCCGTGTAGCCGTTCTGCGGGTCGAACATGTGCCAGTACCCGGAGGCGAACTTCGTCAGGAACGACAGCACGATGTTGCCGAGCACCCGGTAGGCCGGCATGCCCTGGTAGGAGCCGGTGGAGAAGAACCGGTTGGCCTTGGCGAAGCCGTAGCCCTCGTGCACGATCGGGTCGAGCAGCGCGGGCAGGTAGCTCGGGTCCATCTGGGCGTCGCCCGCCATCACGACGTCGATGTCGGCGCCGAGGTCGAGCGCGGCCCGGTGCCCGGTGATGATGGCCCCGCCCACACCGGTGTTCTTCTCGTGGGTGATGACGAGCACCCGCGGGTCGCCGGTGGAGCGGGCCCGCTCGGCCGTGGCATCGCTGCTCTTGTCGTCGACGATCACGATGTGGTCGACGAAGTCCGGCATCGTCGTGATCACCTTGGTGATCAGCTTCTCCTCGTTGTACGCCGGCACCACGGCCGCGATGCGGTGGTTCTCGTACACCCTCGTCCCGTCTCCCTCGTGTGTGGATGGTCTCGTGCGGTGGGTGGTCAGAGCCCGGCCGCGGCGCGCACCCGCTCGGCCAGGTCGAGCGCCCGCATGCCGTCGCGCCCGGTGACGCGCGGCTCGGTGCCGTCGCGCACGGCCGCGGCGAAGTGTGACAGCTCCAGGTACAGCGGCTCCCCCCGGTTCTCGAGGAACGGCAGTTCGACCACGCCGGTCTGCCGGTAGCGCGTCCCCTCGTCGGAGAGGTACTCCGAATGGTCCACCCGGTGGATCGTCACGTCCTGGCGGAGCAGGTCGACGCTGACGAAGTCCTTCTCCCGGGTGATGGCCAGCGTGCGGATCTTGTTCTGGCCGATCCGGCTGGCCGTCAGCGACGCGCTGACCCCGTTGTCGAACTCCACGATCGCGCTGACCAGGTCCTCGGTGGCCGAGCGCGGCCGCTGCGCGATGGCCGACACCGCGGTCGGCTCGCCCCCGGCCAGGGCGAGCACGATGTCCAGGTCGTGGATCATGAGGTCGAGCACCACGCCGACCTCGACCCGGTTGCTGTAGGGGCTGATCCGGGCGGTGTCGATGTGCACGATGCCGTCGCGCAGCCGGTCGAGCTCCAGCACCGCCGGGTTGAACCGCTCGACGTGCCCGACCTGCAGGACGACGCCCCGGTCGGCGGCGGCGTCGACGAGCCGCTGCGCCTCCTCGCGGCTGGTCGCGATCGGCTTCTCGATCAGCAGGTGGGTGCCGTGCCCGAGCAGGGCCAGTCCGTGCTGCTCGTGCAGCGAGCTGGGCGAGGCGACGACGGCGCAGTCGACGCGGCCGAGGACGTCGGCGAGGTCGGTGGTGGCCTGCGCACCGCAGCCGGCGGCGACCCGCTCGGCGCGGTCGCGGTCGGGGTCGACGACGTACGCGACCTGCACTCCGGGCACGGAGCGGGCGATGCGCGCGTGGTTGGTGCCCATGACACCGGCGCCGACGATGGCGAACTTCAACACGGCTGCTTCCTCGTATCGGCTCAGGTTGTGGTGACCGGGTCGGCCGGTTCGGTGCTGCGGAACACCCACAGCTGGTAGGCGAAGTAGTTCCAGAGGGTGGTCATCGCCACCGAGATGATCTTCCCGAGCTGGTAGCCGAGCCCGGTCCGCTCGGCGAGCCAGATCACCCCGAGCGTCGCCAGGTAGTTGACCCCGAGCAGGATGAAGTAGCGCACCAGCTGGCGGTGCCCGGCCCCCTGCGCGCCGAAGGTCAGGTACTTGTTGGACAGGAAGACCACGCCGAGGCTGCCCCAGAACGCGACGGTCGCGGCGAGCCAGACGGGGGCGCCGAACACCTCGCGCAGCAGCACCAGCAGGCCGAAGTCGACGGCGAACCCGATCGCGCCGACCCCGATGTAGATCAGGAACCGGCGCGCGCTGAGCGTCGAGCGCCCGCTCCGCTGCGGCGCGTCACTCACGACAGCACGTCCCGCACCGCGTCGGCGACCCGCTCGACCTCGTCGTCGGTCAGCGCGGCGTGCACGGGGAGCGCGAGGCACTGCCGGGCGATCCGCGCGGCGACCGGGGTGTCGGCCACCTCGACCAGGGGGTGCTCGGCGTAGGCGGGGTACTCGTGGGCGAGCTTCGGGTAGTAGATCCCGCTGCCGACCCCGCGCTCGGCCAGCCCGGCGCCGAGCGCGTCGCGGTCGACGGCGGCGTCCTCGGTGACCAGCACGGTGTACTGGTGCCAGACGTGCTCGCGCCCCGGCAGCACCTCGGGCACGACCAGCCCGGGCACGTCGCGCAGCCGCTCGGTCAGCCGGTCGGCGTTCGCCCTGCGGCGCCGCACCTGCTCGGGGTAGCGGGCCAGCTGGGGCAGCCCGACCGCCGCGGCCAGGTCGGTCATCCGGTAGTTGTGACCGACCATCTCGTACTGGTAGCGCGCCCGCATGCCCTGGTTGCGCAGGACCCGCAGCCGGTCGGCCAGCTCGTCGTCGGCGGTGGTGATCATCCCGCCCTCGCCGGTGGTCAGGTTCTTCGTCGCGTAGAACGAGAAGCACCCGACGCCGAACGACCCGGCCGTACGGCCGCGGTACCCGGCCCCGTGCGCCTGTGCGGCGTCCTCCACGAGCCGCAGGCCGTGGTCGGCGGCCACGGCGAGCAGCGGGTCCATGTCGGCGGTCTGCCCGAACAGGTGCACCGGCATCAGCACCTTCGTGCTCCCGGTCACCGCGTCCTTGACCGCGGACGGGTCGAGGGCGAAGTCGTCGGCGCGGATGTCGGCGAAGCGCACCCGGGCCCCGGTGGCGAGCACGGCGTTCACCGTGGCGATGAAGGTGAACGGCGAGGTGAGCACCTCGTCGCCGGCGCCGAGCCCCAGTCCCTGCAGCGCGGCGGTGAGCGCGATGCTGCCGTTGCTCACCGCCACGGCGTGCGGGACCCCGCACAGCGCGGCGAACTCCCGCTCGAACTCGGCCACCTTCGCGCCCTGCGCCAGATGGCCGGAGCGCAGCACCTCGAGCACGGCGCGCTCCACGTCGGACCCGAGCTGGACGGTGGAGATGGGGATCATGCGGTTCCCGGCGGTGGACACGATCGGACAGCGTATCCGGGCATCCGCACGGCGGCGGTCCCCCCACCTCTACGGTGGTCCGCGTGATCGTCCATCCGACCGCGGTCGTCGGGCCCGGCGTCGAGCTCGGCACCGGTGTCGAGATCGGGCCGCACGCCGTGCTGCTCGGTCCCTGCCACATCGGCGACGGCGTGCGCATCGGGGCGGGGTGCGTGATCGGCAGCCCGCCCGAGCTCACCAGCGCCGCGCAGAACGCCGCGTGGACGGGCGACCTGCAGCACCACGGGGTGGAGATCGGGCCGGGCACGGTCGTGCGGGAGATGTCCAGCGTGCAGCAGGGCAGCCGGGGCCCCACCCGGATCGGCGCCGGGTGCTGGCTGCTGAGCCGCTCCTACGTCGCCCACGACTGCGAGCTCGGCGACGAGGTGACCACGTCGGCGGGCGCGGCGCTCGGCGGACACGCCCGCATCGGGTCCTGGGCCAACCTCGGCATGAACGCCACCGTGCACCAGCGCCGCGTGGTCGGGCCCGGTTCGATGATCGGGATGTCGGCCGTGGTGACCCGCGACGTGCCGCCGTTCGGCAAGGCCTACGGCAGCCCGGCGCGGGTGCACGGGGCCAACACGGTCGGCATGGCCCGCCGCGGCGTCACGGAGGCGGACGCCGCGGCCCTCGACGCGTCCTACCGCGCGGGCCGGGTGCCCGCCGACCCGGGCCCGGGCGACGCGCTGGTCGCCGCCTGGCGGTGGTGGGACGAGCGGACCGGGACGGCTCAGAAGTAGACCGCTGCGGTGAGCGTGGCCAGCCACATCACGGCCAGCACCTGCAGCACCCGGTCGCCGAGGGCGATCTCCTCCGGCTCGCCGCCGTTGCCGCCGTCGACGTCGACGGAGTAGCGCAGCACCGCGACCACGAACGGGACGATCGAGATCGCCGACCACACCATGTTGTGCTGCTGCTCACCGATCGCGAACGCCCACAGGCAGTACGTGGTGATGAGCACGGTGGCCGACAGCGCCCACACGAACCGCAGGTAGGACGCCGAGTAGCTCTCCAGCGACTTGCGGATCTTCGCGCCGGTGCGCTCGGCGAGCATCATCTCCGCGTAGCGCTTGCCGGCCACCATGAACAGCGAGCCGAAGCCGGCCGAGAGCAGGAACCACTGCGACAGCGGGATGCCGGTGGCCGCGCCGCCGGCCACGGCGCGCAGCAGGAAGCCGGAGGCGACGATGCAGATGTCGAGCACCGGCTGGTGCTTGAGCCAGAAGCAGTACGACAGCTGCACGACCACGTAGACGGCCAGCACCGCAAGCAGCTGCAGGCTGGCCAGCGCGCTGAGCGCGAGCGCGCCCAGCAGCAGCACCACGGCCACGCCCAGCGCCAGCGGCACCGGGACGACGCCCGCGGCGATGGGGCGGTTGCGCTTGGTCGGGTGGGCGCGGTCGGCCGCGACGTCGTTGGCGTCGTTGACCAGGTAGATGCCCGATGCGGCGATGGAGAACGCGGCGAACGCGATCAGCAGGTCGACCGCGATGCCGGGCATGAAGATGTCGCCCGCGGCGAACGGGGCGGCCAGCACCAGGACGTTCTTCACCCACTGGCGCGGGCGCATGGTGCGCAGCACGCCCGCGGCCACCCGGGCGGGGGTGCGGGGGGTCGGCTCGGCAGGCGTCGTCGACTCGTCGCCGGTCGGTCCGGCCATGTCGGGCTCGGTGGTCGGCTCCACGACCGGCGGGTCGGTCGGCTCCGCCGCAGGCTCCACGACCGCTTCCTCGGCCGACTGCTCGGTCGACTGCTCGGTCGACTGCTCGGTCGACTGCTCGGTCGACTGCTCGGTCGACTGCTCGGCGGGCGTCGGGTCCACGGGCTTCGAGCCGTTCGCGGCGGTCGCCCCGTTGGTGCGCGCGGTGGAGTCGGTGCTGCTGGTCATCGCCGTCCCTCCCGGGCGGAGAGGCGCCGGGTGAACAGGCCGACCGCGGCGCCGAGGGCGGTTCCGGCGAGGACGTCGGTGGGGTAGTGCACGCCCAGCACCATGCGCGACAGCGCCATCGGCGCCACCGCGGCGGTGACCAGCCGGCCCGGCCTGCCCAGCAGCGGGCCGAGCAGCACGGCGGCGGCGGCCGTGGAGGTGGCGTGGGCGGAGGGGAAGCTCAGCTTGCTGGGGGTGCCCACGAGCACCCGCACGCGCTCGTGGTCGGGGCGCGGGCGGCGGACCACCCGCTTGACCCCGACCGAGGCGCCGTGCGCGAGCGCGACGCCCGCGGTGGCGGCGACCCACTCGCGGCGACGGCGGCGGTCGAGCAGCGCGCCCGCGGCACCGATCGCCAGCCAGCCCATGGCGTGCTCGCCGAAGTGCGACATGCCGGTGGCCGCGCGGACCACCGGCGGGCGTCCCATGCGCTGCTGCACCGCTTCCAGGACGCGGACCTCGGCGGGGGCCGGGGGCACGACGACCTGCTCGGTCGTCGCGTCGGGATCGGCTCCCGGTCGGGGAGCGGGAGCCTGCGGGCGGCTCGGGCCGGGGCGGTCGAGGAGCTCGGCCACGGTGGAGGGCCTCCAGTGCGGCGCCGGAGCTCGTGCCCGCGCCGGGGATCGGGTGTGGGCGGACAGGGGTGCGTGCCCGCGGTGCGGCGACGATGCTACGCCCGGCGCCCCGCACCGACCGGGTGCGGTGCACCAGTGCGGATGCCGGGCCCGGTCAGAACCAGCGTTCCAGGACCAGCGCCAGCCCGTCCTCGCCGTTGGCCGCGGTGACCTCGTCGGCCACCTCGATCAGCGCCGGGTGGGCGTTGCCCATGGCCACGCCGTGCCCGACCCAGCGCAGCATCTCCAGGTCGTTGGGCATGTCGCCGAACGCGATGACGTCGCAGGGCTCGACCCCGGCCCGGCGCGCCACCTCGGCGAGCCCGGTGGCCTTGGTGACCCCCGGCGGCGACATCTCGACCAGGCCGCGGGGGTGGGAGAACGTGAGGTCGGCGAGGTGGCCGACCACCGGGGTCAGCGCGGCGACCATCGCGTCGCTGGACAGGCCCGGGTTGCGCACCAGCATCTTCACCGCGGGCCGGTCGAGCAGCTCGTCGCGGGTGGTGACGGCGTTGTCGGCCTCGGGCCAGGCGTGCTGGTAGGCGGGCTCGGCGATGAACGGCACGGCGTCGTCGAGTGCGCGCTCCCCCACCCGCTCGACGGCCAGCCCGGACTCCGGGAACACCCCGGCGACCGCGGTGGCCAGGGCGTCGAGGGCGTCGGGGTCGAGCGTGCGGGACCACAGGATGCGGTCGTCGACGGCGTCGTACAGGACGCCGCCGTTGGCGCACACGGCCAGCCTGCCCACCGGCAGCTCGGCCAGCACGGGCGGGATCCAGCGCGGCGGCCTGCCGGTGACCAGCACGAAGCCGACCCCGGCCGCGACCAGCCGCTCGATGACGGCGACCGCCCTGGCCGGGACGTGGTCGTCCGGGCCGAGGAGCGTGCCGTCCACGTCGGTGGCGACGAGCCGTGGAGCCTGCACCCGCCCCACCCTACGTACCGCTCCGGTCAGAGCTGGGCGCGGAGGCGGGCCACGGCGCCGGTGATCATGTCGGCGTACTCGCCGGGCGGCAGGTCGGCGAAGCCGGCCTCGGCGCGATCGAGGTGGTGTCGGGCGGCCTCCGGATCGCCGAGCTCGACGAGGTCGGCGGCCAGGTTCAGGTGCAGCGACGGGTAGAAGCCGCGCACCGCCAGCGACGAGTGGTACTCCCGGGCGCGCTCGTCGGTGAGGCCGTCGGCGGCGCGCAGGGCGCGGCGGTCCCACTCCAGCTCGTCGGCCGGGTCGTCCTGCAGATCGGCCAGGAAGTGGGCCAGCGACACGGCGTGCAGCGGGTCGCCCGCCTCGCCGCCGATCTCGTCCCACAGCGCCGCCAGGTCGGCGGCCGCCCCGGCCCGCTCCCCCGCCGCGGCCCGCAGCTGGGCGGCGTGGATCCGGCCCATCACCGGGTCCTCGACGCCGGTCGCCTCCCGCCCCGTCGCCTCCCGGCCCGTCACAGCCGCACCGGCATCAGCAGCGAGACCGACCGCGGCGAACGCACGACCAGCGGTGTCACCGGGCCGTCGAGCAGCAGCTCCAGCTGGCCGGGACCACCGGCGTCCAGCGCCTGCAGCAGGAACTCCCGGTTGACGCCGATCCCGCCGCTGCCGTCCGCGGTGAGCAGGCCGTCGGCGGTCAGGCCGAGCGCCGCGACCTCGAACTCGACGCCGTCGGGCTCGCGGCTCATGGTGCGGGTGGGCGCGGCGGCCAGCGCGCGGCGCAGCCCCTCGTCGACCGCGACCCGGCGGCCGTCCCCGGTGAGCAGGGCCCGGTAGTCGGGGTAGGCGTCGGGCAGCAGCTCACCCCCGACCGCCCCGACGGTGATCGACATCCCGCGCACGGACACGGCGACCTCGGTGTCGTCGAGCTGCGCGGCGATGCGGTCGGCCAGCTCGACCGGCACCAGCGCGCCCACCGGCGGCCCGCTGACCTCGACGCACGGGGCGGGCGCCACGGCCAACCGGAAGCGGTCGGTGGCGACCAGGGTGATCGCGTCGGCACCGACGTCGAACAGCACGGCGCCCAGCGCCGGCATGTCGGGGTGCGCCCCGGCGGCGAACCGGACGGCGCGCAGAACGGCGGCCAGGTCGGCGCCGCGCACGCGGGCGGTGGTGGGCAGGGCGGGCACGGGGTCCTCCTCGAGCAGCGAGCGGATCGAGGAGAGCGCGCGACGGGCGTCGACCAGGCCCTGCTCCAGCCGGCGCAGGTGCGCGGCCAGCAGCGCGTCGAGCGCGTCCGGGTCGTCGCGGTGCGCCAGCACCTCGCGGATCCCGGCCAGCGGCATCCCCACCCGGCGCAGCCCGGCCACCAGCCGGGCCACGACGAGCTGGTCGGGAGCGTAGAACCGGTAGCCCGAGCGCGGGTCGACGACGGCGGGCACGAGCACCCCGGCGCCGTCGTAGAAGCGCAGGGCGCTGACCGACAGCCCGGACTCCCGGGCCATCGCGCCGATCCCGCGCAAGCTCTCCTCCATGCCGATCACCCTCGGGTCTCGACCTTGTCGAGAGTCAACTGCACCATCGCGACCCCATCCCGGAGTTCAGGAAAGCCACGATGCTGCCCTCTGAGGGCAGCATCGTGGCTTCCTGAACTTTCGAGCGAGCGAGCGAGCGGCGAGGGGGTGGGAGCGGGGAGGGAGCGGGGAGGGAGGGTCAGAGGATGGCGACGGCGACGACGAGGCCGAGGGCGACGTGGGCGGCGGAGACGACGTAGGCCTGGGGGCGGATCTCCGGGGCGGCGAGCACCTCGCCGATGTCGATGCCGGTCACCCACTCCAGCAGCCGCACGCCCAGTACCTGCACGATGATCCCGACCAGGCCGAAGATCAGCGAGGCCAGCAGCCCCTCCAGCAGCGCGCCCCCGGAGCTGTAGATGGCCACGACGACGATGAACGCCATGCTCACCATGCCGGCGGCGGTGACGATGACGGAGTTGGGGCGACCCTCGCGGACGAGGCGGTTGAGCTTGCCGGGCGTGGTGATGTCGACGGCCCAGAAGCCGAGCAGCATCAGCAGCACGCCGACGACAGCGTAGAGCAGGATCGCGCCGATCCCGCGGCCGATCAGGGAGAAGTAGGTCCCGTCGATCTGGGCGAGGATGGTGGTGTTCACGGACGGCCTCCAGGGAGCTCCGAGCGGGGTGCCCGGCGGATCTAAGGGGGTGGGGAGGGGTGTGGGGAGCGGTCAGTCCCGTATCAGGTGCGGGACGAAGGCGGCGCCGTCGTCGGTGACCAGTCCGACGGTCTCCCGGATGCCCAGGCCGGCGGAGGTGTCGCCGACGATCCAGGCGCCGAGGGCGGGACGGTATCCGTCGAACTCGGGCAGCGGGGCGAAGAGCTGGTAGACGTAGCCCTCCTCGCCGTAGACGCCACCCGTCTGGTGCTCCATGCCGGGCGCGACGATCTGGATGTTGGCGCCCTCCCGGCCGAGTCGGGGCTTGCGGACGTACTCGGTGAGCAGGCCGGGCTGGTCGAGGAACGCCGGGAGCAGGTTGGGGTGGCCGGGGTAGAGCTCCCACAGCACGGCGAGTAGCGCCTTGTTGCTGAGCAGCGACTTCCACAGCGGCTCGATCCACAGCGTCTCGGGCAGCCCGCGGGCGACGTGCTTGCCGAAGTCGTCGGTGAGCACCCACTCCCAGGGGTAGAGCTTGAACGCGGTGGAGATGGGGGCTTCCTCGAGGTCGACGAAGCGGTCGAGGGCGGAGTCCCAGCCGATGTCCTCGATGGCCAGCCCGACGGTGTCCAGGCCGGCTTCGGCGGCGGTCTCCTGCAGGTAGCCGACGGTGACGTGGTCCTCGCCGCTGGCGTCGGCGCGCGACCAGGTGAAGTGGATGTCGTCGCCGGGCAGGCGGGCCTTCAGCTCGCCCCACCGCTCGACGAGCTTCTCGTGCAGCGAGTTCCACTGGTCGGAGTCGGGGTGGGTGTCCTGCAGCCAGTTCCACTGCAGGACCGATGCCTCCAGCAGCGTGGTGGGCGTGTCGGCGTTGTACTCCAGCAGCTTGGCCGGTCCGCCGCCGTCGTAGCGCAGGTCGAACCGGCCGTAGACGTGCGGGTCGCTGCGCTTCCAGGACTTGGCGACGGCCTCCCAGGACCATTCGGGCAGCGCGAAGTCGCGGAACCGCTCGGCGGTGACGACGTGGTCGACGGCCTCCAGGCACATGGAGTGCACGACCTCGACGTCGGCTTCGAGGGACAGGACCTCGTCCATGGTGAAGCTGTAGTGGACGGACTCGTCCCAGTAGTCGCGGTCGGCGCCGCCCTCGCCCCGTCCGGGCGTGCCGTAGACCAGGCCCTGCTCGGCGACCTTGCGCTGCCAGTCGGGCCGCGGTTCCCCCCGGTGCCGTTCCATCAGCTGCCGCTGCTCGATCCGGTGCCGTTCACGCCGAGCCCGCCGCGGGAGACGCTGGGGCTGCCCGCGGAGCTGCCGCTGGAGCTGGAGCCCGAGCCGGCCGAGGTGCCGCCGGAGGTGCGCGGCGGGGTGCCGGCCGAGCCGCCCGAGAGCGTGCGCCCCGACGGCGTCCGCACCGTCACGCCGTCCTTGGGCGCGATGGCCGTGCCACCGCTCACCCGCGAGCCGAAAGTGCCGCTGCCGCCGTAGTTGTAGCGGTACTGCCGGCCGCCGTCGCCGACGAAGATGAAGTACCCGCCGCCGCCGTGGTAGGTCGGGTTGGCCGCCGGGGTGACGCAGTTGGCGTCGTCGACGACGACACCGGTCTCCTCGTCGACGCACTGGGCCTCGACCACGTCGTCCGGGGCGGCGAGCGCGTACCCGACCGCGATCACGGCGACCACACCGACGGTGACGCCGGTGCCGACGAGCACCCTCTTGCGCACCCGCTTCTTGCGGTCCGCTTCTTCCTCGGCGGCGCGTTCGGCCTCTTCAGCGCGCTTGCGGGCCTGCTCGCGGGCCCGCCTTTCGGCGAGGGTAGGCTCACGCGGAGTAGTGGTCTCGTCCTGGAACCGCATCCGGCCGGACGTCGACCGCTCCTCCTCCTCGTTGTCCGCCACGCGAATCCCCTGTCGCTCACCGACTTGCCGTTCACCGATCCGGCCTGCGCGCGGAACCGTACCGGCCGACGTCGGGCGCGCACACGTTGACGCTCGCAGCACGGCGACGACCGATGGCCGAGCGACCGGCGCGGCCCGGTGAGCCGACGCGGCGGGTGACGGCATCATTGCGCCCGTCATGGACCGAACCCTCACGGCGCCACGCCGAGGTCTCACCGACGCCGACGCTCCCCCGCCCGGCTTCCCCGAGATCCCGCCCGCGTTCCCCCGGTACCCGGACGACCGCGCTCCCCTGCGGCAGTCGGGCATGCTCGGCGGTGACCACACCGCCCTGGCCCCGCTGCCCAGGTCGGGGCGCCCCGCCCCGTCGCGGCGAGCGGGGAGCGGGTTCTCGACCCAGCACCCGGCCCGTCGCGTGGTGCTGGGCGTGCTGGTCGGCGCGCTGACCATGCTCGGCGTGGCCAGCCTGGACACGCTGGGCGCGGGCACGGTGCCGGTGCTGGGGTCGTTCGCGGCCCTGCCCGCGGCGCCTGCCGTGCCGGAGATCGTGGAGGTCGAGCCGCCGCCCGCCACCCCGGGCACCTGCCTGAACTGGACCCGGCCCGACGCCGCGGACACCGCGCTGGTCGACTGCGCCCAGTCGCACCTGTTCGAGCAGGCGGGCTCGATCGCGCTGGCCGACCAGGCGGCGCTGCCCGACGACCAGAAGATGCGCCAGCTGGTCAACGAGCGCTGCACCCCGATCGTGGTCAACTACCTGAACGGGAAGTTCGACCCGGTCGGGCGGTACCGGGTGGGTGCGCTCAAGCCGTCGGCCGCGAAGTGGGAGCAGGGCAACCGCGACCTGCGCTGCGGCCTGCAGAGCGCCTCGCGCTCCGGTGCGCTGTACCCGATGGTCGGCAAGGCGTCCGACAGCGACCAGTCGAACGTCCAGGAGCCGGGCACCTGCCTGGCCATCGACGGCAAGACCATCGGCGACCCGGTCAGCTGCTCGGGCCAGCACGCCGTCGAGACGGTCGGCATCGTCGACCTCTCCGGCCAGTTCCCCGACGCGTTCCCGCAGGTCGGCGACCAGGACGGCTTCCTGCAGCCGGAGTGCGCCCGGATCGCGGGCGAGTACCTGGGCGACCCGGCCGCGATCGCGGCCAAGGGCCTGACCGTCTACTGGGACAACATCACCGAGGAGTCCTGGGCCGCGGGCACCCGCCGGGTCAACTGCAACCTGGCGGCCCTGCTGCCCGACCGCAGCGGCTTCGCGCCGATCACCGGAGCCGCCAAGGGCACCGTGGTCGTGGGCGGCGAGCCTGCCCCGCCGGCCGTGAACCTCCCGGCCCCCGGTGTACCGGCCCCGTCGGTCGAGGAGACCGAGCGGCCGCAGGGCGACGGCGGCGGCGACGAGCAGCCCCCGCTGGACGGCCAGAACCCGCCCACCGACGGCGAGCAGCCCGACGGCGAGCAACCGCCCGTCGAGGGTGAGGCACCCGTCGGGGACGGCGGCGAGGTCCCGCCGACGACCGAGGTCCCGACCACCCCGGAGCCCCCGACCGACGGCGACACCGGCGGCGAGATCGACGTCCCGATCGTCGACCAGGAGCTGGACATCAATCCGCCGGCAGGCACCTGACCCACCCCCGTTCGCCCAGGTGGAAGACTGGCGTCGTGCAGATGACCCGGCGCCGGTTCGAGGAGCTGGTGTCCGACGCCCTGGACTCCGTGCCGGCCGAGCTGTCCGCCCAGATGGACAACGTCGTGGTCCTGGTCGAGGACCGCAACGACGAGGAGCCCGCGCTGCTCGGGCTCTACCACGGCGTCGCGCTCACCGAGCGGACCTCGTCCTACGGCGGGGTGCTGCCCGACCGGATCAGCATCTACCGGGAGGCGATCCTCGACGTCTGCGCGGACGAGGACGAGGTCGTGCACGAGGTGACGGTGACGGTGGTGCACGAGATCGCGCACCACTTCGGGATCGACGAGCAGACGCTGCACGACCTCGGGTGGGGCTGAGTCGCCCCTACCCGGCGCCGCTCACCAGTCGTCGCGCTCCTGGAGGTCGCGCAGCTGCTGCCGGACCTCCGACCACCGGAGCCGATAGCGCCGCCCCGGGGTGATGACGGCGGGGACGAGCTTGCCCTGAGCCACCCACTTCGTGACCGCGCGCTGCGTGACTCCGAGCCGCTTGGCGACTTCACCGCACGGCGACAGGTGAGGTACCGGACGACGGCTTCGCCGCCGAGCCGGCGAGGTGCGGCGCCCTTCCCGACCGCCTGATCGCGCTGCACGTCGACGACGGCACCGGCCGCTACACCCACCCGTGCACGCTGCGCACCGTGGCCACCGAGGCGCTCGTCATCCAGGCCCGAGAGCGCCCTCGACCGCCCACCCGACGAGCGATGAGCCGGTGAGGGGTCAGTCCGCCTCGCCGCCCGCGGTGACGTCGCCCGGGCGCGGCGGCGCCGGGTCCCAGTGCACGAGCTCCCACCCGCCACCCTGCCCGCTGCCGTCCCCGCTGCCGATGGCGGACAGCACCACGATCCCGGTGTTGCCCAGGTACGCCGTCTCGACCACGTCGCCCAGCAGGGCCGCGGCCCCGAGTCGGATGGCGGCGCCGTGGCTGACCAGCACCACCGTGCCGGCGACCGGCCCCGCGGCCGGGCCGGTGATCTTCTCGACGGCCGCGGTGAACCGGTCGCGCAGCTCCTGGGCCGACTCGCCACCGGGCAGGTGGGCGTCCAGGTCGCCGCGCCCCCAGGCCGCGTAGACCTCCTCGAACCGCTCGCGGGCCTCGACGTCCGAGCGGTTCTCCAGGTCACCGACGAAGATCTCGTGGGCGCCGTCGACGACCTGCACCTCCAGGCCGAGCGCGGCGGCGAGGGGGGCGGCGGTCTGCTGGGCCCGGGTGGCCGTGGAGGCGTGCACGGCGCTGATCGGACCGCCGACCACGGGGTCGACCCGCAGCCGCTCGGCCAGCGCGGCGGCCTGCGCGTGGCCCAGCTCGGTGAGCGGGGCGCCGGGCGGGCGGGTGTCGAGGGCGTGGATGACGTTGGCGGCGGTCTGGCCGTGGCGCACCAGGACCAGGCGCGGAGCGCGCTGTGCTGATGATTCGCTCGCCAGCTCGCGCTGCGCCGATGATTCGCTCGCCAGCTCGCGCTGCGCCGATGATTCGCTCGCCAGCTCGCTCATGCCCGCGTCCCCGCGCGCAGTCCGGCCAGCCATTCCTCGGCGGCGCGGAAGCCGTCGGCGTCCGGGTCGCCGAACGGGGCGGGCGTGGGGCCCGCGGCGTCGGCGGCGCCGTTGCCCGCCCGTGGGTAGGAGCCCAGGTAGCGGACCTTGTCGCAGCGGCGGTGCAGCGCGGCCAGCGCCTCGCCCATCGCCGGTTCGGCGACGTGGCCGGTGCAGTCGAGGTGGAACCAGTACTCGGCGTGGCGGTCCTTCAGGGGCCGCGACTCGATGCGGGTCAGGTCGATGCCGCGCATGGTCAGCTCCGTCAGCAGGCCGAGCAGGGCACCCGGTCGGTTCTGGGTGGTCGCGGCCAGCGTGGTCCGGTCGCGCCCGGTCGCCGCCGGCGGCGTGGTGGGCCGGCTGACCAGGGCGAACCGGGTGATCGCGCCGCGGTTGTCGGCGACGTCGTCGTGCAGCGCGTGCAGGCCGTGCAGCTCGCCGGCCAGCGGTGCGGCCACCGCGGCGTCGACCTCGCCGCGCGCCACCTGGGCGGCGGCCTCCGACGTGGACGTCGTGGTGCGCACGTCGGCCCCCGGGAGGTGCTCGGCGATCCAGCCGCGGGTCTGCGCGATGCCGTGCGGGTGCGACGCCACCGACCGCACGTCGTCGACCGTTCGTCCCGGGCGCACCAGCAGCGCGAACCGCACCGCCAGCACCGCCTCCCGCACGATGACCAGCGGCGGGTCCTCGACGAGGCTGTCCAGCACGGCGGGCACCGCGCCCTCCACCGAGTTCTCGATCGGCACGCAACCGGCCTCGACCTCGCCGTCGCGGACGGCGGCCAGCACGGCCAGGCTTCCGGCGAACGGCACCAACTCGGCGTCGGAGGCCTCCGGGAGCGACCGCAGCGCCTGTTCGGTGAACGTGGCGTGCGGCCCGAGGAACGCGATGCGGGACACGCCCCCGACCCTATGCGTTCGGCCGCCCGTGCCCCTGCGCCCCCGTTCGCCGACGGTCCTGGCCCCCATAGCGCCTCTGCGTAGAAGTGCGCATCACCCGATCCGGTGGTCGCCGTAACCTCCGTCGCATGGTGGGGGTATCCAGCCGGTTACGGCAGGCGACGGCGGTCGCGCTCGGCGCGCTGACCCTGGTCTCGCTCGCGGCGTGCAGCTCGACGGTGCAGGGCCGGGCGGCGGCCGCGCTACCGCGCGACGGCGAACCGCCGCTGACCGCGGCACCCGCTCCGCCGTCCCCGGAGGACATCATCCAGGCGCCGGAGGACGGGCGGAGCCTGGAGGCGCACCGGCTCGCCGCGGCCACGCCGATCATCCCGTCGGTCTTCCCCGACCGGACCGAGTACTGCTTCCCCGAGGGCGCGTTCTTCAGCACGGAGAGCATCGAAGCGCTGTACTTCGTCGAGGGCACGGCCAAGCCGATCCTGGACAAGTACGGGTTCGCCGCCGGGTGGGGCGAGTGCCAGCAGGACGTGGAGAACCGCGGGACGCTGTCGCTGTCGGTGGAGCTGTCCGACCCGGCGTCGGCGCGGGCCGCGGCCGACGAGCTGGCCAAGGCCGGGCAGGACTTCGACGAGCGCACCAGCACCGTGCTCGACGGCTACCCCGTGCAGACCAGCAACGACGAGGAGAACGACACCGTCGAGATCTGGGCGCCGGTCGGGCGCACCCTGGCCTACGTCTTCCACACCGCGCCCAGCGGCCAGGCCCTCGACGGCGCCACCCGGCTGATCACCGAGCACACCCGGCTGCTGGAGGCGTTCACCCCGACCCCGCAGGCCGAGCTGCCCAACCTGCCGCTCGACCCGGCCGGCCTGATCCCGCGGATCGTCAAGCTGCCCGGCGAGATCCAGAAGGGCACCGGCCCCTACGAGCTCGAGTCCTACCTGCGGCTCGCGATCGACGCCGAGGCCGAGCGCGACCTGCTGGCGGACAACGGGTTCGAGTCGATGTTCTACGTCACCTCCGGCGACGACGAGCACAACTACTCGGTCTCGCTCTACAAGTTCCCCGGCTCCGCGCAGACCAACGTCGTCTACGACGGCTTCGCGCGGCTGGAGGAGACGGCGTTCGGCGGCACCCCGTTCGAGCTGGAGGCCATCCCGGACGCGCCGTGCTTCGTCTTCGACGGCGGCCTGCCCGGGACGCCCTCGTTCTACCAGCGCTGCTACGTCGGCTTCGGCGGCTACCTGGCCAGCGTCGACGTCGGCGGGCTGGACTCGGCCGACGACACCGCCAAGATGAACGAGCTGCTGCCCCAGCAGCGCGACCTCATCCAGGGCTGACCGGCCCGACTCGACCGTTCGGGGGGACGGACGATGACCGGAGGGGACGGCCGCGCCGGCCACGGCACCGGGCGGTGGGCGGTGGCGCTCGGGCTGCTCGCGGCGCTGTCCGCGTGCGCGGCGCCGCTGGAGGGCCGGGCGGCGGCCGTGGACGCGGTCGCGGCGCCCACTGCGCCGGGCGAACCGGCGCCCGGCATCACCCCGCCCCCCGCGGAGGGGATCTCGGTGGAGGCCGCGCGGCTGGCCGCCGCCACCCCGTACGTGCGGGAGGTCCTCCCCGACCGCGCCGACACCTGCGGCCCGGCGGGGCCGCTCACCAGCCCCGGGCGCGTCGAGGACCTCGGCGCCTACCCGCCCGGCACGGTGGAGCCCGTCCTGGTGAAGTACGGCTACGTCGCGGGGTGGCGGGCGTGCGCCGCGCCGCCGGACGCCCCGCCCGAGGTGCGGTCCGTGGCCGACACCCTGGAGATGGCCGACCCCGCCGCGGCCCGGGCCACCGCGGCCGAGCTGGCCGCCACGTCCCTGCGGTCCGGCGAGCAGCAGACCTCCGTCCTGGGCGGGTCGCGGGCCCAGGTGCTCTCCGAGGGCGACCGGGAGGTCGTGGAGATCTGGGTGCCGGTCGGGCGCACGATCGGGTTCGTCCGGCACAACGGCCCGGCCGGGACCGCGCTCGGCGAGGCCACCCGCCTCGCCGACGCCCACGCCCGGCTGCTCGCGGCGTTCACCCCGACCCCGCAGGCGGAGGTGGCCGACCTGCCCGTCGACCCGCTCGGCCTGGTGCCGCGGATGGTCCGCCCGCCCGGCGACGTGCTCAGCGGCACCGGCTGGTACGGCCTGGCCGCCACCCTGCACACCGCGGCCGACCCCGTCGCCACCCGCGCCCTGCTGACCACCCACGACCACCTGGGCGGGTTCCGCATCCGGACCGACGACGGCATCCTCGGCTACCTCGTCGTGCTCGACGCGTTCCCCGGGCCCGCCCAGGCCGAGGCCGTCCGCGCCGCGTACGCGGCGGTCGAGGACGGCTACCCCGACCAGCGGCGGATCGCGCTGCCCGCGGTGCCCGACGCCACCTGCCACACCGTCGACCGGGGCACCACCGGCGCCCCGCTGGTCACCCAGCGCTGCCTCGTCACCCGCGGCGGCTACCTGGCCCCCGTCGACGTCTACGGCTCCGACCGGGTCGACGACACCACGACGCTGGGCGCCATGGTGCGCACCCAGGTCGACCTGATCGACGGCTGACGGAGGACCGCCCGATGCACCCAGCCCGACGCTGGTCGACCGCGCTCGCGGCGCTGTCCGTGGTGGCCGCCACGGCCTGCGCCGCCCCGGTGGCCGGGGCCGCCCGCCCCGCCCAGCTGATCGACCTGCCCACCGGTTCCGGGGAGCCCGCGCCCGGGATCGTCGTGCCGCCACCGCAGGGCAACGGCCAGATCCTGGAGGCGATCCGGCTGGCCGCGGCGACGCCCATCGTGCGCGAGCAGTTCCCCGACCGCACCAACCCGTGCTCGACGACCGGCGAGCTGGTGGCCCCGCGCGACGTCGAGGCGACGTCCTTCCCGGAGGGCACCGTCGCGCCCGTCCTGGCCAAGTACGGGTTCGTCACCGCCTGGCGGGCGTGCGCCTCGAACGCGGAGGGGTGGTGGACGGTGACGCAGTCGGCCGAGCTGTCCGACCCGGCCGCGGCGCGCCACGCCGTCGTCGAGCTGGCCGCGGCCTCGCTGGTCTCCGGCGAGCGCCAGACGACCGTGCTCGGCGGGGCGACGGCGCAGGTCAGGGTCGAGGAGGAGACGGAGGTGGTGCAGATCTGGGTGCCGGTGGGCCGGCTGTTCGGCTACGTCTTCCACCAGGCGCCCGCGGGCGTCGCGCTCGCCGAGGCCACCCGGCTGGCCGAGGTGCACTCCCGGCTGCTCGCGTCGTTCACGCCCACCCCCCAGGCCGGGGTCCCCGACGTGCCCGACGACCCGGCCGGGCTGAGCGAGCTGACCGTCCGCCCGCCCGGCGACGCCGTCCGGGGCAGTGGCCCGTTCGACCTCGAGGCGACCCTGCACTCGTCGACCGACCCGATCGCCGACCGCGCCCTGCTCACCGCGAACGGCTTCCGCGGCTCGTTCCGCTGGCTCACCTACGACGGCGCGCACAGCTACGCCGCCGTCCTGCAGGCCTTCCCGGGGCCGGCGCAGGCCGAGGCGGTCCGGCAGGCGTTCGTCACCTCCGACGCCGGCGCGGAGGGGCGCGTCCCGTTCACGCTGCCGGGCGCCCCGGACGCGTCCTGCTTCCGCACCGACCGCAGCGTGCCCAGCCTGGCGTCGTTCTACCAGCGCTGCTACGCGAGCCGCGGCGCCCACCTCGTGTGGGTGGACATCGACGCCATCCGCTCGGTCGACGACACCGCGGCCATGACCACGCTGCTGGCGGCCCAGATCGACCTGATCGACGGCTGACGGCCGGGCCGGACGGCCTCAGGCGGGCAGGCCCAGCCCGGCCAGCTCGTCGGCGGGCAGCGGGCCCGGGTCGGCGCCGCAGCGCGCCAGCCGCCCGCGCACCCCGCCGACCGCCTCCGGCGACAGCCCGCCCAGCTCCGCGACCAGTGCCGCCTTGTCGGTGCTGCGCAGCGCCTCCACCACGTCGCCACCGGCGATCGCCCGCGCCACGGCGACCAGCAGGTTGAGGACGCCGTGCTGGTCCGGCTCCGCGGAGTGCACGACCTGGCGCAGCCCGGAGGTGGTGAACCCGCGCCCGGACTCCGCGGTGATCCGCACGAACCGCTCCACCTGCTCCACGCTCGGCACGTCCGAGGGCCGCGGGCCGCCGCAGCGCAACTTGGGCGCGCAGCCGTGCTCCGCGACCCGGCGCACCGCCTCCAGCCAGGCCCCGATCAGCTCCTGGTCGTCGCCGAGCGGGCGGCGCGGCTCCACGACCGCCACCACGTCCTCCGGCACGAACTCCGACACCCGCTCCAGCCAGACCGCGTCGACGTCCGGCGGCGCCGCCGTCTCGATGGTGCGCGGCGCGAGCAGGGAGGTGCGGGAGAACACCGTCGACAGCGCCTTCGGCACCGCTCCGAGCCCGGTGTCGACCACCAGCGACAGGTCGACCGGGCGGGCGGGTGCCGCCCGCGCCAGCTCGGTGACCAGCGCGGGGAGCCGCGACACCGGGCAGGCCAGGTGGCCCACCAGGCCCCCGTGCCGACCGTCGCGCGCTTCCAGGTGGCGGGCGACCACCGCGTCCACGCCGGGGGCGCCGGCGCGGGGCGACAGCAGGCTCGTGTCGTCCACCAGCCGGGAGAACAGCGGAGGGATGGCCCAGGCGTCCGCTCCTGCCTCCGTCATCACGGTCGATGACGCTAACCGGTCGCCGAGCGTGGCCTGACAACGGGCCGCTGGACACGCCTCGAACCGGTCGATAACTTAGGCTTACCTAATTCGGAGGTGAGCCCCTTGGGACGCAGCAGGCTGCGCCGCCCGCCCGCCCCCGCCGACACCGAGCGCGCGCGCAGCATCGCCGCCCGGGGCGGCGCGGCATCGCTGGTCGCGACCGGGGAAGCGACCGTCGCGCCGCTCGTGCACCAGGTCCGCGCCGACGGCTCCGCGGTCCTACTGTTCGCCGACGACGAGCCCGTCGTCGAGCGCATCCGGCGCGGCGCGGGCAACTACACCGCCATGCTGGAGCTCACCGACACCGCACCGGTCGACCTGCGCCAGCCGGTCAGGGGGCTGCTCTGGGTGACCGGACGGCTGTGGCTGCCCGAACCCGAGACCGCCCGCCGGTTCGCCCTGCAGGTCGCCGACGCCAACCCCCACCCCGACCTGCTCCGGCTCGGCCACGGGGCCACCCTCGTGCGGCTCGACCCCGACTTCATCGTGCTCTCCGACGCCGAGGGCAGCGCCGCGCTGGCCCCCGTCGAGCTGGCCGGCGCCCGGCCCGACCCGTTCTGCCGCGCCGAGCAGGGCCTGCTCTCCCACATGGAGAAGTGCCACCCCGAGACGCTCACCGCGCTCGCCCGGCACCTGCCCGCGGCGCTGCGCGAGCGGCCCGACGTCCGGGTGCGCCCGCTCGGGCTCGACCGGCTCGGCCTGCGGCTGCGCGTCGAGACCCCGTACCGCGACCACGACGTCCGGCTGTCCTGGGACGCCACCCCGGCCACCGTGCCGGAGCTGTGGGCGCAGCTGCGGCTGCTGATCGGGCTCACCGCGCCGGACGCCGAACGACCGGCGGTGTGAGCCCCGCCGTCAGCTGACCGGCGAACGCCCGGCCCGCACCCGGGCGGTGACCCGGCGCTCCGCGACGAACGACGCGATCGGGATCGTGCCGGCGAGCAGGATGAGCAGCGCGTCCAGCGGCTTCCACCGGCCCCGCTCGGCCAGCAGCAGCGTGCACACGATATAGATCATGTAGAGGAAGCCGTGCGTCACGCCGACCACGGCCACCGGCCCCGGCACGTCCAGGAAGTACTTCAGCGGCATGGCCACGAACACGAGCGCGATCAGCCCGATGCCGGTGACCCACGCCGCGACGCGGTAGTTGCGCAGAGCGGTCTCGACGGACACGGGGGCCTCTCGATCGGGGAGCGGGTCAGCCGGCGGCGTCGCGGGCGGCCAGCGCGGCGAGCATGCGGTTGTACTCGGCCAGTGCCGGGTTCTCCTCGTCGGTGACCGGGGCGACCCGGTACGACGCCGGGCGCGGGCCGAACGGCGAGGGCTGGGCGGGGACCGGCGAAGCGGGCTCGTCCTCGACATCGTGCTCCCGCCCGGCCTCCTCGGACTCCTTGGCCAGGTCGGCCGCCGCCATGCGCAGGAAGCGGAACCACATGTAGCCGAAGAACACCGCGAAGACCGGCCACTGCAACCCGTAGCCGACGTTGAGCGCAGACCCCATCGCCGACCCGGCGCGCTGCCACTGCCAGGCCGCGAGCAGGCCGCACGTGACCATCGCGCCGAGGGTGAGCACGTGCCAGACGATCCACCTGGGGGTGAGGATCAGCTGCCGCACGGTCCCACGATACGCGCCCGGTACCGTCGGCGATCGTGTCCCGGTCCACCGCCACGACCGTCCGCAGCTGGCTCGTCCCGCCCGTCCCGGACACGCCCGTGATCACCGACCCCCGCACCCGGCGGCTGGTCGGCACCGAGGTCATGGTCGTGCTGACCGTCACCCTCGGGCTGTCGGCGCTGCGCAGCGCGCTCAGCCTGCTCGACGCGCTGCTCGCGCCGGTCCCGCTGAACCAGCAGACGGTGGCGCTCAACGCCCCCGGCGCCCAGGCCGACCTCGTCGACCTCGCCGTGCAGCTGGTGCGGGTCCTGCAGCTCGTCGGCTGGGGGGCGCTGGGGGCCTACCTGCTGGTGCGCGGCGGGATCGCGCTGCGTGCCGTCGGCCTCGACCGCACCCGCCCCGGCCGCGACGCCGCGGGTGCCGCCGGCCTGGCCGCGCTGATCGGGGTGCCCGGGCTGGGCCTGTACCTGGTCGCCCAGGCGATCGGCGTGAGCGTGACGGTACAGCCGTCCGTGCTCGACGACACCTGGTGGCGCACGCCGGTGCTGCTCGCCTCCGCCGCGGCCAACAGCTGGGCCGAGGAGGTGGTGATGGTCGGCTACCTGCTCACCCGGCTGCACCAGCTCGGCTGGTCGCAGAACCGCGCCCTGCTCGCCCAGGCCCTGCTCCGCGGGGCCTACCACCTCTACCAGGGGCTGGGCGGGTTCGTCGGGAACGTGGTGATGGGGCTGGTGTTCGGCCGGGTCTGGCAGCGCACCAACCGGCTGTGGGCGCTGGTCGGCGCGCACGCCCTGATCGACGTCGTCGCGTTCGTCGGCTACGCCCTGCTCGCCGGCGCCGTCTCCTGGCTCCCCTGACCCGCCTTCCGTCGAGAACGAACCTGTCGTCGTTTTGGACCGGTCCAAACGACGACAGGTTCGTTCTCGACGGGGGTGGTCAGCGGAGGGTGACCTGCTTGCCGGCGAGGGCGTCGCGGGCGCGGCGCTCGGCGTCGGTGAGGGGGGTCGTCTCGGCGAGGGCCTTGTCCAGGCGCTTCGCGAAGGCGGCGACCGGCTCCACCCACTCCTTGGCGTGCTGCTCGCGGTCGAGGTCCCACACCGGCACCAGCAGGCCGTGGGCGCGGAAGGCGCCCGCGTAGCGGGTCTCCGGGGAGAGGTTGAGCTCGTCGCGGGCCTGCAGCCGGGCCAGGGCCGCCTGCAGGGCGTCCTCGGGCTCCGGGCGCACCCAGCGCAGGTGGGCCTTCGCGCCGGTGTCCACCCAGTAGGCCGAGCGCACGCCCTCGGCCTCGACGGGCTCGGTCGGCAGGATGACCGAGTTCGCCCGCTCCAGGGTGGCCACGACGTCGGCGGCGGGCTCGCTGCCGTCCTCGGGCGGCGGCACCCACCAGCCGAAGTCGGCGTGCACCGTGAGGTCCAGGGTGGCCCCGGTGTCCAGGACGTCCTGCAGGCGGGTCGGCTCGCCGGCCAGGCCCGGCCCGACCACCGGCAGCGCCGAGCCGGGCGCGGCCTCCAGCGCCCAGGCCAGTGCCTTGGCCAGGTCGGCCGACAGGTCGCCGGAGCGGGTCTGCACCTGCATCCCGATCAGGACCTCGCCGTCCGGGCGGACCAGCGCCGCGGACGCGCCGGGCAGCACCGTGGCCAGCGTGACCGTGCGCTCCGCGGGCGGGGCCAGCGGCAGCGGCGCGGTCGCCGACGGCAGGAACTCGCGCATCGCGACCAGGTCGCACTCGGCGGCGAGCCCGCTGAACGGCCGTGTGACGATCACGTCGTCGCCGGCACCGTGGCAGGCCTTGTAGCGTTTGCCCGAGCCGCAGGGGCAGGGACGGCGGGGGTTGTCCTGGCCCGTCCCCGCGGCGGCGCGGGCGCGTGTCTTCTTCGCCATGATGCGCAGACGGTAGCGGGTCGGTTCCGCCACCGGTGGTGGTCGGTGCCCGCGCACCGCCGAGAGAGCAGCTGGAGGCGCCCGGTGTCCCCGTTCGACCCGGCCGACCCGGATTTCCTGGCCGACCCGTACCCCGTGTTCGCCGGGCTCCGCTCGGTCGCCCCCGTGCACGAGCACCCGCTGCTGGGCATGCCCGTCGCGGTGTCCCACGCGGCCTGCTCTGAGGTGCTGCGCGGGCGCGACCTGGGCCGCATCTGGGCCGACGCGCAGCCGGTCGAGGAGTTCGGCGCGTTCAACCTGCTGCACCGCAACTCGCTGCTGGAGCGCGAGGGCGAGCCGCACCACCGGCTGCGCAGGCTGGTGGCCGGGGCGTTCGCCCGCGGGCACGTGGCCCGGCTGGGGCCGTGGGTGCGCGAGCTGGCCGACCGGATGGTCGCCGATCTGGTCGAGCGCATCGACGCCGAGGGCAGCGCCGACCTGCTCGCCGACGTGGCCGCCGTGCTGCCGGTCGAGGTGATCGCCGAGCTGCTCGGCGTCGCGGAGCCGGCCCGCTCGCGGCTGCGCGGCTGGTCCAACGCCATCGTGACGATGTACGAGCCGGCCACCGGGCCGGAGGCCGACGCCCGGCGGGCCGGCGCGGAGCGGGCGTCCGGGGAGTTCGTCGAGGCGCTGCGCGAGCTGGCCGCCCACCGCCGCCACCACCCCGGCGACGACCTGGTCACCGACCTGCTGGCGGGCAGCGACGAGGGCCGCGTCGACGAGGACGAGCTGGTCGGCACGGCCGCGCTGCTACTGATGGCCGGGCACGAGGCCACGGTGAACGTGCTCGGCAACGGCGTGCTCGCGCTGCTGCGCCACCCCGCGCAGTGGCGGCGCCTGGTGGACTCGCCTGGCGTGGTCGACACCGCGGTGGAGGAGCTGATCCGCTACGACCCGCCGCTGCAGCTGTTCGAGCGCACGGCCGTCGTCGACACGGAGGTGGCCGGGCACCCCGTCCCGGCCGGCACGAAGATCGCCGCGCTGCTCGGGGCCGCGGCCCGCGACCCCGCCGCCTTCGACCGGCCCGACGAGCTCGACATCGGCCGCACCCGCAACCCGCACCTCGGGTTCGGCGCGGGCGTGCACTACTGCCTGGGCGCCCCGCTGGCCCGGCTGGAGGTCGCCGCCGCGCTGGACGCGCTGCGCCGCAGGCTGCCCGACCTGCGGCCGGCCGCGGAGCCGGGGCGCAGGCCCGACTTCGTCATGCGGGGGCTGACGGAGCTGCGGGTCACGCGGTAGCGGTCGGCCGCCACCGGAAGGGCCGGCGGGGCGCGGCGTCGGAAGCGCTGTCGGCCACCGACACCAGGATCTCCCGGCGGGTGCGCCCGGGCAGCAGCAGCCGGGTCAACCGGGTGACCAGCAGGGCCGTGAGCACCGCGGTGGCCACGGCGAGCAGGTCGAGCACCGCGTGCAGGACGACGCCGTCGGCGCGGGCCTGCACCCCGGTGCGCAGCGACCACAGCAGCACCACGACGGTGAGCACCCCGCCCGCGGCCCAGGCCGCCCACCACACCAGCAGCAGCGGCGAGGGCCGCGGCCGCCGGGAGGCGGGCAGCCGCAGCGCGCTGTGCTCGACCTCGGCCAGCACCGACCCCGGCACGACCAGGTTGATCCCCGGCACCAGCCAGCCCAGCACGACGAGGGGCGTCGAGCGGGCCGGCCGCACCCCGGCCACCTCGGCCGCGGCCTGCCGGGCGCGCACGCTCCACAGCACCAGCAGCCCGCCGGCGAGCAGGGACAGGATCGGGGCGACCGTGCCGGCCGCGTTGACGAACGCGTCGGACGCGGCGACCGTGCCGGCGTCGAGGGCGCCGTCGCGGCTGGCCAGCAGCAGCGCGTAGCGCCATGTCTCGGCGGCCGCGGCGAGCAGCGAGACGGCCGCGGTGGCCCACAGCACCGGCACCGCGCTCGCCGCCAGCGAGCGGGCGCGCCACACCGGGTCGGCGGGCGGCGGACCGGTCGGCCCCGGCGGCTGCCAGGCCCGGGCCGGGAAGCCCCACCGGGGCAGGTACCGGTAGCGCGGGGGCCCCGAGTACGGCGGGCGGGGCGGGGCAGGCGGGGCCGGGGCCGCGCCGGGGGGCGGCTCGGCCACCCAGATCAGGGCGGCGAGGTAGCGCCCGCAGTACGGGCAGAACCGGCCGGCCTCCGGCGGCGCCGGGCGCCCGCAGCGCGGGCACGGCGCGGCGGCGGCCGGGGTGGGCGGCACGGGGATCAGATGATCTCGGGGCGGGCGCCGCCGTCGGCCACCACGGCCCGGCCCTGCGCCGCCCACGACTGCATGCCGCCGTCGACGTTCACAGCGGGGTAGCCCTGGCCCGCGAGGTAGGCCACGACGCGGGCCGAGCGGGCGCCGGAGCGGCACACCACGTAGAGGGGGTCGTCGGCGGGGATCTCGCCGAGGCGCCCGGTCAGCTCGGACATCGGCAGGTGGCGGGCGGTGGGCGCGTGGCCCGCGGCCCACTCGTCGTTCTCCCGCACGTCGAGCACGGGGGCGTCGGCGGGCAGGTCGGCCACCTCGATCGTCGGCACACCTGGTCCTGTCATGCCGCCATCCTGGCACCGCCCCCGTGACTCCGCCGTTAACGGGGACCGGCGGGAACGCCGACGGGGGCGGACCCGGGGTCTCCGGGTCCGCCCCCGCGCCGAGAGCCGAGGGGTTGCTCTCGGTGGTCTAGTGCGAGATCGCCTTCTCCGAGCCGGCGCCGGTCAGCGACCGGACCTCCATCTCGGAGTACTTGGCGATCTCGACGTGGTGCCGGGCGCCGACGTAGGTGCCGATGATCCCGAGCAGGAACGACAGCGGGATCGACACCAGGCCGGGGTTGGCCAGCGGGAAGATCGCGAAGTCGGCGTCCTTGATCATCGACGTCGGGCGGCCGGAGACCGCGGGCGAGAACACGATCAGCAGCACGCAGGACAGCAGGCCGCCGTAGATGCTCCACAGCGCGCCGGTCGTGTTGAACCGCTTCCAGAACAGCGAGTACAGGATGGTCGGCAGGTTCGCCGACGCGGCCACCGCGAACGCCAGGGCCACCAGGAACGCGATGTTCTGGTTGCGGGCCAGGATGCCGGCCGCGATGGCGACCGCGCCGATCACCACGGCGGTGATCCGGGCCACCTTGACCTCGGAGTCCGGCGCGGTCTCCCCCTTCTTGATCACATTGGCGTAGACGTCGTGCGCGAACGACGCCGACGCGGTGATCGTCAGGCCGGCGACCACCGCCAGGATCGTGGCGAAGGCGATCGCCGAGATGAGCCCGAGCAGGATCTCCCCGCCCAGCTCGAAGGCCAGCAGCGGGGCCGCGGAGTTGGTGCCGCCGGGCGCGGTGCTGATCCGCTGCGCGCCCCCGGGCACCAGCGCCGAGGCGCCGTAGCCCAGGATCAGGGAGAACAGGTAGAAGATGCCGATCAGCCAGATCGCCCAGACCACCGAGCGGCGGGCCTCCTTGGCCGTGGGCACGGTGTAGAAGCGCATCAGGATGTGCGGCAGGCCGGCGGTGCCCAGCACCAGGGCCAGGCCCAGCGAGAGGAAGTCGATCTTCGCCGTGGCGGTGGCGCCGTACTGCAGACCGGGGGCCAGCAGGTTCTCGCCCAGCAGCTTCTCCGCCCCGGCCGCCGTGGTCAGCGACGGGTTCGCCGAGACGGACTGGCCGAGCAGGGCCGAGAGGTTGAAGCCGAAGATGGTCAGCACCCACACCGTGATGACGGCGGTGCCGGCGAGCAGCAGCCCGGCCTTGATGATCTGCACCCAGGTGGTGCCCTTCATCCCGCCGACCAGCACGTAGACGATCATCAGGATGCCGACGACGGCGATGACGATGCCCTGACCCAGCACGTTCTCGTTGGGGATCTGCAGCAGCAGCGCGACCAGCGCGCCCGCCCCGGCCATCTGGGCCAGCAGGTAGAAGAACGACACCACCAGCGTCGAGGTGGCCGCTGCGGCCCGCACCGGGCGCTGGCGCATGCGGAACGCCAGCACGTCGCCCATCGTGAACTTGCCGGTGTTGCGGAGCAGCTCGGCGACCAGCAGCAGGGCGATCAGCCACGCCACCAGGAAGCCGATCGAGTACAGGAACCCGTCGTAGCCGTTGACCGCGATGGCCCCGGCGATGCCCAGGAACGACGCCGCCGACAGGTAGTCACCCGCGATGGCCACGCCGTTCTGCGGGCCGGTGAACGACCGGCCCGCGGCGTAGTAGTCCGCGGCGGTCTTGTTGTTGCGGCTCGCCCGGAACACCACCACGAGCGTGACCACGACGAACGCCCCGAAGATGCCGATGTTCAGGACCGGGTTGCCGACGCCCCCCTCGACGGGGGCCTGCGCGATCGCGTTCACGCCGCGCCCTCGATCCGCTCGCGGAGGCGCTCGGCCGCCGGGTCGAGGTGCTTGTTGGCGTAGCGCACGTACAGCGTGGTGATCAGGAACGTGGTGACGAACTGCAGCAGCCCGATGATCAGCCCGACGTTGATGTTCCCGAGCACCTTGATGGCCATGAACTGGGGCGCGTAGGACGCCAGCAGCACGTAGGCGAGGTACCAGACGAGGAACGCCGCGCTCATCGGGAAGACGAAGCGCCGGAGCCGGGAGCGCAGGTCCGCGAATTCCGGGCTCGCCTGCACCTGTTCGTAAATCGTCTTGTCCGTCGACTCGCCAGGTCGCTCGTTCAGCGTACTCAAGTCGTCCCTCCCCGCTCCGGACCGCGCGGCGCCCGGCACCATCGCCGAGTCGCCTGGGTCACAACGCAGCGAACGATAGATGAGTGACACGCCTGTTTCGGAATACGCCGTCCGAGTGAACGCGGGTGATGCGGAAACCCCTCGTCAAACTCCTGACCAGCGGTCGGCCGCCACGACGAACGGTCGACGAGCGGTCCACAAACGGCACCTCCGGGGGCCGTGTTTCCGTTCGGTATCGATCGGTTTCACCCGATCGTGCGAAAGCGCCCCGGCGGGTCACCGGCGGCCACACGGACGGCCGTCGGCAGGCGTTCAGAGGCCGGTGGAGCGGAGCCGCTCGGCCAGCCGGTCGCGGCTGAGCCCGAGGCGCTCCGGGGCGTGCATGCGCAGCATGACCTGCTCGGTGTCGGCCGGCTGGCGCCTGCGGGTCAGCGTGCTGACCACCGCCATGACCAGGAACGCCGTCGGCACCGTGACCAGCGCCGGCCGGTAGAGCAGCACCGACAGCGTGCCGTCGGGGACCTGACCGCTGAGCGCGACGCCCACCGCCCCGGCCGACAGCACGCCGCCGACCAGCACCCCCGCGATCGCGCCGCGGTCGGTGAGCCCCCGCCACCAGATGCCCAGCACCAGCAGCGGGCAGAACGTCGACGCCGCCACCGCGAACACCAGCGCGACGGCCTCGGAGAAGTCGAGCCTGGTCACAGTGAGCGACAGCACCAGCGGCGCCGCCCCGGCGACGACCGCGGCCAGCCGGAAGTCGCGGACCTTGCCGCTGCGCAGCACGTCGGTGGACAGCACGCCGGCGATGCTGACGATCAGGCCCGACGAGGTGGACAGGAACGCCGCCCACGCCCCCGCCGCGACCAGCGCCCCGAGCAGCGCCCCGGCCCAGCCACTGCCCAGCACCGCGGAGGGCAGCAGCAGCACCGCGGCATCGGTGTCGCCGCTGACCAGCAGCTGCGGGTTGTACAGCCGCGACAGCGCGCCGACCAGCGTGACCGCGATGTAGAACACGCCCAGCATGCCCAGCACGATCACCGCCGTGCGCCGGGCCGCCCTGCCGTCGGGGTTGGTGTAGAAGCGCACCAGCACGTGCGGCAGCCCCATGGTGCCCAGGAACAGCGCGATGATCAGCGAGTAGGTGCCGAGCAGCCCGCCCTCCTGCTCCCCCGCGTACGGGACCAGCCAGTCGGCGTCCTGCACCGGGGCGCCGAGCACCACCGGCACCTTCGCCCCGCCGGCGAACTCCAGGCTGGTACCGGCCGGCACGTCGTAGCGGCCGGGCTCCCAGTTGACGTCCTCGCCGTTGTAGCCGACCACCACCGACTCCTCGACCCGCAGCACCACGTCGGTGCGCACGTCGACGACCGTGCGGTCGGGGAACTGCGGCGGGGCCTCCCGGTTGAAGGTGCGCTCGTCGCTGACGAAGAAGATGACCGCGATGGTGGCCGGGACGACCATCGCGGTGAGCTTGAGCCAGTACTGGAAGGCCTGCACGAAGGTGATCGAGCGCATGCCGCCCAGCACCACCGTGGCCACCACGACGACCGCCGAGGCCACCATCCCGACCCAGGACGGCAGCCCGGTGACCGTGGTCAGCGTGAGCCCGGCCCCCTGCAGCTGCGGCAGCAGGTAGAGCCAGCCGATCACCGCGACGAACACGGTGCAGATCTTGCGCAGGGTGCGCGAGCGCAGCCGGGACTCGGCGAAGTCGGGCACCGTGTAGGCCCCGGAACGACGCAGCGGGGCCGCGACGAACAGCACCAGCGCCAGGTAGCCCGCGGTGAACCCGACCGGGTACCACAGCGCGTCGACCCCGTCGCGCAGGATGAGCCCGGCGATGCCCAGGAACGAGGCCGCCGACAGGTACTCCCCCGAGATCGCCCCGGCGTTGGCCGTCGGGCCGACGGTGCGCGAGGCGACCAGGAAGTCCGACGTGCTGCGGGCCACCCGCACGCCGAGCGAGCCGATGACGGCCGAGGCCACCGCCACCAGGGCCATGGCCGTCAGCGCGGCGATCGCCTCGATCGGCACGGTCAGCCCTGGGACCTGCGGGCGAGCCGGTCGCCGCCGAGACCGAGGCGCTCGGGCGCGTGCATGGTGAGCAGGGTGCGGTCGACGTCGGGCGGGACGCTCCCCTTCGTCAGCTTGCTGACCAGCACCATCGTCAGGAAGGCCGCCGGCACCGAGATCAGCGCCGGGCGGTACAGCAGGGTGCCCAGCGGGTTGTCGGGCAGCACCGTGAACAGCGCCGCGACGACCGACGCGCCGGACAACAGCGCCCCGACCACGACCCCGGTGATCGCCCCCGGCGCGGTCAGCCCGCGCCACCAGATGCCCAGCACCAGCAGCGGGCAGAACGTCGACGCGGCCACCGCGAACACCAGCGGGATGGTCAGCGCGAAGTCGAGCCTGGTCACGCTGACCGCGAGGGCCAGCGGCACCACCATCGACAGCACGGCGGCGAGCCGGAAGCGGTGCCAGCGCCCGCGCATCACGTCGGTGAACAGCACCCCGGCCAGGCTGACCACCAGGCCGGAGGAGGTCGCCAGAAAGGCGGCCGCCGCGCCGGCCGCCACCATCGCCGCGAGCAACCAGCCGAGCACGTTGTCGCCGAGGGCGGCGGTCGGCAGCAGCAGCACCGCCGCATCCGATCCGCTCATCATCAGTTGCGGAGTGTAGAGGCGGGAGAACGCACCCAGCAGGACCACCGCGACGTAGAAGGCGCCGATCATCGCCAGCACGACGATGGTCGTGCGCCGGGCCGCCCGGCCGTCGGGGTTGGTGTAGAAGCGCACGAGCACGTGCGGCAGGCCCATGGTGCCGAGGAACCCGGCGATGAGGGTCGAGTAGATGGTCAGCATCTGGTCGAGCCCGCCGCCGCGGCCCATCGGCTCGATCCAGGCCTGGTCGGTGGCCGGGCGGTTGAAGACCGCGGGCACCGGGCTGCCCGCGGCGAACTCGAGGCGGCCGCCCCTGGCCACCACGTGCTCGCCCGGCGCCCAGGTCACCGGGGCGTTGTCCACCACCTGCTCGCCGTCGATCAGGCCGGTGGCCCGGAACGTGACCGGCTCGACGGTCTTCAGCCGCACGTCGACGGTGATGTCGACGACCGCGTCGGCGGGGAACCGCGGCGGGGCCGGCCGGTCGAGCGTGCGGTTGTCGCTCATGAACAGCGACAGGATGACCATCGCCGGGATCGCCAGCGCGGCGAACTTGAGCCAGAACTGGAACGCCTGCACGAAGGTGATCGAGCGCATCCCGCCGCCGATCACGGTGAGCAGCACGATCACGGCCGCCCCGACCGCACCCGACCACGGGGGCAGCCCGGTCACCGTCTGCAGGACGAGCCCGGCGCCCTGCAGTTGGGGCAGCAGGTAGAGGGTGCCGATCAGCAGCACGATGGCGGTGCACACCCGCCGCAGGCCCGGCGAGGGCAGCCGGGCCTCGGCGAAGTCGGGCACCGTGTAGGCGCCCGAGCGGCGCAGCGGGGCCGCGACGAACAGCAGCAGGGCCAGGTAGCCGCCCACGTAGGCGACGGCGGCCCACAGCCCGTCGGCGCCGTCGCGCAGGATCGTCGCGGCGATGCCGAGGAACGCCGCCGCCGAGAGGTACTCGCCGGAGATCGCGCTGGCGTTGGCCACCGGGCCCACCCGGCGGGAGGCGACCAGGAAGTCCGACGTGCTGCGGCGCATCCGGATGCCGTACATACCGATGATGGTCGAGGTGACCCCGACCGCCAGCATCGCCAGCAGCCCGAGCAGCGCGGGCGTACCCATCAGCGGATCCTCATGCGGGGGGAGCGGGAGCGGTCACGCCTGGTGCCATGGTCCTAGTCCTGCACGTGGTCGGCGAAGTTCTGCTCGACCCGCTCCGCGGTCCGGGTGTGCCACATGCCCACCAGCACGAGGAACGGGTAGACCAGGACCCCCAGCAGCAGCCACGGGAGGCGCAGGCCCAGCAGCTCGGTGCGGCCGATCTCGGGGAACATCGCGAACAGCACCGGCAGCACGCCCAGTGCGAGCCCGGTGCCCACGGCGAACCGCAGCGCCACCGTCAGCTGGGAGCCGATCAGGTTGCTGCGCAGCAGCTCGCCGACCCCGGTGCCCTCCTGGACGTCGACCACGGTGCGCACCGGGCGGGCGCCGCCGCGGCGCTCGGACAGCACGACCCGCACGCGCCTGCTGTCCATCGTCTCGACCGGGTCGGGGTCGGGCGCGTCCGGGTCGCCGGGCACGATCGGGACGGCGTCGAGGCGGGCCTTGCGCACGCCGTGCAGGTCGCCCGAGCGGTACGGCGGCGGAGCGCCCTGCTCCTCCACCGGGACCTTCGCCACGCCCCCGGCCAGCATCGTGCGCCGGTGGCCCTCCGCGGGCGGGGACGGAGCGCGCGGGGACGGAGCGGGCCGCGCCTCCGGCGCCGGGGCGTCGGCGGGGACCACCGCGGCGGCGGGCGGCTCGGGCGCCTCGGCCGGCGTGACCCGGGCCGGCGGGGCCGGGCTGGACCACGCCGCCGGCACCCGCGGCAGCCCGCGGGCCGGTGTGGACACCGGCTCCGGCGGCAGCGCACCGGGCCCCGGCGTGGCCGTGGAGTGCCGCGGCACGTAGCTGATCGACGTCGTCGAGCTGGCCACCTCGTGGCGGGAGTGCCTGCCCTTGGACGCCCGCCGACCGGCCGCGATCCGGCGCTGGATCTCCTCGTGCAGCCAGAGCGCGCCGCTGTCGGCGCCGTCCTCGTCGCGGTCGCCGTACCGGTCGCCGTCGGCGTCGTAGCGGTCGCCCGGCCCGTCGTCCTCCGGACCCGGCCTCATCGACGGCGAATCGCCGTCGATGAACGTACTCACCTGACGCTCACCGCTGGCTCCACGCCTGCTTCGTCGCGCGCACCAGGCGGTCCTTCAGCTCGCGGGTGTGCCGGCGGCTGACCGGGAGCTCGGCGCAGTCCGGGCCGCTGCCGACCCGAACCACGTAGCCCGACCCGGACAGCCGCAGCTCGGTGACCAGCGGCAGGGAGACCAGGAACGAGCGGTGGATGCGCACGAAGCCGGCGTCGCGCCAGCGGTCCTCCAGGACCGACAGCGGGATGCGGACCAGGTGGCTGCCCTCGTGGGTGTGCAGGCGGGCGTAGTCGCCCTGGGCCTCCACGTACCGCACCGCCGAGCGGGGCACCAGCTTGGTGGTGCCGGCCAGCTCGACCGGGATGACCTCGTCCTCGCCGCCCTGCTCGGGCACCGGCTCGGCGACGCCCGCGGCCCGGTTGGCCAGGATCCGGTCGATCGCCGAGGCGAGGCGCTCGGCGCGCAGCGGCTTGAGCAGGTAGTCGACCGCGCCGACCTCGTAGGCGTCGACCGCCCGGTCGTCGTGCGCTGTGACGAAGACCACCGACGGCGGCACGGCCATCGAGGAGAAGACCCTGGCCAGCTCCATGCCGTCCAGGCCGGGCATCCGGATGTCGAGGAAGACGACCTCGATGTCGGTGCGCTCGGCGACGCGGGTGCCGGTCATCGGGTTGGCCAGCCCGCGCCCGGGCGGCCCGGCCGGGGCCGCCTCGCGCACGCCCTGGCGGCTGTTGAGGATGCGCAGCGCGTCCGTCGCGTCGGAGGCCTTGAGCACCATCCCGACCCGGGAGTCCTCGCTCAGCAGGTAGGCCAGTTCTTCGAGAGCCGGCTCCTCGTCGTCGACGGCGAGGACGACCAGGCCACCGGAGCTGTCGTTGCTGTCCACGATCTCCTCATCCTGCGTGTCCCGGGATCACCCGAAGGTCGGGGTCCCACCCCGACCGCCCGACCATGGTGACGGTGAATCCATCCGAGTGCCAAGTGGCCCGCACCAATCGGGTCGCCACGGCCACCATCCCGCTACAGACCGTACCGCGCCCACGTGGCCCTGACCTCGGCCGCCTGCACCACGCCCAGCATCCCGTCGGCGCCGAACACCCCGGACGCGGCGGGCGAGCCGGCCAGCCCCAACCGGGCCAGCAGCGGCTTGCGCCCCTCCACCTGGACCAGCTCGGCGTCCGGGAAGCGCTCGGTGAGCACCGCCCTGGCCGAGCCGACCCCGTCGACCAGGCCCAGCTGCGCGGCCCGGGAACCGGTCCACACCTCACCGGTGAACAGGTCGGCGTCCTCGGCGAGGCGATCGCCGCGGCGGCTGGTGACCCAGTCGCGGAACATGGCGTGCAGCTCGTCCTGCAGCCCGCGCAGCCAGTCGACGTCCTCGGGCTTCTCGGGCAGGAACGGGTCGAGCCGCGACTTCGACTCACCGGCCGTGTACAGCCTGCGCTGCACCCCGAACCGCTCGATCAGCCCGTCCAGGCCGAAGCCCTGGCTGATCACGCCGATCGAGCCGACCAGCGACGTCGGGTGGGCGTAGATCTCGTCGCCCGCGCAGGCCAGCCAATAGCCGCCGGAGGCCGCGACGTCCTCGCAGAACGCCAGCACCGGCACGCCCTTGTCCTCGGCCAGGCCGCGGATCCGGTCGGCGACCAGCGCCGACTGGGTCGGCGCGCCGCCCGGCGAGTTCACCAGCAGCGCGACGGCGGCCAGCCGCTCGGGCGCGAACGCGCGCTCCAGCGTCTTCTCCACCGCGCCGATGTTGATGACGGCCCGCGGCACCGGCGCGGCCGACGCGGCGATGACGCCGTGCAGCCGGACCATCGACACCACCGGCCGGTCGGCCCGGTCGCCGAACTTGCCCGGCAACCGGGAGGTCAGCCGGTCGGCCAATCTCAGCCCGTCCATGCCGTCACGTTAGTCGCAGGTCCGCCGCCGTGCGACGAACGGCACCCCGACGGTGTCGGGAACCCGTCACGCGCGGATGCCCGCCCGGAACTTGGGCACCCTCAGGGTGATCTTCATGCCGGCGCCGACCGCGGTGTCGACCACCAGCCCGAAGTCGTCGCCGAAGGTCGAGCGCATCCGGTCGTCGACGTTGCCCAGGCCGACGTGCGCGCCGGACAGGTGGGCGTCGTCGAGGTCCTCGGTGAGCCGGGCCGGGTCCATGCCGATGCCGTCGTCCTCGACGATGACCACGCACTCCGCGCCGGCGTTCTCCGCCGAGATGGTGATCGTGCCGCCGTTCGGCTTGCTGGCCAGCCCGTGCCGGACCGCGTTCTCCACCAGCGGCTGCAGGGCCAGGAACGGCAGCACCACGGAGAGCACCTCGGGGGCGATCTGCAGCTTGATGTTGAGCCGGTTGCCGAACCGGGCCTTCTCCAGCCGGATGTAGCGCTCGATGTTGGCCAGCTCGTCCTGCAGCGTCGTGTACTCCCCCGCCGACCGGAACGAGTAGCGGGTGAAGTCGGCGAACTCGATCAGCAGCTCGCGGGCGCGCACCGGGTCGGTGCGGATGAACGAGGCGATCGTGGTCAGCGCGTTGTAGACGAAGTGCGGCGAGATCTGCGCGCGCAGCGCCCGCACCTCGGCCCGGTTGAGCCGGGCCCGCGACTCGTCCAGCTCGGCCAGCTCCAGCTGGCTCGACACGTACCGCGCCACCTCGGCGGTGGCCCGCAGCAGCACCGGGCCCGCCGTGGACGTGGTGAGCGCGGCCAGCGTGCCGACGATGTTGCCGTCGGTCTCCAGCGGGACGGCCACGATGCCGCGGACCACGCAGTCGGGGCGCTCGCAGTCGATCGCGGTGTGCGAGAGCACCTGCTGGCGGCCCGTGGAGATCACCGTCTCGGCCAGGGAGCGCACGTCGGGCTGGTGGCGGTCGGACTCGCCGTCCCAGGCCAGCGGGTTGCCCTTGTTGTCGGTCATCGTCAGCGCGCACGTGTCGAGCAGCTGGCGCAGGTAGGGCAGCGCGAACGCGGCCGAGGTCTGCGACAGCCCCTCGCGCAGCGCGGGCGCGGCCAGCGCGACCGTGTGCAGGGTCGCGAACGTCGCCTTCTCCAGCGGCGTGGCGAACGTGTTGCGCCGATTGCGCAGCACGAGGGCCACCACCAGGCCGACCAGGGCGACCAGCAGCGCGACCGCGACGATCAGCGCAGTCGTCGATTGCATCCACTCACTCACGTCAGCTACTACCTCACCAGGCGCGACAGCCGCCGGTCGGCGAGCGGCTTGCCACCGGTCTGGCAGCCGGGACAGTACTGGAAGGACCGGTTGGCGAACGAGACCTCCCGCACGGTGTCGCCGCACACCGGGCACGGCGTGCCCGTGCGGGCGTGCACCCGCAGGCCGGAGCGCTTCTCGCCCTTGAGCTCCGCGGCCCCCTGCCCCACCGAGCGGTCCACCGCGTCGGTGAGCACGGACCGCATCGCCGCGTACAGCGCGTCGACCTGCTCGGGGCGCAGCCGACCGGACACCGCGTACGGGGAGAGCCGGGCCGTGTGCAGGATCTCGTCGCTGTACGCGTTGCCGACCCCGGCCATCCAGGACTGGTCGACGATCAGGGTCTTGATCCGCTCGGTGTGCCCGGCCAGCAGCTCGCCGAACTCGTCGCGGCTCACCGCGAGCGCGTCGGGGCCCAGGCGGGCGATGCCCGGCACGTCCCCGGGGTCGGGCACGAGGTAGATGGAGAGCCGCTTCTGCGTGCCGGCCTCGGTCAGGTCGAAGCCCGGGCCGCCCACCTCGTCGAGGTGGACCCGCAGCTCCAGCGGACCCTTGCCCGGCTTCGGCGGCGTGGTCGAGGCGGTGGCGTGCCAGCGCAGCCAGCCCGCCCGGGACAGGTGCGTGATCAGGTGCAGCGGCTCGTCGGGCCGGTCGGCGAACTCGACGGCCAGGAACTTGCCGTACCGCGCAGCCCCGGTGACCACTCGCCCGACCAGCGCCGACATCGGCGGGTCGAACGTCTTCACCGCGCTCATGCTGGCCACGTCGACCCGGGCCACCGGCCGGTAGACGGCGTGCTCGCGCAGGTGGTGGGCGAGGGCCTCGACCTCGGGCAGCTCGGGCATCGGCGGTACCTCCAGCCGGTTCTTGGCGCCCCTCTAGTTCACCGGCTGCAGCGGGCTGTCGGCGTGGCCCGGGGTGCCCTGGGTGCGCAGGCGGCGGATCACGATCCGCAGCTCCTCCTTGGCCTTCGAGCCCCCCCGGATCATGCCCGTCCACCGTTCGGCGGGCAGATCGTAGCTGCCCGTGGTCTCCGCGACGATCGTCCACGGCCTGCGCAGCAGCCAGCGGATCGGGAAGAACCCGACCACCAGCACCGCGATGATCCACAGCCACCACGGCACGTGCAGCTCGGCCGGGGACCACACGACGAGGATCAACCAGAAGACGAACAGCGAGGACAGGATCAGGAAAGCCGCCCCGCGACCGCCGTCGACGTCGTGCTCGAAGTCGTCGCCGGTGGCCGGGAGCGACCACTCGATGCTGCGCCGGACCGACCACGTCCGCCCGTCCACACCGTTGACCGTCTTGCGCGCCATTGAACCCCGCCGTCGTGAGAAGGGCCGTTCCGCCGCCCAGTTTCCCACACGCCGGGCGCCCGCGGCCGAAATCGCGGGCGGCCGGCGCACCCGCCGTCACGGGCCGGGCCGGCACTCCTCCACGCGGGCCTTCAGCCCGTTCACGAACCGGTCGAACGACGGCTGCAGGTCGGGCATCGTGCGCCAGACCAGCCCCAGCAGCGGACCCGTGTACTCCTCGCGCATCGTGAACAGGGTCGCCCCGCCGGGCGCGTCGTCCAGGCCGAAGGTGCGCGTGCCGCGGAACAGCCCCAGCGGCAGCCCGCCCGTCCACACCATCAACCGCGGCGGGTCCAGCGCGACGAGCACCGGGAACGCCCGGCCCGGGCTGGCCGCCGAGTGCACGGTGATCCGCCCACCGTCCACGATGTCACCGTCCACTGCGGTCACCCCGGAGTCCCAGTCCGGGTACCGCGACGCGTCCGCCAGCACCGCCCACACCGCCTCGGGCGCCGCCTCGATCAGCACGGACGACTCGTAGTGCCTCATGGCGGTTGACTCGCGCGGCGGGCGGACGGCGCTACCAACGCAGCGGAAGGTGGGTGATCCCGTTGATGAAGTTGGAGGTCAACCGGCGCGGCCGACCGCCCAGGCCGACCTCGGGCAACCGGAGGAACTCGGTGAAGAAGGCGCGCATCTGCAGCCGCGCGAACGCCGCCCCGAGGCACAGGTGCGGGCCCTGCCCGAAGGACACGTGATCGTTGGGCGAGCGGGTGACGTCGAAGCGGAACGGGTCGGCGAAGCGGCGCTCGTCGACGTTCGCCGACACGTGGTAGACGACGACCTTGTCGCCGGCCGCGATCCGGGTGCCGGCCAGCTCCAGGTCGCGCGTCGCGGTGCGGCGGAACGTCAGCACCGGCGGGTGCACCCGCAGCATCTCCTCGATCGCGCCGTCGAGCAGCTCGGGCCGGGCGCGCAGCAGCCGGTACTGCTCCGGGTTGTCCACCAGCGCCAGCACCCCGCCGGGCAGCGCGCTGCGCACCGTGTCGTTGCCCGCGATGACCAGCAGGAAGAAGAACATGTTCAGCTCGGCGTCGGTGAGCCGCTCCCCGTCGGACTCGGCCTGCACCAGCGCGGTCATCAGGTCGTCGGCGGGCTCCCGGCGCTTGCGCGCGGCCAGCTCCTGGGCGTAGCCGAACATGTCGGCCAGCTGCGCGGGCGAGCGGGGGTTGACCGGCCTGCCGCGCTCGTCGAGGACGACCTCGCCGTGCTCGGGGTCCTGGTAGCCGATCACCCGGTTCGTCCACTTCAGCAGCAGCGCCCGATCCTGCGCGGGCACCCCCAGCAGATCGGCGAGGTTCTGCAGCGGGAGGTCGTCGGTCACCTCGCGGGGCAGATCGCACTCCCCCCTCGGTCGCACGCCCGCCAGCAGCTCGGCGGCCCGCCCCCGGATCAGCTCAGCCGACCGCTCCAACCGGCGGCGCGTGAACGCCCCGGTGACCAGCCTGCGCAGCCGCAGCTGCTCCGGCGGGTCCATGTTGAGGATCATCCGGCGGATGAACGGCAGGTCCTCCGGGTCCGGATCGCGGATCTGGGTGGCCCCCAGCGCCGAGGAGAAGTCGGCGGGCGAGCGCAGCACGTGCCGCACGTCGTCGTAGCGGGTGACCGCCCAGAACCCCGACCCCGCCGGCCAGATCCCCACCTCCGGCTCGTCCTGCCGGCTGACCGGCGCCGTGTCGCGCAGCTGCTTGAGCGCGGCGTGCGGGACGCCGCGGGCGAAGGTGCGGGGATCGAAGACGTCGAGCACCCGCCGTGCCTACCCCGCCGCCCCGCCCCCCGTCGACCCCTCCCCCGGGGAGTCAGCCGAAGTCGAGGGTGGGGGTGAGGACGCCCTCCAGGGCGAGCAGCCACTCCTTGCGGGCCACGCCGCCGCCGAAGCCGCCCAGGCCGTCGGCGGCGAGCACCCGGTGGCACGGGACGACGACCGGGATCGGGTTGGACCCCATGATCGAGCCGACGCCGCGGGCGCCCGTGTAGCCGCCGCCCAGCCCGGAGCGGGCGGCCAGCTCGCCGTAGCTGACGGTGGCGCCGAAGGGCACGCTCTGGAAGAGCACCTCCAGGACCGTGCGCTGCCGGCCCGCGGTGAGCCGCCAGTCGAGCTCGAGGTCGAACGCGCGGCGCTCGCCCGCGACGTACTCCCGCAGCTGCGCGGCGGCCGCCGCCGTGGCGGCGGGGTCGGTGACCACCGGCTCGCCGAGGCGCCGGCCGGCGCGCAGCACGACGTCGGGCTCGTCGCCGAACACGACCAGGGCCAGCCCCACCCCGGTGACGCCGACGGTGAGCGCGCCCATCGGACCGGGGACGGGGACCACCTGCTGCGCGAGCGCCACGCCCCCATCGTGCCCCGCCCCACCGACATCCCGGCGGCGAGTCTCGTTCGGTCCCGACGCCGGCTCCGAGCGCGGGGCGGGTCGTCGCAGCCCGGAGTGGGTGCTCGCAGCGCGCCGGCGGGCTGCGAGCACCCACCCAGTGCTGCGAGGCGCACCCATCGCCGGCGGGCGGGGAGGTGGGTGGGTGGCGCTAGGTTCGGCCGGGTGGCGCAACGGCGGATCGACGTGCTGCTCGTGCGCTGGTACGAGCGGCGGGAGCGGTCCGGGCCGGTCATGGCGCGGTGGGTCGCCGCGGCCGAGGAGCACCTGCCGGTCGCGCTCCCCCGCCGGTTCGGCGACCGCGAGCCCCTGCGCGGCCGGCTCGACCGCGACGGGCCCGACGGCCTCGCCGCCGCCTACGAGCGGGCCGACCAGCTGTTCTTCCTCGCCGGGGAGCCACCGGTGCACGCCGGGTCGCTGTCGGCAGGGGAGGCGCGCTGGGGGCCGGTGGCCGTGCACACCCTGCACGTCGAGCTCGGGTCCGCCGACGAGGCCGTGCGTCGGTTCGCGCTCGCGGTGGCCGGCGAGCACACCTTCTACGTCTCGGCGTCGGTCGAGCACGACCTGCTGCTCGACGGCCGCACCCTGGTCTCCGACCGGCCCAGCACCGGCGAGCCCTACCTCGCCGCGTTCGGCGACTGGGTCGGCCTGCCGCCCCGGCCGCCGCTGTGGGCGTGGTTCGGGCCGGCGTACGCGCCGCTGGTGCGCCGCCACCTCGACGCCGACCCGGAGGCGGGCGGACTGCTGCGCACGGCCGGGCCCTGGGTGCCCGACGCCCTCGTCGCCCGGCTCGACGAGGTCGACCCGGCCCGGCGCAACGCCGCCCGCATGCCCCGCGGGCTGCGGCGCTCGACCTGGCGGATGCTCGTGGACGGCGCGCGGGCCGGGCGGCGGCGCTGAGAAAGTCTTCTTCACGCCGTGTCCTTCCGGGCGGATCCCGTTCGTGGGGAGGGGGTGCGGCCGCCACGGCCGCCGAGGACAGAGGGAGACCGACGATGAAGTACATGCTGCTGATCCAGGCGAACGCGGTCGGCGCGGACGGCGCGTCCGCGGACTGCACCGTCGAGGACTGGATGGCCTACGACAAGGAGGTCACCGAGGCCGGGGTCAAGGTGTCCGGCGAGTCGCTGGCCGACCTGGTCACCGCCACCACCGTGCGGGTCGACCGGGACGGCAGGCGCACCGTGACCGACGGGCCGTTCGCCGAGAGCCGGGAGCTGCTGGGCGGCTTCCTGGTGATCGACGTGCCCGACCTGGACGCCGCCCTCGACTGGGCGGCGCGCTGCCCGGGCGCCCGCGACGGCGCGGTCGTCGTGCGGCCGGTCGCCGACTTCGGCGGCTGAGCGCGGTGGACGAGCGGGCCGCAGCCGGCGGGGCGCCGGCCTCCGTGGCGGCCGTGTTCCGCGAGGAGCACGGCCGGTTGCTGGCCGCGCTCGTCCGCCGCTTCGGCGACCTCGACCTGGCCGAGGACGTCACCGCCGAGGCCATCGCGGCGGCGCTGGAGCTGTGGCCGGTGCACGGCGTCCCGCCGAACCCTGGCGGCTGGCTGATGACCACGGCCCGCCGCCGCGCGGTCGACCGGCTGCGCCGCGACAAGGCGTACGCGGCCCGGCTGGCGGTGCTGGCGGTGGAGGCGGAACGGGCCGGGCCGGTGCCGCCGGTCGAGCCCGGCGCCGAACTGCCCGACGAGCGGCTGCAGCTGTTCTTCACCTGCGCCCACCCGGCGCTGGCCGCCGAGGACCGCGGCGCGCTCACCCTGCGCTGCCTGGCCGGGCTGACCACGCCGGAGGTGGCCAGGGCGCACCTGGTGGCCACGGCGACGATGGCCAAGCGGATCACCCGGGCCAAGCGCAAGATCAGCGAGGCGCGCATCCCGTTCCGGGTGCCCGGCCCCGACGAGCTGCCCGAGCGGCTGCCCGGCGTGCTCCAGGTGCTGTACTCGATCTTCACCGAGGGCTACGCGGCCAGCGCGGGACCCGACCTGCAGCGGCTCGACCTCGCCGAGGAGGCGATCCGGCTGGCCCGGATCCTGCGCCGGCTGCTGCCCGCCGAGCGTGAGGTCGCCGGGCTGCTGGCGCTGATGCTGCTGGTGCACGCCCGGCGCGCGGCCCGCACCGGCCCGGACGGCGAGCCGGTGCTGCTCGACGAGCAGGACCGCGCCCGCTGGGACCACCCGATGATCGACGAGGGCCGGGCGGTGCTGACCACCGCGCTGACCGGTGGACCGGTCGGCCCGTACGCGGTGGAGGCGGCGATCGCCGCCCTGCACGACGAGGCGCCGGACGTCGAGCGCACCGACTGGGCGCAGATCGTGGCCCTCTACGACGTGCTGCTGGGGCTCGTGCCGTCGCCGGTGGTGGCGCTCAACCGGGCCGTGGCGGTCGCCATGCGCGACGGCCCGGCGGCCGGGCTCGCACTGCTCGACGAGCTCACGGACGAGGCGCAGCTGCGCGGGTACCACCCGTTCGCGATGGCCCGCGCCGACCTGCTGCAGCGCCTCGGTCGTCGGCGCGACGCCGCCGAGGCCTACCGCACGGCGCTCGCCCAGGCCGGCACCGAGCCCGAGCGCGCGTTCCTGCGCCGCCGGATCGCCGCCGTCGAGATGTGACGACTGCCACATCCCGTGCGGTCCTTCCGTCCCGGCCCCGCTCGTGGTGATCCCGAACAGCCCACCGACCACGGGAGCAGGACATGCGCGACGACGAGATCCTCGACTGGACAAGGACCGAGCGGCTCGGCCTGGCCGACTTCCTGGACGGCCTCGACGACGACCAGTGGCGGGCGCCGTCGCTGTGCGCCGGGTGGTCGGTGCACGACCTGGCCGCGCACCTGACCCTCTCCACCCGCACGACCCTCGGGCTCGTGATCAAGGAGGCGATCCGGGCGCGCGGCAGCTTCGACCGGATGGAGCTGGTGATCTCCCGGGAGCGGGCGGCCCGGTTCGACCGCCACGAGTTGGTGGCCCAGCTGCGCGAGACGGCCGGTTCGCCCCGCCGGGCTCCCGGGGCCGGACCGCTGGACCCGCTGGTCGACGCGCTGGTGCACGGCCAGGACCTCGCCCGCGCGCTCGGCATGGAGCGGCCGATGCCGCCGGCTCCCGCCGTCGCCGCGCTCGAGCACGTGCGGACGAGCGGCTTCTACGGCGGCCGCCGCCGCTTCCGCGGCACCCGGCTGGTCGCCACCGACGTCGACTGGTCGGCGGGTGCGGGTCCGGAGGAGATCCGCGGCCCGGTCGCCGACCTGCTGCTCGTGGCCACCGGGCGGACCGCGGGACTGGCCGCGCTCAGCGGGCCGGGGACCCGGCGGCTGGTGCTGGCCTGACTGTCCGTCCGGTGGCGCTGCTGACGCCGTCCCCGCCGCTCCGCCGGGTTCAGGAAAGCCACGATGCTGCCCGCAGGGGGCGGGAACGTGGCTTTCCTGAACCCGGGGAAGGGGCGGGGTTCGGGTCAGGGGAAGAGATCGGCGGCGGCGTGCCGAGCGACCCAGTCCTGCCAGTCCGGGAACGTCCAGCCGTGCTCGACGACCATCAGCCCGTAGGTCTCCGGGGAGCACAGCGCGCCCAGCGCCTCGGTGGCCTGCTGCAGCGAGATCCGGTGGGTGAACCCGGGCTTGTCGGCCAGCTCGTCGACGGCCCGGGCGTGCGCGAGCAGCACGTCGGCCCGCTCGCGCTCCAGCAGCGCGGCCGGCTCCGGGTCGGCCGCGGCCGCGCGCAGGACGGCGGCCAGCGGGTAGCGGCGCTCGACCGCGGCCGCCGCGACCGCCACGTGCAGGGCCAGTGCGGTGGGCCCGTGCGGCTCGGCGCGGACCTCGTCGAGCCGGGGCCCCGCGGGGACGGCGGTGCCGGCCAGCGCGGCCTCCAGGATGGCGATCTTGCTGCCGAACGACAGGTAGAGCGTCTGCACGGCGACGCCTGCCGCTTTGGCCACGGCCGAGACGGTGGTGTCGAGGTACCCCCGCTCGACGAACAACCCGGCGGCTGCGACCAGGATGCGCTCGCGGGTCTGCTCGGCGCGCTGCGCGCGGGCGGCCCGGCTGCGCTCCTTCGGCCGATCAGCGTTCTGTACCGCCGTGCTGTAATGCCGTTCCATCATGGTATTACAGCACGGTGTTCCACCTTGCTTCGCACCCGGCCACCGCCCCCGCCGGGTTCAGGAAGGTGGCCTTCCTGAACCCACGGGGCCTGAAGGTGGCCTTCCTGAACTCGGGTGCGGGCGCGGGGGTGGGCGGGGATAGTGCCCGGCGTGGGAGGGGGCCGAGGCGGCGGGGCGGGTGGGGCGGGGGCACTGCTGCGGGGCAACCCGGCGTTCCGCAACCTGGCGATCGCCCGGCTGGTGTCGTTCGTGGGCGACTCGCTCAGCCTCGTCGCGCTGATGCTGCACGTGGCCGCGACCAGCGGGCAGGCCATCGCGGTCGCGGCCCTGCTGCTGGTGGGCGACTTCGTGCCGGCCCTGCTGGCGCCGCTGTCCGGGGCCGTCGTCGACCGGTTCGACCGGCGTCGGGTGATGATCGTCTGCGAGCTGGTGCAGGGGGCGGCGCTGCTGGCGATGGCGCTGCTGCTGCCCCCGCTGCCGCTGCTGCTCGTGCTGGTCGGGGTGCGGGCGGTCGCCGGGCAGGTGTTCGCGCCGGCGTCCCGGGCGGTGGTGCCGGCGCTGGTGCGCGACCGCGACCTGGAGGCCGCCAACTCGACGGTCGGGTTCGGGGCGAACGGGGCCGAGGCGGTCGGGCCGCTGGTCGCCGCCGCGCTGCTGCCCGCGCTCGGGGTGCCGGGCGTGCTGCTGGTGGACGCCGCGTCGTTCCTGGTGTCGGCGCTGCTGCTGACCCGGCTCCCGGCGCTGCCCCCGACCGCCGAGCCGGACGTCGAGGCGGGTTCGCTGCTGCGGCGCGCCCGCGACGGGCTCGGCTGGATCGCCGCGGCGCCGCCGGTGCGGATCGTCGTGCTCGGGTTCTGCGCGGTGGTCGCGGCCACCGCCATCGACGACGTGGCGCTGATCGTGCTGGCCACCGAGGACCTGCGGGCCGGGGAGTCGGCCACGGCGGTGCTGCTGGGCGCGGTCGGGATCGGGCTGCTGGCCGGCTACCTGCTGCTCGCGCGCGGGGCGGCCCGGGTGCCGACGGCGGTGCTGCTGGTCGCCGGGTTCGCGGTCAGCAGCGTGGGCAACCTGCTGACCGGGCTGGCCTGGGCGGTGGCCGCGGCGTTCGCGCTGCAGGCCGTGCGCGGGCTGGGGATCGCCGCCATGGACGTCGCGCACGTGACGCTGCTGCAGCGCCTGGTGCCCGACCACCTGCTCGGGCGCGTCTTCGGCAACCTGTACGGGGCCATCGGCGTGGCCGCGGGCACCTCCTACCTGGGCGGCGGGCTGCTCCTGGACGCCGTGGGCGCGCCGAGCACCTTCCTGATCGCCGGGGCCGCTGGCACGGCCGCCACGCTGGCCGTGGCGCTCACCCTCCCGCGGGCCCTGCGCGCGCACCGGCCGCCCGACAGCTAGCGCAGCGGACGCTCACCGCCGCGGCGCCACAGGCCCCACCCGACAGCCCGGCGACCACGAGCACCCCAGAGCCGGGTCGCGACCGAGGTCAGCACCAACAGCAGCAGCCAGATCGTCCCGAGACCCCACCGGAACTCCCCGATGGGTGGGGTACGGGAGGCTGACCGCGACCACGGGTGGCCAGGCACCACCGACCGCAGCCCGGAGAGCCGGTAGGTGGGCTGCTCGTCGAGGTGGGGCTCCGGTAAGCTCGCCGGGCCGCCCGCCAGGGCGTCAGCTCGACCCATCCACCACTCATGTGGCGCGCGCTCCCCCCGTGGCGACACAACACGGCCCGACGGACGGCGTTCCCCCCGCCGACCCCCTCGGGATAGCAGTTCCCCACAACCGAGAGTAGTGGCCCCAGCGCGGGGCGCACACCGATCCATGAATGCTCGGCCCCGCACCCCCGGGCACCGGCCGGACAGATCCGGACAAATCGCCGGACATCGTGACGGATACCTCCGAAATACCTGTCACACCGGCGCTACCAGGCACGACCTCCTTGTCGGGATGCCCACGACCGAGGAGGGCGTCGCGGGCCATCGCGTTCGAGGGAGTTCCATGAACTGGTACATGAAGGTGCTCAGGCAGTACTCCGACTTCACCGGGCGGGCGCGCCGGGCGGAGTACTGGATGTTCGCCCTGATCCACGCCGGCATCGCGTTCGCGATCGGCCTGGTCTCGGTCCTGCTCGGGGCCGTGATCGGGACCGGCGGGTACGTGGCGGGCATGGTCATCCTGGGGCTCTACACCCTGGCGGTGCTGGTGCCGGGCCTCGCGGTGAGCGTGCGCCGGCTGCACGACACCGACCGTTCCGGGCTCTTCCTGCTGGTCTCGCTGATCCCGGCGGTCGGCGGCATCATCCTGATCGTGCTGACCGCGCAGGAGGGCACCCGCGGGCCGAACCAGTACGGCCCCGACCCCAAGGCCGAGTTCGGCGCGGAGCCGGGCTACCCGGTCGCGCAGGGCGCCTACGGCCAGTCGGGCGGCTACCCGCAGCCCGGTGGCTACCCCCAGCCCGGCGGGTACGCCGAGCCCGGCTACCCGCAGCCCGGCTACCCCCAGCAGGGCGGCTACCCGCAGCCCGGCTACGGCCAGAACGGCCAGCCGGCGGGCTACCCCCAGCCGTCGGGCTACCCGCAGCAGGGCGGCTACCCCCAGCAGGGCGGGTACCCGCAGCCCGGCTACCCCCAGCAGGGTGGCTGGCCGCAGCAGGGCAACCCCTCCGGCGGCCAGCGGTACTGACGCTCACGTGGTCGGCGGGGTCGGGCGGCGACCGAGCGAGCGCGGCGCGGCCAGCGCGACCCCGACCGCGACCAGCACCAGGACGCCCGCCGCGGCGAACCCGACGCGGTAGCCGGCGGTCAGCGCCTCGGCCCCGCCGCCGTGGGGGGGGGCGCCGCGCCCCCCCCCCCCCCCCCCCCCGCCCCCCCCCCCGCCCCCCCCCCGGGGGGGGGGGGTGAATACCG
>NZ_JAGSOV010000049.1 GCF_023898865.1 Pseudonocardia humida
GGGCGCGGGGGCCACCGCGGGGGGTGGGGGGGGGTTCTGCGCCGCGCCCGGGGGGCGGGGGGGGCCCCCCCCCCCCCCCCACGCCAGCAGCGCCAGGCACACCGCGCTGCCCAGCTCCTGGGTCGAGTTGATCAGTCCGGCGGCGGCGCCCTGCTCGGTGTCCGGCACGCCGCTGGACGCCGCGACGAACGTCGGCGCGTAGGACATGCTGCTGCCGAGCGCGAAGAGCGCGAGCGAGGGCAGGACGTCGACCAGCCCGCCCTCGACCGGCACCCGAGCCAGCAGCAGGGCGCCTGCCGCGAGCAGGGTGAGCCCGCCGGCCAGCAGGGTGCGCACGCCGAAGCGGCCGGTCAGCGCGGCGGCCCGCGGTGAGAGCACCAGGATGGCCACCGTCACCGGGGCGAACACCGCGCTCACCGCGAGCGCCGAGTACCCCAGCACGACCTGCAGGTAGAGCGTCGTGAAGAACAGCGCGGCGCCCAGCGCACCCGCGTTGAGGAAGAGCGTGGCGTTGGCGGTGCGGACCCCGGGCAGGCGCAGCAGCCCCAGCCGCAGCACCGGTTCCGCGCGCCCGCGCTCGACCAGCGCGAACACCGACAGCACCGCCGCCGCGCCGACCAGCAGCCCGACGACCGGTCCGACGCCGGTGCCGTCCGCCGCGGCGGCGAGCGCCCCGACGAGCAGCGCCGTCCCCCCGGCCAGCAGCGCGGAGCCCGCGACGTCGATCCGCCCGCGCCGCTCGGCGCGCGACTCGGGCAGGGTGCGGGCCAGCACCGCGACGACCAGCAGCCCGATCGGCAGGTTGATCAAGAAGATCCACCGCCAACCGAACAGCTCGGTGACCGCCCCGCCGATCAGCTGACCGGCCACCGCCCCGGCCGAGCCGACCGCGGCCCACAGCCCCAGCGCCCGGTTGCGGGCCGGCCCCTCGGCGAACCGGGCGTTGATCGAGGCCAGCGCGTTGGCCGAGACCATCGCGGCCCCGACGCCCTGCGCGGCCCGCGCGGCGAACAGGTGCCAGTCGCGCTGGGCCGCCGCGGCGGCCGCCGAGGCCAGCGTGAACACCACCATGCCGGCCAGCAGCACGGCGCGCCGTCCCAGCACGTCCCCGACCCGGCCCAGGACGATCAGCAGGCTGCCGAACGTGACCGTGTAGGCCACGCCCACCAGCGACAGCCGGGCGTCGGGGATGACCAGGTCGCGCCGGATCGACGGCAGCGCCACCGTGACGATCACGACGTCGACGATCAGCACGAACTGCGCCGCGCACAGCGCCAGGACGGCCCAGCGGGCCCGCCCGGCAACGACTCCGGCCACCACGTCCACCTCCCGTTATCCCTACAGCGTAGGATTCAGACGGGTAAACCTACGCTGTAGAGTCGGGGCATGTCGAGCGATCCCGAGCCGCGACGACCGCGGCGGGGCCGACCGCCCGCCGGTCGGCCCCGGCTGACCAGGGAGGCGATCCTGGCCACCGCGCTGGCCCTGGTCGACGCGCACGGCCTGGACGCGCTGACCATGCGCCGCCTGGCCGGCGAGCTGGGCGCCGACCCCATGTCGATCTACCACCACCTGCCCGGCAAGGACGCGATCGTGTCCGGGCTGGTGGGGGTGGTGTTCGCCGAGATGCGCCCGCCCGAGGACGCCGGGACCTGGGACGAGCGGGTCCTGGGCTGGGCGCGGGCCTACCGCGGCCTGGCCCGGGCGCACCCGAACCTGGTGCTGCAGATCGTCACCGACGCCGCCGCGGTGGGCGAAGCCGCCGTGCTCGTCGACGAGCCCCTCTACGCCGCCCTGGAGTCGGCCGGCCTGCCCCCGACGACGATCGTGCACGCGGCCGGGCTGCTGGTCGACTACGTCAACGGCTTCGTGCTCGCCGAAGCCGGGCCCACCGCCGGGCAGGCGGACGACACCATCGCCGACGCCCTCGACCGGCACGACCCCGACCGGTTCCCCGTGCAGCGCCGGGTGCACGCCGCGGCCGAGCCCGGCGGCGGCTTCGAGGCCGGCCTGGACATCGTGCTGCGCGGCATCCGCACCCTGGTGCCGGGCCGACCGGGCTGACCGGTCAGCGCAGGATCGCGCTGAGCAGCACGACGTGCACCGCCGTGCCGGCGACGATGCTGAGCACGATGTCGCGCCGCCACAGGTGCAGGCCGACGGTGGTCGCCAGGGCCAGCGCCGTGGGCAGGCCGTGCGGCGGCACGGCCAGCGGGACGTCGCGCAGGGTGTGGGCGACGAGCACGGCCATGACCCCCACCGGCATCCCGGCGCCGAGGTGGGCGACCAGCGGGCTGCGCCGCAGCGGCCCGAGCAGCGCGAACGGCAGCGCGCGCAGGCCCCACGTGATCGCCGCGCTCACGGCCACCGCCGCGAGCAGGTAGCCCGGCTCAGGCACCGGCCCGACCCCCGGCCGCGTAGCGCACCAGCAGGTAGGCGGTGAACAGGCCCATCCCGCCGATCATCGCCTGCCCGCCGAACAGCACGTGCCCCAGCAGCGCGCAGGCGACCGCGGTCACCGCGGCGGGGACGTCGCGGCGGGCGCGGAACGCGTCGATCCCCAGCACGACGAACAGCGCGGTGACCGCGAAGTCCAGGCCGACGACGGCGGCCGGCACCAGCGTGCCGCCCAGGGCGCCGAGCGTCACGCTGCCGACCCAGTAGACCTGCACGAGCGCCTGCAGGCACAGGATGCGGCCCCGGCTCCAGCACTGCGCGGCGGGCGCCGCGGTCAGGGCGTAGGCCTCGTCGGTGAGGGCGAACGTGCTGTAGGCCTTGGCGATCCTGCCGGGCACGCGGTGCAGCGGGAAGGAGAGCGCGTAGAAGACGTGGCGGGCGTTGACCACGAACGCCGCCGCCGCGACCTGCCCCAGTGGCGCGAGCGCCGTGACCAGGCCGAGCAGCACGAACTCCAGCGACCCGGCGAAGACGACCGAGGCGAAGACGGTCGCCCACCACCACGGCAGCCCGGAGCGGGCCACGAGCACCCCGAACGCGACCCCCATCGCCGCCGCGGCCACCCCCACGGCCAGCGAATCGCGGGCCGCCGCCCTGAGCTCCTGCACGGGGAAACTTTATGTCGATCGGCTCGACATGTGGTTGCCAGTTATTCCCGTACCGTCTCAGGATGCGCAATCAAAGGGTACTTGATCGGATCGATCGCGACATATTGTTCCACCTGGAACGCGACGGGCGGCTCAGCAACGTGGAGCTGGCCCGCCGGGTCGGCCTCACCCCGCCGCCGTGCCTGCGCCGGGTCAAGCGGCTCGAGGACGAGGGCGTCATCACCGGCTACCGGGCGGTGCTCGACCCGGAGGCGGTCGGGCGGGGGTTCGAGGTGGTGGTGTCGGTGGAGATCCGGATGACCGACCGCGACACCCTGCTCGACTTCGAGGCGGCGGTCGCGGCGTTCGACGAGGTCGTCGAGTTCCGCCGGTGCTTCGGCACGCCCGACTACTTCCTGCGGGTGCTCGTCGCCGACCCGGCCGCCTACGAGGCCCACCACATGAAGCTGCTGGGCCTGCCGGCCGTCTCGCGGGTGGTGTCGCACCAGACGATGAAGCGCATCAAGACGACGGACTGACCGCCGCGGTCAGTCGACGGGCAGCAGACCGCCCAGGACCCGGCGCAGCGCCGTGGGGAGCGGGTCGCCGCCGTCGCCGCCGAGCCGGATCGCGGCCAGGTGGGGGTGCTCGCCCCGGGCGACGACGTGGGCGAGGTACCGGGCGCCGCGCAGCACGTCGACCGAGGAGGCCTCGAACTGCGCGTTCGCCGCGACCACGGCGTTGAGCAGCGCGAGGGCCACCACCTTGTCGCCGTCGGGGGCGGGGTGGTCGGCGAGCACGGCGAGGACGTGCTCGGCGAGGTCGAGCCCGTTCGGGCCGGCCACCGGCCGGGTGAGCACCAGCTCGGGCAGCCAGGGGTGGCGGCGGTAGATCTCGCGGGCCTGCAGGCCGACGTCGACCAGGTCGTCGAGCCACGAGCCGGTCGGCGGGCCCAGCCGGTACTCGCCGGCGACGTGGTCGGCCATGAGGTCGAGCAGGTCCTCGCGGGTGTCGACGTAGCGGTAGAGCGACCCCGCGCCGGTGCCCAGCTCGGCGGCGACGTGGCGCATCGAGACCCCGGCCAGGCCGTCGCGGTCGGCCACCCGCACGGCCGCCTCGGTGATCTCGGCGCGGCTGCGGCTCGCGGGCCTGCCGACCCCGGCGCCTTCCGGGCGCATCCAGATCAGGTCCGACGACGTCATCCACCCCTCCCTCGGTCGCCCGGAGCCTAACCGCTGCGTAGTTTCGAGTTCGGCGTTCGCGAACGATGCAAGTCGAACGACGCGTACGCCCACCTCGTCACCGCGGTCGGCGCCACCCACGCCGGCATCGACGCCCCCATCACCCCGCCCGCGGGGCCGGGCACCCGGGCCGTCGCCGAGGCACTGCGCACCGAGGAGGACGGGACGCGGCCCCTGCGCGAGCTGGTCGACCGCGCCGCCGGCTGAGCGGCCCATCACCCCATCAGCCCGGTGCCCGGGACGCAGTCGACGTACTCGAAGCACTGCTCGTCGGCGGTCGCCACCGAGACCTCGTGGTAGAGCCGCAACCGGGCCGCCGGACCCATCGCCATCAGGTACTTCATCGCGGCGCCGAAGATCGCGACGTGCGTGGGGTGCGACTCCGCCCAGCGCTCCAGCGCGTCGAGGCTGCGCCACCAGCTCATCCCGAAGCTGCGATCGACCGGCTCGCCGTCCTCGACCACCGTCGCGTACCGGTTGGCGTAGCAGCCGATCGCCCGGCCCTCGTCGCGCAGGAAGTCCATCCCCGCCCGCAGGACCGGCTCGACGTCGCGGAGGTACATCGCGCGCTCGTCGCCCTCGGTGGCGGTCCAGTCCTGGCCGGAGCGGATCAGGCACAGCCCCGACCCCGGCCGCACCCGGACCCGGCCGCCCCCGCTCTCGACGACCGGTTCGCCGGACGGGGCCATCGGATCGGTCTGGGACAGCGGGATCCGGTCGCGCATGCCGCCCCAGTAGGCGTGCTCCTGGACCTCGCCGGACATCCCGTCGGCGAGGACCGCGACCCCCTCGGCCCGGTCGGGCGAGGAGAACAGGGTCTCGTGCTCCTCCACGGTCGGCCGGATGATCTCCGCCCAGCGGCCGTGCCCGTCGCGGACGGCGTCGCCGAGCCAGGACTCGCGGTGCGCGGCGAACCAGCGGTCGAACGCCGCGGGATCGTCCCAGTAGGCGATCGACACGACCTCGGTGGTGCCGTCGGGCCCGTCCACGCGGGCGCGGTCGTGGTGACCGGGCCCGTCCACCGCGGCGAACGCGGCGTCGAGCACCGCGAGCGGGGGCCGCTCCCCGCGGAACTGGATCCCGAGGTAGGCCATCACGACCTGGCGCACGGCCGTCGACGACCGGGCGACGAACGACGGGTACGGCGGGGCGAAGTCGTCGGGGATGCGGCGGTGGCGGGTGCGCCCGGTGCGCAGGTGCTCCGGGATCGCCGACTCGACGGTCACGAGAGCACCTCGGCCCGCTCGGGCGCGGCGGGCGCGACGTCGCCGTCGATCTCCACGCCGGGGGCGGAGAACGGGACCACCCGGTCGCCGGGGGTCTTGTTGAGCAGCAGCCGCGTGACGTCCGGGCGGGAGTAGTGCCCCGACGGGTCCGCCGCGGCCTTGGCCAGCGAGATGAGGCCGAGGTCGAGGTCGGCGTAGAGCAGGCCCTCGACGTCCTCGGGCAGCGGTTCGGTGAGCAGCTGCCCGTCGGGGGCGTAGATGCCGGCGTACCCGCCGCCGGGCTGCAGCAGCGCCCGCTTGGTGTCGTCGGTGCACAGCAGCTCGACCATCTCCGGCGAGACCGTGGCGCAGGGGGCCAGCACGAAGCACTGCCCCTCGACGGCGTAGACGCGGCTGGCCGCGGTGTTCACCTCCGGGCCCAGTGCGTAGGCGCCGCCCTTGTAGAGCGAGAAGCTCGGCCACGCGCCCACGTGGACCTGCTCGTTCTGGGCGTACATCGCGTACTTCGACAGCGGCTGCAGGTGCTCCCAGCAGCAGAGCCCGCCGAGGCGACCCAGCGGCGTGTCGTACACCGAGAGGTCCGAGCCGTCGCCCTCGCCGAAGACCGTGCGCTCGACGTGGGTCGGCTTGAGCTTGCGGCGCCGGGCGATCGTGGCGCCGTCCGGGCCGATGATCCACTGCGCGATGTAGAGGCTGCCCGCCTGGCGCTCGGAGATGCCCAGCACGACGGTGATCCCGTGCTCGCGCGCGGCGGCCGCCAGCCGGTCGGCCTGCGGCGAGCCGTAGACCAGCGAGTTGTCGTGGTAGCGGCCGAAGAACTGCATCCCCCACGCCGGGGCGTCGAGCCAGATGAACCACGGGTAGCCCGGGAGCCATGTCTCCGGGAAGCCGACCAGCGCCGCGCCGTTCGCGGCGGCCTCGGCGATCAGCGCGATCGCCTTGTCGACCCCGGCGTCCAGGTCGAGGAACTCCGGGGCGGCCTGGACCACCGCGGCGCGGAACCGTGGGTGCTCGATGCTCATGGGAGTCGAGGGTGCGGGCGCGGAGGGCCCGGCGCTGGTCCCTGAGTGTCGGGCTTGTTGACTCTGCGCGTCACCGCCACCGGTGAGGTCTTGCCCGGTCAGGCGCCCGTCCCTACCGTCTGCCCATGGGGCGGCTGCTCACCACCGACGCGGTCGACCCCGGCGACCGGTTGGCCCACTGGAACGAGGCCGTCTCCGACGCCTACGTCCAGCTGTCCTGCACCGCCCCCGCGGGCGACGTCGTGGGCGACATCCGCGTCGACACGCTCGCCACCCTGGAGCTGTCGCGGGTGACGTCGACGGCGCAGCGCGTCACCCGGACCCCGTCGCTGATCGCCCGGGCCGCCGAGGACTACTTCCTGGTGTCGATCCAGACCCGCGGGACCGGCCGGATCACCCAGGACGAGCGCACCGCGCTGCTGCACCCCGGCGACTTCGCGCTCTACGACTCCACGCGGCCCTACGAGCTCGACTTCACCGACGGCTTCCAGCAGTACGTGCTGATGCTGCCCGGCCCCACCCTGCGCTCCCAGCTGCGCGAGGCGCCCGAGCTGACCGCGCGCGGCGTCCGCGGATCCCGCGGCGCCGGCCACCTGATGATCGAGATGATCCGGACGCTGGCCGCGGACGTCGCCGTGCTGGAGCCGGCCGCGGCCGCGGCGGTGGCCCAGGGCGTCGAGCACATCGTCGTCGCGGGGCTCAGCTCGCTCACCGGCGCCGCGCCCGAGCCGTCGGCCCAGGCGCGGCGCGAACAGGTCAAGGCCTGCGCGCGGGCCCGGCTGCGCGACCCGGGGCTGACCGTCGCCGCGATCGCCGCGCAGCTCCACACCTCGGTGAGCACGCTGCACCGGGCGTTCGCCGGCGAGCCGTGCACGATCGCCGAGTGGATCTGGGCCCGCCGCCTCGAGGCCGTCCGCGCCGACCTCTGCGACCCCGCGCTGCGCCACCGCACCATCGGCGACCTGGCGTTCGGGTGGGGCTTCGTGGACGCCTCGCACTTCAGCCGGGCGTTCCGGGCCCGCTACGGCCGCACGCCCCGGGAGGTCCGGTCAGGCGCGTAGCGGACAACTCGCGGCTCACCGGCCGCGGAGCGACGCGGTGAGCCGGATCTCGGCGACCCCGGCCAGGGCCCGGGTGAGCGCGCAGCCCGCCTTCGCCGACTCGGCGTGGCGCCGGAAGGCGTCCTCGTCGAGCCCGTCGACGTCCGCACCGGCGTCGAGCTCGACGAGGGTGATGGTCGGCGTGCCGTCGACGGCCCGCAGGTGCACCCGCGCCCGGGTGCTCACCGAGCGCGGGGGGCGTCCGGCTTCGGTCAGGACGTGGGTCAGGGCCATGGCGAAGCACCCGCTGTGGGCGGCGGCGAGCAGCTCCTCGGGGTTGGTGCCGCCGGTTCCCCGCTCGGCGAAGCGCGACCGGAAGCTGTAGTCCGCCTCCCACCGCCCGGGGCCGACGCGGACACGACCGGCCCCCTCCTGCAGCGTCCCCGACCACTCGGCGCTGCCCAGACGTGGCGCCATCCCGGTCACCGCCCCCCGGTCGTGGCCACGGAGACGACGACCTTCCCGACGGCCCCGCCCGCGCGGTGGTGCGCGAAGGCCTCCGGCGCCCGGTCGAAGGGGAAGACGCGGTCCACGACCGGGCGCAGCCGGTGCGTCGCCACCGCGCGCACGAGCCCGACGAGGTGGGAGCGGCTGCCCAGCGCGACCGGGCGCAGCGTGACGCCCCCGGTGAACAGCGCGGACGGGTCGACCGGTGCGGGGGTCCCCATGAAGCCGACCACGTCGACCTGGCCGCCGAACGCCGTGGCCGCCACCGAGGCCGCCAGCGTGCCGGCGACCTCGACGACGTGGTCGGCGCCGCGTCCCCCGGTCGCCTCGCGGACCGCGGCCGGCCAGTCCGGCGCGGTGCGGTAGTTGACCACCACCGCCGCGCCGAGCCGGGTCAGCAGCTCGGCCTTCGCGTCGTCGCCGGTCGTCGCGACCACCTTCGCGCCCATCGCCGCGGCCAGCTGCACCGCCCACAGCGACACCCCTCCGGTGCCCAGGGTCAGCACCGTCTCCCCCGCCCGCACCCCGCGCCCCCCGGTCAGCGCGTTCCACGCGGTCACCCCGGCGCACGCCAGCGAGGCGGCCTCGGCATCGGTGAGGAACCCGGGCACCTCCACCAGTGCGTCGCCCGGCAGCACCCGGTACTCGGCGAGCATCCCGTCCAACGACCCGCCCAGCTGGTCGGCGACGTCCAGCGCGAACGGGCCGTCGCGCCAGCGCGGGAAGACCGCGGGAACGACCCGGCTGCCCACCGCGGGCCCGGACCCGGCACCGGGACCGACCTCGGCGACCACCCCGACGCCCTCGGCGAGCGGGATGCCGTCCGCGCGCACCGGGAGCACGTAGTCCCCGTCCAGGACCAGCTGGTCGCGGTGGTTCAGCGCCGCGGCCCGCACCGCGACCAGCACCTCGCCCGGACCCGGCGAGGGCACCTCCTCACGGGTCGAGCGCAGGCCCGCCAGGCCCGCGCCGGAACTGCTCAACCGGTAGCTCTGCATGAGCACACCCTCCGGCCGTCCGCGGCGCGGTTCCATTACCCGTCGGGTGCGGTCGGCTGCACCTCGCGGGTAATGGCCACGTCGACCACCAGCGGGCACGCTGGGGCCGTGGCCGACCCCCGCACCGCCGATCCGGCGACGGCAGTGACGACCGCAGCGACGACGAGCGGTTCCCGGCCCGGGTCCGCGGGCGAGCTGCTGCGGTTCTGGCGGCACCGGCGCCGGATGAGCCAGCTCGACCTCGCCCTCACGGCCTCGGTGTCGACCAAGCACCTGAGCTTCGTCGAGACCGGTCGGTCGCACCCGAGCCGGCAGCTGCTCGTGCACCTCGCCGACGCGCTGTCCATCCCGCTGCGCGAGCGCAACCGGCTGCTGCTCGCCGCCGGGTACGCCCCGCCGCACCGCGACCGCCCCTTCCACGACCGCGCCATGCAGCCCCTGCGGCACGCCCTCACCGCCCTGCTCACCGCGCACGAGCCGCACCCGGCGCTCATCGTGAACGCGCACTGGGAACTCGTCGCGGCCAACACCGCCGCCGACGTGCTCTTCGACGGCGTGGATCCCCGGCTGCTCGGCCCGCCGGCCAACCTGCTCCGGCTGTTCACCCACCCCGACGGCCTGCCCCGGATCTCCACCGCCACCCCGGTCTGCAGCCGGCCCCTGCTCGAGCGCCTGCGCCGCCGGGCCCACGAGGAGACCGACGACGCCCTGCTCGACCTGGTCACCGAAGCCGAACAGCACCTCGTCGCGGCCGAGAGCCGGGGCGATGGACCCGGCTGGACCGGCGACGGGGTGATGGCCACCTTCGAGCTCACCACCCGCCTGGGCCCGGTGCGGCTGTTCACCCTCATCGCCACCCTCGGCGCCCCGCTCGACGTCACCGCCGCCGACCTGGCCATCGAGACGTTCCTGCCGGCCGACCCGCAGAGCAGCGCCCGCCTGCACGCGCTGGCCGCCGAGCGCTGACCGGGCGAGCGGGTGGCGGCCCGGGCCTCATCCCCCGATGCGCTCGGCCAGTGTCGGCTGCCCCGGACCCGACAGCTCCCCGACCACACCGCGCCGCCCGGCCAACGCCATCAGCAACGACTCGGCCGGACCCTCCACGACCGGCCCCGACCCCGTGCTCCACCCCAGATCGGTGGCGGCCAGCGTCAGTCCACGGATGCGCTTCTTCGCGCGGATGGTCGGCGCGGCACGGGCGAAGTCCAGCACGCACAGCAGCCGGTCGGCGGGGATCTCGCGGGGCAGCCCGAGCGGCCGGCGGATGTCCTGGTGGTGGATCGTGCCGTCGGTCAGCGCGATCCGCCCGCCGAACCCCGCGGTGAGCCCCCGCGGGTCCAGGTGGGCGCGCGCCAGCGCCAGCAGCTCGTCCGGGGTGCGGTCGGCGTGGGCGTCGACCCCGATCTGGTTGACCCGCCCGGGGACCACCCCACCCCGCAGGAACCGGCCGACCAGCGCGGCGGTGCCGAGCTCCTCGAAGCTGAACACGTGCGCGACCACGTCCCGCACCCGCCACCGCGAGCACAGCGTCGGCGCCTCCCACTGGTCGGGGGTCAGCGTCGCGAGCAGCTCCACGAGGTCCGCGCGCTCGGCCCGGGCCAGGTCCATCGCGTCCACCGTCGTCGTCACGACCGACCCTCCCCCGCCGGGCCCGCGAGCGCCTCGGCGAACCCGGCCAGCAGCAGCGCCCACCCGCCACCGCCGTTGATCGCGTCGTTGATCGCCTGGCCACCGACCAGGCGCTCGAAGTACCGGTGCTCGACCGCCACCGTCGTCTGCTCGGCGCCGTCGGCGGTGAACCGGGCCTCGATCTCACTGGCGTGCTCGGGGTCGGGGTCGAACCGCCACGACCCGCTGATCTGCCAGGTGAAGACCACCCGGTGCGGCGGCTCCCAGACCAGCACCCGACCCCAGTCGCACTCGCTGCCGTCCACCCCGCGCTCGTACCAGCGCCCACCCACGCCCGGCTCCAGGACCACTTCGGCGACCTCCGCCTGCCCGATGTGGTACGCGTGCGGCCACCAGGTGTCGATCGAGCCGGTGAACACGTCGAACGCCTTCTCGACGGGTACGCCGATGGTCACCGTGCCGGTGATCGGCGGGATCGGGGCCGTGGTGCTCATGGGGTCTCCTGTTCGGGATCGGGCCGCTCGGCCGCCGCTTCGGCGGCCTTGTGGAAACCGGCGAGCGCATCGCCCCACACGCCGTCGAGCCACGCCCGCAGCGCGGTCACGCCCTCCGGGTCGAGCTGGTAGATCCGCCGCGTGCCCTCCGCCCGGCTCACCACCAGGCCGCCGTCGCGGAGCACCCGCAGGTGCTGCGACACCGCGGGACGGCTGATCGGGAGCTGGTCGGCGAGCTGCTGCACCGAGCACGGCCGCCGGGCGAGCAGCTCGAAGATCGCCCGCCGGGTCGGGTCGCCCAGCAACCCCAACCCCCCGTCTCGGTAAGCGACCACGAACGGTAAGCGTAGCCGCACCGAGTTCCCGCAGCAAGGACCTCCGGGGAGCTCAGCCGAGCTTCTCGGCCAGCCCGACCACGATCCCCTCGGGACCGCGGACGTAGCAGAGCCGGTAGAGGTCCTCGTACTGCGCCACCTCGCCGACGAGCTCGGCCCCGTGCGCGCGCAGGCGGGCGACGACGTCCTCGACGTCGTCGACGGCGAACATGATCCGCCGGATGCCCAGGGTGTTGGCCGGCGCGTCCACCGGCTCCGACCTGATCGCCGCAGGCGCGTGGAACCTCGCCAGCTCGACCCGGCCGTGGCCGTCCGGGGTGCGCAGCATCGCGACGTCCTGCCGGACGCCGTCGATACCGATGACCCGCTCCACCCACCGGCCCTCGGCCGACCCCTTGCCCTCCAGCTCCATGCCGATCTCGACGAAGAACGCGATGACCGCGTCGAGGTCCTCGACGACGATGAGGGTGTTGTCCATCCGCTGGATCGCCATACCGGGTCTCCTCCGTGTCGTACTGGTCGTGTCGACCCGGGGACGGAGCCGCCCGGACGTTCTCGACATCCGCCGCGCTGGTGCGGCTCACGGCTCCAGATCCATGATCGACGTCTGATCGGCACCCCACCTACCCGGTGGTGCGGTCAGCGAGCCGCCGGCGGGGTGAAGCGCGACGGCTCGGCCACCGTCCAGGCCGTGGGCAGCACGCCGTGCGCCCGGACGACCTCGGCGAGCCGGAACTCGACGACCCGCTGCGCGCCGGGGAACTCGGCGGCCGCCGCCTCCGGATCCCACTCGACGGTCGCGGTGCCGGTGAGGTGCAGCGCGGTGCCGGTGCCCCAGTCCGGGACGAGGAGCCCGGCGGCGGCGACCTGGCCCAGGTTGCCCAGGGTCATCAGCATCGCGTTGCCGGAGTAGTCGGGCCAGCGCAGCCGGCTCGGGCCGAGCACGCGGAGGAAGCCGGGCGCTCCGCCGCGGTGCGAGGCGTCGGCGTCGCCGTCCGCGGAGCGGGTGGCGACGAAGAACGTGTCCGCGTCGGCGACCAGCCGCCGGTCCTCGACCGACAGCTCGGTCGCGACCTCGACCCCGGGGTCGGTGGCGCCCGGTCCCGCGGCGGGCCGAGGCAGCGGTGCCCGTCGCGCGATGTACTTCGGGCAGTTGCCGTAGACCTGGTCGACGGCGATCCGCAGTCCGGACCCGGTCGGCTCGGCGCGGCCGTTGAGCCGCATCCGCCGCCGGGTCGCCGGCTCGATCGCGAGCGTGCCCACCCGCGCCGGGCGGGCCAGCGCGACGGCCAGCGGATCACCCGGCGCGGGGCGGGCCGCGACCTCGACGGTGCGGTCGTCGAGGGCCCGGACGAAGCCCGGCGGGCCGGTCAGCAGCGTCGCCCACATCCGACCCGGGGCGTCCGCGGCCCCGACGACCAGCATGGGCCGCGCGGCCAGGAACGCCGCCGCCCGGTCGGGGATCTCCCCGCGGATCGCGCGGCGGCTCGCCTGCGCCGGCCCCGCCAGCCCGGCCGACGCCTGGGCCGCGAGCTCCCCCGCGTGGTACTGCCCGGCCGTGCTCATGGTCGCCTCCCGTTGCTCGGTGGTGGTGGCCGGTCCGTCAGAAGAACCCGCAGGTGGGCGCGCCGGCGGTGGGGGCGGGCGCCGCCTCGGCCCCGCTGGGGGCGTACACCTCCAGCCGGGTGCCGTCGGGGTCGGTGAAGAAGACCCCGCCCGACCCGACGCCCTCGCCGTGCGCGACCACGCCGTCATGCACCAGCTCGGCACCGAACTCCGCCGCCGCGCCGCGCAGCACCTCCTGCACCGCCTCGACCTCGGCCATGGTCTCCACCTGGAACGCGAGGTGGTGCAGCCCCGGCCGGTCGGACGCGAAGCGGTCCCGCGCCTGCTGCCACAGCGTCACGACCGGCCGCCCGTCGCGGCCGAGGAAGGCCCACCTCCGCCCCGGTTCGGCGTCCGCGGCGCTGTGCGCCACGACCCGCAGGCCCAGGACCCGCTCGTAGAACCGCACCGACCGGTCCAGGTCGGTGACGTTGACCCCCACGTGGCCGACCCGCGTCACGGTCGGTGCTGCCGTCGTCGTCATCCCGCTTCCTCCTGCCACCCAGCCCATTGATTCTAACCAGTGAAAAGATTTAGCCAGTTAGCGCACCACCTGTCAAGAGGGCCGAGCCGGTTAGACTCGGTCCGTGGACCGGAACGGCGACGACACGCGCGACCCACGCCCCCTGCGCGGCGAACCGCTGGGGCTGGACCTGCTGAACACCGTGTGGGTCGACTCCGGCGGCCGGCACGACCTGCTCGCGGAGCGGTCCGGGCTGTCGCTGTGGCTGGCCGAGCACGGGTTCGACGACCGGGTGCCGGCCACGCCCGCGGTGCGCGAGGCCCTGCTCGCCGCCCGCGACGCGATCGCCGCGCACGTCGCCGACCCCGACTCCCCCCGAGCCGCCGCCGCGCTCAACGCGGTGCTCGCCGGCGGAGCGCTGCGGCGCTCGCTCCGCCCGGACGGCCCGGCGACCACGATCGCCGTCGACGACCCCGCCACCCTCCCGGGGTGGGCCGCCGCGGAGGACTACCTGCGACTGCTGTCCCGCGACGCAGCGCGGGTGCGCCACTGCGCAGGCCCGGGCTGCGTCCTGCACTTCTACGACACCAGCAAGCGCGGCGACCGCCGCTGGTGCTCGATGGCCGGCTGCGGCAACCGGGCCAAGGCCGCCCGCCACTACGCCCGGACCAAGAAGGGCGAGGCGACGGGCTGAGCGGGAGCGTCGAGCACCGGCGGGACGACCCGTTCCATTCCATCGCTACGACTGACTAACATCGCCGCATGGCGATGGATTGCTGCCCGGCCGACACCGCTCCCGCCGTCGCGCTCTTCCGATCGCTCGGGGACGCGACCCGGCTGGCGATCGTCTCGCGGCTGGCCCGCGGCGAGGCCCGGGTCGTCGACCTGACGCGGCTGCTGGGCCTGGCCCAGTCCACCGTGTCCAAGCACCTGGCCTGCCTGCGGGACTGCCGGCTGGTGGACTACCGCAGCGAGGGTCGCCAGTCCTACTACTTCCTGGCCCGCCCGGAGCTGATCGACCTGCTGCGCAGCGCGGAGCTGCTGCTGGTCGAGACCGGCGACGCGGTCGCCCTGTGCCCGGTGTACGGGGGCCCCGACCAGGCCACCACCGCGCCCGTCGCCGGGGAGCCCGCCGAGGTGGCGGCACCGTGACCGCCGTGGCCGGGGATCGGCAGGCGGTGCTGCGGCGGCGGGTGCGGCTGCTGGTCGCGGCCACCATCACCTACAACGTCATCGAGGCCGTCGTCGCGCTGGTCGCCGGCACCATCGCCGGCTCGATCGCACTGATCGGGTTCGGCCTGGACTCCGTCATCGAGGTGAGCTCCGCGGCCGCGGTCGCCTGGCAGTTCGCCGCCCGCACCCCCGACCGCATCGCCCACCGCGAGCGCACCGCGCTGCGGATCATCGCCTGGTCGTTCTTCGCCCTCGCCGCCTACGTCACCGTCGAGTCCGCGCGCACCCTGCTCGCCCTCGGCCTCGGCCTGGACCTCGGGCTCGGCCCCGACGGCGGGCCGGACCACTCCCCGGTCGGGATCGTGCTGGTCGCGGTCAGCGTGGCCGTGATGCCGGTGCTCTCGCTGGTCCAGCGACGCACCGGGCGCGAGCTCGGCTCGGCCAGCGCGGTCGCCGACTCCCGGCAGACCCTGCTGTGCACCTACCTCTCGATCGCCGTGCTCGTCGGCCTGGTCCTCAACGCCGCCGTCGGCTGGTGGTGGGCCGATCCCGTCGCCGGTCTGGTCCTGGCCGCGCTCGCCGTCCGCGAAGGCAGCAACGCGCTGCGCGGCGACACCTGCTGCGCCCCCGTCCACCTCACCGCTCCCGCGCCCGGCCACGGTGGCGACCGCCGAGCGGACGACCGGCGCCTGGCGCTCACCGACGACGACCCGACCAAGGTCGAGGGAGCGGACGGACGCTGCGGGTGCGCGAGCGGCTGCACGGCGCCGTGCTGCGCACCGGCGGGAGAGCGGAGCCGCACGACGCCACCGGATCGACGCCAGCGGCGTCGGGGGTTCCCGACAGATCCCCCGTTCCCCCCACCGCGCCCTTCTCCTCGGGACCGGTGACTGCAAGTGTGCGGGTATGGCGCACGGTTACAACCCGCAGGACGTCTGGCAGCCGAACGGGCGGGCCTTCTCCCAGGGCGTGATCCAGGGGCCCGGCCACGTCGTGCACCTGACGGGGCAGGTCGGGTGGGACGCGAACGGCCGGGTCGTCGGCGTCGGCGACGCGGAAGCGCAGATGGAGCAGGCCGTCGACAACGTCCGCCGGATCCTCGACGAGGTCGGCGGGGTGCTGGACGACATCGTGTCGATGACCATCTACTTCCTGGACCGGACCGACCTGCCGGCCATCCAGCGCGTCCGCTCGCGGTACTTCACCGAGGGCACCGCGCCCGCGAGCATCCTCGTCCAGGCCGCCGGACTGGTCGTCCCGGAGCTCCTCGTCGAGCTGGTCCCGATCGCCGTGGTGCCCCCCGAGCGGTTCCGGCGCCCCTGACTTCCACGGGGCCGGTACCTGTCGGTGCGCCGCCTCACCCGGGTTCGGTTGCGGGCACCGCCACGGCGAGGACGTGGCTGGAGAACGGGGTCGCGGCGTCCGGGAACCGGAACCGCTCGACCCGGTCGAGCGTGAACCCGGCCCGTCGGACCACCGCGGTGGTGTCGCGCCCGACGTGGCAGCCGCCGGCGATCCGCGGCCACACCGTCGCGTCCATCCAGCGCTGCACGCGGACCAGGCGCGGGTGCCCGTCGGCGCGGACGTGCTCCAACACCCGCAGCTCGCCGCCCGGGCGCAGCACCCGACGGGCCTCGGTGAGCGCGGCGACCGGGTCCGCCACCGAGCACAGCACCAGGCAGAACACCACAGCGTCCGTGCTCGCGTCGGGCAGCGGCAGCCGTTCGGCCGTCCCGTCGACGACCTCGACCCGCGCCGGCGCTGCCGCCGCGGCCCGTCGGGCGATCTCGCGCAGCCGCGGCTCCGGCTCGACCGCCAGGACCTCCGCGACGGTCGCCGGGTAGTGCGGGAAGGTCCCGCCGGGCCCCGCACCCACTTCCACGACCTGCCCGCGCAGCCCGGCCAGCAACCGCTGCCGGTGCTCGACCAGGCCACCCCGGTCCATGGCCCGCGCCAGCCGCGGGTACAGCCGGGCGAACAGCTCGTGCCGCACCCCGGGTCCGCTGCTCACCACGTCACCGGCAGCTCGACCAGGCCACCGGTCAGCGCACCGGTGTGGATCCGCAGCTCGTCGAGCCCGACCGCCAGGCGCATCGTCGGGAATCGGGCGGCCAGCCCGCCGAGCACCACCTGCAGCTCGATGCGGGCCAGTGGCGCGCCCAGGCAGTAGCGCTCGCCGTGGCCGAACGCCACGTGCGCCGCCGCCCGGCGGGTGGCGTCGAACCGATCCGGGTCGGCGAACACCTCCGCGTCGTGGTTGGCCGCACCGATGTCGAGCAGCACCAGCTCCCCCGCCCGAACGGTCGTGCCGGCGATGTCGAGGTCGGTGCGGGCGTAGCGGGGGACGCCGTTGCCCCCGACGCTCTGGGTGCGCAGCACCTCCTCCACCACCGGCGCCACCCGCTGCGGGTCCTCGTGCAGCGCCCGCCACTGCGCGGGATCGCTCAACAACGCGGTCGCCCCGAGGCCGATCGCGACGACGGTGGTCTCGTGGCCGGCGAACAGCAGCGCCATCCCCAGCCCCGCCGCCTCCGCGTCCTCGACCCCCTCGGTCGCCACGAGCCGGGAGAGCACGTCGTCGGCCGGGTCGCGGCGCTTGCGCGCCACCAGCTCCAGGCCGTACCCGAACAGCTCGGCCAGGCCCCGCTCGGAGCGCCCGCGGTCGCGCACGTCGGCCGCGGCCTGCGTCCACGCCCGGAACCGCGTCCGGTCCCCGAACGGCACCCCGAGCAACTCGCAGATCACCGCGATCGGCAGCGGCAGCGCGAGCGCCGCGACCAGATCGGCCGATGGCCCCTGCTCGGCCAGCTCGTCCAGCAGCCGTTCGGTCAGCTCCTCCACCCGGGCGCGCAGGTCGCGCATCCGCCGCGGGGAGAAGTGCGGCCGCAGCAGCGAGCGCATGCGGGCGTGGTCGGCCCGCTCCGTGGCGAAGTCCCCCAGCGGGCCGCCGAACAGCGCCGATTCCCCCGCCCGGGCCGCGGAGCCCGGGTCCGGGTGGGAGCGGCCCAGCCGCTCGTCGTCGAGCAGGCGGCGGACCTCGGCGTAGCCCGTCACGAGCCACGCGTCGTCCCCGACGGCCGTGCGCACCCGGTGGATCGGACGCTGCGACTGCAGTCGCCGGAGCAGGGGCGCCACCTGCAACGGACCCGGTTGCTCGAACGGCAACTGGACTGTGGTCGTCATACCGACCCCTATTCGACTCGCGTTACTATACATCGGAGTCTACAAGCTAGAGGTAGGCTCCCGGGTCGACAAGAGGGGGGCGATGAACGCTCAGACCACCGGTGGCGACCCGTCGGACGTGCCACCACGGGTCCGCCGGCTGCGCCGCGCGGAGCGCCGCGAGCAGATCCTCGGGTCCGCCACCCGCGCATTCGCCCGCGGCGGGTTCACCGCGACCGGCCTCGACGACGTCGCCCGCGAGGCCGGCGTGACCCGCGACCTGCTCTACCGGCACTTCGACTCCAAGGCCGACCTGTACCGCGCCGTGCTGGAACGGGCATGCCGGCGCGTGGACGCCCGGGTCGGCGCCGACGACTTCGACGACGACGCCATCCCCGCCCTCGTCGCCGCGGCCGCGGCCGACCCCGACGGCTTCCGCCTGGTGTTCCGGCACGCCTCCCGGGAACCGGAGTTCCGCGACCTCACCGACGGGCTCGCCGCGCTCTCGGTCGACATCGCCCGCCGCAACCTCGCCCGCCACCTCCCCGACGGGCCGTGGCTCGACTGGGCCGCACGACTGATCCCCACCCTCGCCACCGAGTCGGTCATCACCTGGCTCGACGCCGGCCGGCCCGACCCCGAGCACGCCCCGGCGCGCATCAGCCAGGCCATCCACGGAGTCATCGCGGCCGCGGCGAGCCCCGCACCGCTCCGCACGAGCGACTCCGACGACCTCCCCGCGTGAGCGCGGCCGCGGGACCCGACCTCGGCGCCACCCCTGCCGATCAGCTCGTCAGCAGGCGGCGGAACCAGTCGGTGGCGATGTCGTCGACCGCCTTCGCCGCGGGCAGCTGCGGAGCGGGCTGCAGGCCGGGTTCATCGGCCAGGGGATGTGCCAGGTTCGGCACGTCGACCAGTTGGACCTGGTCGGAGCGTCGACGGAGCACCTCGACGAGTGCGGCGGCGTCGGCGCGCAGGGCCGGGTGGTCGCGCTCCCCGCTGACGAGCAGCAGCGGCGGCACCTCCGCGAGGTCCGCGGCCCGGGCGACGAAGTCCAGGTCGTCGGCGATGCGGTGGGACTCCGCGGTCCACCGGTACGGGTGCCCGGCCAAGCCCTCGACGAGCGGGACGACCGAACGTATCCGCACCGCCGGGTTAACCAGCGCGACCGCCCTGATCGGGATCTCGGAGGCGGCCAGCACCTGGAGCGCCACCGCACCGCCGAGCGAGGCGCCCAGGAGGCTGACCGGCTGGTGATCGACCGGCAACTGGTCGCGCAGAGCGGCCAGCGCCGCCGGGAACTCGGTCGCGGCCTGGTGGGTGAACGCCGCCAGGAAAGCCGTCACCGCGTCTTCACGGGCGAGCTCGAACGCGGCGTCCGGGCGACCGTCGACCATGCGGGCGCCACACATCGGCATGCCCAGGTGCACCCGCCAGGCGGGGACGCCGGCCATCGGCAACGCGGCCGCGAACGCCGCGTCCGTCCGCGGCGCGTCCAGCATGTGCCAGGTGACGATCAATGGCGTGGGTCCGCTGGTCGCGGTGGGCGGAAGCGCCGTGAACGGCACTCCGGCCGCGGTGCCGGTGATCGTCTTCGGGTGTGGCGCGGACATGCTCGGAACCGTAGGCGGCTCCCGAGGAGCTGCGGTCGGCTTCCCCTGACGGCGAAACGTTCGCCGACAGCCGAACCGCATCGCGGCTGCCCGGATTCGATCGGGCCGTGCCCTGGAGCCGGGGATGCTCGACGATCAGCGACGGGTGGACCCGCCGATCACCACCTGGCCCGCTGGACGCCTCAGAACGTCGCGATCGGGTTGACCGGGCTCCCGGAGGTGCCGGCGAAGCGGACCGGCGCGACCGCGAGGTGGAAGTCCCACTGGCCGAGCTCGGCGGCCGTCGTCGCGCACAGCTCGAGGTCGCAGTTGTCGAGCAGCCACAGACCCATCGCGACGAGGCCCACGGCGTGGACCGGCATCAACACGTCCCGGTACCCCGACGGTTGGACGTCCTGGGGGGTGTCGGCACCGATCAGCGCGACCTCCCGGTCGTGCAGCCACGGCAGGCAGGACGCGTGCCAGCCCGCCTGCGTGAAGCCCTGCGCCGCACCGGCATCGTGCCGGGCGCGACCACGACCGGTCCGCAGGAGCACCGCGTCGCCGGAGCGCACCCGGACACCCTGGCGACGCTGGGCCTCCTCGAGGTCCTCGGGGAAGACACCCTGCCCCGGTTCCAGCCACGGCACGTCGCGGACCGCCGCGACGTCCAGCAGGACACCGCGGGTGGTGATCCCGTTCGCCGCCGCCGTGACGGCCGCCCACGCCGATCCCGTCGCGGGGTCGACCAGCGAGTGCGGCCGCCCGTTGTACATCGTGCCGTCCCAGAAGATGTGGCACGGCGAGTCGACGTGGGTGACGGTGTTGCCGTGGAACGTGATGCCGAGCCGCTCGGACGAGAAGCCCCAGTGCCGATCGTCGCGGAACCCGGGCAGCGGCATGTCCTCGGCGCCCGGCATGTCGGCGGCGCACGGGCACGTCGTCGTCGACCGCTCCATCTCCCCCGGCACGGCGATCTCCCACGCGCAGGACACGCTCCGGCCGTGGCGCACGGCCCGCGACGCCGCCAGCCGGACGTCGTCGGTGATGTGGTTCAGCGTGCCGAGCTCGTCGTCGTCGCCCCACCGCCCCCAGTTCGACAGCGTGTCGAAGTACCCCAGCACGTCGTCGCCCGTGGGCATCGGCCGCTCCGTTGTCATCCCTGGCCCCCTCCCGTACCGGTCGGGCAGGTGCCGCCGTCGTGGTGTGGCGCACCAACCTGCCCGACATGGGCCTGCGCATCTCCACCGACAGCGGGCTGCCCGGCCTTGCTCAGGCTGATCACGGCATTGATGGTGCCGCACGGCGTCGTTCGGATCATCGCCACATCCGGTTCGCCGGAGTCCGCGCGTCGCAGGTGGTCGATAGCGCGGCCCGAGCTGCCGGGCCGTCACGGCAGGATCCCCAGCTCCCGGGCGGCGGTGGCCCAGCGCGGGAACTCGGCCAGCAGCCGGTCGTAGAGCTCGGCGTCGGGCACCGCCTCGATGTCGGGCACGGCGAAGAACCCGACGTTGTCCACGGTGCGCCCGGGCAGCGTGTCGAAGCGCTCCAGCACCCCGAACTTCGCCGTGCCCAGGCCGACGAACTGCCAGAAGACCGGCTCGGCCGCGGCGGCCCGCAGCTCCTGCTCGATCTCGCGGTTGCGGCGCACGCCACCGCGGCTCCGGGTCGGTCACCTATCTGATCCTCGACGATCAGCAGCGGGTGGACCTGCTGATCGTCACCTGGGCCGGCTGAACGCGCCGATGACGCACCCCATCAGTCGAGCTCGGCCGGCGAGCCGACGGGACACGGCACACCCGTCCCGTCCAGCCCGCAGTACCCGTTGCCATTGCGCGCGAGGTACTGCTGGTGGTAGTCCTCGGCGTAGTAGAACCGCCCCAACGGGGCGATCTCGGTGGTGACGGCACCGCGGCCGGCGGTGCGCAGTGCGTCGCCGTAGGTCTTGGCGGAGGACTCGGCGGCCTCGCGCTGGGCGTCGTCGACGTGGTAGAGGGCGCTGCGGTACTGGGTGCCGCGGTCGTTGCCCTGGCGCATGCCCTGGGTCGGGTCGTGGTTCTCCCAGAAGACCTTCAGCAGCCGGTCGTAGCCGACGACGGTCGGGTCGAAGACGACGAGCACGACCTCGGCGTGGCCGGTCAGGCCGGTGCAGGTCTCCTCGTAGGTGGGGTTCTCGGTGAATCCGCCCGCGTAGCCGACCGCCGTGGAGTACACGCCCGGGGTCTGCCAGAACAGGCGCTCGGCGCCCCAGAAGCAGCCCATCCCGAACACCGCCGTGCGCAGGCCCTCCGGGAACGGCGGGCTCAGCCGGTGGCCGTTCACGTGGTGCTCGGCGGGCACCGGGAGCGGGGCGGAGCGCCCCGGTAGGGCCCGCTCCGCGGTGACCATCTGCGACGTGTCGCGCCCGAAGAGACCCATCCCCCGAGGTTACGTGCGCGGCCAGGGGCGGGACCTTTCCGAACGCCGACGGTCAGCGGGCGGCGGCGGCGCCCACGCCGCTGCGGGTGTCGGCGGCGGCGCGCAGCAGGGGGCCGTCGCCGCGACCGACCGCGCACAGCCTGCCCAGCGCCCACGGCCCGGCGTCGACCACCGAGTGGCCGCGGCGGCGCAGCGCGTCGAGGGTGGGCTCGCCGAGCCGGGACTCCGCGACGAGGCCGCCGGGCTCCCAGCCGCGCGGGGCGAACGACGACGGGAACGCGACGGAGTGCCAGGCCGGTGCGTCGATGGCGGCCTGCAGGTCGAGGCCGGCGACGGTGTGCGCCAGCCAGAAGCACAGCTGCCACTGGTCCTGCTGGTCGCCGCCGGGGGTGCCGAACGCGATCCGCGGTTCGCCGTCGCGCAGCCCCAGCGACGGGCTGAGCGTCGTCCGCGGGCGCCTGCCCGGCACCAGCGACGAGGGCAGGCCCTCCTCCAGCCAGAACATCTGCGCGCGCGTGCCCAGGCAGAAGCCCAGCGCCGGGATCGTCGGCGACGACTGCAACCAGCCGCCCGACGGGGTCGCCGACACCATGTTGCCCGCCGCGTCGACCACGTCGACGTGCACCGTGTCGCCCCGGACGGCGCCGGTGCGGCTGACGGTGGGCTCACCCAGGCCGAGGCTGGTCACGCCGTCGCCGCGGGCCTGCCCGGGGCGGGCGGCGTAGTCGGCCAGCCGGGGGGTCAGGCCGTCCGGGGAGCCCGGGCGCAGCTCCAGGGAGGCCCGGTCGCCGATCAGGGCGCGCCGGGCGGCCGCGTACTCCGCGGACACCAGCGCGGCCAGCGGCACGGGGGCGCTGTCGCCGTACCAGGCCTCGCGGTCGGCGAAGGCGAGCTTGGCCGCCTCGGCCGCCACGTGCACCGTGTCGGCGGTGGCGACGCCGTCGGCGTAGACGACGTCGGTGTCGCGGAGCAGCCGCAGGATCTGGGCCAGCACCGGGCCCTGCGACCAGGCCCCCGGCTTGGCCAGCGACCAGCCGCCGCCCACGTCGACCAGCAGCGGCTCCTCGTAGGTCGCCGACCAGGCCGCCATGTCGTCGGCGGTGAGCAGACCGGCGTGGTCGCGGCCGGACTCGTCGCGCGCCGGCGTGCGGCAGAACCGCTCGACCTCCTCCGCGACGAACCCCCGGTACCAGGCGTCGCGGGCGGCGTCGATGCGGTGCTCGCGGTCGCCGCCGGCCTTCGCCGCCTCGTCCAGCAGCCGCTGCCAGGTCGCGGCGAGCGCCGGCAACCGGTGGGTGCTCGTCGGCACGGCGCCGTCGGGCAGCCAGGTCGCCGCGGAGGACGGCCAGTGGGCGCGGAAGTGCTCGGCGACCGCGGCGATCGTCGGCGGGACCCGCGGCACCAGCGGGAACCCGCCCGCGGCGTACCCGAGCGCGGGTTCGAGGACGTCGGCCAGCTCCCACGTGCCGTGGTCGCGCAGCAGCGTGAGCCAGCCGTCCCAGGCGCCGGGGACGGTGGCGGCCAGCAGGCCGGTGCCCGGGACGATCGGCAGGCCGAGCTCGTCGCGGAGCCGGGAGACGGTGGCCGCCGCGGGCGCGACCCCCTGCCCGCACAGCACGCGGGGGTTCGGGTCGGCCGCGGTGACGAAGACGGCGGGCACCTCCCCGCCGGGCCCGCACAGGTGCGGCTCCACGACCTGCAGCACGAACCCGGCCGCCACCGCGGCGTCGAACGCGTTGCCGCCCCGGGCGAGCACCGACATCGCGGTGGCGGTGCCCAGGTAGTGGGTGCTGGACGCGGCGCCGTGGACGCCGCGGCGCTCGTGCGTGGTCGGGGCCCCGCCTCCGGTGGTCATGCCCCGATCCTCGCCGATCCGGGCGCCGAATTCAGGTCCTGGCCGTGACGACGCGGCAGAGGTCAGGCGCGGGTGAGGGCCACCACCGGGATCTCCCGGTCTCCCGCCTTCGCCTCGTGGTCGACGAAGAACGGGTGGGCCTGCGTGATCTCGCTCCAGACGCGGTCGCGTTCGGCGCCCGAGAGCACCTCGGCCAGGGCCGGGTACCTCTCCCGCCCGACCTCCACGACCACGTGCGGATCGGCGGCCAGGTTGAGGTACCAGGCGGGGTGGGTGGCGGCGCCCATGTCGGAGGCGATGACCAGCAGGCGCTCGCCGTCGGGGTGGAACATCATCGGGCTCGTGCGCGGCTCGCCCGAGCGGCGACCGGTGGTGGTGAGCAGCAGCAGGCGGTCGCGGTGCATGCCCTCGACCTCACCGCCGGCGCGGAACTGCTCGATCACCGCGCGGTTGATCGACCGGATGTCCATCGGGCCTCCCGGGAGCTACAGGTCGGCGGCGAGCGGGACCTGCTCGACCGCGGGTGAGGTCATCCACTCGCGCAGGGCGCGGGTGGCCGCGACGTCGTCGGCGTTGTACTCGAGGAGGCGGCGGCGCTGGTCGGCGTCCGGCGGCTCGCCGTCCATCCCGACGGCGTCGCGGTACCAGCGCATCGAGTTCTCCCCGCCGGCCTCCGGGTCGCGCCAGCTGAAGCCGGCGACCGGGGCGACGCGCTTGAGGCCCTTGCCGTGCGCGCACAGGAACCACTGGTCGACCACGGCGTACATGTCGACCCAGCCGGGGTGGGCGATGAACTCCTCGACCTCGGACACCGGCGGGATGCCCTGGCGCCCGGCGAAGCGCCGGGCCGAGGCCAGCAGCCAGCGGTTCTCGGCCTGCTCGTTGTAGCAGTAGGCGGCGAACGTGCGCCCGCTCGCGGCCGCGGCGGCGCGCACCCCCGACAGCCAGGCCCAGAACTCGGCGAACGAGCGGGCCTCGTCGGAGTCGGGGACGGGGACCCAGGTGGCGAAGGCGCGGTAGCCCTCCTCCTCGTCGCCGGGGAGGCGACCACCGGAGTAGGCGAGGTGCACGCCCCACAGGTAGGCGCCGGACTCGCCGAAGCTCTCCATGTCGATGTCGACCTCGACGTCGGCGCGCAGCACCGGCACCGACGGCACCCGGCGCACGACCGACAGCCCCCGCAGCCACGCCCTGGCCAACGCGACCACGTCGGCGAATGGCGGACCGGCCAGCGGGACGGGCTCGACGGCCGGGTCGCACGCGGCCAGCTCGGCGACCGTGCGCACGCCGACCTCGCGCAGCGCGACCGCCGCCTCACCGCGCACGACCAGGCTGACGTCGCCCGCGCGCTCCAGCTCGCCCGCGCAGGTGGGCCACCAGGGACAGCGGCGGCACTCCATCACCCGGGACGGGAGGGCCAGCGCGGGGCGCTGGTCGGCGGCGGCCTCGGCGACGGCGGTGCGGTCGGCGAAGCGGGCGTCGTACTCGGCGAGGGTGGAGCGGTCGCCCGGCCAGTGCCCGGCGCGCAGGTCGTGCCAGACGACGACGTCGGCGTCGAGGCCGACGACACCGCCGACGTCGGCGTGGCGGGCCCCGGGCGGCGGGGCCCAGCCCGCCGCCCGCAGCATGCGGTTGAGGTGGGCCAGGCGCAGCAGGTCGCGCGGCTGGGAGCGGACCTTGCGCCGCGGGTCGGGCCGGGCCGCCCCGGGGCGCGGGTCGGTGAGCGGGGAGGTGACCGCCGCGTCGCCCGGGTCGGTGATGCGGTGGCGGACGACGAGGAAGGGCACGTAGCCGCCCTCCGGCAGGCGGACGAGCAGCTCGGCGCCACCGCGGCGGCCGTCGGCGTCGGGCAGGACGGCGCCCCAGACGAACTCGGCGCCCTCGGCGACCGCGGCCGCCGTGGCCTCGCGGCGCTCGGCGGCCGGGCCGGGGGGCACCCGCCGCCACGACGGGCCGGCCGTGGCCGCGAGCACCTCGCCGATGCGCTCGCGGTGCTCGGCGGCGTCGGCGCGGCGCTGCTCGATGGCCGGGTCGGGCAGGGCGCGCGGGGCGGCGGCGGCCGTCGGGTCGTGATCGAGGTGGACGCGGCGCCGGCAGAGGGTGGTGGCGACGGCATCGAGCACGATGCCCCGCGCGCGGGGCCCGGCCTGCGGCCGGTTCTCGATCGCCGTCATGCCCCCGAGGGTAGTGACCGGTACCGACAGCCCTCGCCGCAGCCGCACGCCCGCGTGCGTCGGGTGGATCACGATCGGGCGCCGGCCGCGTTCCACCGGACGTCGGCCGCGCGGTGTCACTAGGCTGCGCCGGAGCCCGGTCCGACGAGGTGGAACGGGGACGAGGGGGTGCACGGGATGGCGCTGCGGCGGCGGGCCGCCGGGTCGGCGGACGGCTCCGGGTCGGGCACGGCGGAGACGGTGGCGGAGGCCGCGCGGGCCGCGCGCAAGCCGTTCACCGCCGCCCGGGCCAAGCGGATGATCGGGGTGAGCAAGGCCGTCGCGCCGCTGCTGGCGCCCTACGCGCTGGCCGCCGCGGGGGTGGCGCGGTCGCGGTGGGACGCCTACCGGGCGGGCAGGCTGGGCGTGGAGCCCGGCCAGCTGTCGCAGTACACCGGGCCGGGCGGGGCGCTGCACGCCCGGCTGTCCCGGATCGCCGAGGCCCTGCAGGAGCTGGAGACCGGCACCGGGAGCCGCGGCACCGAGGACGACCGCGCCTTCGTCGCGCAGGTCCGGCCCCGGCTCGCCGACCTGGCCATCGCCGTGCGCGCCGCCGGGCAGATGCCCACCCCCCGCCGCCGCACCGCCTACCGCGCGATCGGCGGGGAGCTCGACCGCGTCGAGGTCGAGCTGCTGACCCGGCTCGGCGTCATCGGCTGACGACCCCACCGATCCGGCCGCCCGCCGCAGCGCGGCGCGGGCCCGGGGGCCCGATCAGCGGCTTCGACTACCGTCGAGGCCCATGAACGGCTCCACGGACCCCGGCGCGCGCCGGTTCCGTGGCGGTCTGCTGGTCGGCCTCAGCGCCCTGCTGACCGCCGTCGGGCACCTGGCGGGCGGCGGTGCCCTGCCCGACCTGGCCCCGCTCGCGGTGCTGCTGCCCGCGCTGGCCTGGCCGGTCGTCGCGCTGGCCGACCGCTGCCGCGGCACCGTCGGCACGCTGGTGGTGCTCGGCGGCGGCCAGCTGCTGCTGCACGAGCTGCTGAGCACCGCGCACTCCCACCACGCCGCGCCGGACGACCCGTCGATGGTGCTCACCCACGCCCTGGTCACGGCGCTGACGGCGGCCGCGCTGCGGTTCGCCGACCGCGGGATGGCGGCCGTCGCCGCCGCGCTGGGGCGGGTGGTGCCGCGCCGGCCGCCGGCCGCGCCCGCCGACCGGCCGCTCGCGGTGCTGGTCGTCCCGGGCACCGACGTCCCCGCGGCCGTCCGCCGCGTCCTCTCCGCCACGCACGCGCGGCGGGGCCCTCCGGTGCGCTGCTGAAGGTCCCCTTCACCAGCACAACCGCACCCGGAGATCCCGCATGTCCGCATCACCCCCGCGGCGCCCGCGGGGCGCCGCCACCCCGCGGACCGCCGCCGCCCCCCCCCGCAACGGCACCGAGAAGACGGGAGCGGGCGCATGACCCGGCAGCTGCTGCGCACGGCGGCGGTGACCCTGCTGTGCGGGTTGGCCCTGCTGCTCGGGACCGCCCCCGCCTTCGCCCACACCCGGCTGGAGAGCAGCGACCCCGCCGACGGGTCCAGCGTCGACGCGGCGCCCCAGCGGGTGTCGCTGACCTTCAACGAGTCGGTCCCCGCGGAGTTCTCGCAGGTCACGGTGGTCGGCCCGGACGGGACCAACTACCAGACCGGCACCGTCACCTCGGCCGACGGCGTGGTGAGCACCGCGGTGCTGCCGCTCGGCCCGGCCGGGCGCTACGAGATCGGCTACCGGGTCGTCTCCGACGACGGGCACCCGGTGACCGGCAGCGTGGCGTTCACCCTCACCGCGGCGGCCACGCCGAGCCCGGCCGCCGCGGCCCCGAGCGCGTCGGCCGCCGCGCCCGCACCGGCGCCCACTCCCCCGTCCGCCGCGGCGGCCCAGCCCGACGACGGCGGGTCCCCCGTGTGGCCGTGGATCGTCGGCGCGGTGGTGCTGGTCGGCGGCGGGGTCGTGGCGGCGCTGCGCCTCGGCCGCAGCGGCTGAGACCGCGATGACCCGACCGGCCACGGGCCCGGCGGGCCACCGCGTCGCGGTGGCCGGCTGGGTCGGGCTCGTGGTCGGCGCCGCGGTGCTGGCGGGTGCGCTGGGCGGCCCGCCCGCGGCGGACCCCGACGCGGCCGTGCAGGTCGCGACGGTGGTCACCCGGGCGGGCCTGGACGCCGCCGCGGTCGCCTGCGTCGGGCTCACCCTGCTGGGCGTGCTGCTGCCGCTGGGCGCAGGCACCCTCCCGGGCTCCGCGCTGCGCGACCTCGTCCGCGTGCAGGACACCGCCGACCGGGCCGTGGTGGTCGTGGCAGGCGGGTGGCTGGTGCTGGTGCTGACCGGCATCGCGTTCCGCGCGGCGAACGCGGTGGGCCGCACCGTGGGGCAGCTGTCCGCGGCCGACGTCGGCGCCTGGGCCACCCGGCTCTCGGCCGGGCGCGGGATGCTGCTGACGGCGGGCTGCGTTGCGGTCGTGCTCGGCTGCGGGATCGCCCGGCTGCGCCGCCGCGACGCCGTGCAGGTGCGCGTCCCGATGATCGCCGCGCTGCTCGGCGCGCTGATGCCCGCGCTGACCGGGCACACCGGCTCCGCCCCCGACCACCAGCTGGCGGTGATCTCGGCCGCGCTGCACGTGGCCGCGGCGTCGCTGTGGGTCGGCGGGCTGGGCGCGATCCTGGTGCTGGTCGCCAGGCACCGGGCGCTGCTCGACGCCGTGCTCCCCCGGTTCTCCGCGCTGGCCGGCGGCTGCGTGCTCGCCGTGGCGGCGACCGGGGTCGTCAACGCGGCCACCCGGCTGGAGGGCTGGGCGGCGCTCGTCGGCACCGGCTACGGCCAGCTGGTGCTGGCCAAGGTCGCGCTGCTGGGGCTGCTGGCCGGGCTGGGCGGGCTGGCCCGGCGCCGGCTGCGCGCCGGCAGGCGCCCGGTGCTGCGCTGGGCCGGCCTGGAGGTGGCGCTGATGGCGCTGACCATGGGCGTCGCCGCCGCGCTCACCCAGACCGGCTGACGACCTCAGGACCGGTAGGCCTCCAGCAGCCGCAGCCACACCTCGCTGATCGTCGGGTAGGCGGGCACGGCGTGCCAGAGCCGGGGCAGCGGCACCTCGCCGACCACCGCGATCGTCGCCGAGTGCAGCATCTCGGCCACGTCCTGGCCGACGAACGTCACTCCGACGAGAACCCCGCGGGCCTCGTCGACGACCATGCTCGCCCGACCCTCGTAGCCGTCGGCGTGCAGCGACGAGCCGGCGACGGCGATCGGCAGCTCGACCACCCGCACGTCGATCCCGGCCTCCCGGGCCGCGGCCGCGGTGCGCCCGACCCAGGCCACCTCGGGGTCGGTGAAGACGACCTGGGTGACGGCGACGTGGTCGGCGGTGGCCGAGTGCTCGCCCCACGGCGAGGTGTCGACCGGCCTCCCGGCCGCGCGGGCGGCGATCGCGCCGCCGGCGATCCGGGCGGCGTACTTGCCCTGGTGGGTCAGCGGGGCCCGGCCGGTGACGTCTCCCGCGGCGTAGAGCCACTGCCCGTCGACGCCCTCGACCAGCCCGGAGTCGTCGACCGCGAGCGCCCCGCCGGGCTCCAGCCCGACGGCGTCCACGCCGACGTCGGCGGAGGCGGGCCTGCGGCCGGTGGCGACGAGCAGCTCGTCGACGACGACCGTCTCGGCGCCCAGCCGCAGCGCGATGGCGTCGCCCTCGGCCGCGACGCCGTCGAGCCCGGTGTCGAGCCGCACGTCGACGCCCTCCTGGCGCAGCGCGGCGGCCACCATCTCGCCGGCGAACGGCTCGGCGCCGGCCAGCAGCCGCGGACCGCGCTGCACCAGCACCACCTGCGAGCCGAGCCGCTGGAACGCCTGGGCCATCTCGCAGCCGACGACCCCGCCGCCGAGCACGCCGAGCCGGGGCGGGACCTCCTTGGCCGAGGTGGCGTCGCGGGACGTCCAGGTGCGCACGGTGTCCAGGCCCGGGACCGGCGGCGTGACCGCGACGCTGCCGGTGCTCACCACCACGGCGTGCCGGGCGGTCAGGGTGATCGGATCCGGCCCGTCGACGGTGACCGTGCGCTCGCCGGAGATCCGGCCGTGCCCGCGCACCACCGCCATCCCGGCGCCCTCGGCCCACTCGACCTGGCCGGCGTCGTCCCAGTCGTGGGTGATGGCGTCGCGGCGGGCCAGCACGGCCCGGGGGTCGAACTCGGCGGTCGTGCCGGGCAGCCTGCGCAGCGCGGCCGCGGCGTGCCCGGTGCGCAGCAGCGCCTTGGACGGCATGCACGCCCAGTACGAGCACTCGCCGCCGAGCAGCTCGGACTCCACGATCGCCGCGGACAGCCCGGCGCGCACGGCGTAGTCGGCGGCGTTCTCGCCGACCGGGCCACCACCGATGACGATGACGTCGAACTCCGTGGGGACGGTCACCGCGCCACCGCCGTCGTCGCCTCGAGCACGTCGGCGGTGCCCTCGCGCAGCTCGAGCACCTTCCCGGCGGTGCCCGGGGTGTCGAGCAGGGCGACCAGCACGGCGGCGGTGTCGTCGCGGGTGACGGTCGCGGCGACCCCGCCGGCGTCGAGCGGCGGCGGCCGCAGGAGCACGGAGTTGGTCCCCGGGTCGTCGGTCAGGCGACCGGGCCGCAGGATCGTCCACTGCAGGTCGGTGGCCGCGATCGCGTCCTCGGCCGCCTTCTTCGCGCGCAGGTAGGCCGCCCACACCTCGTCGGTGCCCTCGGCGGGGGGATCGTCCACCCCCGTCGAGGAGACCAGCAGGTAGCGGCGCACCCCCGCCAGGTGGGCGGCGTCGGCGAGCAGCACCGCGGCGGCCCGGTCGACGGTGTCCTTGCGCTGCGCCCCGCTGCCCGGCCCGGCGCCCGCGGCGAACACCACGGCGTCGGCGTCGCGCAGGTGGTCGGCCAGCTCGACGGCCGAGGCCGACTCGAGGTCGAGCACGACCGGGGTCGCGCCCGCGCTCTCCAGGTCGGCCCGGTGCTCGGGGTTGCGCACCACCCCCACCGCGACGTCCCCGCGGGCGGCCAGCAGCGCGGCCAACCGCAACCCGATCTTCCCGTGCCCTCCGGCGATCACGACCCGCATCGGCCCGACCGTAGTGGTGGAGGCGGCGCGGCGCCCACCGGTCACCTGACCGGGAGGCGGCGGCGCGGGCACCGAGGACGGCGTCGGCCACCGCACGGGCCGGGGCTACCCCGATGGTGGGCGCCTCTTCGGCATCCGCACCCGCCGAGGCACTCCGGCATCGCCGCAGGTCACCTCGCCGTCACCGGTCCAGACGTGTCCGTTTTCTCACCAGCCGGAATGGCGGCGGTTGTCGGGCAGCGGGCCCCGGTCTGCAATCGGAGGCAGTCGAGGACACCCTGGAGGTGGACCGTGAAGGCCGTGCGGGTGCACGCTTACCACTCCGATCCGAAGATCGACGACATCCCCGAACCGACCCTGCAGGGCCCGCTGGACGTGATCGTCAAGATCGGCGGCGCCGGGGTCTGCCGCACCGATCTGCACATCCTCGAGGGCCAGTGGGCCGCGGCCCAGAACCCCGAGCTGCCCTACGTCATCGGCCACGAGAACGCCGGCTGGGTGCACGCCGTCGGCGACGGGGTCACCAACGTCGCCGTGGGCGACACGGTGATCCTGCACCCGCAGCCCAGCTGCGGGCTGTGCCTGGCCTGTCGGGCCGGGCGCGACATGCAGTGCGAGAACGCGTTCTTCCCCGGCCTGTCCGACAACGACGGCGGCATGGCCGAGTACCTGCGCACCACCGCCAGGGCGTGCGTGAAGCTCAACCCCGACACCAACCCGGCCGACGTCGCCGCGCTCGCCGACGCCGGCATCACCGCCTACCACGCGGTGCGCAAGGCCGTGCCCGACCTGTACCCCGGCACCACCGCCGTCGTGCAGGGCGCGGGCGGCCTCGGCCACATCGGCATCCAGGCGCTGGCCGCGCTCACCGCCACCCGGATCGTCGTGGTCGACCGCAACCCCGACGCGCTGGCCCTGGCCAAGCAGATCGGCGCCGACGAGACCGTGCTGGCCGACGGCACGCACATCGACGCGGTCAAGGAGCTGACCGGCGGCCTGGGCGCGAACGTGGTGTTCGACTTCGTCGCCGAGCAGGGCGCCGAGAACGACGCCTGGCAGATGACCGCGCCCGCCGGGTCGCAGTACGTCATCGGCTACGGCGGCGAGCTGCGGATCCCGACGCTGGACTTCGTCGGCGGCGAGAAGAACGTCATCGGCAACATCGTCGGCACCTACAACGACCTCGCCGAGCTGATGGTGCTCGCCCAGGCCGGGAAGGTCACGCTGCACACCAAGCAGTACCCCCTCGACGCGGCGCTCGACGCCCTGCACGACCTCGACGCGGGCCGCGTGCGCGGCCGGGCGATCCTCGTGCCCTGACCTCCTTCCGACATATCCCGCACTGACGCGAGAGGACCACCACATGTACGAGAAGGACGGCGAGAAGTACTTCATCGTCGATTCGCACAGCCACTTCTGGGACGCCAGCCGGGAGAACTGGAAGCCCGGCCAGGAGCAGTACGCGAAGGGCTGGATCGACTGCTTCTACGGCTACCACCAGCTCGGCCCGCCCGAGACCCACTGGGACTACGAGAAGTACCTCAAGGTCAGCCCCGAGGACTTCGAGCGCGACATGTTCGTCGAGGGCCACGTCGACCACGCGATCTTCCAGTCGACGTACCTCAAGGAGTGGTACACCGAGGGCTTCAACACGATCGACCAGAACGCGCAGCTCCTGGACAAGTGGGGCGACCGGCTGATCGTCAACGGCCGGTTCGACCCGCGCGACGGCGACGCCGGGCTCAAGCAGCTCGAGGAGGACATCGCCAAGTACAACTGCAAGGGCGTCAAGCTCTACACCGCGGAGTGGAACAACGGCTCGCGCGGCTACAAGCTCTCCGACCCCGAGGCCTACCGGTTCCTGGCCCGCGCCCAGGAGCTGGGCATCAAGAACGTCCACGTGCACAAGGGCCCGACCATCTGGCCGCTGGACAAGGACGCCTTCGACGTCTCCGACGTCGACCACGCGGCCACCGACTTCCCCGACCTGAACTTCGTCGTCGAGCACGTCGGGCTGCCCCGCATCGAGGACTTCTGCTTCATGGCGGTGCAGGAGCCCAACGTCTACGCCGGGCTCTCGGTGGTGATCGGCGGCCTGATGCACGCCCGGCCGAAGTTCTTCGCCAAGGTGATCGGCGAGCTGATGTTCTGGGTCGGCGAGGACAAGATGCTCTTCGGCGGCGACTACAACATCTGGGTGCCGAAGTGGCAGATCGAGGGCTTCGTCGACTGGCAGATGCCCGACGACGAGGCGTTCACCGACTACGCCAAGCTCACGACGGCCACCAAGAAGAAGATCCTCGGGCTGAACGCGGCGAAGCTCTACGACATCCCGGTGCCCGCCGAGCTGCAGCTGCCCACCACGGCCGACGAGTCGATGCAGCCCGGTGAGGAGCTGGTGCGCGACACCGCCGGGGCCCAGGCGTGACCGCGCCGGCGCACGCGCCGGCCCCGACGCACGTGCAGGACCTCGTCTGGGCCGCGCTCGGCACGGTGCTCGACCCCGAGCTGGACGAGCCGATCACCGACCTCGACTTCGTCGAGTCGTGGTCGGTCTCCCCGGACGGGGTGGCGACCGTGCGGCTGCGGCTGCCGACGTTCTTCTGCGCGCCGAACTTCTCGTTCCTGATGGTCGCCGACGCGCACGACGCGGTGTCGGCGGTCCCGGGGGTGGCGCGCGCGGAGGTGACGCTGGCCGACCACCACGCCGCCGACGAGATCAACGGCGGGGTGGCCGCGCAGTCCGGGTTCGTCGCCACGTTCGGCGCGGAGGCCGTGGCCGAGCTGGACGAGCTGCGCGCCAAGTTCCTGACGAAGGCCGCGTTGGCCGGGCAGGACGGCGTGGCCCGGCCGCTGGTCGACCGGGGCGCCACCCCGGAGGACCTCGCGGCGACCACGCTGGGGGCGGTGCCGCCCTCGCCGGAGCTCGACCGGCTGCGCCGTCGCCGGGCCGCCCTCGGGCTGCCCAGCGGCGACGACGCCCCGCTGCTGATCACCGACGACGGCAGTCCGGTCCCGGTCGGGAGCATCCCGCTGCACCTGCGCCGGGCGCGGTTGCAGCGGGTCGGGATCGAGACCAACGGGGAGTACTGCAAGAGCCTGCTCAAGACCCGCTACGCCTGACCCGGGCTCCGTCGAGAACGAAGTCGTTGCCGTCTTGGACCGGTCCAACCGACAACGACTTCGTTCTCGACGGTGGGGTCAGGGGCGCGGGCGGGCGGTGAGCAGGTGGAATCGGTTGACCAGTCGGTAGCCGCCGTCCGGGGTGCGGTACTCGGCGCAGCGCCGCAGGAGCGCCTCGCGGACGGCGGCCGGGCCGGCCACCCGGGCCGCGACCGTGCCGATGCCCGCCGCCAGGACCGGGCCCACCAGCGCGTCGGCGTCCGGGTAGTGGAACGGGACGTCCACGTCCTCGGTGGTGATCGGGTGCAGGCCGGCGAGGTCGACCAGCCGGCTGATCCGGCCCGGCTCGGTGATCGGCAGCGGGTCGCGCCGCGGCGGCGGGCGCGGCGGCAGCCACTGCGCCAGCGCCTCGCCGAACGCACGCAGGTCGCACTCCGACTCCCGGCCCCACAGCGTGATCACCACGATCGGCGCGACCGCCGCCGAGCGCCGCAGGATCGAGACCGGGTCGGCCGCGTGCATCAGCAGCTGCACCGCGGCGACCACGTCGAACGGGCCGGGCGGGGGCTCGTGCGCGTCGCCGACGCGGAACTCGCCCCCGGGGACCCGCGCCGCCGCGGCCGCGACCGCGGCGGGATCGGCGTCGATGCCGGTGACCACCGCGCCCCGCTCGGCGGCCGCGGCGGCGAACTCACCGCTGCCGCAGCCCAGGTCGAGCAGCCGGGTGCCCGGGCCGACGCCGGCCCGGTCGAGGGCCAGCGCGTGCAGCGGCGCCGCCCAGCCCCGCGGCCCGTCCTGCGCCACGACGCCGCTCAGCCCCAGACGTCCTGCGCGACCCGCACGATCAGCCGCAGCTTGGCGACCTGGTCGTCGTAGGTCAGCTCGTTGCCCTCCACCGTGGAGGAGAAGCCGCACTGCGGCGACAGGCACAGCTGGTCGAGCGGGACGTACTTGGCGGCCTCGTCGATGCGGCGCTTGAGCGCGTCGGCGTCCTCCAGCTCGCCGCGCTTGGTGGTGACCAGCCCGAGCACCACCTGCTTGCCCGGCGGCACGAACCGCAGCGGGGCGAACCCGCCGGAGCGCTCGTCGTCGAACTCGCAGAAGAAGCCGTCCACGGCCAGCTCGCCGAACAGCGCCTCGGCCACGAAGTCGTAGCCGCCCTCGGCCGCCCACGAGGACCGGAAGTTGCCCCGGCACATGTGGGTGGTGACCTTCATGTCGGCCGGGCGGTCGGCGATCGCGGCGTTGATCTGCTTGATGTAGCGCAGGTGCTGGTGGTCGGCGTCCTCGCCGCGGGCGGCCATCTCGGCGCGCTGCGCGGGGTCGTTGAGGTAGGCCAGCGAGGTGTCGTCGAGCTGCAGGTAGCGGCAGCCCAGCTCGCCCAGCGCGCGGACCTCGTCGGCGTAAGCGGCCGACAAGTCGGACCAGAACTCCTCGACGTCGGGGTAGACGGCGCGGTCGATGGCCGCGGTGCCGCCGCGGTAGTGGACCATGCTGGGCGAGGGGATGGTCAGCTTCGGCACCGCCGTCGTGACCGCGGACCGCAGGTAGCGGAAGTCGTCGGCGAAGATCGGCTCGTCCAGCCGGACCTTCTCCCGGATCGCCAGCCCGGCCGAGGTGAACGCGCCCTCGCCCTGGGCGTTCACCATCCGCACCCGGATCTGCTCGTCGGTCTTGGCGACCCCGCCCAGCCGGTAGATGAAGTCCATGTGCCACGACGTGCGGCGGAACTCGCCGTCGGTGGCCGCCTGCAGCCCGACCTCCTCCTGCATGGCCACGGCCTCGGTGATCGCCGAGTCCTCCGCGGCGCGCAGCCCGTCGGCGTCGAGCTCGCCAGCGGCGAACCGCTCCCGGGCGGCCAGCAGGGCCGGGGGTCGCAACAGGCTGCCGACGTGGTCGGCGCGGAACGGCGCCGCGGTGCGTCCAGACATGCCCTCGAACCTAGTGCCCCCCGCCGGAGGGACGCTCACCCGACGGGCAGGGCCGCGACCCGGGACCCGGCGCGGCGCACCCCCCGTTCGAGCTCCCACCGGCGGGCGGCGAAGTCGGCCCGGCTGACCGAGACGCCCAGCCCGGCCACGACCTCGCCGTCGGGCCCGAGCACCGGCACCGCCAGCCCGGCCACGCCTGCCGCGTACTCCTCGACCTCGACGGCGACCCCTTCGGCGCGCACCCGGCGCAGCTCCCGGTCGAGCCCGCGGCGGTCGGCGACGGTGTGCGGGGCGAGCGCGGGCAGCCCGACGCGGCCCAGCAGCTCGGTCAGCCGGGGCCCGCGCAGCCCGGACAGCACCGCCTTGCCGGCCGCGGTGGCGTGCGGGGCCGTCGGCTCGCCCGCCCGCAGGCCGGGGGCCAGCGGGTGCTCGGGGCAGTCGTCGACGTGCGCCACCACGACGTCGGCGTCGCGGCGGGCGACCAGGTAGGCGGCCGCGCCCAGCTCCAGGTGCACCTCGTGCAGCACCGTGCGGACGGCGGCCGGCGGGCGCACCTGCTCGGCCAGGCTGTGCTGCAGCTCGGCCACCCGGTAGCCCAGGCCGTAGCCGCGCACCTCGTGCAACCGCACCAGGTAGCCCTGCTCGACCAGCGTGCCCAGCGCGCGGTAGACCGTGGGCAGGGGGCAGCCGAGCCTGCGGGCGATCGCCTTCGGGGTGATCCCGTCGCCCGCGGCGGCCACCGCCTCCATGATCCGCAACGCGCGGGTGACCGACGACGCTGCTGCCACGCCTGCCAGTGTTGGGTACAACGGTCACCTCCGCACCCACCTACCGAACGGGATATTCGATGAGCGAGCTTGCGAGCGGATCATCAGCACAGCGCTTGCGCGAAGCGCCGGCCGAGCTCTGCGAGGTCGGGTGATGAGCGAGCCGACGGACGACGCCGCACTGCACCGGCGCATCGACGAACTGGTGGCCGAGGAGCACCGGCTGGAGCGCGCGCACGTCGGCACCCCGCTCTCCGACGACGAGCAGGCCAAGCTGGCCGACATGGGCGTGCAGCTCGACCGGCTGTGGGACCTGCTGCGCCAGCGCGACGCCCGGCGCCGGGCCGGCCTCGACCCGGACGAGGCCCAGGAGCGCCCGGGGGGCGTCGTCGAGGGCTACCAGCAGTAGCCGGCGGCGCTCCCCGCGGGGGCCGCCGCCGACCTTCCCGGCGGCGGCTTCCCGCCATGATCACTCTCACACCGGCGGGCCGGGACCGTCCTGAGTGGCCGGATCGACCCCCGCTGGGCCAGCATCGAGGCATGCAGGTCACCCCGCTCACCCCCGAGCGGCTCGTCGACGAGGTCGTCGGGCTGGTCGAGGCCAGGTCGCAGCGGGTGCGCGTGGCGCTGGACGGCCCGCGGCCCACCGGGCCCGTCGAGCTGGCCCGGCGCGCGGCCGAAGCACTGACCGCGCGTGGCCGGGCCGCAGTCGTCGTGGACGCGGACGACTTCCTGCGCCCGGCGTCGGTGCGCCTGGAGTACGGCCGCGAGGATCCCGACGAGCTGCTCGACGGCTGGCTGGACGTCGCGGGCCTGCGCCGCGAGGTGCTCGAACCGGCCGCCCCGGACGGCTCGGGGCGGGTGCTGCCGCGGCTGTGGAACGCCGCCGCCGACCGCGCCTACCGCGACCGGTACGTGCAGCTGCCCGCCGACGGCGTGGTGCTGCTGGCCGGGGCCCTGCTGCTGGGGCGCGGGCTGCCGCTGGACGCGGCGGTGCACCTGCGGATGAGCGGACCGGCCCTGCGCCGCGGATTGCCACCCGAACTGTTGTGGACGGTTCCGGCGCACGAGCGCTACGCGCGGGAGAATGACCCCGAGGGGATCGCCGAGCTGGTGGTCCTCGCCGACCATCCGGACCGACCGGCGGTGCGGAGGTGAAGGAGGCTAAGAAGAAGGTGGTGCTGGTGGGCGAGGAGGGAGTTGAACCCTCACGTCCTTTCGGACACACGGACCTGAACCGTGCGCGTCTGCCATTCCGCCACTCGCCCTGACGGGGAAGAAGCTAGCACGCCGCCCGGAGGGGCCTCGAAGGGGCCCCGTGTCGGGCGGCGACAAGGCGCTGGATAGCACAGATACGATCGGGGCTGTCAGCAACACGCCGAGGGAACGGAGGAAGATCGTTGGGTCGCGTCGACAGGTTCGAGCGCCGTCTGCAAGGGATGGTGGGCGATGCCTTCGCGCGGGTTTTCGGTGGCAGCGTCGTCCCGCAAGAAGTGATGGGCGCGCTGCTCAGGGAGGCCGAGGACCACATCGAGGAGCTCGCCGGAGGACGCCTGCTGGCGCCCAACCGGTACACCGTGCTGCTCGGACCGACCGATCTTGCCCGCATGGCGGGCGACCACCAGGCGGAGATCGTGAACTCGCTGTCCACCTCGGTCGCCGAGCAACTCGCCGACCAGGGGTGGGACACCTACGGCGAGGTCGTAGTCTTTCTGGAGCGCTCCGATGCGCTGCACACGGGACAGTTCCGCACCCGCTCATCCGTGGACCCCGACGCCTCCCGCCGGGACGCCATCCGAGCACGCGACGCAGGAGAAGCACCCATGAGCCAGCAACCGGGCCACCCCGAGGAGAACGGGCAGTACGGCTACGACCGTGGCGCCCCCGGCGGATACGGGCAGCAGACGTACGCCCCGCCCGCCTACGACCAGCGAGGGGGGTACGACCAGGGCGCCCAGCAGGGGTACGACCAGCAGGGCTACGGCCAGCAGGGCGGTTACCCGCAGCAGGGCGGCTATGGGGGCCAGCAGGGCGGCGGCTACGGCGGCCAGCAGCAGCCCGGCTACGGCCAGCCCGGCTACGGCGGCCAGCCCGGCGGCGGCTACCCCCCGCAGCCCGGCTACGACCAGGGCTACGGCCAGCAGGGCGGCGGCTACGGCGGCCAGCAGCAGGGCTACGCCCCCGGCGGCTACGACCAGGGCTACGGCCAGCAGGGCGGCGGCTACGGCCAGCAGGGCGGCTACGGCCAGCAGGCGCCGTACGACCAGGGCTACGACGCCGGCTACGACCAGGGCGGCTACGGCGGCTACGGGTCGGCCTCGCTGAGCCTGGACGACGGCTCGGGCCGCACGTTCGACCTGACCCCCGGCACGCACGTCATCGGCCGCGGCCAGGACTCGTCGTTCCGGCTCCCGGACACCGGTGTCTCCCGGCGCCACCTGGAGATCAACTGGGACGGCCGGACCGCCACGCTGAACGACCTCGGGTCCACCAACGGCACCACGGTGAACGGCAACCCGGTCCAGACCTGGCAGCTCAACGACGGTGACGTCATCCGGGTGGGCCATTCGAGCCTGGTCTTCCGCACCCGGTAACAATCCGCGTGCGGCGGGTAGGGGAGGATCGATCGACCCACGGAACAGATCGGAGTTGGCGGCGAGTGCTGCCGGAGTTGGTGCTGCAGCTGACCAGGGCGGGCTTCCTCGCCCTGCTCTGGCTGTTCGTGCTCGTCGCGCTCCGCGTGGTGCGGTCGGACCTCTACGCGGCTTCCGGTCTGCGCGCGCTGGTACCCGGCGGTGGTCGGGCGAACGCCCGCACCGGGCGCGGGCGCACGCCCCGGCAGTTGATCGTCACCGCCGGCGCGCTGGCCGGCACGAGGATCACGTTGGACTCCCGGCCGATCCTGATCGGCCGGGCCGATGACTCGACCCTCGTGCTCGACGACGACTACGCGTCGACCCGGCACGCGCGCATCGCGCAGCAGGGCGAGGAGTGGTACGTCGAGGACCTCGGGTCCACCAACGGCACGTACCTCGACCGGGCTAAGGTCACCGGACCCACGCGGGTGCCCCTCGGGGTACCCGTCCGTATCGGCAAGACGGTGATCGAGCTGCGGTCATGAGCAGGACTACGCCGCGCGGCCCAACCAGGGCGCGCCTACCCACCGGACCCACGGGCGGAGCGCCGAGATGACGCTTGTGCTGCGCTACTCGGCCCGCAGCGACCGCGGGCTCGTCCGCCAGAACAACCAGGACGCCGTGTACGCCGGTCCCCGGCTGCTCGCGCTCGCCGATGGCATGGGCGGTCACGCCGCGGGCGAGGTCGCCTCCTCGCTGGTGATCACCGCACTGGCCCAGCTCGACGAGGACACCCCGGGCGACGACCTGCTGGGCTCCCTCCACGACGCCACCGCCCAGGGCAACGCGGCCATCACCCGGCACGTGGCCGAGTCCCCCGACCTGGAGGGCATGGGCACCACGCTCACCGCCATCCTGTTCGCGGGGTCCCGACTCGGCCTGGTGCACGTCGGCGACTCGCGCGCCTACCAGCTGCGCGAGGGCGTGCTCTCCCAGATCACGAAGGACGACACGTTCGTCCAGTCGCTGATCGACGAGGGCCGCATCACCGAGGAGGAGGCGCACACGCACCCGCAGCGATCGCTGCTGCTGCGCGCCATCACCGGCCAGGACGTCGACCCCTCGCTGACCATCCGCGAGGCCCGCGCGGGCGACCGCTACCTGCTCTGCTCGGACGGGCTGTCCGGGGTGGTCAGCGACGAGACCCTGCAGGACACGCTGCAGGCATACCGCGACCCGCGCGAGTGCGCCGACCGGATGATCGAGCTCGCGCTGCGCGGCGGCGGTCCGGACAACGTCACCTGCATCGTCGCCGACGTCGTGGACATCGACTTCGGCGAGGACGACCCGATCATGGGCGGCTCGGTCGGCGGCGGCATGGACGACGGCCCGCAGCCCGACTCCCCCGCGGCCCGAGCCTCCGCGGCCACCATGACCCGCCCCGCACCGCGGGTGGTCGCGCCGGTCGCGCCGGCGGTGGCACCGCGCAGCCGGTGGCGCCTGCAGCTGGCCGTGCTGGTCGCCGTGGCGCTGATCCTGCTGGTCGGCGGCGGCGCGCTGGCCCGGCTGTGGGTGCTCCAGCAGTACTACGTCGGGGCCGACGCCGAGCAGGTCGCCATCTACCAGGGCGTGCGCGGCGACGTGCTGGGCATCCCGCTGCACCAGGTCGCCGAGCGCAGCGACCTCGCGCTGGTGTCGCTGCCCGAGGCCGACCGCAGCGCCGTGCAGGACGGCATCGGCAGCTCCGACGGCCTCGACGGCGCCCGCAGCGTGGTCGAGCGGTTGCGCAACCGGATGCTGCCGCCCTGCTCGGAGCTGGTGCCGCCGGTTCCCTCGGTGGTCGTGGCACCGACCCTCACCCCGGCCCCCGGGCTCCCGCCGGCCGGCGACCCGAACGCCCTGCCCCCCACCGGCCCGGTGGTCCCGACCACCCCGCCCGTCGAACTCACGCCGCTGCCCCAGCAGACGCCCGAGCCCGGGCAGAACTGCAGGCCGGAGAGCTGATGGCCGCCGTCGACGACCGCCCCAGCGCCGCGCCGGCGGCCCCAGCCCCCCTGCCCACCGGGCGGGGGATCGAGCTGGTGCTGCTGGCGTTCGCCGCGGTGCTCGTCACCGGCGCGCTGGCGCTCGTCGAGGCCAACCAGGAGCAGCAGCTGACCCAGGCGCTGCTCTGGGTCGGGCTGGCCTACCTGGCCCTGTTCACGGTGGCGCACTTCGCGGTGCGCACGTTCGCGCCCTACGCCGACCCGCTGATCCTGCCCTCGGTGGCGCTGCTCAACGGCCTGGGCCTGGTGATGATCCACCGGCTCGACCTGGCCGAGCTCGCGCAGGCCGCGGCGGTGGGCGACCCGCCGCCCACCGAGCTGATCAGCCGGCAGGTCGCCTGGACCGCGATCGGGCTGGCGCTGTTCGTCGCGGTGCTCTGGCTGGTGCGCGACCACCGCAAGCTCTCGCGCTACGCGTTCACCGCCGGCCTCGTCGGGATCGTGCTGCTGGCCCTGCCGGGCCTGCTGCCCTCGTCGATCTCCGAGGTCAACGGGGCGAAGCTGTGGATCAGGATCGGTCCGGTCGGCATCCAGCCCGGTGAGTTCGCCAAGATCCTGCTGATCATCTTCTTCGCCGCGTTCCTGGTGCAGAAGCGCGAGCTGTTCACCACCGCCGGACGCCGATTCCTGGGCATGGAGTTCCCGCGCCCGCGCGACCTCGGCCCGCTGCTGCTGGCCTGGGGGCTGTCCATCGGCGTGCTCGTCATCGAGCGCGACCTGGGCTCGTCGCTGCTGTTCTTCGGCATCGTGCTGGTGATGCTCTACGTGGCGACCGAGCGCGTCTCCTGGCTGGTCATCGGCCTGAGCATCTTCGTCGGCGGCGCGCTGATCGCCTACCAGCTGTTCGGCCACGTGCGGGTGCGCGTGCAGGTCTGGCTCGACCCCTTCGCCGACTTCAACGGCACCGGCTTTCAGATCGGGCAGGCCCTGTTCGGGCTGGGCACCGGCGGGGTCGGCGGCACCGGGCTGGGCGCGGGCCGCCCCGACCTGGTCCCCTTCGCCTACAGCGACTTCATGCTGTCGTCGCTGGGCGAGGAGCTCGGGCTGATCGGGCTGTCGGCCATCCTCATCGTCTACCTGGTGATGATCACCCGCGGGCTGCGCAGCGCGCTGGCCGTGCGCGACAGCTTCGGCAAGCTGCTGGCCGCCGGCCTGGCCTTCGCCATCGCGCTGCAGATCTTCACCGTCATCGGCGGGGCCACCAAGCTCATCCCGCTGACCGGCCTCACCCTGCCGTTCCTGTCCTACGGCGGGTCCTCGCTGGTCGCCAACTACGCGCTCGTCGCGCTGCTGCTGCGGATCTCCAACGCCGCCCGCGCCCCGCTGAACCGCCGCCCGGCCGCCCCGCTGCCGCCGATCGCCGAGGCCGGCACCGAGCTGGTGGAGCGGCCGAAGTGAACACTCCCATCCGCCGGATCGCCATCGCGGTGATGGCGATGATCCTGCTGCTGCTGGGCAACCTGACCTACGTCCAGGTGGTCAAGGCGGGCGACTACCGCGAGGACTCGCGCAACAAGCGGGTGCTGCTGGCCGAGTACGCGCGCAAGCGCGGGCAGATCAGCGCGGGCGGCAAGGTGCTGGCCAGCTCGGTGCCCTCCGACGACGAGCTCAAGTACCAGCGCCAGTACCCCGACGGCCCCGTCTACGCGCCGCTGACCGGCTACTACTCGACCATCTACGGCCCGAGCGGGCTGGAGCGCGCCGCCGACGGCGTCCTCAACGGCAGCGACGACCGGCTGTTCGTGCGCCGCGTGTCCGACCTGATCACCGGCCGCGACCCGAGCGGCGGCAACGTGGTCCTCACGATCGACCCCGAGGTCCAGCAGACCGCGTTCGACCAGCTGCAGAGCAAGGGCTACACCGGTTCGATCGTGGCGCTGCGCCCGCAGACCGGCGAGATCCTGGGCATGGTCTCCACGCCGTCCTACGACCCCGGCCCGCTGGCCAGCCACCGCGCCGAGGAGCAGAAGCAGGCCTGGACCGAGCTCAACGACGCCGAGCCCGCGGTGCTGCCCAACCGGGCCATCTCCGAGCGCTACCCGCCCGGCTCGACGTTCAAGCTGATCGACGTGGCGGCCGCGCTGAGCAGCGGGCGCTACACCCCGGACAGCCCGTTCACCGCGGCGCCGAGCATCATCCTGGAGGGCACGCGGACCCCGCTGCCCAACTTCGGCGGCAACCGCTGCGGCGGCGGGGAGACCGCGACCCTGCGCGAGGCGCTGCAGCGCTCCTGCAACACCGCGTTCGCCGAGCTGTCCGCGCAGCTGGGCCCGCAGGCGATCCAGGAGCAGGCGGCCGCGTTCGGCATCGGCTCGACCGACCTGACCATCCCGCTGAAGGTGGCCGGCTCCACGCTGGGCGACATCGAGAACACCGCGCAGCTGCAGCAGTCCAGCATCGGGCAGGCCAGCGTCGCGCTGACGCCGCTGCAGAACGCCATGATCGCGGCGGCCATCGCCAACGGCGGCGAGGTCATGCGGCCCTACCTGATCAAGGAGATCCAGGACCAGGAGCTGAACAGCGTCGAGACCACCGAGCCCGACCGCATCGGTCCGGCGATCGACTCGGGGGTGGCCAGCACCATGACCGAGATGATGGTCAACAACGAGAACTCATACGCCCCGCTCAACAAGATCCGGGGCGTGCAGATCGCCGCGAAGACCGGGACCGCCCAGCACGGCGCCGACGACAGCGTGCCGCCGCACGTCTGGTACGTCGGCTTCGCCCCCGCCGAGGACCCGCAGGTCGCGGTGGCGGTGCTGGTCGAGTCCGGCGGCGACCCCAACAACCTCGAGGCGACCGGCGGCCAGGTGGCCGCCCCCCTCGGGCGCGCGGTGATCAGCGCCGCGCTGGGCGAGTCCCCGTGACCGTGCTCGCGGCCGGCCAGCACATCGCCGAGCGCTACCACCTCGACCGGCGGATCGCGGTGGGCGGGATGGGCGAGGTCTGGGAGGCCTCCGACACCCGGCTCGGCCGCTCGGTCGCGGTGAAGGTGCTGCGCCCCGAGCTGTCCGACGACCCCGAGTTCCTGCACCGGTTCCGCATCGAGGCCCGCACGGTCGCCTCGCTGGACCACTCCGGCATCGCCGCCGTGCACGACTACGGCGAGGACGAGAGCCCGAGCGGGCGGCGCACCGCCTACCTGGTGATGGAGCTGGTCCGCGGCGACCCGCTGTCCACGTTGATCTCCCGCGGCCCCATCGACGCCGACGAGACGCTGCGCCTCGTCGAGGAGGCCGCCTGGGCGCTGCAGGCCGCCCACGAGCGGGGCTTCGTGCACCGCGACGTCAAGCCCGGCAACATCCTGGTCCGCACCGACGGCCTGGTGAAGCTGACCGACTTCGGCATCGCCAAGGCCGCCGACGCCGTCCCGGTCACCCGCTCCGGCATGGTCATGGGCACTGCCCACTACATCGCCCCCGAGCAGGCCAGCGGCGGCGAGGCCGGGCCGGCGGGCGACGTCTACTCGTTGGGCATCGTCGGCTACGAGTGCCTGGTCGGGCACCGCCCGTTCCGCGCCGAGAGCGCGGTGGCGGTGGCCATGATGCAGGTCCGCGACGAGCCCCCGCCGCTGCCCGCGACGATCCCGGTCGGCACCCGCGAGCTCATCGAGGCCGTGCTGGTCAAGGACCCGTTGCAGCGCTACGCCACCGGTGGCGAGTTCGCCGAGGCGGTGGCCGCGGTGCGCCGCGGGGAGCCGATGCCGGTGCCGCGCTCGCTCACCGGCGCGACCCCGGTGGTCACCCCGCGGCCGCGGCCGCCGCGCGGGCGCACCGCGACACCGACTCCGACGCCCACCCCGACGCCGACCCCCAGCCCGGTGCCCAAGCCGCCGCACCGGCGCGCGGCCGACGCGGCCCGCCCGCGGCCGCGCCCGGCCACCCCCCGCACGAGCGCCGACCGCACGGGCGACACGCCGCGGCGCCCGGCCCGCCACCACGCCCCGCCGCCCGCGCCGCCCACCGAGCCGCTGCGGCTGCAGCCGCGGTCCGGGCGCAGCCGCACCGTGCTGCTCGTGCTCTTCGTGCTGCTGACCCTGGCCGCCTTCGCGGTCGGGTTCTACGTCCTGCGCACCGTCGTCCTCGCCACCCCCGACACGCCCGGCCCGGCGGTGCCCGCAGGGGCGGCCGGTACCGTTGCGGTGCGGGGATCCGCGGGACCGTCGCCGAGCGGTCCGGTCGGTGCGTTCGCCGTGAACGGTTCGTCGGTCGTCGTGGATGCGGCGGCATCGGTCGGCAGCGCCCGGTGAGCCCGCGCAGCCGACGGTCCGGCGCTCGAGGAGTGCCCGCGACCTCCCGGAGGGCGACGCGGCCCGGCAGAATGTCCGAATCCCCCATGACTCCCAGGAACCGGCAGCGATGACCACCTCCCGACTGTTGTCCGATCGGTACGAGCTGGGCGAGGTACTCGGCTACGGCGGCATGTCCGAGGTGCACCGCGGCCTGGACACCCGCCTGGGTCGCGATGTCGCGATCAAGGTGCTGCGCGCCGACCTCGCCCGCGACCCCCAGTTCCAGCTGCGCTTCCGCCGCGAGGCGCAGAACTCGGCCGGGCTCAACCACCCGGCGATCGTGGCCGTCTACGACACCGGCGAGGTGGAGGGCGAGTTCGGCCCGCTGCCCTACATCGTCATGGAGTTCGTCGACGGGCAGACCCTGCGCGAGATCGTCAAGACCGAGGGCCCGATGTCGCAGCAGCGCGTCACCGAGGTCATGGCCGACGTGTGCGCCGCGCTCGACTTCAGCCACCGCCACGGCATCATCCACCGCGACGTCAAGCCGGCCAACATCATGATCACCCGCGGGGGCGCGGTGAAGGTGATGGACTTCGGCATCGCCCGCGCGCTCGGCGAGGGCCAGAACGTCACCCAGACCGCGGCCGTCATCGGAACCGCCCAGTACCTCTCCCCCGAGCAGGCCAGGGGCGAGGCGGTCGACGCGCGCAGCGACGTCTACGCGGCGGGCTGCGTGCTGTTCGAGCTGCTCACCGGGGAGCCGCCGTTCACCGGCGACACCCCCGTCGCGGTGGCCTACCAGCACGTCCGGGAGGACCCACGGTCCCCGTCGCAGGTCAACCCGAACATCCCGCCCGCCCTCGACGCGGTCATCCTCAAGGCCCTGTCGAAGAACCCGGCCAACCGCTACCAGTCCGCCGCCGAGCTGCGCGCCGACCTGGTCCGCGTGCGGGCCGGGCAGAACCCGATGGCCCCCGCGGTGATGAGCGAGGACGAGCGCACCGCGATGCTCGCCGCGTCCGCCGGCGGGGTCACCCGCCGCACCAACGGCCGCCACGGCCCGCCCACGGGCGGCGGCGGCCCGGCCACCGACTACGGCTACTACGACGAGGAGCCCCAGCGCAGCACGGGGCGGATCGTCGGGATCGTGGTCGCGGTGCTGGCGGTCATCGGCATCGTCGGCTTCGGGGCCTACCAGTACCTGGCCCCGCCGTCGGAGCCGACGAAGGTCGCGGTGCCCACGCTCGTGGGGCAGACCGAGGAGGCCGCGCGCAGCCAGCTCGTGGCGGCCAGGCTGCGGGTGGGCGAGGTCGTGCAGGTCCCGTCCTCGGTCGAGGACCGCGGCAAGGTCACCCAGACCGACCCGCCGGTGGGCGCGCAGATCAACGAGTCCACCGCGGTCAAGCTGTCGGTGGGCGCCGGGCCCGCCGAGGTCACGGTGCCCCGGCTGGTCGGCGGCGACCCGGACGAGGCCGAGGCCGAGCTCAAGGCCGTCGGGCTGGTGCTGGGCAGCAACACCAGCCGGGAGACCCCCGACCAGAGCCAGGTCGGCAAGATCATCGAAACCGACCCGGAGCCGGGCGTGAAGGTGGCGGGCGGCTCCGAGGTCAACATCGTGGTCGGCAAGAAGCAGACCACCGTCGAGATCCCCGACGTGCAGGGCAAGGACCCCCAGGAGGCGGCCAACCAGCTCGCCGCGCTGGGCCTCGACGTCAACCGCGAGGCCCCCGAGGTCGAGGGTCCCGGCGAGAAGGGCACGGTCGCCGAGACCGACCCGCCGGCCAAGGCCAAGGTCGACCCCGGCAGCAAGATCCAGATCAAGGTCTCCGACGGCTCCCAGGCCGAGGTCCCCGACATCGACGGCCTGTCCGAGAGCGAGGCCCGGGCCAAGCTCGCCGAGGTCGGCATCTTCAACATCAAGGTGACCGAGCAGGGCGTCGACGACGACAACCAGGACGGCAAGGTCATCGACCACTCCGCCGAGGCGGGCGAGGGCGTCGACAAGGACGACCAGTTCACGATCGTCATCGGCAACAAGGACTGACCGCGGCGACCGGCCCGGCGTCACCCCGGAACCGGGACGACGCCGGGCCGGTCGCTCCGGGACACTGGTCCGATGCGCGTTCTGGTCGTCGACAACTACGACAGCTTCGTCTACAACCTCGTCCAGTACCTGGCCCAGCTGGGCGCCGCCACCACGGTCCGGCGCAACGACGAGGTCGACCTCGACGAGCTCGACGCGGTCGACGGCGTGCTGGTCAGCCCCGGCCCCGGCACCCCGGAACGGGCCGGGCGCAGCATCGAGATCATCCACCGCAGCGCCGAACGCACCCTGCCGCTGCTCGGCGTCTGCCTGGGCCACCAGGCGATCGGCGTGGCGTTCGGCGGCGTGGTCGACCGCGCCCCCGAGCTGCTGCACGGCAAGACGTCCCTGGTGCACCACAGCGCCGGCCTCGCCGGCCCCGACGTACTGGCCGGCCTGCCCGACCCGTTCGTCGCCACCCGCTACCACTCGCTGTCCATCCGCCCGGAGACGCTCCCGGCGGAGCTCGAGGTCACCGGCCGCACCGACACGGGCGTGATCATGGCCCTGCGGCACCGCGAGCTGCCGCTGCACGGGGTGCAGTTCCACCCGGAGTCCGTGCTGACCGACGGCGGCCACCGCCTCCTGGCCAACTGGATGGCCGCCGCCGGCCACCCCGTCCCGGAGCCCACCGTTGCCGCGCTGACCGAGGAAGCCGCGGCGGTCACCGCCCGCGCCTAGAGGTGGGCGGCCTTCCGGGACGCGCCGCCGAGCGAATGGCGCTCTCGGCCAACGAGGTGGGGTGCACGCGCCACTCGCTCGGACGCACCACCCGCCTCGAGCGAAAGCGGCTCTCGTCCCGCCGGGCGCAACGAGAGCCACGCTCGCTCCACTGGACGCAACGAAAGCCGCGCTCGTTCTGCCCGAGGCGGCGCGCAGCACCGCGAGGCGAGGGAACGCTACCCCTGCTCGATCCGAGGTCGCCCGCCGCGCAGGCGCCGCCGGAGGCGCCCTTCCCCGGCCCGGAGCCGGGCCTCTGGATCTGAGCTGGGCGCGTCGCCCACGACAGCCACTGCTCAGGGCGCCTCCGGCGGCGCCACCCCGGCGGGCGTCCTCAGCTCCAGCAGGGGGTGCGAAGTACTCCCTGCCGCCACCGTGGGGCGGGGAGCGAGGGCGGCGCTCGTTGCACTGGCGATCGCACCCGGGTGGAGCACATCTCTGGTGCGCCGGCGGAGACCGGCGGCTCACCTGCGACGTCGGGCACGCTACCGTGGAGGCCAGGTTCAGCACGCCGGGTCGGTCGACCGGCCGTGCCCGATACGAGGCCGTCACGAGGTCAGCACATGCCGAAGTCCAAGGTCCGGAAGAAGACCGCATACACCCCGCCGACGCGCGACGCGGGCGGCAACCGCACCCCGGTCAAGGTGAAGGGCCCGACCCACCCGGTCTACATCGCGGTGATGCTCGGTCTGATGCTGGCCGGGCTGGCCTGGCTGGTGGTCAACTACCTCGCGGGCGACCGGCTCGACTTCATGATCGCGCTCGGTTCGTGGAACTTCCTGATCGGCTTCGCGCTCATCGTGATCGGGCTGCTGATGACCATGCGGTGGCGCTGATCCCGCTCATCGGTCCCCGGCTGTGGACAACCGCTGTGGACAACCGTGGACGCTGACACCGGCCCGCACGAGCGGGAGTGGAGCCCGGCGGTCGGGCTGGTGGTGATCGGGTGGGCGGCGGCCGTGGCCGCCGTCGCCTGGTGCGTGCTGCTCTGGGCGTCGCACGCCGACCCGGCGGGTCGGCTGATCGCCGGTGTGGCGGCCGTGGGCCTGGTCGTGGCCGCCCTGTACGGCACCCGGGCCCGGCCGCGACTTCGCGTCGACGTCGACGGGATCACCGTCGGCGGGCTGCTGCGGGCGCGGCACTACCCGTGGCCGCTGGTGGGCGACCTGCGGGTGCTGACGACCCGGCGCCTCGGGCTGCGCGGCTCGCTGCTGGAGATCGACGCCACTACCGCCGACGGCGGAGAGCGGCTGCTCGTGTTCGGTCGGCTCGACCTGGACGAGGACCCGCAGGACGTCGCCCCGCAGGTGCTCGCCCTGCGCCCGGCCCGCGGCCGCCCCGTCCAGCCCGACTGATCGGGCCGGACGGGGCTCAGGTCAGGGTCGTCACCCACATCAGGACGATCACCAGCGCGGCGAGGGCGCCCAGCAGGACGGCCTGCATGGCGGTGCGGTTGCGCCCCGGGCCGTAGACCAGCGCTGCGGTCGCCGCCGCGCCGACCACCAGCCCACCGAGGTGCCCGGTGATCGAGATGCCGGGGATCACGAAGCTGATCACGATGTTCACCACGATCAGCCCGACGACCTGGCCGAGCGGGAAGCGCAGCCGGCGCAGCACCACGGCCAGCCCGCCCATCAGGCCGAACACGGCCCCGGAGGCCCCGGCCACCTCGATGCGCGGCAGGTCGAACAGCATCACGGCGGCCGAGCCGCCGAGCAGGGCGATGCAGTACACGGCCAGGAAGCGGCCGCGGCCGAGCACCGACTCCAGGTCGCGGCCCAGCACGTACAGCGCGAGCATGTTGAAGACCAGGTGCACCGGGCCGATGTGCAGGAACCCGGCGGTCACCACGCGCCACCACTCCCCCGCCCCCACCAGCCAGGGGACCAGCGAGAGCGCTCCGAACAGCGGGGCGTCGGCGTTCGCCGTGATGCTGCGGGCCTGCAGCACGGTCCACACGAAGACCGCGACGTTGATCGCGATCAGGGTGGGCACCACCACCGGGCGCCCACCGGGCTGGGCCCCGGCGACGGTGCGCCCGCGGCGCGCCCCGCGCTGCCCCTGGGCGACGCAGTCCACGCACTGGTAGCCCACCGAGGCCTCGCGCAGGCACTCCGGGCAGGCCGGGCGGCCGCACCGGGTGCAGGCGAGCCCGGTCGGGCGGTCGGGGTGGCGGACGCAGACCGCCGGGGCATCCGGGGTCGGGCCGCCCTGGTAGGGGCTGGGAGGTCCGGCCGAGGACACCCGGGGGCCGCCTAGTCCGCGATCTCGACGCGCTGGATGACGACCTCGTCGAGCGGGCGGTCGTTGCGGTCGGTGCGGGCGGCGGCGATGGCGTCGACCACCTGGCGGGACTCCGCGTCGGCGACCTCGCCGAAGATGGTGTGGCGGCGGTTGAGGTGCGGCGTCGGGGCGACGGTGATGAAGAACTGCGAGCCGTTGGTCCCGGGCCCGGCGTTGGCCATGGCCAGCAGGTACGGGCGGTCGAACTGCAGCTCGGGGTGGAACTCGTCGCCGAACTTGTAGCCGGGCCCGCCGCGGCCGGTGCCGGTCGGGTCGCCGCCCTGCAGCATGAAGCCGCTGATCACCCGGTGGAAGACCGAGCCGTCGTAGAACGGGCCGCTGTCGCCGCCGGAGGCGTTGGGCTCCGAGTACTGCCGCTGCCCGGTGGCCAGGCCGACGAAGTTGTCGACCGTCTTGGGGGCGTGATCGGGGAACAGCACGATCCGGATGTCGCCCTTGTTGGTCCGCAGCGTGGCGGTCGTCTTGGAGTTGGGTTGGGTCACGGGGCCCATCGTGCCAGCCCACCGGGCCGCGCGTCGGTCCAGACCCTCGCCCGGGGGTTCACCCGAGCACCTCGTCGAGGAACCCGGTGACGGTCCGCTCGTAGGCCGCGGGGTCGGCGTTCCAGGCCGCGGTGTGCTCGACGTCGGGCACCTCGACCAGGCGCATCGGCCAGTCCAGCCGGGGTGCCGCGGCGACCAGCGACCGGCTCGTCCAGGGCGGCACCGCGGTGTCGGCCGTGCTGTGCACGACGAGCGTCGGCGGCCGTACCGCGGGCGGGCGGCGGCGCAGGTCGAAGCGGTCGAAGTCGATGCCGATGCGCCGCTCGGTGACCGCGCCGGCCAGCGGGCTCAGCTGCCCCGGGAGCCTGCGGTTGCGGGCCTGCTGGCGCAGCGTGGCCCGCCAGTCGACCAGCGGCGCGTCCCACACCACCGCGGCGACCCGGTCCGCGGCGGGCGACCGGTCCAGGAAGGCGCCGATGATCGCCGCCCCCATCGACCAGCCCATCAGCACCACCCGGTCGGCGCCGCGGCCGCGGACGTAAGCGACGGCGGCCTCCAGGTCGGCCCACTCGGTGTCGCCGAGGTGGTAGTGGCCGTCCGGGCTGGGCGGGGCGCCCTCGTCGTTGCGGTAGCTGGCCACGAGCACCGGGTGGCCGCGCCCGTGCAGCGCGGGCAGGATCCGCAGCCCCTCGCGCAGGGTGCCGCCGCGCCCGTGCACCAGCACCACCCAGGGCTGGTCGCCGCCGGGCACGACCCAGCCGGGGTAGTCGCCGAGCGGGCCGGGCACGTCGACCGCCTCGAACGCCAGGCCGAGCGCGCCGGGGTCGGGGTCGTAGGGGCCGGTGTCGAGCACGGCCTCGGTGCCGGCCGGCGGGACCGGCCCGCCCCGCAGCTCGCGCACCACCCGGTGCCGGTCGCCCCCGACCACCGGCCCGACAGCGGCGAGCCCGTCGGCCCAGCGCAGGCCCCAGATCCCGGGCTGGCGGGTCAACCGGTTCGCCACCAGCGTGACGGTGTCGCGGTCGGCGGCCAGCACCCGCTCCGGGTAGATCGGGCGGACGGTCGGGTCGAGCAGGATCGAGGAGTACACCCAGCCGATCCCGGCGACCGCCCCGGTGCCCAGGCCGAGACCCAGGCCGGCGCCGATGCCGATGCCCAGGATCCGCGGCCCGAGCCGCGCCCGCCCGTTCGGCGCGATCAGCCAACCGGCCGCGGTCCTGGTCGACGCCACGCGGTGATGATCCCTGATCGCGGCCGCGACGGCACCGGTCGTTTCCCGGCGCACCGCGGCTCAGCGCGGGGTCACCTCGCCCATCTTGTTCCAGCCGCTGCCCTCGACGCCCTGGATGCTGACGATGTCCGGGGTGGTGGCGACGACATCGGGCATCCAGCTCATCGCCGTCTTGAAGTGCTCGGAGGTGACGTGCGCCTCGCCCGCGTCGTCCTGGAAGGCCTCCACCAGCACGAACTGGTTGGGGTCGTCGACGCTGCGCGACCACTCGAAGAAGATGTTGCCGGGCTCGGCCCGGGTGGCGGTGGTGAACGGGTCGACCAGGTCGAGCCACTCCTCCGCCCGCTCGGGGCGGATCGTGAACTTGACGACGATGAAGATCACAGCGGTCCTCCAGCTCGGTTGTCGACGACGGTCATTCTGGCCGTCCACGGAGCCGGGGACACCTCGTCGAACGAGCGGGGCGCGTACGGCCCGCTTAGGGTGGCGGCACGGGGGACCACCCAGGAGGGGCGACGTGGTCCGACGCAGGGCAGGCGACGCGGGCGGGGCGCCCGACGTCCTGGACGTCAGCGAAAGGTTCTGGTCATCGGGCGGCGAACGCCTCGACGTCGACGGCGCGGTGCTCGTGCGGAACCCGGCGGCGCCCGGCCACCCGTCCGGCACGTTCCTCACCGCGGTGCGCACCGGGTCGGCCGAGCAGCTGGACCGGGTCCTCGCCCGCTGCCACGACCTGGTCGAGGGCGGCTGCCGGCGCGTGGTCGTCGACGCCGCAACACCACCGGTCGTGGCGGCCCACCTCGCCGTCGAGGACTGGACCCCGACCACGCAGCTGCACCTGGTGCTGCCGGCCACCGCCGCGGTGCCCGCCGCGGGCATCGCGCCCCGCCCGCTGAGCACCGACGAGGACTGGGCGCGGGCCACCGAGCTGTTCCGGGCCGATCACCTGGAGGAGGACGCCCGGCACGTCCGCAGCGCCCGGCCCGCGGCGGCGACCGCGGCCGCCGTCGCCCTGCGCCGCAGCCTCACCCCCGCCGCGACCTGGTTCGCCGTCGAGCGCGACGGCGGGTTCGTGGCGATGGTCGCCGCCTGGGCGGGCGACGGGGGCACCGGTGTCGTCGAGGACGTGTTCGTGCGCCCGGACGCGCGCCACGCCGGGCTGGCCCGCGAGCTGCTGCGGTTCGCCGTCGGGCAGGCCAGGGCGGGTGGCGCCGGCCCGGTGCTGATCGGGGCCGAGACCGACGACACCCCCAAGCACCTCTACGCCCGCTTCGGCTTCCGCCCGGCCGCGGTGGGCCACAGCTGGGTGCGCGGCACCTGACGCGGTGGTTCCACGTGGAACACGACAGGCGCTGCGCAGCGCGGAGGAGGACAGCGTGGCCGACGAGCACCGCGAACGGCTCCGGACGACCTCCGGCGCGGTGGCCGAGCGCTACGACGCCGTGCGCCCCGGCTACCCGAGGGCCGTCCTGGACGACCTGCTGCGGCTGGCCGGCGTCGGCCCCGACGACCGCGTGCTGGAGATCGGCTGCGGCACCGGGCAGCTGACCGTGCCGCTCGCGGCGCGCGGGTTGCGGGTCACCGCGATCGAGCCGGGCCCCGACCTGGCCCGCGTGGCCCGGCGCAACCTGGCCGCGCACCCGATGGCCGAGGTCGTCGTCGGCGCGTTCGAGGAGGTGGCCCTCGAGCCCGGCTCGTTCGACCTGGTCGTGGCCACCTCGGTCCACCGGCTCGACCCGGCGGTCCGCGTCGAGCGTTCGGTCGACCTGCTGCGTGCCGGCGGCGCGCTGGCCGTCATCGACACCGAGCACGTCGCAGGCGGCAGCGCGGCGTTCTTCGCCGACGCCCAGGCATGCCACCGGCGCTGGGACCCGACGACACCACCCGGGCCGCGGCTGCCGACCGCGGCGGAGGTCCCGACCGCCCGGCCCGAGCTGGACGACTCGCCGCGGCTCGGACCCGTGCACCTGCGCAGGCGGCAGTGGGACGCCGAGTACACCACCGAGCGGTACCTGGCCCTGCTGCTCACCTGCTCCGGGCACCTGGCCCTGCCCGCGGCCGACCGGCGGGGCCTGCGCGGCTGCCTCGGCGCGCTCATCGCCGGCCGCTACGGCGGGCGGATCACCCAGCGGTACCTGACCGACCTGCGGGTCGCCCACCGCGCCGGGTAGCCGTGCGGATCAGCCCGTCGGGCGGATGTTGTGGTTGAGGTGGAAGGCGTTCTGCGGGTCGTAGCGCCGCTTCAGCGCGGTCAGCCGGGCGAGCTTGTCCGGGCCGTAGGCGCGGCGCACGCCGGCGTCGCCCTCGTCGGAGAGGGTGTTGACGTAGACCCCGCTGGCGAACGGCTCGACCGCGCCCGCGCAGCGCCGGGCCACGGCGAAGCGGTCCGCGTCCTCGCCCGGGTCGGTCCACCGCGCGGCGGCCACGTACTCGAAGAGGGTGCCGCGGTGGGCGAACGCGGTGTCGGCGTCGGGCACGTCGGCGATCGCCCCGCCGTAGGCCTGCAGCCCGACGTTCGGCAGGTGCTCGCCGGTGCCGTCGGCGCTGCCCCGGCGCAGGAACGCCCCGATCGCGGCGTCGTCGAAGGCCCGCAGGAAGTGGCCCTTCCAGTACCGGCGCAGCGTGTGGCCGTCGGTGACGTCGTCGCGGCGCTGCAACTGCAGGTAGGACTGCTCGACGACGCGCTCGGCCACCGGGCGGCCAAGCGCCGCGATCCGCGGCGCGAGCCCGCGGCCCGCCTCCGGGTCGCCGACCCAGACGAACCCCACGGTGAGCAGCCCGTCCGGCCCGATCGATGCGGTGAAGGTGGACTCGCGGGGCGCCTCGGCGTTGAGGTCGCGCCAGCCGCGCAGCACGTCCACGCCCTGGTCGAGCTCGAAGGAGCACTCGACGGTCAGCGCCCGGGTGCCGATCTCGTGCAGCCGGAACTCGAACTCGGTGACCACCCCGAAGTTGCCGCCCCCGCCGCTCAGCCCCCAGAACAGCTCCGGGTGCTCGTCGCGGGTCACCCGCAGCACCTCGCCCTCCGCCGTCACCAGCTCGAAGGACTCCACGTTGTCGCAGGTGAGCCCGTACTTGCGGGCCATCCAGCCCATCCCGCCGCCGAGCGTGAGCCCGCCGACGCCGGTGTGCGAGACGTTGCCCGCCGTGGTGGCCAGGCCGTGGCGCTGGGCCTGCGCGTCGAGCACGCCGAGCAGCGCGCCGCCCTGCACCCGGGCCCGCCGGGCGGCCGGGTCGACGTGGACCGCGGCCATCGGGGTGAGGTCGATCATCAGGCCGTCGTGCGGGACGCCGAGCCCGATCACGCTGTGCCCGCCGCACCGCACGCCGATCTCCAGGTCCATGTCGCGGGCGGCGCGCACGGCGGCGACCACGTCGCCGACGCCCGCGCAGCGCACGATCATCCGGGGGCGGTGGTCGACCATGGCGTTCCACACCGACCGGGCCCCGTCGTAGCCGGCGGCGCCGGGGAGCAGCAGCGCTCCCTCCAGCCGCGCCTCCAGGTCGTTCGTCGCGTTCGTCATGGGAGAAGCCTGACAGGAATCGGTCCATGCAATATGGTCCGATCCGATGGGTATCTCGGGTACCAATTCCGGTCGACACGGCGAGCTGCCGATCGTCCTGGACCGGGCGGCGGGTGAATCGCTGCACCGCCAGGTCGGCGCGGCCATCCGCGCGTCGGTGCGCTCCGGGCGGCTCGCCGTGGGCACCCGGCTGCCGCCGACCCGCACCATGGCCGCCGACCTGGGGGTGTCCCGCGGCGTGGTGGTCGAGGCCTACCAGCAGCTGATCGCCGAGGGCTACCTCACCGGCGGCGCGGGCGGCTACACCACGGTCGCGGGCCGACCGCGCGACGCCGCGTCCGGGTCCGCCCGGGCCCTCGACCCGCCCGCCCCGGCCGCCCGCGTCGACTTCGGCTACGGGCGCGCCGACGTCGCCAACTTCCCGCGGGCGGCATGGCTGCGCTCCATCCGCCGCGCCCTGGTCGAGACGCCCGGCGACCGGTTCCTGTACTCCACCGGCCGCGGCGCCGTCGAGGTGCGCACGGCGCTGGCCGAGTACCTCGACCGCGTGCGCGGCACCGCCGCCGACCCGGAGAACGTGCTCATCTGCAACGGCTTCGCCCAGGCCGTCGCCCTGCTGGTCGGCGTCGCGGCCCGGCGCGGGGCCCGGCGGATGGCCGTCGAGGACCCGTCCTCGGACGACGACGCCCGCCCGATCGCGGCCGCCGCCGGGCTGGAGGTCGTCGGCATCCCCGTCGGCCCGGACGGCATCGACGTCGCCGCCCTCGAACGCTCCGACGCCGACCTGGTGATCCTCACCCCCTCCCACCAGTGGCCCACCGGCGGCGTGCTCCCCGCCCACGCGCGCGCGGCGGTGCTGAGCTGGGCCGAGCGGCGCGGCGCGCTGGTCGTCGAGGACGACTACGACGCCGAGTACCGCTACGACCGCCAGCCGGTCGGCGCGATGCAGGGCCTGGCGCCGCAGCGGGTGGTCTACGCGGGCACGGCCAGCAAGACGCTGGCCCCGGGGATGCGGCTGGGCTGGCTGGTGCTGCCCCGCGACCTGGTCGACGACGTCGCCGCGGCCAAGGTCCTCGCCGACCGCGGCTCGGCCGCCCTCGAACAGCTGGCCTTCGCCGACTTCCTCGACCGCGGCGAGTTCGACCGGCACCTGCGCCGGCTGCGCCCGGTGTACCGCCGCCGCCGCGACGCGCTGCTCGCCGCGCTCGCCGAGCGGCTGCCCGAGCTGGAGCCGGCCGGGGTCGCGGCCGGGCTGCACCTGGTCGCCTGGCTCCCCCCGGACCTCGACGAGGCGAGCGTCGTGGCCGCGGCCGCGCGTCGGGGCCTCGTGGTGAACGGCGTGACGCCGTTCCGGCTGAGCAGCCGCGGCCCGGGCGGGCTGATCTTCGGCTACTCCTCGCTCAACGAGCGCGCCATCGACGAGGGCGTGCGGCTGCTGGCCGCGGCCGTCGCCGACGTGCGGTAGCGCTCACCCCGCGGCGCCGGCGCGCTCGAGGTCCTCGTCCATCCACACCAGCCGGCCGATCCGCCACAGCTGGGCCAGCACCACCAGGACCGCCCGGTGACCGTCGCGCCCGGCTACACCGGGGCCGTGGGGTGGATGTCGCCGATCGACGCCGCGGCTCCGGCGAGCGCCGCCAGGAGCGCGGTGGTGGCGGGCGGGTCGGGTGGCTCGCCGTAGGTCGCCGCGTAGATGCGTTGGTGCGATCCGGGGAGCTCGCTCGCCACGACGCCCTCGGCGTGGTGGGCGCGCAGGGCCAGCCCGGGGCTGGTCGTCACGCCCAGACCGGCGGCGACCAGCGCCTGCAGCACGACCATGTCCTCGGAGGTGTAGCCGATCCGGGGCTCGAACCCCTCCGCGGCGCACAGCGCCAGGAGCTGGCGGCGGCACCGGTGGCAGCCGGCGATCCAGGTGGCGTCCCGCAGCGCGGCCAGCGTGCTGACGGGGCGGGTGGACAGCAGGTACAGCGGGTCGTCGAGCAGGTGGTGCAGGCGGACGTCGCCGGGTTCGGGTTCGGCCTCGTCGTAGCGGAAGATGATCGCCACGTCGATCCGGCCGGCGCGCAGCAGCTCCAGGGCCTCCGGGGGCTGCGTGCTGGTCAGGCCGATCTGCAGGCCCGGGTGCCGGTCGTTCAGCGCGGCCACCGCCCGGGGGACGAGTGCGCCGATCACGGACGAGAAGCTGGCCAGGCGCACCCGCCCGGCGCTCAGCCCGACGTGCGCGGACAGCTCGGCGTCGGCGGCGTCGATCCGCCCGATGATCTCGGCCGCGCGCGCGGCCAGCAGCTGCCCGGCGGGCGTGAGCCGGATCCCGCGCCCGGCCCGTTGCAGCAGCTGCGCGCCGGTCTCGGCCTCCAGCCTGGCCAGGTGGTGGCTGACCGTCGGCTGCGTGTAGTGCAGCTCCTTCGCCGCCGCGGTGACCGATCCGAGCCGCGCGAGCGCGTCGATGACCCGGAGCCTGTTGACGTCCAGCATGCATCGACCCCGTCTATGAGCCGCTGAGAGCATTGACATTAGACGGCCGGGTCGATCCGTCCCACCCTCATGGGCATGACAACGGCACTGGCGACATCCCCGCACAGCATCGATGACCTGGCCGACCTGGTCGACGGCGTCCGCGCCGCCGTCGCCGTCCACGCCGGCTGGGCCGAGACCGCGCAGCTGGTCGCCGAGCAGCTGCGCGCCCACCTGCCCAGCCCGGACGTGCTCACCGCCGAGCAGCGCCTCGGCTCGCCCGACGACTACGTCGCCCACACCCTGCACGTCGAGCCGGACGGCTCGTTCTCGATCATCGCGGTGGTCTGGCGGCCGGGGCAGACGACCCGGATCCACGACCACGTCACCTGGTGCGCCTTCGGCGTCATCCAGGGCGTGGAGCACGAGGACCTCTTCGACGCCGAGCTCAACCCGATCGGCCACAACGAGAACCACGTCGGGGACGTCGACGGGTTCGCCCCGCCCGGCGACATCCACCGCGTGCACAACACCGGCGAGACGACGGCGATCTCCATCCACGTCTACGGGACCGACCTCACCCGCATCGGCTCCAGCGCCCGCCGCTACTACAACTGACCCCCCAGATCACCGAGGAGCACCTGACATGTCACTCGTTCGCGTCCACAACTTCGCCATCTCCCTCGACGGCTACGGCACCGGAGCGGGCCAGAGCGCCGAGGCGCACTTCGGCCACGCGGGCGACCGGCTGCACCAGTGGATGTTCGCCACGCGGTGGTGGCAGCCCGGCGGCAACGGCGGCGTCGACGACGCCTTCGTCCAGCAGCACGACCCGGGGATCGGCGCCGAGATCATGGGCGCCGGGAAGTGGGGCCACCCCGGATGGCACGAGGACCCGGACTGGAAGGGCGCCTGGGGCCCCAACCCGCCGTTCCACACCCCGGTCTTCGTCCTCACCCACCACCCGCGGGAGTCGATCGAAGCGGAGGGCGGCACGACCTTCCACTTCCTCGACGCCTCGCCTGCGGAGGCACTGGAGGCGGCCCGCGAGGCCGCGGGCGGCCAGGACGTGCGCATCGGCGGGGGCCCGACCGTCGTCCGCGACTTCCTCGCCGCCGGGCTCGTCGACCACCTGCACCTGGCGGTGGTCCCGATCCTGCTCGGTCGAGGGGTGCGGCTCTGGGACGGGTTGGAGGGCCTCGAGAAGGACTACCGCGTCGAGGCCACCTCCTCGCCCAGCGGGATCACGCACGTGACGTTCACCCGCGGCGCTGCCTGAACCCGCCCGCAGATCACCGCCGGGACGGGGCGGGCCGGCCGAGCAGGTCCCACTTGTTGCCGGCGACGTCGAGGAACACCGCAAGGCGACCGTACGGCTCGTCCCGGGGCTCGGTGAGGAACCGGACGCCGTGGGAGAGCATGCGCTCGTACTGGGCGTCGAAGTCGTCGACCTGCAGGAAGAACCCGACCCGCCCCGCGAACTGCTGCCCGACGACGGCGCGCTGCCCCTCCCCGTCGGCCTGCGCCAGGAGGAGCCCGGTCGCCGCGCCACGCGGTCGGACCACGACCCACCGCTTGGCCCGCCCGTCGTTCGTCCGCGTCTGGGAGTCCTCGACGAGCTCGAAGCCGAGCGCGCCGACGAAGAAGTCGATGGCCTCGTCGTAGTCGTCCACGACCACCGCGACCTGCTGCAGGAACGCCACGCGCGGAGCATGACAGGGATCCGATGATCCGTCGGATGCTTCCTGGGAGACGACGTCGTTCTCCACGGAGCGGGCCGGAGTTGACCTCGCCCCAGGGGCGACGCCCATGCTGGTGGCGTGGACGAGCTGACCGCCGGTGAGTTCCAGGCCGTGACCGGGTTGTCGGCCAAGGCGCTGCGGCTCTACGCCGAGCGCGGCATCCTGGCCCCGGCCTCGGTCGACCCCGACTCCCGCTACCGGCGGTACCGGCGCTCGCAGGTGCGCCACGGGGTCGTCGTCGACCTGCTGCGCCGGGCCCAGGTGCCGCTGGCCGAGATGGGGTCGGCGCCGGCCTTCGACTTCGACGAGTGGCGGGAGCGGGTTCAGGTGCGGCGCACGATCGAGGACTTCCACCTCGCCGTAGCCGAGCGCGTCGCCGCGTTCGACCCGGGGCAGTTCCGCGCCCACAGCAGCTCGGCACCGGCGCAGGACTGGGTCGGCGTGATCGTCGACGACGAGCTCCCCGCCGACGTCGAGGCCTGGATGGAGGCGCTGCCGGGGCTGGCGGTCGACCTGCCGGCGATCGACGGCGCGTTCGGCGAGGCCCTCGGCGACCTCGGCGTGCGGCCGCCCGACCGGGTGTGGACCGCGGTCCCCGACACCGGTCGCGCAGGCACCGCGCAGATGCTGCTGGCCCGGCCGGTGACCGTCGGTGTGGACGCGCGGTCGCGGACGCTGATCGAGCAGCGCGTGCGGGCCGGGAGCGGGCGCGCCGTGCGCGCGGTGACCGGCACGCTGCCCGACCGCGTGGAGATCACGTTCACGGCCGCCGCCGTCCGCGGCGAGCCGGCGGGGGAGCCGTCGCCGGTCGAGGAGGCCGCGGCCGGGTACCTGCACGTGCTGGCGTTCGACGAGCACGTCGCCCGCCACCGCCTCACCGCGGTCAGCCGGACCGCCCGCCAGGTCGTGCAGGGCCCGTCGCTGTACGGCGACCCGGGACAGGCCCAGCCGGTGAGCGTCTTCGACGTCCACCGGGCCACCGGTTAGGCCGGGCCGGGGCTCCGGCCCGCGCGGATCGCGGCGTCGAGGAAGCCGTCGATGCCCCCGGCGAACACGGCGTCCGGGTCGTCCTCCGTGTGGCCCGTGCGCAGGTCCTTCACCATCCGGTACGGGTGCAGCACGTAGGAGCGCGCCTGGTCGCCCCACGCCGAGGGCAGGTGCGGCGGGACCGGGCCCTCCGGCAGCGGGCCGACCTCGACCGCGGCCAACGAGGTCCGCCTGCGGCCGTCCTCGACGGTCGGCGGGATCCACACCAGCCGGTGCGTCCCCTGCTCGTCGAAGAGCGCGGCGAAGGCGGCCGGTGCGGCCACCCGGAGGGTGGCCTCGCGGATCCCCGCGCCGTCGGCCGTGCGGGTCTCGTCGAGGCGCACGTCGTAGCCGTGGCGCCCCGCCCAGCGCCGGTACATGCCCGCCAGCATCGCGGCGAAGCGCGGTGCCCCCTCCCCGGTCTCGGGGCGGACCACCACGAGTGCGCCGTGCACGTCGTCGCGGAGGTCGGGGCCCACAGCGGCGCAGCGTAGGCGGGCTCGCTCAGCCACTGGAAAGGCGCGCCACCGCGACTTCGCCCGGCACCTGCGGGAGGCTAGCGAGCGGGCGTGCTGCTCGTCGCTCGCGCGGGTGGTCTCCTCGACCTCGTGCGTCCGCAGCCACGCCCCCATCGCCGCACGGAACGAAGCGTTGGTCCTGGCGTGGCGCTGCTCGTCGACGCCGGCCGTCGTCAGAGATGGTGGAGACGAGGGGAATCGAACCCCTAACCCCCGCCTTGCAAAGGCGGTGCTCTGCCAATTGAGCTACGTCCCCCGTCCGAGCGGGATCCGTACCCGCTCGGCGGAGCGGCGCGCGCTACCTCAGTTGCCGGAGGTGGCGTCGTGCCACAGGTCGTCGTCCGACCGGGAGGACCGGACCTTCGAGAAGACCAGGGCGCCTGCTGCCAGCGCGACCACGACGGCGAGAAGCTTCTTCATTGATTCACGTCCTGCCTGTCCCGGGGATGGGGAGTGGGCCCAGCTGGATTTGAACCAGCGACCTCGTCGTTATCAGCGACGCGCTCTAACCAACTGAGCTATGGGCCCGTGCGGCGAGGACGAGGTTACACCGCCGTCCCCGACCGCCGACAACCGGATACCCCTTGCGGGATCCGCAGGTCAGTCGCGCTCCGAGAGCGTGACCTCGATACCGCCGACGAGGTCGGCCGAGACGTTGTAGACGAACGCCGCGACCGTCGCCGCCACCGCGAACAGCAGGCTGTTGATCGCACCCACCACCGCGGCCAGCCCCAGCACCCGGCCGGCGCTGATCAGCGGGCTGCCCGTGGCCGCCTCGCCGGAGACCAGGTCGGAGTAGGTGCCGTTCAGCTTGTCCCACACGCCCATGCCGTCCAGGACGCCGTAGAGCACGCCCACGGCGACCAGCCAGATGAAGAACAGCACCACGGCCAGCACCAGGGCCAGCTTGAGCACCGACCACGGGTCGAGCCGCTTGAGCTGCAGCGCCGCCTGGCGCGGCGGGCGGCTGCGGCCCGGACGGGCGGCCGGCCAGCCGCCGGTGCGGGTGGTGGCCGCTTCGCCCTCGTCGTCCAGGGCCTCGCGCGGCGGCGGCGGGGCGATGCCGCGGTCGTTGACGTCGATGTAGGTGGTCGGGCCCTCCTGGAGGAGCTCGCCCACCGAGGCGTCGGTCGTCACGACCTGCTGCGGCTCGTCGTAGCGGCCGGGAGCCGCCTCCTTGCCGGGCACCCGGTTCCACGGCGGGGCGGCCTGCGGGGCGGGCGCCGGACCGGGACGGGTGACGGCGGCCTCGTCGACGTCGGCCGGGAGCCCGCCCGGCCGGGCCGGGCGCGGGCTCGACGGCTTCGCGGTCGCCTTGGCCGCGGGCTTGGCCGCCTGCTCGGTCGCCTGCTCCGCGGCCGTCGACCCGGTGGCAGCACCGTTGCCCTTGCCCTCGGGGAGCCGGATGCGGGCCGTCGGGGCGTCGGCCCCGTGGACCCGGTGCTCGTCGAACAGCCCCGGCTCCTTCTTGGCCGGCGACGGGGCGGGCGCCTTGTCCGGCTTCGCCGCGGCCTGCCCCGGCGACGGCTTCGCGGCGGGCGCCGCCGTCGCCCCAGCCGCCTGCTCGGGCGAGGTGACCGGCCTGGTCGCCTGGTCCGGGCGCACGGTCGCGCCCGAACCGTCCGCGTCGCCCGGGGAGGGCGCCGACCCGTCCTGGCCGCCGGCGGCGGACGGCGTGCGCGCGGCGCCGTTGCCCGGTTTCGGCGTCGCCGGATCCTGGCCCGACTTCTGGTCGCCGGTGGCGACCGAGCCGCTGCGGTCGGGCTGGTCCGGGGTGTCGGTCTTGTCGTTCACGAGGTGAACGTCTCCTCGGGGCTGGGGCTGTGGTTGTCGGGCCGCGGTGGTCGGTCAGCTGCGCAGCTCGGGGTCCTCGGCGTCGTCCTCGGCGTTGCGGGCCACGGCCAGCAGCGTGGCGGTCTCGCCGAGGTTCATCAGCCGGACCCCCTTGGTCTGCCGGCCCGCTTTGCGCACTTCACGGGCCGAAGTCCGGATCACCCCGCCGGTCGAGGTGATCGCGTACAGCTCGTCGTCGATGCCGACGATGAGCGCGCCGACCAGGGTGCCACGTCGCCTGTCGTACTGGAGAGTCAGAACCCCCTTACCGCCGCGGCCCTGGACCGGGTAGTCCTCGATCGGCGTGCGCTTGGCGTAGCCGCCCGCCGTCGCGACCAGCACGTAGGTCTCCGGCCGCACCACCCCGAGGGACAGCAGCCGGTCGCCGGTGTTGAACCGCATGCCCAGCACGCCCGAGGTGGCCCGGCCCATCGGGCGCAGCACCTCGTCGCTGGCGGTGAACCGGATCGACTGGCCCTCGGCCGAGATCAGCAGGAGGTCGTCGTCCGCGGCGGAGAGCACCGCGCCGACCAGCTCGTCGTCGTCGCGGAGGTTGATGCCGATCAGGCCGCCGGAGCGCGGCGAGTCGAAGTCGGTCAGCCGGGACTTCTTCACCAGACCGGTTCTCGTCGCCAGGACGAGATAGGGGGCGGCCTGGTAGTCCTTGATCTGCATGACCTGGGCGATGTGCTCGTCGGACTGGAAGGCCAGCAGGTTGGCCACGTGCTGACCGCGGGCGTTGCGGTTGGCCTCGGGCAGCTCGTAGGCCTTGAGCCGGTAGACCCGGCCCTTGTTGGTGAAGAACAGCATCCAGTCGTGCGTGGAGCAGACGAAGAAGTGCGCGACGATGTCGTCCTGCTTGAGCGTCGCGCCCTGCACGCCCTTCCCGCCGCGCTTCTGCGCCCGGTAGAGGTCGGTCTTGGTGCGCTTCGCGTAGCCGGTCTGGGTGATCGTGACGACCACGTCCTCGACGGCGATCAGGTCCTCGTTGGTGACGTCGCCGTCGTCGGCGACGATCACGGTGCGGCGGTCGTCGCCGTGCTTCTCGACGATCTCGGTGAGCTCGTCGCGGACGATCTGGCGCTGCCGCTCCGGGCGGGCGAGGATGTCCTCCAGGTCGGCGATCGTGCGCTCGATCTCGGCCAGCTCGTCGATGATCTTCTGGCGCTCCAGCGCGGCCAGCCTGCGCAGCTGCATGTCCAGGATGGCCTGGGCCTGGATGTCGTCGACGTCGAGCAGCTCGATCAGGCCGGCCCGGGCGACGTCGACCGTCGCCGAGGCGCGGATGAGCGCGATGACCTCGTCCAGCGCGTCGAGCGCCTTGACGTAGCCGCGCAGGATGTGGGCCCGCTCCTCGGCCTTGCGCAGCCGGTAGCGGGTGCGCCGGACGATGACGTCGATCTGGTGGCGGATGTAGTGGCGCACCAGCTGGTCGAGCCGCAGCGTGCGCGGCACGCCGTCGACGATCGCCAGCATGTTGACGCCGAAGCCCTGCTGCAGCTGCGTGTGCTTGAACAGGTTGTTCAGCACGACCTTGGCGACGGCGTCGCGCTTGAGCGTGATCACGATCCGCATGCCGATGCGGTCGGACGACTCGTCGTTGATCTCGGAGATGCCGGTGAGCTTGCCGTCGCGGTGCTGGCTGGCGATCGACTCGATGAGGTTGTCCGGGTTGACCTGGTAGGGCAGCTCGGTGACGACCAGGATGGTGCGCCCCTTGGCGTCCTCCTCGACCTCCACCACCGCGCGCATCCGCACCGACCCGCGACCGGTGCGGTAGGCCTGCTCGATCCCGTCCCGGCCGACGATCAGGCCGGAGGTCGGGAAGTCCGGGCCCTTGATCCGCTCCATGAGGGCGGTGAGCAGCTCCTCGTCGGTGGCCTCCCAGTTGTCCAGCGCCCACACCACGCCGGCGCCGACCTCGCGCAGGTTGTGCGGCGGGACGTTGGTGGCCATCCCGACGGCGATCCCGGCGCTGCCGTTGATCAGCAGGTTGGGCACCCGCGACGGCAGGACGTCGGGCTCCTGGGCCTTGCCGTCGTAGTTGTCGCTGAAGTCGACGGTGTCCTCGTCGATGTCCTGCAGCATCGCCATCGCCAGCGGCGAGAGTCGGCATTCGGTGTAACGCATTGCGGCAGCCGGGTCATTGCCGCGTGATCCGAAGTTACCCTGGCCGTCGATCAGCGGGTAGCGCAGCGCCCACGGCTGGGCCAGCCGCACCAGCGCGTCGTAGATCGAGGTGTCGCCGTGGGGGTGGTAGTTCCCCATGACCTCGCCGACCACGCGGGCGCACTTGACGTAGCTGCGGTCGGGGCGGAAGCCGTTCTCGCCCATCGAGTACAGCACCCGCCGGTGCACCGGCTTGAGCCCGTCCTCGACCAGCGGCAGCGCCCGGCCGACGATGACGCTCATCGCATAGTCGATGTAGGAGCGCTGCATCTCCTCCTGGATGTCGCGCGGCTCGGTCCGGTCGTGGCCGCCACCGCCGCCGGTGGGTCCGGTGGGCGGCAGGGTGGGGTCCAGGGTGTCGGTCATCGTCCTTCTCTCGTGCGGAACCTGCGGCGGGCGTCAGCGGCGGTGGTGCGACGGGCCGCTAGACGTCCAGGAACCGCACGTCCTTGGCGTTGCGGGTGATGAACGAGCGGCGGGACTCGACGTCCTCGCCCATCAGGATCGAGAACAGCTCGTCCGCCGTGGCCGCGTCGTCCAGCGTGACCTGCAGCAGGATGCGGTGCGCCGGGTCCATCGTGGTCTCCCACAGCTCCTTGGCGTTCATCTCGCCCAGACCCTTGTAGCGCTGGATCCCCTCGTCCTTCGGGATCTTCTTGCCGGCCTCCCGGCCGGCCTGGAGCAGGCCCTGCAGCTCGCGGTCGGTGTAGGCGAACTCCGGCACGGCGCCGCGGCCGCCCCACTTGATCTTGTAGAGCGGGGGCTGGGCCAGGTAGACGTGCCCGGCCTCCACCAGCGGCCGCATGAACCGGAACAGCAGGGTCAGCAGCAGGGTGCGGATGTGCTGGCCGTCGACGTCGGCGTCGGCCATCAGCACGATCTTGTGGTAGCGCAGCTTGGACAGGTCGAACTCGTCGTGGATGCCGGTGCCCAGCGCGGTGATGATCGACTGGACCTCGGCGTTCTTGAGGACGCGGTCGATCCGGGCCTTCTCCACGTTGATGATCTTGCCGCGGATCGGCAGGATCGCCTGGAACATCGAGTCGCGCCCGGACTTGGCCGAACCGCCGGCCGAGTCGCCCTCGACGATGTAGACCTCCGACCGGACCGGGTCGGTGGAGCGGCAGTCGGCCAGCTTGCCGGGCAGCCCGCCGATGTCGCCCGCGCTCTTGCGCCGCACCAGTTCACGCGCCTTGCGCGCGGCCATCCGGGCCTGCGCCGAGGAGACGGCCTTGTTGAGGATCGTCTTGGCGTCGGCGGGGTTGCGCTCGAACCAGTCGGCCAGCCACTCGTTGCTCACCCGCTGCACGAACGACTTGACCTCGGTGTTGCCCAGCTTGGTCTTGGTCTGGCCCTCGAACTGCGGCTCCTTGACCTTGACCGAGACGATCGCGGCCAGCCCCTCGCGGATGTCGTCGCCGGTGAGCGCCGGGTCCTTGTCCTTGATGAGCTTCTTGTCGCGCGCGTAGCGGTTGACCGTGGTGGTCAGCGCGGCGCGGAAGCCCTCCTCGTGGGTGCCGCCCTCGTGCGTGTTGATCGTGTTGGCGAAGGTGTAGACCGACTCGGTGTAGCCGGAGTTCCACTGCATGGCCACCTCGACCGCGTGGCCCTCGGCCTCCGCGGAGTAGGCGACCAGCTTCTTGTGGATCGGGTCCTTGGACTTGTTCAGGTGCGCGACGAAGTCCTCGAGCCCGTTCGGGTAGTGGAAGACGTGCTCCCTGACCTTCGCCACGAAACCCTCGGCGTCGGGCTCCTCGGCCTCCGAACCCGCCGAGTCGCCGTTGCGCTCGTCGCGCAGGACGATGGTCAGCCCCTTGTTCAGGAACGCCATCTCCTGCAGCCGGCGCCGGATCGTCTCGATGTTGTAGGTCAGCGTCTCGAAGATGTCGCCGTCGGCCCAGTAGGTCACCTTGGAGCCGGTGCGCGTGGTCGGCTCGCCCTTGCGCAGCGGCCCGGGGATCGAGCGCGCGTAGTGCTGGCGCCAGACGTGCCCGTCGGTGTGGATCTCCACGTCGAGCGCGACCGACAGCGCGTTCACCACCGAGACGCCGACGCCGTGCAGGCCGCCGGACACCGCGTAGGAGTCGCTGTCGAACTTGCCGCCCGCGTGCAGCATGGTCAGCACCATCTCGACGGCGGGCTTCTTCTCCACCGGGTGCATGCCGACCGGGATGCCGCGGCCGTCGTCGGTGACGCTGATGCCGCCGTCCTCCTGCAGGACGACCTCGACGCGGGTGGCGTAGCCCGCCATCGCCTCGTCGACGGCGTTGTCCACGACCTCCCAGATCAGGTGGTGCAGACCGCGCTCCCCGGTGGAGCCGATGTACATGCCGGGACGCTTGCGAACGGCCTCGAGGCCCTCCAGCACGGTGATCGACGAAGCGCTGTAGCTGTTCTTCTTCTCCGGCACGGGTCGTGCAACTCCTCGCCACAAGGGCCCCGTGGGCCGGCACGGGCGCGTGGGAGCGCTGTCCGGCTCAGGGACCTGTCTACCGGGCGATCGGGGAGCGCCCGTGAACATGTCTCCATCATACCGGGGCGCTCCGACAGAAAGCCCGCTAGGACCCGCCCAGGAGCGCCGCAGACCTACGATCGGGAAAGGGTTCGGGTCCCCACGGCTGAAAGGGGTCGGCGGACGTCCTGCGGCGCCGTCACGTCGCCCTGATTCGGCCTCCGGACGATTCGGGCATCCGAACCACTCCGGCAGACCGTCGGCGGCCTCAGCCGTACGTGTCGCGCGGGCCGCGGCCGCGCACCGTACGCGGGCCGTGGCGCCAGCTCGGGCCGGACGGCCCGACGACCCGGATGCGCTTGACCACGTCGCGGCCCACACCGGCGGCGATCCGACCGAGCAGCTGGCGCTGCAGCGTGCGCAGCTGCGTCGCCCACGCCGTCGACTCGGCCTGCAGCACCAGCTCCCCGTCGCGCAGCGACAGCGGGGTGCAGTGGTCGGCGATCTCCGCCCCGACCAGCTGCGGCCACCGGCTCAGCACCGTGGCGTCGGTCAGCCGGGGCGACCAGCCGCGGTCGAGGGAGACCCGGGAGATGAGCCGGCCGAAGGGCTGCGGGTCGCGCTCGTCGGGTCCGGCGCCGGACCACCGCCTGCGCCGACCGCGCGGCGTGGCCGAGCGCCTGCCCTCGCGCTCGGCGTTCCGCTTGGACGCGCGCTGGGCCGAGGCCTCCCTCGCAGCGCGTAGCGCATCGCGCGCGAGGTCGGCGCCACGGCGAGCGGTTGGCCCCGAGTTGTCCCCAGGGGTGGGGACAACCGCCCCGTCGGGGGCCGCGCCGGACGGTTCGCCGGGTACGGCGGGCGGTTGTTTCCGCTTGTCATCACCAGGTCGGGGGAAGTTATCCACAGTATCCACAACCTTGTCCCCAGGTGCTGGGCATCACAGCGACCGTCCTGACGTGGCCTCTTGCGGAAGCCGGTCGATCGTGCCGTCACTCACCGCGAACCTGGCGCCCACCAGACCGTCCGGCACGTCCTCGGCGACCGCGGCGGTGATCAGCACCTGCTCGGCGCGCGCGGCCACGTCGGCCAGCGCCCGCCTGCGCCGGGTGTCGAGCTCGGCGAAGACGTCGTCGAGGATCAGCACCGGCTCGACGTCGTCGGCGAGCAGCAGCCGGTAGGACGCCAGCCGCAGGGCCAGCGCCAGCGCCCAGGACTCGCCGTGGCTGGCGTAGCCCTTGGCCGGGCCCTCGCCGAGGCGCAGGTCGAGGTCGTCGCGGTGCGGTCCGACCAGGCAGACCCCGCGCTCGACCTCCTGGCGGCGCATCCGCCCCAGCGACTCCAGCAGCAGCGCCTCCAGCTCCGCTGCGGCCATCGGCAGGCCGGTGACCGCGCCGGGCCCGGCGTCCGGGTCCAGGGCCGAGCGGTACACCAGCGCGATCTCGTCCGAGGTCGGCGCGACCTCCGCGAACGCCGCCGCGGCCAGCGGGGCAAGCGCCGTCGCCAGCTCCAGGCGCCCGGCCAGCAGCGCCGAACCGTGCGCGGCGAGGTGGCCGTCCCACACGTCGAGGGTGCGCAGGTCGCCGCCGGCGCGGGCGCTCTTCAGCAGCGCCGAGCGTTGCTTGAGCACCCGCTCGTAGTCGGCCCGGACCGCGGCGTAGCGCGGGAACCGGGCGACCAGCAGGTCGTCCAGGAAGCGCCGGCGCTCCCCCGGGTCGCCCCGCACGAGCGCCAGGTCCTCCGGCGCGAACAGCACGGTGCGCAGGATGCCCAGCACGTCGCGCGGCCGGGCGGCCGGAGCGCGGTTGATCCGCGCCCGGTTCGCCCGGCCGTTGTTGATCTCCAGCTCGACGCCCAGCTCGCGGCCGTGGTGCACCACCTGGCACCGCACGACCGCCCGCTCGGCGCCCCGCCGGATCAGCGGGGCGTCGGCGGCGACCCGGTGCGACCCGAGCGTGGCCAGGTAGCCGACCGCCTCCACGAGGTTGGTCTTGCCGACCCCGTTCGGCCCCACCAGCACCGTGACGCCCGGCTCCAGCTCCAGCTCGGCCTGCGGCCACGACCGGAAGTCGGTGACCGTCAGGCGTCGCAGGTGCACGGGCGCGGGACCTAGCTCTGGGTGGACCCGGTGCCCGAGCTCGGGCCGGCGTGGTCGCCGGGCAGCCCGGACGGGCCGGCCGCCGAGCGCACCGCGTGCCCGCCGAACTGCTGGCGCAGCGCGGCGACCGCGCGCATCGCGGGCGAGGAGTCCTGGCGGGAGGCGAACCGGGCGAACAGCGCGGCCGAGATCACCGGGAGCGGCACCGCGTGGGTGATCGCCTCCTCGATGGTCCAGCGGCCCTCGCCGGAGTCGTCGACGTAGTCGTCGAGCTTGGCCAGCTCCGGGTCGTCCTTGAGCGCGATGACCATCAGGTCGAGCAGCCAGGACCGGACGACGGTGCCGCGCGACCAGGCCTGCAGGACGGCGGGCACGTCGGTCACCAGCTCGGCCGCCGAGAGCAGCTCGAAGCCCTCGGCGTAGGCCTGCATCAGGCCGTACTCGATGCCGTTGTGCACCATCTTCGAGAAGTGGCCCGCGCCGACCGGGCCGGCGTGCGCGAAGCCCTCCTCGCGCGGGCCCTCCGGGCGCAGCGCGTCGAAGATCGGCATCGCCCGCTCGACGTCCTCCGCGGAACCGCCTGCCATCAGCCCGTAGCCGTTGTCCTTGCCCCAGATCCCGCCGGACACCCCGCAGTCGAGGTAGCCGATCCCCTTCGCGTCGAGCAGCGCCGCGTTCGGGCCGTCGTCGGTGTAGCGGGAGTTCCCGCCGTCGATCACCAGGTCCCCCGGTTCGAGCACGTCGGCCAGCTCGCGGATCGTGCCGCGAGTGATCTCCCCGGAGGGCACCATCACCCAGACCACCCGGGGGGCGGTCAGCGCCTGGGCCAGCGCGGCCAACGAGTCGACGTCGGTGACCTCCGGCCGCGGGTCGTACCCGACGACCTCGTGGCCCGCGCTGCGCAGGCGGTCGCGCATGTTGCCGCCCATCTTGCCCAGCCCGATGAGTCCGAGTTGCACGGCTGTACTCCCCTGTGTCGTGTGGCGGCGGCCGCTGTCCCCGGTGTTCTACCCGGTGCCGGCCGACCTCAGCCGGGCAGGCGCACCGGCATCAGCAGGTGGAGGTACCCCGGAACGGGTTCGGGGGCGTCGGCGGCCGGTTCGTCCCCGGACTCCGCGGGCGGAGCGGGCACCGGACGGACGAGCGCCGGGCGGTTCGGAGTGGTGAACGTCAGCTGGGCGCGGTCGGTGTGCAGGGCGCCGAGCGCGTCGAGCAGGTAGCCGGGGTTGAACGCGATGGTCAGCTCGGTGCCCTCGAACTCGCAGCGCAGCTCCTCCTCCGCACTGCCGACGTCGTCGCCGCCCGCGGCCAGGCGCAGTCCGTCCTCGCTGAACTCCATGCGGACCTGGGCGACCCGGTCGGTCACCAGCGCGACCCGCTTGATCGCCTCGACCAGCGGCGCCACCTCGAGGATCGCGGCGCTCGTGTGCTCGGCCGGGATCAGCTGGCGGAAGCGCGGGAACTCCGCGTCGAGCAGCCGGGTGGTGGCGCGGCGGCCGCCGCCGGTGATGCCGAGCATGCCGTCGCCCGCGGACAGCGCGAGCTCCACCGTGCCCGCCCCGGCCAGCGTCTTGGCCACCTCGGCGAGCGTGCGCGCCGGGATCAGCACCGCGCTGCTCGTGTCGTCCTCGGGGGTCCAGTCGAGCTCGCGGACCGCCAACCGGAACCGGTCGGTCGCGGCCAGGGTGAGCCGGGTGCCCTCGATCTCCAACCGGATGCCGGTCAGCATCGGCAGCGTGTCGTCGCGCCCGGCCGCCACCGCCACCTGCGCCACCGCCTGGGCCAGCACGTCGGCCGCGACCGAGCCGGCCAGCTGCGGCATCGACGGCAGCTGCGGGTAGTCCTCGACCGGCATGGTCGGCAGGCTGAACCGGCTGCTCCCGCAGTTGATCGTGGCGCGGGAGCCGTCGACCACCAGGTCGACGGGCTTGGAGGGCAGCGCGCGCGTGATGTCGGCGAGCAGCCGCCCCGAGACCAGGACGCGGCCGGCGTCGCCGATCGTGGCGTCCAGCTCGACCCGGGCCGAGGTCTCGTAGTCGAAACCGGACACCGTGAGCCGGTCGCCGCCCGGACCGGTGGTGGCGTCGATCAGGACGCCACCGAGCACCGGGACGGGTGGGCGGGCAGGAAGGCTGCGCGCCACCCATGCCGCCGCGTCGGCCAGTACGTCGCGTTCGACCCGGAACTTCATGGGGGACCTCTCGCGCCGGCGGTGGGTAGTGGGGGGACGGTCGGTCGGCGGGGAGCCGCCGGGTCGACGTCCGAGCACCGCGGTGGTTCGCCCGGGACGCCCCGGGCCGGGTGCCCACCGTAGAGCCTCCCCGCGGCGGGTGTCATCCCGGCTTCCCCCTCGGTGGCGGGCCCGATCGGGACCTCCGCGATCCATCCACCCCGTTGTTCTTCTTCGTAGTTCAAGAGGAAGAGATCTACCGCAGTAGTACTCACACCTGTGGATTGTGGGGATGGAGCGGGTCCGGGCTGGTCCGCCGGTGCGGCGGCCTGTGGACAAGGGGGTGGGCGCAGGGGTGGGCAACTCGGGCGGGCGGTGGATGGACCGCGTCGGCCCCCACCTGTCCCCGGGTTGGCCACCGGTTGTCCACGGTCCGTACACGATCCTTCCTCAGCCCTCTCCACCGGCATCCACAGAGTTGTCCCCAGATGTGGGTGGACAACTCCGGGTCGGGGAGCGTTCTGCGACCGTTAATCCGGTGTTCCGGCGGTCGGCCCACCCACAGGAGTCACAGTGGGAACACGCTCCGCAGTAGCGGTGACCGGAGGTGGGGACGACCCGTCGGGCGCGTCGATCACGCAGTGCGACGAACGAGGGGGTGGCGCCGCTGAGCGGTCCGCCGGACCCACCCATCGTGGCCCACCTTGGGATGGGGATGCGGGGACCCCGGCGTGGCCCGCGCCCGACGGCGCGGATCTCTGCTAGCCGCACCCGACGCCGACGCCGACGCCGACGCCGACGCCGACGCCGACGCCGCCGGCCGGTGCCCGTCAGCCCGGAGCCGGGGACGGTCTGTGGGGGCGGGGCAGGAGGGCGGTCAGCCGCGGGCGCGCTGCTTGATGCGCGCGGTCAGCTCCTGCACCTGCTCGAACGTCTTGCGGCGCTGGGCGATCTCGTTGCGGATCTTCTTGTCGGCGTGCATGACCGTGGTGTGGTCGCGACCGCCGAAGGTCTGCCCGATGCGCGGCAGCGAGAGGTCGGTCAGCTCGCGGCAGAGGTACATGGCGATCTGGCGGGACTGCGCGAGCGCCTTCGTCTTGCCCGGGCCGCACAGCTCGTCCATCGTGACGCCGAAGAACTCGGCCACCACCGCCATGATCGTCGGGGCGGTGATCTCCGAGGCGGCCGAGTCGGGGATGAGGTCGCGCAGCACGATCTCGGCCAGCTGGGTGTCGACCGGCTGCCGGTTCAGCGACGCGAACGCCGTCACCCGGATCAGCGCGCCCTCCAGCTCGCGGATGTTGCGCTCGATCCGCTCGGCGATGAACTCCAGCACGTCGCCCGGCACCGCCAGCCGGTCCTGCGCGGCCTTCTTGCGCAGGATGGCGATCCGGGTCTCCAGCTCGGGTGGCTGGATGTCGGTGATCAGCCCCCACTCGAAGCGGGTGCGCATCCGGTCCTCCAGCGTCTCCAGCCGCTTCGGCGGCCGGTCGGAGGACACGACGATCTGCTTGTTGGCGTTGTGCAGCGTGTTGAAGGTGTGGAAGAACTCCTCCTGGGTGCCTTCCTTGCCCTCCAGGAACTGGATGTCGTCGACCAGCAGCACGTCGATGTCGCGGTAGCGGCGCTGGAACGCCACCTTGCGGTCGTCGCGCAGGGAGTTGATGAAGTCGTTCGTGAACTCCTCGGTCGAGACGTACCGCACGCGCATGCCGGGGAACAGCCGCTGCGTGTAGTGGCCGACCGCGTGCAGCAGGTGGGTCTTGCCCAGACCGGACTCGCCCCAGATGAACAGCGGGTTGTACGCCCGCGCCGGCGCCTCGGCCACGGCGACCGCCGCGGCGTGGCTGAACCGGTTGGAGGCGCCGATGACGAACGTGTCGAACGTGTACTTCTCGTTGAGCCGCGTCTGCGAGCGCGCCTGGGTCTGGTCGTTCGCCTGCGGGACGGGGTGCGGCTGCCACGGGGCGGGCGCGCGACCGTCGCCGCCGGGCATCCCGACCGGGCCGGCGTCGGGCTCGACCACGGCCAGCGGCCCGGTGGTGGGGCCCGCGTAGGAGAGGGCGGCGCTGTCGGTCGGGCGGATGTCGTCGCCGAAGCCGCTGTCGCCGGGGCGGGGACCGAGCGGGTCTGCGCCGGACGGGCCGATCACCGGCGGCGCGGGCGGGGGCATCGCGGCACCGGGCGGGTCGGGGACCTCGGTGCCGCCCGAGGCGGCGGAGGCGTCGACGACGACCGCGAGGTTGACCGTGACGCCGAGGTGGCGGCCCAGCGCGTCGCTGATCGGCCGGCGCAGGATCCGCTCGATGGCGTCCTTGGCGAACTCGCTCGGCGCGGCCAGCAGGGCGGTGCCGTCGATCAGGCCGAGCGGACGCGTCAACCGCAGGAACGCGCGCTGCTGGTGGGAGAGCGTCTGGGCGCCCGCGACCGCGGACGCGCCGGACAGGTCGGCGATCACCCGGTTCCACACCTGCCCGAGATCGCCCGCTTGGTCGGCCACCGGTCGGTTCTCCCCTCCGGTCGTCCCACCACGAAGCACCCGGACCCCCGACGGGTCGGATCGATCCCCAGACTTGTCCACACCTGTGCGCAAGACGGTACGGGACGTGCCACGCCCCTCGCGTGCGCCCCGGCCCTTCGGATGTCGCCCGCGGTTCTCCCGGTTCCACCCCGGACCCGGACCGCGCGGGAGCGAGCAAGGTAACAACCCGGCCCGCCGCCCACAAGGCGCCCCCGACCGTCCGGGTGCCTCCGAACGGTGAGGCCCGGGGCGGTTTGACCCCCGTTCGACGCCCTGCGTACCCTGGTCGGGACCGTGTTCGCGCGGCCACGCGTCGGGCTGCGCCCTTCGGTGGCGGGTCCGCGAGCGCCGGAGCACGATAGCGACACCCGTCCAGACCCCGATTGATGATCCTCGACGGCCGGAGCCCCCCTCCAGCCGACGAGCAGGAGAGAGCCGACCGTGAGCAAGGGCAAGCGCACCTTCCAGCCGAACAACCGCCGCCGGTCCCGCACGCACGGCTTCCGGCTGCGGATGCGCACCCGGGCCGGGCGCGCCATCGTCGCGGCCCGCCGGAGCAAGGGCCGCGACAAGCTCTCCGCCTGATCCGGCCCTCCCCGTGCTGCCGGCCGGTTCCCGGCTCCGCCGCCGGGACGAGTTCGCCTCCGTCATCCGTCGAGGCCGACGTGGTGGCCGATCACGGCTCGTGGTGCACCTCGACCGCCCCACCGGGTCCGGTGCACCACGGGCCGGTTTCGTCGTGAGCAAGGCCGTCGGTGGTTCCGTGCAGCGCCACCGCGTCACCCGCCGCCTGCGGCACCTGGTCCGGCCCCTGCTGGCCGACCTCCCGCCGGGAGCCCGCGTCGTCGTGCGGGCGCTGCCGCCCGCGGCGACCGCGTCCTCGGCCGAACTGGCCGACGACCTCGGCTCCGGGCTGCGCGCCGCCCGCCGCAAGCTCGGCCGGTCCGATCCCGGGGACCCGGTGAGGACCGGTGGCTGAACCGGCCCCCCGGCGCTCCCTGCCGACCCGGGCGCTGGTCGGGCTGCTGCGCGGCTACCAGCGCTGGATCTCCCCCGCCTTCCCCCCCACCTGCCGCTTCTACCCGACCTGCAGCGCGTACGCGATCGAGGCGCTGCAGGTGCACGGGCCGCTGCGCGGCACATGGCTCACCACACGGCGGTTGCTGCGCTGCCACCCGTGGCACCCTGGGGGTATCGACCCGGTGCCACCGCGCCGTCCCCGTCCGGCCCGGCAACACCAGGAGGATCAAGCGCCGTGCTGAACTTCATCTACTACCCGGTCTCGTTCATCCTCTGGGTCTGGCACAAGGCGTTCAGCTTCCTGTTCGGCGAGGCGGGCCTGGGCGGCGGCATCGCCTGGACCCTCTCGGTCATGTTCCTGGTCTTCACGCTCCGGCTGATCCTGTACAAGCCCTTCGTGGCGCAGGTCCGGTCCATGCGCAAGATGCAGGAGTTCCAGCCGGAGATCGCGAAGCTGCGCAAGAAGTACGCGAACGATCGGCAGAAGCAGGCCGAGGAGATGCAGAAGCTCCAGAAGGAGCACGGCGTCAACCCGGTCGCCGGCTGCCTCCCGGTGCTGGTGCAGGTGCCGGTGTTCATCGGCCTGTTCCAGGTGCTGCGCACGTTCAGTCCGCTCAATGCCGATGGCTCGGTCCGCACCGAGAACTACTTCTTCGACAAGGCCGGCGTCGACTCGTTCAACGCGGCCAGCCTGTTCGGCGCCAAGCTGGGCAACTGGGTGCTGCAGGGCGAGGAGGCCCTCAACGCGGCGGGCACCTCCATCGCCTCGATGCTCATCGTGATGATCCCGCTGATGATCGCGGCGGGCATCTTCACCCACATCACGGCGCGGCACTCGGTCGCCCGCCAGACCGCGGCGCAGGGCGAGAACCCGCAGACCGCGATCATGAACAAGCTGATGCTGTACGTCTTCCCGATCGGCGTCGTCGTCGGTGCGCCCTTCCTGCCCCTCGCGGTGCTGCTCTACTGGGTGTCGAACAACCTGTGGACCCTGGGCCAGCAGTACGTCGTGTACCGGCGCATCGACGCCGAGGAGAGCGAGAAGGCCGAGCAGAAGACGGCCACCCAGCAGTCGCTCGCGCCGCGCCCGGGGCAGAAGCCGGTCCGTCCGGAGACCGCCGTCCCGATGGAGAAGAAGAAGACCCCCGGCGCCAAGCCGGTCGCTCCCCGCAAGCCGGCCGTCGGGGCCAAGCCCGTGCGCCCGGGCGGCAGCACGGCCAAGGCCGGCGGGTCGAGCAACGGCGCGGCGAAGCCCAGCGGCAGCACGGCCAAGCCGGCCGGTGGCGCGAACGGCGGCGCCGGCTCCTCGGGCGACACCGCGCGCAGCGGCGGCAGCGCCCGCCCGCCCGCCCGGCGGCCGCGCAAGCGCCGCTGACCCCACGAACCACCGCGGCCGCCCCGGGAGGCGGCCGCTGCGGTCGGGCCGGGCGACCGGCGGCGCCGCGACCGTTTGGAGAGGAGAGCATCGTGCCGAAGACCGCGCAGGACGAGGGCACCGAGAAGGCCGCGGCCGACAAGCCCGCTGCGGCCGACAAGCCCGCCGTGAGCGCCGAGGACCAGCTGGTCCGGGAGGGCGACATCGCCGGCGACTACCTCGAGCGGCTGCTCGACGTGCTCGACTACGACGGCGACATCGACCTGGACGTCGAGGCCGGGCGTGCCATCGTCAGCATCGACGGCGGCGAGGACCTGGACAAGCTCGTGGGCGAGCGGGGCGCCGTGCTGGAGGCGCTGCAGGAGCTCACCCGGCTCGCGGTCCAGCAGACGTCGGGCAACCGCAGCCGGCTGATGCTCGACATCGCCGGATGGCGCCAGGCCCGCCGCGAGGAGCTGACCGACCTGGGCACCCGCACCGCCAAGGACGTGCTGTCCACCGGCGAGTCGGTGCGGCTGCGCCCGATGACGCCGTTCGAGCGCAAGGTCGTGCACGACGCGGTCGCCCGCGTGCGCGGCGTGTCCAGCGAGAGCGAGGGCGAGGAGCCGCGGCGCCAGGTCGTCGTCTTCCGCGGTGCCTGACGACGACGCCCCCGCCACCCCGGCCGGACCGACGCCGGACGCCGTTTTCGGCGTCCGGCGTTCGCTTGCGCAGCGCTATGCCGAGCACCTGGTCACCAGCGGGGTCGAGCGCGGCCTGATCGGACCCCGGGAAGCGCCCCGGGTGTGGGACCGGCACGTGCTGAACTGCGCCGTGGTCGCGGAGATCGTGCCGGACGGCGCGAGGATCGTCGACGTGGGTTCGGGAGCGGGCCTGCCCGGGATACCGTTGGCCATCGCCCGACCCGATCTGCACGTCGTCCTCCTGGAACCGCTGGCCCGCCGCGTCGAATGGCTGCGCGAGGTCGTCGCGGACCTGGGTCTGACGATCGAGGTGGAACGGGGACGGGCCGAGGAGCCCGATGTCCGGCGACGATGGGAGGGGGCCGACGTGGTGACCGCCCGCGCCGTCGCTCCGTTGGCCCGGCTGGCGAGTTGGTGTGTCCCGTTGCTGCGTTCCGGTGGGATGATGCTCGCGCTGAAGGGCGCCAGCGCGGCCGCCGAGGTCGAGCGGGACGCGGCGGCCGTACGGCGCGCGGGTGGCGGTGAGCCGCGGATCGTCCGGTGCGGCGCCGGGACCGTCGAGCCCCTCAGCACAGTCGTCGTCGTCGAGAGGGTTCGCGGGTCCGGTCGACCCGCCGGCCCACGACGCAGGAGAGGGCAGGCGTGACGTTCAACGTGAGCCAGCACCAGGCGTCCGATGTTTCACGTGGAACACCGGGATGGACGCCGATCGCCGAGGAAGCCGAACGCGCAGCACGGGTGCTGCACCCCGACCGGTACTCCATGCCCCGGCCGCGCCACCGGCGCATCATGACCGTGGCCAACCAGAAGGGCGGCGTCGGGAAGACCACCAGCACGGTCAACATCGCCGCCGCGCTCGCCATGCACGGCATCCGCGTGCTGGTGATCGACCTCGACCCGCAGGGCAACGCCAGCACCGCGCTCGGCGTCGAGCACCGGGTGGGCACGCCGTCGGTGTACGAGGTGCTGCTGGGCGAGATCCGGCTGTCCGAGGCCGCCGCGCAGAGCACCTCGTCGCCGAACCTGTTCTGCGTGCCGGCCACCATCGACCTGGCCGGCGCCGAGATCGAGCTCGTCACGATGGTCGCCCGGGAGAACCGGCTGAAGCAGGCCCTCTCCGACCAGGCGCTCGACGAGGTCGGCGTCGACTACGTGTTCATCGACTGCCCGCCGTCGCTGGGGCTGCTCACGGTCAACGCGCTGGTCGCCGCGGCCGAGGTGCTCATCCCGATCCAGTGCGAGTACTACGCGCTGGAGGGGCTGGGCCAGCTGCTCAGCAACATCGAGCTGGTGCGCTCGCACCTGAACACCTCACTGGACGTCTCGACCATCCTGCTGACCATGTACGACGGCCGGACGAAGCTGGCCGACCAGGTCACCAACGAGGTGCGCAGCCACTTCGGCCCGACGGTGCTGCGCACGGTCATCCCGCGCAGCGTCAAGGTGTCCGAGGCGCCCGGGTTCGGCCAGACCGTGCTCGGCTACGACCCCGGCTCGCGCGGGTCGATGAGCTACGTCGACGCCGCCCGGGAGATCGCCGAACGGGGTGCGGCGCACGAGCCACCCCGGCGACGGGACGGGCGGTAACGACCATGGCTGAACGCAGCAAGGGCGGGCTGGGCCGCGGCCTCGCCGCCCTGATCCCCACCGGCCCCTCGGCCTCGGCCGTCGACCTGGCGCCGCGCCCCGCCGGCTCGTTCGACCGCGCCGTCTCCCGGTCGGTCGCGCTGGCCGAGCCCTCCCCCGAGCTGGAGCCGATGCCGGCGGGCGCCGCCGAGTACCGCGAGATCCGCGTCGGCTCCGTCCAGCCGAACCCGAAGCAGCCCCGCACCGCCTTCGACGAGGAGGCGCTCGCCGAGCTGGAGCACTCGATCCGCGAGTTCGGGCTGCTGCAGCCGATCGTCGTCCGCGAGACCGCACCCGGCTCGTACCAACTCGTGATGGGCGAGCGCCGCTGGCGCGCCGCGCAACGCGCCGAGCTCGACCGCATCCCGGCGATCGTGCGCCGCACCGGCGACGACGCCATGCTCCGCGACGCCCTGCTGGAGAACATCCACCGCGTCCAGCTCAACCCGCTCGACGAGGCCGCCGCCTACGAGCAGCTGCTGGCGGAGTTCGGCGTCACCCACACCGAGCTCGCCGACCGCATCGGCCGCAGCCGCCCCGTCGTGACCAACACGATCCGCCTGCTGAAGCTGCCGGTGTCGGTGCAGCGACGGGTCGCCGCCGGCGTGCTCTCGGCCGGCCACGCCCGCGCGCTGCTGGGCCTGGAGGACGCCGGCCAGCAGGAGGACCTGGCGACCCGCATCGTCGCCGAGGGCATGTCGGTCCGCGCCACCGAGGAAGCCGTCGTCCTGCTCCGCAAGCAGGAACCGGCCCGCGCCCGCCCCACCCGCCGCCGGACGTCCCTGACCCCCGACATGGAGAGCCTCGCCGAGCGCTGGTCCGACACGTTCGAGACCCGGGTGAAGGTCGAGTTCGGGCAGCGCAAGGGCCGGATCGTGGTGGAGTTCGGCTCCGCGGAGGACTTCGAGCGGATCGCGAAGCTGATCGACCGCCGCGAAGGCTGACCGGTCGTGGTT
>NZ_JAGSOV010000050.1 GCF_023898865.1 Pseudonocardia humida
CACGCTGGCGGGGGTCGGGACGGCCATGCCAACCTTCGTGGGGCGACGCGACGGCAGGGGGCACTTCGACCCCCCTGCTCGAGCCGAGGTCCTCGCCGGAGGCGCCGCCGGAGGCGCACTTCCCCTCTCTTCGACGAGCTCTTCTCCCGGAGCGGACGAGCGCGGACGCCCTCGGTAGGCAGGAACGTTGCCGGGCGGCGTGCCCAGCCTCGGGCGAGCGGGCTGATCGAGATCGGGGTGGAAGAGCGCCTCCGGCGGCGCCTGCGCGGCGGGCGACCTCGGATCGAGCAGGGGCCTCGGGAGGGGAGTGGCGCTGCGCGCCGCCTCGCCTGCCTCGCCTCGCGGCGCTGGGCGCCGCATCGGCGGAGCGAGAGTGGCGTTCGCCCAACCTGGTTGGGCGAGAGTCACTTCGCCCAGCCAGGTAGGACGAGAGTGGCTCTCGTCCCGGCTCGGGCGGGCGCGTGGAGCCTCGTCCCGGGCGACGCCATCTCGGCGTACCTTCCGTGGAGGAATGGAATGCCGCGCGGGGTCGTGTCCGGTCATTCGGGCGGGGGTGGGGCGTGCGCACCACGTGGGCGGCGGCGGGGAGTGGGGCGTTCTTCGTGCTCGTTCCCGGGTCGGTCGTGGGGCTCGTTCCCTGGGCCCTCACCGGGTGGCGGGTCGACGATTCCTGGCCGCTCTGGGTTCGTGCGTTCGGTGCATTCCCGGTGCTGGTCGGCGCGGTGCCGTTGGTGCACGCCTTCGGGCAGTTCGTGCGGGCGGGGGGCACGCCGGCGCCCGTCGCGCCCACGGAGCGCCTGGTCGTCTCGGGGTTCAACCGGTGGGTGCGCAACCCGATGTACGTGGGGGTCGTCACGATGATCGTCGGGCAGGGGCTGCTGCTCGGACGGGCATCGCTGCTGGTGTACGCGCTGGTCGTGTGGGTGGCCACGGCGAGCTTCGTGCGCTGGTACGAGGAGCCGACGCTGGCCCGGGCGTACGGGGCGGAGTACGCGGCCTACCGGGCCGCGGTGCCGGCGTGGTGGCCGCGGCGGCGGCCGTGGGACCCGACGGGGTCGGTCAGGTAGCCGATCCACCCACCGGCCGCGGTGAATGTCCGGGCAGCGCGCGGGGCCGTCCAGCCATCGATGTCTCGCGGCACCCCAGCCTCGAATCCGGCGGGCCGGCTACCTCCGGCCTGGAGGAGGACCCGCCGGTCACCACCATCGGCGCCACACCAGCCCGGCGGCTACCCGCCCTGACCGCACGTCCCTCGGCCCCGCATCTCACGTCCCGCTCGCCTGAACCCCCTCAGCCGACCCGCACGCCGTCGTCGCAGAGCGCGGTGCTCCCGTCGTGCAGCGCGGCGAGGGCCGCCGCCATGCGGTCGGCGAGCCTCGGGGTGACGAGCGCGCGGGCGTCGGCCACGCTGAGCAGGGCCGCCGAGCGCAGCTCCCGCGCGTCCAGCACGAGGCCGTCGACCTCGGAGGGCTCCAGCGTCCCGCCGTCGAAGACGAACATCACGCCCTCGGGCATCGGGCCGTGGGGGCGCACGTGGTCGACGACCAGCAGCCGACCCAGCGGCCGGTGCAGCCCGATCTCCTCGACCACCTCCCGCACCGCGCAGTCCCACGGCGACTCGTCGGCCTCCACGTTCCCGCCGGGGATCTCCCACACCGGCTTGTAGGTCGGTTCCACCCAGAGCACCCGGTCGGCGCCGTCGCGGATCAGCACCCCGGCGGCCATCCGCTTGCGCGCCATGGCGGCGACGTAGTCCTCGATCGGCAGCAGACCACCCGGCTCCGGGGGCGGGGCGGCGGTCACGTCCGGAGACGATAGGGGGTATCTGATCGGCGCCCCGCCCCTCGCACAAGTGACGGTTCCGTCACGGAGTGCTCTCCTTCGATACCCCGGGTCGGGGACCGTCGGGCTCACGCGCCAGAGTGGGGGCCGCAGAACACACCGTGCGTGGCCGATGCCGCGATCAGACGGGGGACCTCGTGACCGACGACCCGACAGACACCAGCAGCAGGCCGCACTCGGCGCGCATCTGGAACTACTGGCTGGGCGGCACCGACAACACCGCAGCCGATCGCACCGCGGGCGACGCTTGGCTCGCGCTCAACCCCGAGGTCGTCGACGTCGTGCGCGAGTCGCGGGCGTTCCTGGGGCGCGCGGTCGAGCACCTGGCCGGGGCGGCCGGGGTGCGGCAGTTCCTCGACATCGGCGCCGGCCTGCCCGCGGTGGAGAACACCCACCAGATCGTCGCGCGGATCGCCCCCGACGCCACGGTCGTCTGCGTCGACCACGAGCCAGAGGTCGTCGCGCACGCCGAGCGGCTGCTCGCCGGCGCCGCCACCGGCCCCACCCACTTCGTCGACGCCGACATCGGCGACCCGGCCGGCATGCTGCGCCTGGTCGGCGAGCACATCGACCTGCGCCGCCCGGTCGCGGTGCTGCTGATGGGCGTGCTCGGGCACATCCCCGACCTCGACGAGGCGCGCGACCTCGTCCGCTACGTGATGGACCGCACCTGCCCCGGCAGCTACCTCGTGGCCGCCGACGGCACCCACGTGGTGGTGGGGGAGGCCGTGCGCAAGGCGGGCGTCCAGTACGCCGACACCGGTGCCGTCCCGTACACGACCCGCGAGCCGCACGAGATCGAGAGCTTCTTCGAGGGGCTGGAGTTCCTGCCGCCCGGGTGCGTGTCGGTCTCCCGGTGGCGGCCCCACCCGGACGCGGGCGAGCCGGCGCTCGTCGACGGCTTCGGCGGGGTGGGTCGCAAGCGCTGAGCGGTGCCCGCCCGCCCGGTCTGTGCTTTGCTCACCACTGGGGACACCTCACAGCGGCGCGGCGCGAGGAGCGGGCATGCAGCGGGTCAGCAGCGGGATCGACACCGGCACCACCGACCTGCTCGCCAGGGTCGACCGCGGGGTCGGCGTCCTCACCCTCAACCGCCCCGACCGCCGCAACGCCCTGTCCGGGGCGATGTTCGAGGCCCTCGCCCGGCTGCTGGACGAGTGGGAGAGCGACGACCGGATCGGCGCCGTCCTGCTGACCGGGGCCGGCCCCGCGTTCTGCGCGGGCGGCGACGTCAAGGGCTTCGCCGAGCGCGGCGGGGAGGTCGGCGGCCACTCCGCGCCCATCGAGGAGCGGGTGCAGCGCCAGCGCGCCTCCCAGCAGGCCACCACCGGGCGCCTGCACGGCTTCGCCAAGCCCACGATCGCCGCCCTGCCCGGGGCGGCCGCCGGCGCGGGCATCGGCCTGGCGCTGGCCTGCGACCTGCGGGTGGGCTGCGAGCGATCGGCGTTCGTCGGGGCGTTCGCCCGGGTCGGGCTCTCCGGCGACTACGGCGCCGTCTGGGGGATGACCCGGCTGGTCGGCCCGGCCAGGGCCCGGCAGGTGATGTTCCTCGGGGAGCGGGTCGACGCCGCGACCGCGCTGGACTGGGGCCTGCTCAACTGGGTCGTGCCGACCGACGAGCTGGAGGAGTACGCGGTGGCCGCCGCGGCCGGCCTGGCGGCAGGCCCGCGCCAGGCGCTGGCGTCGATGAAGGCGAACCTGCTCGACGCCGAGCAGCTCGACCTGGCCGCGGCGATGGACCGCGAGGTCCCGCGCCACCTGGCCTGCGGGGTGACCGACGACCACCGCGAGGCGGTGCAGGCGTTCGTCGAGAAGCGCCCGGCGGTCTTCCGCCGGTGACGGCCGGGAGCGGTGGCCGGGCCCCCGGCTCCCGCTCCCGGCCTCCGGCCGGTCACGAGGTGGGCGGCTCGTCCTTGCCCGACTCCTCCGCCGCGTCGGCCTCCTCCTTGGTCCGGTGCACGGCCCCGTCGGCGTGGTCGGCCGGGCCGTAGACGGTGTAGAGGACCAGCGGGTTCGGCCCGGTGTTGACGAAGTTGTGCTTCTTGCCCGCCGGGACGACGACCAGGTCCCCGGCCGCCACCTTGCGCTTCTGGCCGGACACGGTGGCCTCGCCGACGCCGCTGACGAACGTCAGGATCTGGTCGTTCTCCTCGTGGACCTCCTCGCCGATCTCGCCGCCCGCGGGGATGGTCATGATGACGAGCTGGGTGTGCTCGCCCGTCCACAGGACGCGGCGGAAGTCGTCGTGTTCCTCGGCAACCTTGGCGATCGTGAAGTGCTCCATGCCTTCACGTGCCCGGTTCTCGCGCAGTTCAGTCCTGCGCATCACGCGCGCGTGGTGGAGCGGCGGAGTGATCTGGACGACATCGGGGGAGTGCGCGACGCACCCGGCGTGCGAGATTCGCGGGGCTGGGCGTCGCTGGGGACGGGAGGCACGTGGGCACCGAGCTGTCGATCGGCCGCTTGATCGGCCACTTCGCGCGGACGAAGCCGGACGAGCTCGCGCTCGTCGAGGACGGCCCAGGGGATGGTCCAGCCGACCGCAGCACCTGGGCCGAGCTCGACCGGGTGACCAACGCGCTGGCCAGGGCGTACGCCGAGCGCGGCGTCGGCCAGGACGACATGGTGGCGGTGTCGCTGCCCAACTCCGCGGAGTTCGTCCGGGCGTGCGTCGCGATCTGGAAGCTGGGCGGGACCCCGCTGCCGCTGTCGGTCAAGCTGCCGGCCGTCGAGCGCGGCCGGATCCTCGACCTGGCGCAGCCCGCGCTGGTGCTGGGGGCGGAGCACGGGGGCGTGCCGAGCCTGCCGCGCGGGTTCACCCCGTCCGGGTACGACGACTCCGAGCTGCCCGACCGCGTCTCGACGCACTGGAAGGCGCTGACCTCCGGCGGCAGCACCGGACTGCCGAAGATCATCGTGGCGCGGGGTCGGGCGGTGTTCGACCCGGACGTGCCGGTGGTCGACTACGTGCCCGCCGGGGGCGTCCACCTCGTCGCCGGGCCGCTCTACCACAACGCGGCGTTCATCTACGGCATGCGCGCGTTCTTCAGCGGCTCCCGGTTGGTGATCCTGCCCCGGTTCGACCCGGCCAGGGTGCTGTCGATCGTCGACGAGCAGGAGGTGACCTGGACGCAGCTGGTGCCGACCATGATGAACCGGATCTGGCACCTGCCCGCCGAGCAGCGGGCCGCGGCCGACTGGTCGTCGCTGCTGATGCTGCTGCACGTCGGCGGCCCGTGCGCGCCGTGGCTGAAGGAGGCGTTCATCGACTGGCTGGGCCCGGAGCGGATCGTCGAGGTCTACGGCGGCACCGAGGGCCAGGGCGCCACCTCGATCACCGGCACCGAGTGGCTCCAGCACCGCGGGTCGGTCGGGCGCCCCGTGCTCAACTCGCGGTTCGAGGTGCAGGACCCCGACGGCAACCCGGTCCCGCCCGGCGTGGTCGGCGAGGTCTTCCTGATGCCCGAGGGCGGTCCCGGCTCGACCTACCACTACCTGGGCGCGGAGTCGCGCAGCCGCAACGGCTGGGAGTCGATCGGCGACCTCGGGTACTACGACGAGGACGGCTACCTCTACCTGTCCGACCGGTCCACCGACTGCATCGTCAGCGGCGGCGCCAACGTCTACCCGGCCGAGGTCGAGGGTGCCCTGGGCGCCCACCCCGGCGTGCGGACGAGCGCGGTGATCGGGCTGCCCGACGACGACCTCGGCCAGAAGGTCGTGGCGATCGTCGAGGCCGAGCCGGGCGTCACCGCCGAGGAGCTCGACGCCCACCTGCGCGAGCTGATCGCCCCCTACAAGCGGCCCCGCGAGTACGAGCTGACCGATCGGTCGTTGCGCGACGAGGCCGGCAAGGTCCGCCGCTCGGCGCTGCGCAAGGCGCGGATGGAGGCGGCCCCATGACCGCCGCTGCGGTCCCCGCGCCCGGGCCCGACCCCGCCGCATGGCGCGAGCACCGCTCCGGGGTGGACAAGGTCGACGAGCTGCTGCGGGCGCTGGCCGTCGAGCGCGTCGGCGACCTGGAGTTCACCGCGGCGAGCACGGAGTGGCCGACGGGGCGGGTGTTCGGCGGGCAGATCCTGGCCCAATCGACGATCGCCGCCTCGCTGACCGTCGCCGAGCCGGCCGTGCCGCACTCGCTGCACGCGTACTTCATGCGGGCCGGGCGCACCGACTCCGAGATCCGGTTCGTCGTCGACCCGCTGCGCGACGGCCGCTCGTACAGCACCCGGCGCATCGACGCCGTGCAGGGCGGCCTGGTCATCGCGACCACGCTGGCGTCCTTCGGCCGGCCGGAGGACGGGCCCGACCACCAGGACGGGATGCCGCCCCGGCCCGGGCCCGACGAGCTGGCCGCGCGCGTGCCGGTGGCCGCCGCCCCCGACGGCCCGAGCCGCGCGGGCGCCCTGGAGATGCGCGCCTGCCCGCTGGACGACGACCCGGACCCGGCGTCGTCGGCGACCTGGATCCGGATCGGCGCCCCGCTGCCGGATGATCCGCTGCTGCACCGCGCCCTGCTGGTGTACCTGTCCGACCTGACGGTGGTGCACGGCGCGTTCCGCCGCCAGCGGCTGTCGCGCCGCGAGATCCGCACCGCCAGCCTCGACCACGCGCTGTGGCTGTACCGGGCGGCGCGGGTCGACGAGTGGGTGCTCTACGAGAGCCGCAGCCCGTCGGCGTCGGGCGGGCGGGCCGCCGGGCATGGCCGGTTGTTCTCCGCGTCCGGGCAGTTGCTGGCCTCGGCCGGGCAGGAGATGTCGGTGCGGGTGAAGCGGTAGCGCTACTCGGTCCCGGCCGCGGGCGCCGGCTCGGGCCGCGGCGTCGACCCGCTGCGCTTCTGCCGGGCGCCGGCGACCGCGAAGATCACCACGATCGCGGCGAGCATCCCGACCAGCGCGAGCACGGGAACGCCCAGCAGGGTGAGCGCGGCCAGCGGGACCAGCGCCGCCACCGGCCACGGCCACATCGCCGAGAGCCGCTGGTGCACGCCGCCCAGCACGACCCCGGCCCCGACCACGGCCAGCGCGACGCCGCCGACGGCGATCCACACCGCGGGCGAGGGCAGCGCGGCGTCCGGGTGCAGCACCAGGTCCTCCAGGCCGACGCCGGCGGCCGCGATGCCCAGCGTCAGCGGCAGGTGCCCGTAGATGTAGAGGTCGTGGCGCTCGTCGACCTCGTCCTCCGCGCCGCCTTCCTCCTCGTCTTCCTCCTCGCCGTCCTTGAGCCCCTCCTGCCCGCTCACCGAGGCGGCGTCGAAGTAGATCCACCACAGCCCGGCCCCGACGACGAAGGCGACCGCGGCGACCGTCACCGACGGACCGGCCCACGCGGCGTCGTGCACGCCGGTGACGATGCCGGCCACCACCTCGCCCAGCACCAGGATCACGAACAGCCCGAAGCGCTCGGGCAGGTGCTCCATGTGCAGCGGCGCGGTGCTCCCGCGCCAGGTGGCGATGAACGGGGCCACGGCCTCGACCAGCACGGCGACGCCCCACAGGACGTAGCGGGCGGGCGGTGGCACGAGCAGCGACACGGCCCACAGCGTCGCCGAGATCGAGGTGCTGGTCAGGTAGACGACGATGGTCGCGCGGCTGTCGCGCACGTGCCACCAGGCCCGCAGGTACAGCCCGACCAGGATGAGCCTGCCGATCAGGAAGCAGACCGCGAACGGGATGTCGAACCCGCCGAGCCCGCCGGTCGCCGCGGCCGCGCACCCGGCCACGGCGGCGGTGTCGGTGAGCAGCGCTATGCGGAACAGCACGTCGTCGGTGTCGAAGCGGTTGGCGTAGAGCGTGGTGCTCACCCACGAGAACCACATGACGGTGAACAGCCCGGCGAAGATCCCGACCCCGCCCCAGGTCATGTTCTTGAGCAGCGCGGCCGCCAGCTCGGCCACCACCAGCACGTAGGCCAGGTCGTAGAACAGCTCCAGCCGGGTGGCGCTGCGCTCCTCCCCGGTCGCCAACCGGGGCGGCCGCAGCCACCCCTCCGTCCGCCCAGCCTCGTCGCCCACGCCCCCCAGTACCCGTTCGTGGCCGTCGAGAACGAAATCGTCGTGATCGACATGCCCTGCTGATCACGACGGTTTCGTCCTCGACGGTCAGCGGGTGCCGGGTGCGGGCGCGCGGGCCACACTCCGGGGCATGGCCGAGGAGTTGACCGCGGACGCGGTGGTGATCGGGGGCGGGCACCACGGACTGGTGGCGGCGGCGGTGCTCGCCGACGCCGGGTGGGACGTGTGCCTGCTGGAGTCGCACGACGTCGTCGGCGGCGCCGTGAAGTCCACCGAGCTGCACCCCGGGTTCACCGCCGACCTGTTCAGCGCCTTCTACCCGCTCGGCGCGGCCTCCCCGGTGCTGCGCTCCCTCGAGCTCGACCGGCACGGGCTGGAGTGGGTGCACGCCCCGGCCGTGCTGGCCCACCCGCCGCGCCCCGACGGCGGCCCGGCCGCCGTGCTGCACCGCGACCGCGACCGCACCGCCGCAGGCCTCGACGAGCACCACCACGGCGACGGCGAGGCCTGGCTGCGGCTGTGCGCCCAGTGGGACGACCTCAGCGACCTCGTGCTGCGCACCCTGTTCACGGCGTTCCCGCCGGTCCGCGGCCCGGTGGCGCTGCTGCGCAGGCTGGGCACGGCCGAGGCGCTGCGCATGCTGCGGTTCGCGCTGCTGCCGGCCGCGCGGATGGCCGAGGAGCTGTTCGGCGGGGAGCCCGCCCGGCTGCTGCTGGCCGGCAACGCCGTGCACGCCGACGCCCCGCCGGACGCCTCGATCAGCGGCGTCTACGGCTGGCTGCTGGTGATGCTCGGCCAGCAGTACGGGTTCCCGGCGCCGCGCGGCGGGGCCGGGCAGCTGGCCGCCGCCCTGGAGCGCCGCGCGCTGGCCGCCGGGGCGCACATCCGCACCGGCCAGCACGTCGAGCGCATCGACGTGCGGGGCGGGCGCGCCGTGGCCGTGCACACCGCGGCGGGGCTGACGGTGCGGGCCCGCCGGGCGGTGCTCGCCGACGTCTCCGCACCCGCGCTCTACCAGCGGATGCTGCCGGCCGACGCGCTGCCGTCCCGGCTGCACGAGGACCTCGAGCACTTCGAGTGGGACACCCCGGTCGTCAAGGTCAACTGGGCGTTGGACGGGCCCATCCCGTGGACGTCGCCCAACGTGGCGGGCGCGGGCACCGTGCACCTCGGGGCCGACGGGCGCGGCCTGACCCGGTGGTCGTCCGACATCGAGTCCGAGACCCTGCCGCGCTCGCCGTTCATGCTGCTGGGCCAGATGACGACCACCGACCCCACCCGCTCCCCGGAGGGCACCGAGAGCGTCTGGGCCTACACCCACATGCCCCGGAAGGTGAGCGACGACGAGTCAGCGACCGAGGTGGCGCACCGGATCGACGCGGTGATCGAGGAGCACGCCCCCGGCTTCGGCTCGACGGTGCTGCACCGCCACGTCCAGCTGCCGACCGACCTCACCGCGGCCGACCCCAACCTGGAGCACGGCGCCGTCAACGGCGGCACCGCGCAGCTGTTCCAGCAGCTCGTCTTCCGCCCCGTGCCGAGCCTGGGCCGCCCGGAGACGGTGGTCGACGGGCTGTACCTGGCCAGCGCGTCGGCGCACCCCGGCGGCGGGGTGCACGGCGTGTGCGGCTACCTGGCGGCCAGGGCCGCGCTCGGCGAGCAGGGCCTGCGCGGCAAGCTGCGCCGCAAGGTGACCTCCGGCGCGCTGGAGCTGATCTACCGGGACCGGCCCTCGGCCAGGTAGATCAGCCGGCGCAGGGCCTCCACGTTGCGCGGGACGATCATCGCGGTGCGGACCGGCTTGGGGAGCAGCTTGGTCGGCCCGCTGGCGACGTCCTCCTCCATGGTGATCGTGCAGCCGCCGCCGGCGTCCCCGTTCGGTTCGAGCCGCAGCCGGATGTCGGCCTCGCCGAGGGGCCAGAGGCGCCCGCGCAGCATCAGCTCCCGACCCGGCACGCAGCCCGTCACCGACGTGGTGTCGTTGATCAGCGCGGGCCAGGCGCCGACGGAGTGGTGCAGCATGGTCCCCACCGCGGGCCAGCCCTCGTCGACGTCGCGCATCCGCGACGCCCCGACCACCCACGACGGGTACAGCCACCCGTCGGCGAGCACTCGCCAGACCGCCTCGGCGTCAGCCGCCGTCTCCCGTCGCACAGCAATCACGCGGGCAGGGTAGGGCCGAACGGCCCGATCGGCTGGCCGGGGGGGGGTGACGGGGAGTCGGACGCCGCCGACCGGGTACAAGCGGCAATGCGCATCGACGGCAGCGTCATCGTGGTGACCGGCGCGACCAGCGGCATCGGCCGGGCGACCGCGCACCTGCTGGCCGCCCGCGGCGCCCGGACGGTGCTGGTCGCCCGGGGTGAAGAGGGCCTGGCCGCCACCGCGGCGGAGTGCCGCGCCCGCGGCGGGGAGGCGCTCGCGCTCTCCGCCGATGTGGCCGACGCCGACGCCGTCGAGCGGGTCGCCGCCGCCACCGTCGAGCGGTTCGGGCGCGTCGACGGCTGGGTGAACTCCGCCGGGGTGGAGATGTTCGGCGCGTTCCTCGACGCGCCCCCCGAGGAGGTCCGCCGCGTCCTGGACGTCGACCTCGGGGGCTGCGTGAACGGCTGCCGGTCGGCGCTGAGCCGGATGGTCCCGCAGGGCCACGGGGTGGTCGTCAACCTGTCGTCGATCCTGGGGATCGTCGCCCAGCCCTACGGCGCCGGCTACACCATGGCCAAGTTCGCCATCCGCGGCCTCGGCTCGTGCCTGCGCCAGGAGCTGCGGCTGGCCGGGGTCCGCGGCGTCGAGGTGTGCACGGTGTTCCCGACGGCCATCGACACCCCGATCTGGCAGGACGCGGCCAACCGCACCGGCCGCCGGGTCCGCGCCCTGCCGCCGCCGCTGCCCCCGGAGCGGGTGGCGGCCGCGGTCGTGCGGCGGTTGCGGCGCCCGCGCGGGGAGACGATCGTCGGCGGGCTGCTGGGCCGCGCGCTGGTCGCGCAGTACCGGCTGTGGCCGCGCTCGGCGGAGCGGGCGTTGTCGATCGGCCTGGACCGGTGGGGCCTGTCGCAGCGCGAGTCGGCGCCCTCCACCGCGGGCAACCTGTTCCGCCCGGCCCCGGGGCCCGGCCGGGTGCGCGGGGGCTGGCGGTAGGGCCCGGCCGTCCTCGCAGACTCCCCGTGCTCCCTCTGCGAAGACACCGATCGCCTACGACCCGTGGCGTTGACAGTGGCGTCATCGCCAACGGACGATCAGCCGTGTTCTCCCGCCTGCTCATCGCCAACCGCGGCGAGATCGCCGTCCGGATCGCCCGCGCCGCCGCCGAGCTGGGTCTGCCCACCGTGGCGGTCCACGCGGTCGACGACGCCGGCGCCCCGCACGTGGCCAAGGCCGACGCGGCGGTCGCGCTGCGCGGCTCCGGGGTCGCGGCCTACCTCGACGTCGACGACGTGCTGCGGGCCGCCGCGGAGGCCGGCGCCGACGCCGTGCACCCCGGCTACGGGTTCCTGAGCGAGAACGCCCGGTTCGCCGCGGCGTGCGCGGAGCGCGGGATCACCTTCGTCGGGCCGCCGGCGGCGGTGCTGGCCCGGTTCGGCGACAAGACCAGCGCCCGCGCCATGGCCGAGGGGATCGGGCTCCCGGTGCTCGCCGGAACGGGCCCCGTCGACGCCCTGGCCGCGGCGGAGTTCCAGCGCGGGCTGCCGGCCCCCGGCGCGGTGATGCTCAAGGCCGTGGCCGGCGGGGGCGGGCGCGGGATGCGCGCGGTCACGGACCCGGCGGCCCTGGCCGAGGCGCACGCGCGGTGCGCTTCCGAGGCGCGCACGGCCTTCGGCGACGACCGGGTCTACGTCGAGGAGCTGCTCTCCCCGGTCCGGCACGTCGAGGTGCAGATCGTCGGCGACGGACGCGCGGTGGTCCAGCTCGGCGAGCGGGACTGCTCGATCCAGCGCCGCCACCAGAAGGTGGTCGAGCTGGCCCCGGCGCCGGGCCTGCCCGCCGCCGTGCGGGCCGAGCTGCTGGCCGCGGCCGTGCGGGTCGGCGAGGCCGTCGGGTACCGCGGCGTCGGCACCGTGGAGTTTCTCATCAGCGGGACGAGGATTGCGTTCTGCGAGGTCAACCCCCGGTTGCAGGTGGAGCACACGATCACCGAGGAGGTCACCGGGGTCGACCTGGTGCGCGCGCAGCTGGAGCTGGCCGCCGGGCGCTCGCTCGCCGACGTCGGGCTCGACCCCGCGCCCGAGCCCCGCGGCGCGGCGCTGCAGGCCCGGATCACCACCGAGGTGACCAGCCCGGACGGCACCACGACACCGGCCGCGGGCACCCTGACCGCCTTCGAGCTGCCCGCCGGGCGCGGGGTGCGCGTCGACGCCGCCGGGCACGTCGGCTACCGGACGAGCCTGCGCTACGACCCGCTGCTGGCCAAGCTGGTCGTGCACGACCGCTCGCCCGACCTGCCCGCGCTGGCCGCCCGCGCGCACCGGGCGCTGTCGGAGTGCCACATCGCCGGCGTCGACACCAACCTCGACGTGCTGGCCGGGATCGTCGCGCACCCGGCGTTCGCCGCGGGTGAGCTGGACACCGGCTTCCTGGACCGGCACCTGCCCGAGATCCTCGCGGCCGCCCGCCCGCACCGCTACGTCGAGCAGGTCGCCCCGGCGCCGGACACCGGCGGACGGCGGGAGGTCGCGGTCCTCGCCGGCGCGACGGCCGTGCGCGCGCTCGGTCCCGGCACGGTCGTGTCGATCGAGGCGCAGGAGGGCGACGTGGTGCGCGCCGGGGCCGCGCTGGTGGTCCTGGAGGCGCTGAAGATGGAGCACGTCGTGGCCGCCTCGACGGCGGGCACCGTCGCCGCGCTCGCCGTGTCGGTGGGCGACACCGTCGCCGCGGGCGACGTGCTGGTCGCGCTGGAGCCCGCCGCCACCGACGACGAGGGCGCCGCCGCCGTCGCCCAGGTCGACCCCGACCACATCCGCCCCGACCTGGCCGAGGTGATCGAGCGGCACGCCGTCGGGCTGGACGCGCGCCGCGGCGAGGCCGTCGCCAAGCGGCACCGGCTGGGCCTGCGCACCGCCCGCGAGAACCTCGCCGACCTGTGCGACGAGGGCAGCTTCGTCGAGTACGGCGCGCTGGTGATCGCCGCCCAGCGCCGCCGCCGCTCGCTGGACGACCTCATCGAGCGCACCCCCGCCGACGGCATGCTCGCCGGCACGGCCACGATCAACGCCGAGCTGGTCGGGGCGGAGAACGCCCGCGCGGTGGTCGTCGCCTACGACTACACGGTGCTCGCCGGCACCCAGGGCAAGCTCAACCACGACAAGAAGGACCGGGTCTTCGAGCTGGCCGCCCGCCGCAGGCTGCCGGTGGTGCTCTACGCCGAGGGCGGCGGCGGGCGCCCCGGCGACACCGACGGACTGGGCATGACCGGGCTGCCGACCCCGGCGTTCGAGCTGTTCGGGCGGCTGTCCGCGCTGGTGCCGCTGGTCGGCGTGGTGGCGGGGCGGTGCTTCGCGGGCAACGCGGCGCTGCTGGGCACCTGCGACGTCATCATCGCGGTGGAGGGCGCCAGCATCGGCATGGGCGGCCCGGCGATGATCGAGGGCGGCGGGCTCGGCGTGGTCGCGCCGGACGACGTCGGCCCGCTGTCGGTGCAGGTGCCCAACGGCGTCGTCGACGTCGTGGCCGCCGACGAGGCCGAGGCCACCCGCATCGCCAAGCGCTACCTGTCCTACTTCCAGGGCCCGGTCGCCGACTGGACCGCACCCGACCAGCGTCGGCTGCGCCAGGTCGTGCCGGAGAACCGGGTCCGCGTCTACGACGTGCGGGCGGCCGTGCACGGCATCGCCGACGAGGGGTCGGTGCTGGAGCTGCGCCGCGGCTTCGGCGCCGGGATGGTCACCGCGCTGGTCCGCGTCGAGGGCCGCCCGATGGGGCTGATCGCCAACGACCCGACGCACCTCGGTGGCGCCATCGACCGCGACGCCGCCGACAAGGCGGCCCGGTTCCTGCAGCTCTGCGACGCGTTCGGGCTGCCGGTCGTCTCGCTGTGCGACACGCCGGGGTTCATGGTCGGCACCGACTCCGAGCGCCAGGCGACCGTGCGGCACTTCAGCCGGCTGTTCGTGGTCGGGGCGAACCTGAGCGTCCCGCTCGGGATGGTGATCCTGCGCAAGTGCTACGGCCTGGGCGCGCAGGGCATGGCGGGCGGGAGCCTCAAGGCGCCCGCGTTCACGGTGTCCTGGCCGACCGGCGAGCTGGGCGGGATGGGCCTGGAGGGCGCCGTCCGGCTCGGCTACCGCAAGGAGCTCGACGCGCTCACCGACCCGGTCGAGCGCCAGGCCCTCTACGAGAAGCTCGTCGCCGAGAGCTACGAGCGCGGCAAGGCGCTCAGCGTGGCCACGGTCTTCGAGGTCGACGACGTCATCGACCCGGCCGACACCCGGCGCTGGATCACCTCGTCGTTCCCGCCCGCGCCGGTCGGCCCGCAGCCCGGCGGCAAGGTCCGCCCCCACGTCGACACGTGGTGAGGGATTTCGGGCAGGTGGGCCTCCCAGCGCTGGCCGGGTCGTCGCAGCGCGCCGGCGGGCTGCGCCACCCACCCCTGGGCTGCGACGCCCACCGGAGCTGTGAGGTGCGTCCAGCCGGGTGATCGACTCGCCCGGCGATGATCGGCACCGACGACCCCGGCCGGTCAGGGCTCGTCGGCGAGCGCCGCCCGCAGGACGGCGGCGTCGGTCGGGCTGACCGAGCGCACGAACGCCACCAGCGAGGCGTCGCGGTCGGCGGAGCGCTCCAGCGCCTGCAGCATCAGCCCGGCGACGAACGCGTCGCGGCTGCGGGTGGCCGAGTAGTGCCAGGTCCGGTCGACGCTCACCCGGGACACCACGTCCTTGCGGGTGAGGCGCTCGAGCACGGTCTTGACCGTGGCGTAGGCGAGGTCGGGGTCGCCGAGCTCGCGCAGCACCGTGCGGGCCGACGCGGGCTCGTCGCGGGCCCAGAGCACGCCCATCACGTCGCGCTCCAGCTCGCCGCGCCCGCGGCTCATCGCGGCACCCCGGCGGCCGCGACGGCTCGTCTGCCGCCGAGCTGCACGGCGAGCGCGGCGCCCAGCGCCAGCGCGGCCCCGGCCTGGAAGGGCAGGTCGAGCGCCAGGTCGGCCAGGCCCCCGGCGGCGACCGGACCGACCAGCCGCCCGGCGGCGGCCATCGCCTGGGCCCGCCCGAGCAGCGCGCCGCGCCGTCCGGCGTCGACCGTGCGCGAGAGCAGGCTGGTGGTCGTCGTGGCCAGCACCGCCTGCGTCGCGGCCACCACGACCACCGCCCCGACCAGGCCCGCCGCCCCGACCACGGGCATGGCGGCCAGTCCGGCCGCCATCGCCACGGCGCAGCCCGTCGCGACCCGGGCGTCGCCCCAGCGGGCGACGGCGGCCACCAGCGGGCGGGCCTGCACCAGGGTCATGGCCAGGCCGGCCAGGCACAGCAGCACCCCGACGAACCCCGGGCCTGCGTCGAACCGGTCGCCGGCCAGCAGCGCGACCGTCGTCTCCATGCCGACCAGCGCGCACATCCCCAGGAAGCCGACGGCCAGCAGGGCCCACGGCGGGTGCGGCACGTCCGGCGCGGCGGCACCGGCGGGGTGGGCGCGCGGATCGGGGTCGGGCAGGGTGCGCCAGGCCAGCACCCAGGCCGCGGCGGCCAGCGCGGCCCCGGCGACGGCCATGGCGGGCATACCCGCGGTGGCGCCGAGCGTGCCCACCAGCGGGCCGATCGTGAACGCGGCGCCGACGGCCATGCCCACCCGGCCCATCGCCCGGGTGCGCTCGTGCGGTTCGGTCAGGTCGGCGACCAGCGCGTGCGCCACCCCGATGCTGCCACCGCACGCCCCGGCGACCAGCCGGGCCGCGACCAGCGCCCACAGCGCCGGGGCCAGGCCCATCAGCAGCAGCGACGCCGTCGAGCCCGCCAGCGCCACCAGCAGCATCCGCCGCCTGCCGAAGCGGTCGGCCAGCCTGCCGAGCGCGGGCGCGGCCAGCATCTGGGCCGCCGAGTAGGCCGCCACCACCGCGCCCAGCCAGAGCCCGCCCCCGCCCAGGGCCAGCGTGTGGAACGGCAGCGCGGGCAGGACGAGCGTCAGGCCCAGCAGGTCGACGAAGACGACCGCCTGGACGGCGGCCAGTCCCCGCCTGCTACGACCCATCACACTACAAGTTGTAGCAGTCCGCTCGGAGCGGTCGCGACCGGGTGGTGGTGTGCCGGGCCGACGGCGGGGTATCCCATCCGGCGCTACGGCCCGCTGGATCTCGACACCACCGGAGGGAGGCGACGGTGACCCAGCTCGACTCCGACGCGGCGCCGGTGCCGGGAGACGACGCCTGGAACGCCGAGCAGCGCGACGAGGGTCCGCTGCGCCGCGCCGACCGCAACTTCGCCGAGCTGCTGCAGGAACTGCGGGTGGTGTTCACCGGCGTGCAGATCCTCTTCGGCTTCCTGCTCACGTTGTCGTTCAGCGCGCGTTTCGACGCGCTGGACCCATTCCAGCACGCCGTGTTCATGGTGACGCTGGTCTGCGCCGCGGTCAGCTCGACGCTGCTGCTGGCCCCGGTGGCCGCGCACCGGACCCTGTTCCAGCGCGGGCTCAAGCGCGAGCTGGTGGCCAGCGGGCACCGGTTCGCGATCGCCGGGCTCACCGCGCTCGCGGTCACCCTGTCGTCCGGGTTGTTGCTGGTCCTGGACATGGCGATGGGCCGCGGTTGGGCGCTGGGCGCCACCGGCGCGCTGCTGGCGCTGTTCGCCGCGACCTGGCTGTGGGTGCCGCTGCGGCTGCGCCGCGGGCACGGCACGCTCGACTGAGATCGGACCGGAGCGAATTTCGGAATCAGGCGCTGCGTAGTACTACGGTGATTCTGGCCGGAATGCGTCAGATGCCGTCCCCGACCACCGCGTGCCCCTAGCCTGGCCGTCGAGGGGGAACGGGGAATGGCTGTGCGAACAACGGTGTCATCAACAGCGGTGTCGATACGGGGGGTGCGGCTGCTGGTCGTGCTGGTGGCGGGCCTCGCGCTGGTCGGGTGCACGCAGGCGGTCGGCGGCGGAGGGGCGAGCGCCGACGGCCCGGCGACTGCGGCCGGCGAGCCGGTCGCCGAGCTGCCCGTGCTCAGCTCGCGCTACGCGGTGGACGAGACCGACGGGCAGCCCGTCGCCGTGCGCGTCGACCTGAACGAGGTGCGGGTCATCGAGCAGGTCCTGCAGGTCACCTTCACCGCCCGCAACACGAACGCGCCCGCCCGCGGCGACGCGCCGCCGGGCCGCTGGCAGGTGGCCGACTTCTTCGGCGACGGCGTCGCCGCCGCCGACGCCCTGGACGCCGTCGACGGCGTCTACGTCGTCGACCCGGTGCACACCACCCGCCACCTGCCCGGACGCAACCCGGACGGCCAGTGCCTGTGCAGCGGCGGGCTCACCGACGTGTCCGTGCTGCCCGGCGACGGCGCGGTGCTCACCGCCACCTTCGCCGCGCCCACCCCCGACGTCCAGGTCGTCAACGTGCACGTGCCGCGGGTCGGGGAGTTCACCGGGGTCCGGGTGGAGCGGTGAGGGCCGGGCGCTGGGTCGCCGCCGCCGCGATCGCCGCGGCGGTGGCCGTCGCCGCGCCGGCCACCGCGCCGGCCGGCGGCCCGGACGGCGACGTGCGGATCGACCCGCCGCTGGTCAAGCCGAACGCGGTCTACCCGGTCGAGGACATCGTGTTCCCCACCGCGACCGCCGACGGCGCCGTGGTCGAGGGCGGCGGCTCGGTTCAGATGTCCGCCGATGTCATGTTCGCCTTCGACCGCGCCGAGCTGACCCAGCGCGCCCGCGACGAGCTCGCCCGGATCGTGCCGATGCTGCAGGCCGCCGGCTCGACCCGGGTCGAGGTCGTCGGCCACACCGACGACCGCGGCGCCGACGACTACAACCTGCTGCTCTCGCAGGCCAGGGCCGACGCCGTGCGCGCGGAGCTGGCCGCGGCGCTCGGCCCGGCGGTCGCGGTCACCGCCACCGGCAAGGGCGAGACCGAGCCCGTCAGCGACAACGCCACCGAAGCCGGCCGCTCACTCAACCGGCGGGTCGAGATCGTCTACGCCTGACCGGCCGCGTTGCGATCACTCATCCGCGCTCGTAATTTCGGGTGGGAGCGGCTCGGCGCGGCGCGTCCGGTCGGCGTACCTCGACGGCGAGGAGCGGATCGTGGACCGGATGAGCGCGACGGACGCCGGGTTCTTCTTCGCCGAGGGCGAGAACACCCCCATGCACGTGGGTTCGGTGTCGGTGTTCGAGGGGCCCGCGCCCACCTACGGCGACCTGGTCCGGCTGCTGCTGGGCAAGCTGCCCCAGGTGCCGCGCTACCGCCAGCGGGTGCGCACCGTCCCGCTGCACCTCGGTCGCCCGCTGTGGGTCGACGACGAGCACTTCCAGATCCTCTACCACGTCCGGCACACCGCGGTGCCCCGCCCGGGCAGCGCCGAGCAGCTGCGCAACCTGGCGGGCCGGGTCCTCGGGCAGCGCCTGGACATGGCCAAACCGCTGTGGGAGGTGTGGCTGGTCGAGGGGCTGGCCGACGACCGCTGGGCGATCATCTCCAAGGTCCACCACTGCATGGTCGACGGCGTCGCCAGCACCGACCTGCTGCAGCTGATCTTCGACGTCGACCCGGACGCCCCGCACCCGGAGCCGACCGGGTGGACGCCGGAGGCAGGCCCGTCGTCGGTGGCCACCCTGGTCGGGGGCGTGCGGGAGCTCGTCGAGCAGCCGGTGCGGCAGCTGACCGGCAGCCTGCGGCACGCCGCCCAGGACCCCGCCGACCTGCTGCGCCGCGGCCGCGCGCTGGGCTCGCTCGTCCCCGGCCTGGCCCGGCGGATCAGCACCCCGACCCCCCGCTCGCTCAACGGCCCCATCGGCCCGCACCGGCGCTGGGTCTGGGTCGACGCCACCCTCGACGAGGTCAAACGGGTCCGGCGGGCGCACGGCGGCACGGTGAACGACATCGTGCTGGCCGCCGTGACCACCGGCTTCCGCGACCTGGTGGCCGCCCGCGGCGAGCTCGCCGACGACGTGGTGGTGCGGACCATGGTGCCGGTCTCGGTCCGCCGCCCCGGCGAGCACGGCGTGCTCGACAACCAGATCTCGGCCGTCTTCGTCGACCTCCCGGTCGCCGAACCCGACCCGCTCATCCGGCTCGCGTCCCTGCGCAGGCAGATGGACGAGCACAAGCGGCTCATGGGCGTCGTCGACGCGCGCAGCATCATCGCGATGGGCGAGTTCGTCGCGCCGACCCTGATGGCCGTGGGCACCCGGGCCGCGGCCCGCACCAGCCAGCCGTTCATGCAGGTCACCACGACGAACGTGCCCGGCCCCCGGCGCCCGCTGTACGTGCTGGGCCGGCAGATGCAGGCCCTGCACGCCTACGTGCCGATCAACATGGGCAGCCGGGTCTCGATCGGGATCTACTCCTACCTGGGCGCGCTCACCTTCGGCGTCAACGCCGACTTCGACGCCTTCCCCGACGTCGACGTGCTGGCCGACGGCATCCGCGAGGGCCTGGCCACCCTCGCCGACCCCACGGTGAGCCCCGTCCGCCGGGCGACCTGACCCTCCCGCCTGGCCCTGTCGTCGTCGCAGGGTCTTCGTACCCGGCGCAAGGCCCCAGGGGTCTGCGCCGGGTAGGCGGCCTCTGCGACGTGCGTCGGCCGGTCAGATGCGGCGCCAGCCGTCGGGGATGTCGAGCTCGCGCAGGACCTTGGCCGGGGTGCCGCCGGCGACGACCTTGGCCGGGACGTCGCCGCGGACGACCGACCCGGCGGCGATCACCGAGTGGTCGCCGATGGTGGTGCCGGGCAGGACGGTGACGCCGCGGCCGAGCCAGACGTCGTCGCCGATCGTGATGGGGGCGACCCGGCGCCCGCGGCCCGGCTCGATCTGGTGCATGTCGTCGTCGACGATGCTGACCAGCGGGCCGACCAGCACCGAGTCGCCGATGACGATCCGCTCGCCGGCCACGATGTCCACGCCGTAGTTCAGGAAGCAGCCGGTGCCGATGCGCAGCTCGGCGCCCGCCCGCACCTCGATCTTGGTCGGGAACGGCATCCCGTCGATCGTGAGCGCGCGGCCCAGGTGCAGCGCGCCGGAGTTGGCGATCCGCACCTTCCCGCGGATGCGGGGCGGGGACGCGCAGCTGGTGGCCCGTCGGGCCGGTCCGAGCAGCCCGCGCACGGCGGGCACGACCTCCCCCGGCTGGGCCAGCACCGTGCGCGCCCGGCTCACCAACGACATCGCGACCGCCCTCCACCCCGACCACCGTCAACATAGGACCAACCCGTCGAGAACGAACCTGTCGCCGGTTTGAATCGATTCAAACGACAACGAGTTCGTTCTCGACGGGGTCAGGCGTAGCGGCGGGGGGCGCCGAAGACCGCCGGGAGGGCGGCGGTCGCGCGGATGACCGTGGCGCTCTCCCCGAAGACCCCGACCCGCCGCACGTCGAACGGGTCGGTGCCGCGGCGGCCGTTCAGCCCGCCGCAGAAGCTGTACGCCCGCCGCACCCCGGCGGCGCGCAGGGCGTCGCGGGTGGCGTCGTCGAAGCTGTCGGAGGCGCCGACCGGGTAGGCGAACGTGTCGACGTCCTCGTCCAGCTCCTCGCGCAGCCTGCCCATCGACTGCGACACCTCGACGCGCTGCGCCTCGGCGTCCAGTGTGGACAGGATCGGGTGGGTGACGGTGTGCCCGCCCACCTCCATGCCGTCGCGGCGCAGCCCGCGCACGTCGTCCCAGCTCATCCACCGGTCCTTCGCCTCGCCGACGTCCGGGCGCTCGCGGCCGGTGACGCCGGACAACCAGTCGAGGAACTCCTCGCCGCGCTCGCCGGCGCGCGCCTTGTAGGCACCGTTGAGGAGCCTGCGGACGTCGTCGGGGGAGTGGCCGCTCGGGTCGAGGCCGTCGGGCAGCCACTCGCACGGGGCCAGGCCGTCGGCCGGGACGCCGCGGGAGAGCCAGGCGATCTCGTCCCACCAGGCGTGGCGGGGGTGGTCGACGTAGCCGGTGGTGACGAAGAACGAGCCGGTCACCCCGTGCGCCGCGAACACCTGCGCGGCCAGCAGCTCGTCGGCGTAGCCGTCGTCGACGGTCAGCGCGATCCGCCGGGACGGGCGCCCGTCGCGCAGGTCGGCCGAGCCGGCCGCGACGATCTCGAACCGGTCGGCGAGCAGCCCGACCTGGGTGTCGAGGTCCTCGACGGTCGCGCTGAACAGGTCGGGGTCGTCGAGCTCTGTGGGCCGGCCGATGCGGTGGTAGTTGAAGACCAGCAGCCCGCGCCAGGACAGCCGGGCGAGTCGGTCGAGGCCTGCGGTGCACAGGAGCGCGGCGAGCTTCTCGGTGCGCGACATGGCGCCATTATGGGCGGCTGTCCGGTCGGTGACGTTCGGCTATCCGGGCAGGTGAGGTGCGTCTTACCGGACGGACACAGCACTAGGGTGTGGCCCGTGCGCGCAGTCGTCACCGGCGGGGCCGGTTTCATCGGATCGACCATCGTGGACGCCCTCGTCGCGGACGGCACCGAGGTGCTCGTCGTCGACGACATGAGCCACGGCTTCCCGGCCAACCTGGAGGCCGCGATCGGCGGCGGGGGCGCCCGGCTGGTCGAGCTGGACATCCGCGACGGCGAGCGGCTGACCCGCGAGGTCACCGCGTTCGCCCCCGACCTGGTGTTCCACCTGGCCGCCCAGATCGACGTGCGGACGTCGATGGTCCAGCCGGCGCGGGACGCCTCGGTCAACATCGTCGGCTCGCTCAACGTGTTCACCGCGGCCGCGGCGGCCGGGGTGCGCCGGGTCGTGAACACCTCCACGGGCGGGGCGATGTACGGGGTGGCGGAGGTCGTGCCGACCCCGGAGACCGAGCCCCCCGCGCCGATATCCGGGTACGGGATGAGCAAGAACACCGCCGAGCGCTACGCCCGCTGGTTCGGCGAGCACCACGGCCTGGACGTGGCCACCCTGCGCTACGGCAACGTCTACGGTCCCCGCCAGGACCCGCGCGGCGACGCCGGAGTGATCGCGATCTTCTGCGGCGCGGTGCTCGACGGCCGCCGTCCGACGATCTTCGGCGACGGCACGCAGACCCGCGACTACGTCTTCGTCGGCGACATCGCCGCCGCCAACCTGGCGGTGGCTCGGGCCGAGAACCTGACCCACGACGTGTTCAACGTCGGCACCGGGCAGGAGGTGTCGCTGCTGGAGCTGGTGGCGGCGATCGCCGAGGCGGCGGGTGTCGACCCGGCCGACTTCGTCCCGGTGCACGAGCCGGCGCGCGACGGCGAGCTGCTCCGCAGCTGCCTGGACGTCTCCCGGGCGCGGGCGGACTTCGGGCTGGCCCCGCCCATCGAGCTGACCGAGGGCCTGCGCCGCACGCTCGACTGGGTGCGCGCGCTCCCGCCCGTCACCGCGTGAGCGCCGCCCGCAGGATCGCGTTCGTCGAGTTCTCGCCGTCGGGCGGGCTGTTCCAGTTCGCCGTGCAGCTGGGGGAGGCGCTCGCCGAGCAGGGCCACGACGTGCACCTCTACACCGGTCCGCGCCCCGAGCTGTCGGCCCGGCACCCGGGCTTCCGCATCCACGCCGCCCTCCCGACGTGGCACCCCCTCGACGAGAAGCCCCGCGGCCCGCTGCTGCGCAAGGCCCGCCGGGTGGTGCGCGCCGGGCAGCTGGTGCTGGCCTGGCTGGTGCTGCTGGCCCGGCTGCGCCGCGACCGCCCGGACGCGGTGTTCTTCTCGACCTGGCGCTTCGCCCTCGACGCGCTCGGCGTGCTCGCGCTCGACCGCCTCCTGCCGCGCACCCTGCTGGGCATCGTCGCCCACGAGCCCCGGGTGATGACCGACGCCGACACCACGAAGGCCAAGGCGGGCCCGGTCTTCGACCGGGCGCTCCCGGCCGCGTGGCGGGCGATGGACCTGTGCTTCACCCTCGGCGACGAGGCCCGCGACCGCCTGCTCGCGCACTGGGAACCGAGCGGCCCGGTGGTCGTCATCCCGCACGGCGACGAGTCGGCCCTGCGCGGCGACGCCCCCGTCCCCCCGGTCTCCGAGACCCGCCCGGTGGCCCTGTTCTTCGGCCTGTGGACCGCCTACAAGGGCCTCGACGTGCTGCTGGAGGCCTGGCCCGCCGTCCGCGCCGCGGTCCCCGACGCCGAACTGGTGGTCGCCGGCGCGGTCGGCGGCGCCGACCAGGCCGGCATCGAGGCCAGGGCCCGCGTGGCCGGCGGTGTGACCACCCGCCCCGGCTACGTCCCGAACACCGAGATCCCGACCCTGTTCGGGTCGGCCCGGGTGGTGACCATCCCGTACCTGCGGGCGAGCCAGAGCGGCGTGGCCCACCTGGCCTTCACGTTCGAGCGCCCGGTCGTGGCCACCACGGTCGGCGACATCCCCAAGGTCGTCCGGGACGGCGTCTCGGGCCTGCTGGCCCCGCCCGGCGACGCGCCCGCCCTCGCCCAGGCCCTCATCGCGCTGCTCTCCGACCCGGAACGGTCCGAGCAGCTCGGCCGGGCCGGGGCCGCCTGGCTGGCCGAGACCTCGTCGTGGGCTTCTGTTGCTCGGCGCTTCTCCGAAGGGCTTTCTCAGGTGTGAACGCGCCTCCTTCGAGGGCTGCACAGGGGCCTCCGGCGGCTCCTGCGCGGAGGGCGATCTCTGATCGAGCAGGGGTCGCTCCCCTGCCCTCACATCGGCCCCGGAGGGCAGCACGAAAGCGCTGACCCCCGCCGGCCTGGCATGGCTGGTCATTTTCCGAGGTGTGGCGGGGGCCAGCGGCCGTCCCCAGCGCCAGCCCCTGGGAACTCGCGTCAGAAGGAACAGGAAGCACGATCGAGCACGCAGGTAGGCGAGAACAGCGAGCACCCGCCGGTGGTCGGACGAACCGGCGCGCGATCGCGGCGCCCATCCGGGCCGTCGCGGCCGAGCACGGCGCGACCGCCGGGACCGTCGACACGGACAGCGGTGCAGATCGCGGCCGTCGCGAGCCTCTTCCGGCGCTTCGCGCGCTGCGCCGTTCACCCCTCGCGATCGCCGGGGCCCGGCAGGACTAACGACCCGCGAGCGCCCGATCGTAGACGGCGCGCAGCCGCTCCACCCATCCCCGCGCCTCGAACCGCTCCAGGAACACCGCACGCCCCGCCGCCCCGAGCCGTGTCCGCAGCGCCGGATCGGTGGCCAGCTTCTGGACCGCCGACGCCACCGCGGCGGGCTCGGTCGGGGCGATGAGCCCGGTCTCCGGCGTGACGATGTCCGGGATGCCCCCGACGTCGGTGGCCACCGCGGGAACCCCGACGGCCAGCGCGTGGATCAGCGTCGTGGGCAGGGCGTCGGCCAGGCTGGTGTGCAGCACCAGGTCGGTCGCCCCGAGCAGCACCGGCACGTCGTCGCGGTAGCCGAGGAACCGCACCCGCCGCGCCAGGCCCGGGTCGGCGGCCACCCGCGACTCCAGCTCGGCGCGCAGCGGCCCGTCGCCGGCCAGCGCCACGGTCACCGGCAGCTCGGGGTCGAGCCGCGCGATCGCGTCGAGCAGCAGGTGGTGGCCCTTCTCCGGGCGCATCAGCGACGCGGAGCCGATGAGCAGGCCGTCGTCGGGGACGTCGAGCTCGGCCCGGATGCGGGCCCGGTCGGCCGCGTCGGGCACGCCGGGGTCGGCCACGCCGTTAGGCAGGACCTCGACGCCCTCCGTCGTCCCCGACAGCTGCTGGTACCAGCGCATCTGCGAGTGCGAGACGGCGAGCGTGCGGGTGGCGAAGCGGCGCCGCCCGAGCAGCCCGGCGGTGCGCTTGTAGCGGGCCATCCGGGTGGCCGGCGCGTCCTCGATGACGTGCAGCGTGGACACCACCGGCACCTTCAGCCGCGCCCCGGCGAGCGCCCCGACGAGGTCGGCGTGCTTGAGGTGGGTGTGGATGACCTGCACCTGGTAGCCGCGCAGCACCGCGGTGGCCCGGGTGACCGCGCGCGGGTCCCAGCGGTCCAGCTCCAGCTGGACGACGGGGAAGCCCAGCGACGCGAGGGTGCGCGCGTGCACCGGGTCGGGGTGCGGGGAGAGCCCGAGGAACACCGGGTCGAGCCCGCCGGCGTCGGCCGCGGCGGCCAGTTCGACGAGCACGTTCTCGGCGCCGCCGGGACCGAGCGAGTGGATCAGGTGGGCGACCCGCAGCGGGCTCTGGGACATCGGCGTTCCCCTCATCGGGTCTGTCGGCGGGCCAGCCGCAGCACGGCCAGGCAGAACAGCAGCTCCAGGACGACCGCGCCACCGGCCAGCAGTAGCGCCTGCCGCGGGAAGACGCGCTCCACCTCGACCTCGGCCGGGGACACCTCGACCATGTCGTACTGGCGGTCGGCGCCGTACTGGCGCAGCGCGGACGGGGCCGCGGCGATGGCCGCGTCCACCCTGGCCTTCGCCTCCTGCTCGCTGCCGCCGGTGCCGACGAAGGCGACCAGGCCGGTGGCCGGTTCCGCGTCGACCTTGAGCACCGAGCGGGACTGCTCGCCCTGGATCATCGCCGCGTAGGCGGGCATCACCGGCCGTCGCGACCGGATGTCCAGGCCGTAGGAGTAGTAGGTGCCTGCCGCCGGGACGAGCGTCTGGGTGGCGCGGGCGGTGTAGGTGAGCTCGCTGAGGTTGTAGAGGATCGCGCCGCCCACCGCGGCCCCGGCGACGACCAGCACCGCGCTCACGCCGAGCCCGGTGCGCAGCCCGCGCGTCGCCGTCCGGGCGGCGACGAGCGCCGACCCGCTCGGCGCGTACTTCTCCCTGGTCAGCGTGTAGAGCAGCCCGGTGAGCGCCAGCACCACCCACAGCGTGCGGACCAGCGACAGGTGCAGGAACAGGCTGGCCAGGGACCACGCCACCACCGCGGCGAGGGTGGCCGCGGCCAGCGCCCTGGTGGGCGCGCCGTCCGGCCCGTCGCGCGGCGCCCCGGCGAGCCGGACGATCGAGCGCACCGACAGCAGCAGGCAGCCGCCGATCAGCACGATCCAGCCGGCCAGCCCGACGACCCCGGTCTCGGACAGGATCTCCAGGTAGAGGTTGTGCGTGGCGGTGGTGACGCCGATGAGCAGGTCGGGACGGCGGGCGGCGTAGTCGTCGAGCTCGGAGGCGAAGGTGGCCAGCCCGGTGCCCAGCAGCGGGTGCTCCCGCCAGATCTGGCCGGCGATCTGCCCGGCCACACCGCGCTCGACGATCGAGGGGTCCTTGGAGTAGGCCGGGGCGTCCTCGAAGGCCTCGCTGACGTTGACGAGCCGGTCGCCGATGCCGGGCAGCAGCAGGACGAAGGCCAGCACGGGCAGCGTCAGCAGGGCCCGCTTGCGCACCGTCGGGCCGCTGGCGATGACCCAGACGATGGTCGCGACGGCGGCGGTGATGAGGGTGCCGCGGGACTGGGTGAGGTAGACGGCCCCGAGCAGCAGCGCGATCGACACGACCCAGCCGGTGGCGGGCAGCCCGCGCTTCGCGGCGACGGCCCGGTGGGCCAGCGCCAGCGCCATCGGCAGCCCGAGGATGAGCACCCGGCCCCAGAAGTTGGAGTCCTCCATCGGGCCCGCGTAGCGCGGGGTGGTGGTCATCTCGCCGAGGGCCTTGCTGATCCGGGCGAACCCCCAGAACCCCTCGGTCTCCTGCAGGAACAGCTGGTTGAGCACGGTCATCGCGGCGATCGCGACGAGCGGCAGCACGATCATCGCGGCGACCGCCCACGGCCGCTCGACGAGCCGGGCCAGCACCAGGACGAGCACCAGGAACAGCCCGTCGACCCACAGCTCCTGGACCTTCTCCGCGGTCGCCGCGGCGTCGGAGCTGATCAGCACGGCGGGCATGACGGCCGCGATGTAGACGGCCAGCAGCACCGCGGGGGCGCGCGGCACCGAGGCGAGCCGGGCCCGGTTCTCCGCGGAGCGGGTGGCCACGAGGGCCGAGAGCAGGCCGACGCCCAGCAGCGGGGTGAAGACGCCGGGCAGCCCGTGGGCCACGAGCACGCCGCTGACGTTGGCGAACTCGCCGACCACCAGCAGCGCCAGCGCCACCGCGGGCACCAGCACGGCGGCGATCACCAGGGCGACGGCGAGGATGGCGGCCACCACCAGGGTGGCCGTCGAGGTGCCGACGAACAGCGCCAGCAGGACGAGCGAGCCCAGCGCGACGAGCAGCGTGCCGCCGCCCAGCTCGACCCGGCGCCGCTCGATGGCGGGCGCGCCGCTGAAGGGCAGGGGCGGGAGCGCGATGCTCACCGTGATGCCGCCGGTGGTCAGCGGTCCGGGACCGGGGGAGCTCATCGCATTCCCTCGCTGCGCTCGGTCAGCGCTGCGCGGAGGTGCTGTGCTGATGGTTCGCGCGCGAGCTCGCTCACGACCCCTCCGGCGGGTGCGCGGTCACGGCCGGCTCAGGGCCGCTGGTGCGGGGACAGCGGGGCGGCACCGGGGCGCAGCCCGGCGGGCGGGCGACCGGGAGGGCCGTCCTGGCGGTGCGGGGCGGGTGGGCGCTGCGGGGCGGGCCCGGGTCGCAGCCCGCCGCCCTGGCCGCCGCCCCCGAGCGGGCTCGCCGCCGCGGGCGCGGTCCCGGAGCCGCGCCTGCGCACGAACAGCACCGCCGCGCCCGCCCCGACGACCAGCCCGGCCAGCCCGGCCACCGCGACGACCTGCGAGTCGGGCGTGGTCTGGGAGACCGCGGTGCCCTGCGCGGGCTGCACGACCTGCAGCACGAACGGCCCGGACACCGACTGGGCCAGCGGGGTGGCCTCGGTGACCGCGGCGGTGACCGCGGCCTCGGCGGCCTGCGCCGACGGCGCCTCGCCGCCCACGGTGATCAGGGTGGTGTCGGTGACGACGCCCGCGGTGATCAGCACGGCGCCCTCCTCGACCCCGGCGGCCTTGGCCGCGCCCGCGGCCCAACGGGGCTGGTCGAGCACCTCGGCGGCGATCCGCGGGGCCTGGCCGCGGGCCAGCGCCTCCCAGTAGTTGGAGATCTCCTCGGCGGGGACGTCCGGGCCGGGCAGCAGCGCCAGTTCCATCTCGGCGCGGAACCAGGGCTTGCCCGTGCGCGCGAGGTAGAGGCCGACGGCCACACCGACCAGCGCACCGACGATGCCCAGCAGGGCGATGATGGCTGCGGCGCGCACGTTGAGCTTCGTGCCGGGCATGCGGTGACTCTCCTGTCCGTTCACGGAGCCACTGCTCCGCGGGAGGTGGGCGACGGCCCGGTGATGGCGTCGGTGTAGAGCTCGGCCAGGTTGCGCACCCAGCGTCGCAGGTCGAAGCGGTCCTCGGCCAGACGCCGGCCGGCCGAGCCGTACCCGGTCCGCCGATCGGGGTCGAGCAGCAGTTCGACGACGGCGTCGGCGAGGGCATCGGGGTCGCCGGGCGGGACCAGCAGCCCGGTCCGCCCGTGCTCGACGGTCTCGGCGGTGCCGCCGACCGTCGTGGCCACGACGGCCAGCCCGCTGGCCGCCGCCTCGATCAGGGTGGTGGGCAGCGCCTCGGTGAGCGAGGGCAGCAGCGCCATGGTGGACCCGGCGAGGATCTGCGGGACGTCGGTGCGCGAGCCGGCGAAGACGACGCCCGCACCGGCCGCGGCGCGCAGGGCGGCCTCGTGCGGGCCGTGCCCGACGATCAGCAGCACCGCGCCGGGGACCTTCTCCCGCACGCGCGGCCAGGCGCGCAGCGCGACCTCGTGGCCCTTCGGCTCGCGCAGCGCGGCCACCACGGTGACCACCGGCGCGCCGGGCGGGACGTCGATGTCGGCGGGCAAGGCCCTGGTGCCGTCGGGGGTGAAGCGGCTGAGGTCGACGCCGTTGTGCAGGACCCGCCAGGTCTTGCGGCGCGGCGGCACGACCTTGGCGCCTGCGGTGCGCGCGGCCTCGGACACCCAGACCAGCGCGGCGCCGCGCTCGGCCGAGCGGACCCACAGCCACTCCTTGATCCGGTCGGCGCGCGGCTGCCACGGCGGCGGCTCGTGGTGCAGCGTGGTCACGCACGGCACCCCGGCCAGCCGGGCGGCCGGCGGCACCAGTATCCCGGCGTAGCCGAGGTGGGCGTGCACGACGTCGCAGCCGGACTCCCGGATGGTGCGGCGGATCTTCCACAGGGCGGCCGGGTCGAGCAGCCGGTGCACGCCGATGAACCGCGGGTCGAGCCCGGCGTCGGTGAGCAGCGGGAGGGTGACCGACCGCTCGGGCGTGCGCGGCCCGAGGCAGGCCACGGACAGGTCCAGGCCCGCCTCCGCGGCGACCCCGTTCAACGTGGCCAGCAGCAACTCCGCACCGCCGTACCCGAAGTTGTCGATGACGTGCAGGATCTTCACGACCGCCCCCGCGTGTACTCGCTCGGCCACAGGAGAACGTTGCGATGCAGTTCGATACGACCGCACGTCCCCGACGGCGCCGCGTGCTCGCCGAGGCGCTGCCGCTGCTGCTGGCGGTGGCCTGCACCGCCTGCGCGACGACCACCCCGGGTCGGGCGTCGGCCCCGCCGCCGCTGCCCACGTCCGCGGAGTTCTTCGCCGGGCCGGACACCATCTGGCGCACCCCGGTGCCCGACGCCCCCGTCTTCGACGAGCGCTCCGACAGCTACGTGGCCGGGTTCGCCGGTCCGCCGCCGGTGGTGGCGATCCGCAACTTCACCGCGCCGGTCTTCGTCGCCGACGAGAGCACCGCCCGCTACCGGATCGCGCCGACCGCCGAGTACGCCACCCCGGAGGCGACCCTGGAGCGGGTGCCGATCCCGCCGAACGCGCTGGCCGACCCGGCCGACGACGGCCACCTGGCCGTGCTGGACACCACGACGGACTGCGTGTTCGAGATGTACCGGGCGAAGCGCGACGGCTCCGGTGGCTGGACCGCGGAGTGGGTCAACGCCACCCCGGCCGACGGCGACGGCATCTACCCCGACGGGCTGGCCACCCGGGCCAGCGGCTTCTCCATCGCGGCCGGGCTGATCTGGCCGGAGGAGCTGGTCGCCGGCCGCATCGACCACGCGCTGGTGTTCGCCTACCCGGCCACCCGCGCGGGCGACCCGGTCTTCCCGGCCACCCGCAGCGACGGGCGCACCGACGGCCCCGACACGCTCCCGATCGGTGCGCACGTCGTGCTCGACCCGGAGCTCGACCTGGGCGCGCTGGGCCTGTCGGGCCCGGAGCTGACGATCGCGACCGCCCTGCAGGAGTACGGCATGTACCTCGCCGACTCCAGCCGCGGGCTGAGCCTGTTCGCGGTGCACCCGCAGAGCTACCCCTACGACCCCTACGAGGAGGCGCTGGGCGCGGGCGACCTGACCTACTTCGGCATCGAGAAGATCCCGTTCGACCGGATGAAGGTGCTGGAGCTGGGCGAGGAGGTGACGCCCTACAAGGGCCCGGTCACCCCCAACCGCTGCTCCGACTCCGCCCGCTGACCCGCTCACGACCGGACCCCGGAGGGGTTGAGCACGTCGGCGGGCACGTCGGAGCGGACGACGACGGCGGGGTTGCCGGCGACCATGCTGCCGGCCGGCACGTCCTTGGTGACCACGGCGCCGCCGGCGATGCGGGCACCGCGCCCGATGGTCACGCCGCCGACGATGATCGCGTGCGGCCCGATCCAGACCTCGTCGGAGATCACCGGGTAGCCCGTGGTGCGGCTGCCGTCGGCGGCGATGCGGTCGCCCTGGCCGAGGGTCACGCCGTGGAACAGCGAGACGTCGGCGCCGATGACGGCCTCGGTGTTGACCACCGCGCCCCAGCCGTGGAACAGCCGGAAGCCCGGGCCGACGCGGGTCTTCCAGGGCAGGTCGACGGCGGCCTTCGCGCTGGCCACGCGGTGCGCGAGGATCGCGGCCACCAGCAGCGGCCTCGACCCGGAGGCCTGCGCGGCCTGGCACAGCCGCAGGGTCAGCACGACGCGGAAGGTGCGCTCCAGCAGCACCGCGCGCAGCAGGCGGGCCCGCGAGTAGCCGCCGGAGTAGCGGATCACGTCGGCGTGGACGAGGTCGCGCAGCATCAGACTGCCTCCGTCTGCGGGGTGCGGCGGTCGCGGATCATGGTCAGGGCGGCGGCCGGCAGCTGCGGGGCGAGCACCCGCAGCGCGGCGGCGTAGAGGATCACACCGATCGCGAACCCCGCAAGCAGCCGGACGGCGGGCGGCCAGCCCGGCACCAGCAGGAGCAGGCCGTAGACCGTCCCGGCCATCAGCGCGGCGGCGAGCACCGGCCCCCACAGGGCGGCCACGTGCTGGCGGATGGTCACGCCCAGGACCGTGCGGACCATGCTCAGCCGCACGACGGTCAGCAGGCCCTCGACCGCGGCCATCGCGATCGCGACCCACAGCGCCGAGTGGTGCGCCGCCCAGAGGACCACCGGGACCAGCACCACCAGCTTGAGTGCGCCCAGGCCGGTGAGCAGGCCGGGTCTGCCCAGCGACTTGTAGACGTCGCCGGCGTGGAAGTTGATCGAGTAGACGACGGTGAACACCGACAGCGCGGCGGCGATGCCGGCGGCCGGGGCGAACTGCTCGCCGTAGAAGACCGCCACGACCTCGGTGGACACCGCGGCCAGCCCGAGGCCGATCGGGGCGCTGAGCGCGACGACCGTGCGGACGGTCTGCAGGTAGCGCGCGGCCAGTGCGGGCTTGTCGTCCTGCAGCCGGGAGAGCGCGCTGAACAACACGTCGCCGACGACGGCGCACAGGTTGATCACGACCAGCTCGGGGAGCCGGTAGGCCAGCGTGTAGTAGCCGAGCTCCTCGGCGCCGAGCAGCCGGCCGATGGCCGCCGTGGGGGTGTTGAACACGGCGAACGTCAGGAACGCGACGGCGGTGACCGGCAGTCCGAACTTCAGCAGCGCCACCGCCAGCCCCCGGTCCAGGCCCAGTCGCAGCGAGGTGCGCCCGAGCACCCAGTAGCCGACGGTGGTGACCAGGCTGCCCGCGAGCTGGGCCCAGACCAGGCTCCACACGCCGCCGCCGGCGGCGGCCAGCCCGATGGCCACGGTCGCCTTGAGCACGGCGCCCGCGACCTCGGGCAGCAGCCGCCCGCGGTAGTCCAGCCCGCGGCGCAGCGCCGCCATCGGCAGCACGCTCAGCGCGGAGATGACCAGCGCGATCGCCAGCACCTGCACGATCGGGGTGAGCCGGGGGTCGCCCAGCAGCACGGCGGCCACCGGGGCCAGCGCCGCGGCCAGCCCGCCGATCAGCACGCCGGAGACCAGGGTCAGCGTGGCCCCGGTGGGCGCCACCTTCGACCACGGCTCGGGGCGCTGCACCAGCGCGACCCCGATCCCGAAGTCGCGCACGAAGTCGAACATCGTCATGACCAGCAGGGCCAGCGCGAACAGGCCGAAGTCGGCCGGCCCGAGCAGCCGCGCCAGCACCACGGTCATGATCAGCGTGGTGGACTTGCTGAGCGCGAAGACGACGTAGTTCCAGCCCGCCTGGCGGCCGAACGTGCGGCCGCCCTGGGGCTCGGGCGCGCTGGGCTGGGAGGGCATGGTCGTAAGTAGACCGCCGGGGACCGGTACCAGGGCACTGTCGAACCGGTAACAAGACACTAACCGGGGACGCCACAAGACCTGTACTCCGCGGCGATTACCGGGAAGGCCGCAGGTCGTGATGCTTCTCGGCATGAGCAGCAGCGCCCTCACCAGCACCTCGTCGGTGGCGATCCTCAGCGTCGTCAACCCGTACCCGGCCGACTCGGGCAAGAAGGTCGTGCTGGACGGCGTGCTGCGCCACCTGAGCGACCGCCTCGGCGTCGAGAACGTGCACTACCTGCTGATCGGTGGCAAGGCAGAGGAGGTCCGGGCCGACTTCCCGGCCACCGTGCACCTGCTGCCCGCGCCCTCGGCCACGGAGAAGCTGACCGCCCTGCTGACCCGGGTGGCCACCGGCCGCTCCAGCCTGCAGGAGGCGCTGACCCGCTCCGGCACCGTCGCCCGCGCCATCACCGACAAGCTCGGCGAGCTGGACGCCGACCTGGAGGTCTACGACACCGTGCGGGTCGGCCAGTACGCGCCCGTGGGCGGCACCGCCCGGCAGATCTGCTACCTCGACGACCTGTTCTCCGAGCGCTACCGGATGATGCGCGAGCGCATGAGCAGCCACCCCGAGCTGGCGATGAACCCGCTGGGCACCTTCGCCGAGCACGTCCCCGGCCCGCTGCGCACGCTCGTCGACTCGACGCTGGTCCAGCGCGTGCTGCTGGCCTTCGAGCAGCGCATGATCGCCCGCAGCGAGGTCGCCGCGGCCCGCCGCTTCGACCGCTGCCTGCTGGTCAACGCCCGCGAGTGCCGGTCGCTGGCCGAGCGCGCCTACGTCGGCTACGACGACGTCGTGGCGATCCCGCCGGTCGTGCGGGCCCGCGGCCGGCGCGACTTCCGCGGCGCCCCCGAGTTCGTGTTCCTGGGCCTGCTCAGCCAGCCGTGGAACGAGGACGGTCTGCGCAGCTTCGTCGAGCAGGTCTGGGAGCGGCTGCGCAGCCGCCGCCCCGACGCCCGGCTGCGCGTGATCGGCCGCGAGGCCCCGCAGTGGCTGCTCGACCTGGCCGCCGCCCAGCCGGAGAACGTCGTCGTCGAGGGCTACGTCGAGGACCTGGACGCCGCGCTGGCCGGCGCCGCCGCGATGCTCAACCCGGCCCGCTTCGGCACCGGCGTCAAGATCAAGGTCATCGAGGCGCTGGGCCGCGGCGTGCCGGTCGTCAGCACCCCGCTGGGCGCCGACGGCGTGGCCAGCGGCCGCGGCACCGGCGTGCTGACCCCGGCGGACGTCGAGTCCACGGTGGACGAGCTGGTCCGGCTCTGCGACGTCGAGGAGAACCGGCGCGAGTCGGACGCCGCCCTCGCCCACCACGCGCGGCGCTACGGCCGCGAGGCGGCCTTCGCCGCCTACGACGAGGCGTTCGGGCTGACCGCGGTCCGCCCGGCCGCCGCGCAGGACCCGGCGGCGGCGTGAGGGGGACCGCCGCCGGTGGGGCGGTGCCGGACCGGCTCGGAGGGGAGCCCGGTCCGGCACCGTCGCCCGGGCGAACGGCGCGCTCGACCGCTCCCGTGGGCCGAGCGCGCCGTTCGCCCGCTGGGGACCGGGGGTGTGCGGGGCCATGATCTCGTCGGAGCCATCCCGATTCGTCCACAGTGGCAAAAAGGGGGGTGGGCCTCATACGATCCCCCGGATGAGCGCGCTGCGGGTGCACCGGGTTCGGCTGACCGACCCCGACCTGGGACCCGCCTGGCGGCGCCTGCAGGAGGCCGGGCACGTCGACACCCCGTTCCTGAGCTGGCAGTGGGCCTCCGCGCTGCGCGACGTCCCCGAGCTCACCGCCGACATGGGCGTGCTGGTGTGCCGGCGCGGCTCCGAGGTCGTCGGGCTGCTGCCGCTGGAGCGCACCCGCCTCGACGGCCGCCGCGTGCTGGGCATCGCCGGCTGGTACTGGGTGGGCCCCGACCACACCGACGTCGTCGCCGCGCCTGCCGACCGGGCCGAGGTCGCCGCGGCGATGCTCGCCGAGCTGGCCCGCACGCCCGGCTGGGACGTGCTCGACCTGGACGGCCTCAACCCCGACGGGGCGCTGGCCGCCGCCGTCGACGGCGCGTTCGCGCGCCCGCGGTTCGTCGTGCGCCCCACCGAGGAGCTGCCGATCTCCTACGTCCCGCTGGACGGGGAGATCCTCAGCAACCACGGCCGCAAGCAGGTCCGCAAGGAGATCCGCCGGGCCGAGGCCGGTGGGGGAGCGTTCAGCCTCGTCACCGACCCGGACCGGTTCCCGGCGCTGCTGGAACGGATGATGGACCTGCACGTGGCCCGCTTCGGCGACCGCTCCCGGGTGTTCGCCACCCCGGCCCGGCGCCGGTTCCACCAGATCGCCGCGGCCCGGCTGGGCGACGCGGGCCTGGTGCGCGTGCACGAGCTGCGCGTGGGCCCCGAGCCCGCCGACGCCGCGGCCATCACCTACACGCTGGCCTGGCGGGGCGCGCTGCTGTTCTACAGCGGCGGCCTGCGCACCGACATCGGCATGACCCCGGGCTTCTCGGTGCGTGCGCAGGCCATGCTGGCCGCGGCCGAGGACGGCTTCGGCGAGGTCGACCTGCTGCGCGGCGACCACGGCTACAAGGAGCGCTTCCGGGCCGAGGTGCGCAGCGACGTGCGCCGCCGGGTGGCCAGGGTCAACGCCGGCCTGGTGCGGATGGTCGTCACCCGCGGCGCCCGTGCGCTCGCGGAGCGTGCCCGCGAGAAGGCCTCAGCGCTGCGCCGCGAGCCGGCGCAGGGCGCTGCGCCGTCCGGCGCAGTGTCGGAAGGGTAAGAAAACCCTTCCGGCTTCCCGCACGGGAGCTAGCCCTCGCGGAGATTATCCCGAAGGCCCAGGTCAGACAGAGTTCTCTCATCAGGTCGAGCCGCTCAGGCGGCCACGGAAGAGGAGAGAGCAATGGTCGCCATCACCGCCCCCGCCGCCCGCCCCCTGCGCTTCGCCCCGACCGGTGGCCGTCCCCCGGCCCGCGTGGCGGGTGCCGCGGTGAAGCAGCTGCTCGACGTCGTCGGCGCCCTGACCATCCTGCTGCTGACCCTGCCGATCCTGATCGCGGTGGCCCTCGCGGTCCGCGCCGACGGTGGCCCGGCCTTCTTCACCCAGACCCGCATCGGCCGCGACGGTCGGACCTTCCGGATGGTCAAGTTCCGGTCGATGGTCGTCGACGCCGAGGCCCGCAAGGCCGCGCTGATGGCCGCCAACGAAGGCGCCGGCCCGCTGTTCAAGATGAAGAACGACCCGCGGGTCACCCGGATCGGCGCGGTCATCCGCAAGTACTCGATCGACGAGCTGCCCCAGCTGTTCAACGTGCTGACCGGTTCGATGTCGCTGATCGGCCCGCGGCCCTGCCTGCCGACCGAGGCCACCCGGTACACCGCCGAGATGCGCCGCCGCCACCAGGTCAAGCCGGGCCTGACCGGCCTGTGGCAGGTCAGCGGCCGCAGCAACCTGAGCTGGGACGAGTCGGTCGCGCTGGACCTGCGCTACGTCGACGACTGGTCGCTGCTGATGGACATCCGGATCGCCGCCAAGACCTTCGGCGCCGTCATGGCCAGCCGCGGTGCGTACTGAGGTGGGCACGCAGTGCCTCCGGGGGAAGGGCCGATCGGGCTACAGATCACTCGCCCGATCGGCTTTTCCCGCACTCGTGGTAGCAAGTGCCGCTGCCCGGGCGACCTCCCCGCTCGCCCGGCCCGCTCGTCACCACCCCCGCACACCCCAGTGCGCTCGCCCGGAACGGAGCGGACACATGCCAGGGACCGGGCCCGTGTCGTCCCTGAGGGCCGCAGACCCCGAGAACGCGACGGTCACCCTCCGCGCCGTCCTCCCCGCCCCCACACCCGCGCTCCCCGCCACGCTCCCCCCGGCTCCCGCCCCGCTCGGTACCGACCCCGGACCCACCGGCCGCCCCAGCCCGGTCCGCCCCGGCATCGCCGCCTTCCTCGTCGTGCTCACCTGCTCCCTCGGCTTCTCCACCTGGGCCTGGCAGCACCACCAGAGCCCCGGCGTGCTGAGCTGGGTGACCACGGTGCTGTGGACGGCGCCCATCCTGACCTCGCTGCTCGGCCTGGCCGGCGCCCTGCGCACCCGGCGCACCACCCGCCGCGCCGCCGACGAGCCCGCGCCCCCGCTGGTGCGCGACGAGTTCCTGCTGGTGGTGGTGCCGACCATCGGCCGCCACGACACCTACCCGGCCCTGGAGCGGGTCGTGCGCTCCTACGTCGAGCACCTGCCGACGGCGTTCGCCCGGCTGCGCGTGGACGTCGTCGTCGAGGAGGGCTGCGAGGCCGCCGCGGCGATCCACCTGCTGGCCACCACCCTGCCGATGGTGCGGGTGCTGACCGTGCCCGCGGCCTACCGGACCCCGGCCGGCACCCGGTTCAAGGCCAGGGCCAACCACTACGCCGGCATCCGCCGCGTCGCCGAGGGCCAGGTCGGCGACGACGTCTGGGTCCTGCACATGGACGACGACACCGGCGTCGACGCGCACACCGCCCGCGAGCTGGCCCGGTTCGTGCTGGCCCAGCGCGGCCCGGACGCGCTGCACCTGGGCCAGGGCGTGCTGACCTACCCCCGCGAGCACGGCGCGCACCGGCTCCTGTGGCTGGCCGACGCCGTGCGCCCCGCCTCGGACGTGAGCGTGTTCGCCGTGTCCACCGGCCGCGGCACCCCGCGGGCCGGGCTGCACGGCGAGCTGCTGCTGGTGCGGGCCTCGGTGGAGGCGGCCATCGGCTGGGACTTCGGGCCCCGGGCGATGGTCGAGGACGCCCAGTTCGCGCTCAACTTCTGCCAGGCGTTCCCCGGGCGCAGCGGCTGGTTCCCGGCCCGCTCGCTGGGGGCCGCCCCGGTGTCGGTGCACGACTTCGTCAAGCAGCGCGAGCGCTGGGCGTGGGGGCTCATGGAGCTGGCCGCCAACCGCGCGATCCCGCTGCGCGAGCGGCTGCTGCTGATCCACAACATGGTGATCTGGGCGATCGGGCCGCTGCAGCACGTCGGGGTCATCCTGGTGGTCGGCGCCCTGCTGGGCGACCTGGCGACCCTGCCGGTGGCCGGCGCGGTGCTGCCGCTGTGGGCGGTCAACTTCGGCTACCAGGTCTGGACGTACTGGGAGGGGCTCAAGCTCAACTGCCGGGTCTCGGCCGACCCGCGCAGGCGGTTCTGGGAGCGCATCGCCGTCGTCGCGCTGATGCCGGTGTTCTCCCTGTGGGAGGCGGCGGGCGTGCTGCGCGGGGCCGTGCTGTTCCTGCGCGGCGGCGAGACCGCGTTCGCCGTGATCGCGAAACCGCGGTGAGCGGCTGGACGCGGGGCTGGCGCTGGGCGGCGGGCGCGGTCGTCGTGCTGACCGCGGCCACCGCCAGCTGGACCGCCCCGGGGGCGCCGGCGGCCGCGAGCGCCGCGGGCGAGCCGGCCGGGCCCGTTGTCTCCCACCCGTGGCAACCCGGCCGCCCCCAGCTCGGGGTGCAGGTCTACTGGGTCGACACCCCGGCTGACACCGACGACGTCGTGCGGCTCAAGGCGCGCCGGGTGCTCGACCACGTCGTCGGGATGGAGGCCAACGCCGTCTCGGTGTCGTTCCCGTTCTTCACCGACGCCGTCGACGCCAGCGGCGTGTACGTCGACGAGCGCACGCCGAGCCCGGAGCGGCTGGCCATCGTGCTCGCGGAGGCCAGGGAGATCGGGCTGCGCACCACCGTGCGCCCGCTGCTGGACGAGGCCAACCTGATCGCGCGCGACAGCCTGGACTGGCGCGGTCGGCTCGACCCGGCGGACCGGGACGCCTGGTACGCCTCCTACCGGGCGTTCCTCGACCCGTACCTGGCCGTGGCCGAGCGGGAGGACGTCGACACCGTCGTCGTGGCCGCCGAGCTCAACAGCCTGCAGGCCGACCCGCACTGGGGTCCGCTGGTCGAGCACGCGCGGACGGTGTACTCCGGCGAGATCGGCTACGCGGCCAACTGGGACGCCTACGCCGAGGCCCTTGACGGCGTGCCGGCCGACACCGTGGGCATCGACGCCTACCCGCAGCTCGGCGTCGCCCCGACGGCGTCGGTGCCGGAGATGACCGCGGCCTGGCGGGCCTGGCTCGACGACGCCGCCCCGCCCCGCCCCGGCCTGCTGCTCTACGAGGTCGGCGCGGCCGCGGAGGCGCGCACGGTGGACAACCCCGCGGTGCCCCACACCGAGGGCGCCCCGCTCGACCAGGGGGTGCAGCGGCGCTGGCTGGCCGCGGCCTGCCAGGTGGCGCGCGACCGCGAGCTGGCCGGGCTGTACCTGTGGAAGATCGAGTTCGACGTCGACCCCGCAGGCGCCGACCCGGCGGGCGACCTGCACGACTCGTTCCTCGGCCGGGAGGCGGAGCGCACCATGCGCGACTGCTTCGCGTCCTGGGGGGCCGTGCCGTGACTCGAGACGCCACTGGGGTCGGTACCCCGGCGGCGCCACCCCGACCCGTGCTCGCGCTCGGCGGCCTGGCCGTCCTGCTGGTCGTGCTGCAGGGCAGCGGCGGGTTCACCGTCGAGCTGCTGGGCGCCGACCTGCTGCTCGCGGTCGCCGGTTTCCGGGTGACGCACGCCCTGCTGGAGGCCGCGGTCGTCGAGGGTCGGGCGCCGCTGCGGGCCTGGTACGGCCAGCAGCTCGGGCACCGCGTGGCGCTGCTGGCGATCGTGCTGGGGGTGGTGCTGCTGGCCGCGGCCGCCGGCCGTCCCGAGCCGGCCGCGCAGGCCGGGCTGGACGCGCTGGCCGGGTTGCCCGGCGGGGGCAACTGGTGGCTGCACGCCGAGCGCACGGGCCTGCTCGACGCCCACGGCCTGCCCCGCGACTGGTACGCCGACCGCCCCGGCACCGTCGACCCGCTGGGCGTGCTGTGGCTGGTCGGGCTGCTGGTCCAGCTGGGACTGGGCTGGCCGCTGGTGCTGGTCCCGCTGCGCGCGCTGCTCCGGGTCCGCACCCGGCGCGCGGCGCTGACCCGGCTGCTGCCGGCGCTGGTGGCGCTGGCGTACCTGGCCTGGCTGGTCGGCCCGCTGCGCACCGCCGGCGGCGCGCCGGTCGCCGAGCTGGCGCTGGGCACGCACGTGCGGGCCGCGGAGTTCCTGCTCGGCGCGGTGGCCGCGGTCGCCGCGGTCGGGCTGCACGGGCGGCGGATCCCCGCCTGGGTCGCCCCGGTGCTGGCCGTGGTCGGGGTCGGCGGGCTCGTCGCGCTGGCCGTGCTCGCCACCTGGTACCCCGTCGACTGGCTGCGCCGGGGCGGCCCGACCGGGGCCGCGGCGGGCGCGGCGCTGCTGCTGCTCGCCGTCCAGCTGCCCGGCCACGGCCCCGTGGCCGCCGCGCTGGGCCGCGGCCTGCCGTTGGAGCTCGGACGGGTGGCCTACCCGCTGCTCCTGCTGCACCTGCCGGCGTTCTGGCTGGTCCAGCGGGGCGTGCCGACCGTGCGCCCGGCCGCGCTGCTGCTCGTCGGGACCGCGCTGGCCTGGCTGGTCGGCCTGCTCCTGCAGGACGGGCTGCTGCGGCGCTGGCGGGCCCGCTGGCGGGCGTACGCCTCCGTCCCGCTCGTGGTGCTGGCGGTGCTCGCGGTCGGCGCCGGCGGCGCGGGGCTGTTCCTGCGCGGCACCGACGTGCCCCCGCAGCTGCCCGGCCCGCCCCGCGCCGACCGCCCGGTAGTGCTGGTGCTCGGCGGCTCCACCGGCGGCGACCTGGCCGCCGCGCTGGCCGCGGCGGGCGACGCCTACGCCGTCCGCGACGCCACCCGGCCCGGCTGCGGGCTGCTGCCCACCGGGCTGCCCGAACCCGAGCGGGCCCGGCTGAGCGCCTGGGCCCAGCTGCCCGGGCCCGCCCAGCCGCCGTGCGCGGGATGGGCCGCGCGCTGGCGCGACGAGGTCGCCGCGCTCCGGCCGGTGGCCGTGCTGCTCGACCTGGGCTCCGACGCCGCCCCCGCCCGCGTGCCCGCCTCCGCGCCCACCCCCTGCCGACCCGGCTTCCGGACCTTCTACCGGCAGCTGCTCGACGACGCCGTGCGCGCACTGGGCACCGGCCCGGACGCGGCGCCGGTGCTGCTCGCCGACGCCCGTGCGGGCACCGGCGCGGCGCGCTGCTTCAACGCGCTCGTCGCCGAGGCCGTGGCGACGCACCCGACGCTCGTTCCGCTCGACGTGGAGGCTCTAGTGTGTCCGGGCGGGGTGTGCGCTGAGGTGATCGAGTTCGGCCATCCGTCCTCCGACACCGCGCACCTCAGCACGAGCGAACGCGACGAGGTGGGCCCGTGGCTGGCGGCCGCGGTGCGCACCGAGCTCGCACCCGAGCGGGCGGCGGCCCGCGCGGAGCAGGCGGCCGGCACGTGCCCGGCCGCGACGGACAGGGGGGTCGACGGTGCCGGTTGCTGACGGTCGTCCCGACCCCGGCGGGCCGGCACGTGGCTGAACCGGAGCTCTTCGGGCCCTACCGGCTCGACACGATCATCGGCCGCGGCGGCATGGGCGAGGTCTTCCGTGCGTTCGACACCCGGCGCAACCGCGTCGTCGCGGTGAAGCGGATGTCCAAGCACCTGGTCACCGACCCGGAGTACCGCAAGCGGTTCCGCCGGGAGTCGGCGCTGGCCGCGATGCTGCGCGAGCCGCACATCATCCCCATCCACGACTACGGCGAGATCGACGGCCAGCTCTACATCGACATGCGCCTGGTCGAGGGCGCCGACCTGGCCACCGTGCTCAAGCGCGTCCAGCTCAGCGTGGAGCGCGCGGTCGACGTGGTCTCCCAGATCGCCGACGCGCTCGACGCCGCGCACGCCGAGGGGCTGGTGCACCGCGACGTCAAGCCGTCCAACGCGCTGCTGGTCGGCCCGTCGCCGGAGGAGGCCGCCTCCCGCGGGTTCGTCTACCTGGTCGACTTCGGCGTGGCCGCCACCCTCGGCGGCACCACGCTGAGCCGGCCTGGCCTGGCCGTGGGCAGCGCCGCCTACATGGCGCCCGAGCGGATGATGGGCGACGACTGGGACTCCCGCGCCGACGTCTACTCGCTGGCCTGCCTGCTGTACGAGGCCCTCACCGGGCGCAGGCCCTTCCCCTCCGACGACCTGCTGACGCTATTGCAGGCCCACATGAAGGCGCCCGCGCCGCGGCCGTCGGACCTGCGCCGCGACCTCCCGCCCGGCATGGACCAGGTGGTCGTGACCGGCATGGCGAAGCTGCCCAACGCGCGCTTCTCCAGCGCGGGCGAGTTCGCGGACGCGGCCAGGGCCGTGCTCGAGCGCGCCCCCGCCCCGCCGCCGCGCAACCCCGACGACGTGGTCACCGTCGTCCGCCGCCGACCGCAGCCGCGGCCGGGCCCGGCACGTGGGCCGGTCGGCCAGCCGCCGCGCCCCGTCCCGGACCCGGCCACGGAGCTGGGGCCGGTCGTGCCCCCGGTCGAGTCGCTGCGCCCGCCACCGCGGCCCGCCCCCGGGACCGAACGGGTGGAACCGCCGCGCCCGGCCGACCCGCCGCCATCCACATCGGACGCCGCCGCCGACCTGGTCGAGCTCGACCCCGAGGTCGACTCGTTCGGGATGGCGCCGCCGCCGCGCGCGGAGCTGCCAGAGGCCCGGTTCGGAGCCGGGGCGGCGCGAACCGGTGAGGTCGGCACGGGCGGGAGCGTCCAGCCGGACGCGGGTGAGCCGGCCGAGAAGGCCGCCGCGGAGAAGGCCGCCGCCGAGAGAACCGAGGCCGAGCGGGCTGCGGCGGCGAAGGCCGAGGCCGAGCGGGTCGCGGCGGCGGAGGCCGAAGCGGAGCGGGTCGCGGCGGCGGAGGCCGAAGCGGAGCGGGTCGCGGCGGAGAAGGCTGCCGCGGAGGAGAGGGCCCACGCGGAGCGCGTCGAGGCGGAGCGGGTCGCCGCGGAGAAGGCCGCTGCGGAGAAGGCTGCCGCGGACGAGAAGGCCGAAGCGGAGCGCGTCGAGGCCGCGCGGGTCGAGGCCGCGCGTGTTGAGGCTGCGCGTGTCGAGGCCGAGAGGATCGTCGCGGAGAAGGCCGAGGCGGAGCGGGTCGCCGCCCTGGAAGCGGCGGCCGAGAAGGCCGCCGCCGCCCGGCGGGTCGCCGCGGAGATCGCCGCCGAGCTCGCCGCGCGGAAGGCCGCGGCCGACCGGGCCGCGGCCGGTCGAGCGGCCGCCGAGCGTGCGGCGGCCTCGGCCGGGACGTCCCACCCGGACAGCGAGATGTCCCCGGTGGTGCCGCCCGGCGCGTCGCCGGAGTCGCTGGTCGAGCGCACCCGCTCCGACCCCGAGACCGAGATGTCGCCGATCGTGGCGCGGGCTGGGGTCCCGGTGGACCCGCGCGACCCGGAGACCGAGATGTCGCCGGTCGTCCCGCCGCTGCCCCACCCGTCGGAGTCCGACCCGGAGACCGAGTCCGGGCCCGTCGTCCCGCCCCGGCCGGGTCCGGACCGGCCGGGTGCGGGCGTCGACGACCGCACGGTCGTGTCCCGGCCCGGGCGCGCGCCGGGACCGGGACGCCCGTCGCCGTTCCCGCGCCCGGGCCCGCCGCGGTCCGACACCCCGCCGCCGGGCACCCCGTCCGGCCGTCCGGGGGAGGGCGGGCCGGGGGGCCGGCCGCGGCCGCGACCGTCGACCCAGCCGCGGCCCCGACCGGCCGGACCGCCTCCGTCGGAGGCGCCGGGCCACAACCCGGTGGACCTGCCGACGACGCCGCGGCCGCGCCCGTCGCAGTCGCCGTCGGCGGGCACACCCGCGGTGGCGTCGTCGCCCCCGCCGCCCGGTTCCACCGACCCCACCCGGCCCGGGGTGCGCCGCCCGGCGCAGCCGCTGCCGAAGGCCGAGCCGATCGCCCGGGGCGCCGCCGGGCAGACCGTCCGGATCCGGCGCGCGCCGACCCCGCCGCCGCGACCCGCGATCAAGCCGGCGCCGCCGCGCCCGGAGGCCGAGGCGGTCCGCCCGGACCCCGACGCCACCGAGACGATCACCAGCCCGCGCGCGGGCGGGAGCGGCGGTGGCCGCGGCCGGCTGGCCTGGCTGGCGGCCATCGTGGTGTTCGGGCTGCTGGTGGTGGCCTCCGCGGTGTTCCTGCCACGCCTGCTGGCCGCGGGCAACGCGCCCTTCACCCAGGTCGCCGCCATCCCGGTGGGCATCGCCCCGGCGGAGGTGGCGCTCTCGCCCGACGGCACCCGCGCCTACGTCACCAACCTCGGCGCCGACACCGTCTCGGTCATCGACACCGCGGCCGCGCAGACCGTCGGCGACCCGATCCCGGTCGGCGACATGCCCAACAGCGTGGCCGTCAGCCCGGACGGGGCCCGCGTCTACGTCACCAACAACGGCTCCGACGACCTCTCGGTGATCGACACCGCCACCGCGACGGTGACCGCGTCGGTCCCGGTGGGCCAGTTCCCCGACGGCCTCGCCGTCTCGCCCGACGGCGCGCGGGTCTACGTCGGCAACGCCGACTCCGACGACGTGACGGTGGTCGACGCGGCCACCGACCAGGTTGCCGGGCCGCCGATCCCGGTCGGCGACAGCCCGTTCGGCCTGGCCCTCAGCCCGGACGGCAGCCGGATCTACGTCCCGGAGTTCGCCGCGGGCGCCTGCTCGGTCATCGACACCGCGTCGGGCGCGGTGATCGGCACCGTCGACGTCGGGGAGGGGCCGTTGGGGGCGGCGTTCAGCCCGTCGGGCGAGCGGCTCTACGTCACCAACCAGGCCGAGGGCACCGTCTCGGTGGTCGACACCGCATCCGGGCAGGTGGTGGGCACCCCGACCGCGGTGGGCACCAAGCCGTCCGGCGTCACCGTCGTCCCGGACGGCAGCCGCGTCCTGGTCACCGTCCGCGACGACGACGCGCTGGCCGTCCTGGACGCCGACGGCGCCCCGATCGGCGACCCGGTGCCGGTCGGCGACGCGCCGGTGTCGGTGGTGGTGTCGGCCGACGGCACCCGCGTCTACGTCGTCAGCGAGCGGTCGAACGACCTGACCGTGCTCACCGTCGCGGGGGAGTGAGCGGTGGACGAGCTCCCGGGCGGATCACCGGCGCAGCGCCCCGGGGACACCGCCACCGTCGTCATCGTCCCGCACCAACCGCCGCGCTCGACCCGGCGCGCGACGCTGCTGCTGGTCGGCGCGATCACGCTGGTCGGGCTCGTGCTGCGGTTCACCCTGATCGGGTCCAAGAGCCTGTGGCTGGACGAGTCGTTCAGCGTCTGGATCGCCAACCTCGACCCGGGCCAGATCTGGCGCACGACCCTGCAGATCGACACGCACCCGCCGCTGTACTACTCGCTGCTGCACTTCTGGATCGACCCGCTCAGCGGGGAGATCGCGCTGCGCAGCTTCTCGGCGCTGTTCTCGGCCGCCGCCGTGCCGGTCCTGTACCTGGTGGGCCGCGAGGTCGGAGGGCGCGGGCTGGGCCTGCTGGTCGCCGGGCTGCAGGCGGTCTCCCCGCTGCACGTCTGGTACGCCCAGCAGGGCCGCATGTACGCGATGATGACGTTCTTCGCGGCCGTCGCCCTGCTGTGCATGGTGCGACTGCTGACCGGTGGCCGCGGCGTCCGCGCGACGCTGCTGACCTGGGCCGGGTTCGTCGTGGCCACGGTGCTGACCATGCTCAGCCACAACACCGGCGTGCTGCTGCCGGCCACGCTCGTCGTGTTCACCGCGGTCGTGGCACTCGGCCGGGTGGTCGCCGAGCGGCGCCGGGGGTTCGACCCCGACGGCACCGCCCCGCTGGGCAGGCTCGGCGCGGTCAGCCGCCCCGGCACCGACCTGCGGCTGTGGCTGGCCGGGCTGGTCGCGGTGGCGGTGCTGTGGCTGCCGTGGCTGCCCGGCTTCGCGGCCCAGACCGGTCGGGTCGACGCCGAGTTCTGGATCGCCCCACCGACCGCGCGCACCGTCCTCGACCATTTCCGCGACCTGCTCAGCGCCTACGCACCCGGGGCGGTGACGGTGCCGCTGCTCGTCGGCTGCGCGGTGCTGGTCGGGCTGGCCGCGTGGCACCTGCGCCATCGCCCCGAGCTGCTGGTGCTGCTGGTGCTGCTGGTCGTCGGGCCGGTGGTGGGCGAGCTGCTGGTCAGCGTGCGCCGGCCGATCTTCTACTCGCAGACGCTGATCTGGACCTCCCTGCCGCTGACGCTGCTCCTCGGCATCGGGCTGCTGCGGCTGCGGCCGCGCCCGGTGCTCGCCGCGGCGACCGCGGCGCTGCTCGCCGTCAACGCCCTCTCGCTCGTCACCTACTACCGGGCCGGGGGCGTCGAGGACTGGCGCGGCGCGGCCCTCTACGTCGCCGACCGGGCCGGACCCGGTGACGCGCTGCTGTTCAGCGCGGGCTGGACCGAGCTGGCCTTCGCCTACTACTACCGCAGCACCGGTGGCGAGCCGGTCGAGATGCACGGGCTGCCCGTCGACCCGTTCGACCGCGGGGTGCTGGAGCCGAAGATGGCGCCCACCGACATCCCCCGGCTCGACCAGCTCACCGAGGGCAGGCCGCGGGTGTGGCTGGTGCTCAGCCACGACGGCTACACCGACCCCGACCGGATCGTCACCAGCAGGCTCGGCGAGCACCTGCGCGTGGTCGAGCAGGTCGACCTGGCCGGGATGCGCATCCAGGCCTACGAGCCCGACTGACACCGTGCGACGATCGAGGCGGGCACGACGTCCACCGACCGGGTGACGGCGCTGGGTGCGGAGGCCCGCGGACACCGAGGTGGGGGAACGACGGGCGTGGAGGGTGAGGTATTCGGGCCGTACCGGCTCGATGCGTTGATCGGCTCCGGCGGCATGGGCGAGGTCTTCCGCGCCCACGACACCTCCCGCAACCGGGTCGTCGCGCTGAAGCGGCTACCCCGCCAGCTCGCCGTCGACGAGGAGTACCGGGCCCGGTTCCAGCGGGAGTCCGCGCTGGTCGCGCAGCTGCGCGAGCCGCACATCATCCCCATCCACGACTACGGCGAGATCGACGGCCAGCTCTACATCGACATGCGCCTGGTCGAGGGCCAGGACCTGGCGAAGGTGCTGGCGAAGGGCCCGCAGAGCGTCGGGCGCGCCGTCGACGTCGTCTCCCAGATCGCCGACGCGCTCGACGCCGCGCACGGCGAAGGGCTCGTGCACCGCGACGTCAAGCCGTCCAACATCCTGCTGGTCGGGCGGCCCGGCCCGGACGGCGTGACGGTGACCGACCGCGGCGTCGCCTACCTCGTCGACTTCGGCATCGCCCGCTCCGTGGACGGGCCGACCCTCAGCGCGGCCGGGCTGGCCATGGGCAGCTCCGGCTACATGGCCCCCGAACGGCTCACCGGCGACGACTGGGACCTGCGCGTCGACGTGTACTCGCTGGCCTGCGTGCTCTACGAGTGCCTGGTCGGCAGCCGGCCGTTCCCGGCGAAGAGCCTGCCCGCGGCGATCAACGCGCACCTGAACACGCCGCCGCCGCGCCCGTCCGCGAGCCGCCCCGACCTGCCCGTCGGCTTCGACGAGGTCGTGGCGACCGGGATGGCCAAGAGCCCCACCGAGCGCTACTCGTCGGCGGGTCGGATGGCCGCCGCCGCCCGCGCGCTGCTGACCTCGCGCACCGGTTCCCAGCCGTTCCCGGTGCCCGGCACGGGGTCGAGCGGCGCGCTCCGCCCCAGCCCGGTCCCGCGCCCGCCCACCGGCCCGCAGCCGGGTCCGCGGACGGGGGAGCCGCCGCGCACCGGGCCCCGCCCGGCCGGTCCGCCGCTCCCGTGGCCGACGGGCCCGCAGCCGCCCGGCCCCGGTCAGGCCCGGCCCGCCCCGGCCGCGGTGATCAGCGGGCCGGTGCGCACCGACCACCCCAGCGGCCCGATCGACACCCCCGCACCGCCCGCGCCACGCGGGGTGTCCCGCCGCCGGCTGCTGATCGGCGGAGCCGCGACGGCCGCCGTCGCGGTGACCGGCGGCGCGGTGTGGGGCGGGCTCAAGCTGGCCGGCCTGATCGACGCCGCCGGCCCGTGGACCTTCGCCACCGGCGACAAGATCTACTCCTCGCCGCTGGTCGCCGACGGCGTCGTCTACATCGGCAGCAACGACAGCGTGCTCTACGCCCTCGACGCCGCGGGCGGCACCGAGGTCTGGCGCTACCCGACCCGCGGCCCGGTCACCTCCTCGCCCACCATCGCCGGCGGTGTCGTCTACGTGGGCAGCAACGACGAGCAGTTGCACGCCGTCGACGCCGCCACCGGCAAGGGCCGCTGGTCGGCCGCGGCGGGCGGGGTCGTGCACTCCTCGCCGACCGTGGCCGGCGGCGTGGTCTACGTCGGCAGCCGCGACGCCACCCTGCGCGCCTTCGACGCCGCCACCGGCGAGCAGCGCTGGGCGTTCGCCGGCGGCGACTGGTTCAACTCCTCACCCGCCGTCGCCGGTGGGGCCGTCTTCGTCGGCTGCCGCGACTCCAACATCTACGCCGTCGACGCCGCGACCGGCGTCGAGCGCTGGCGCCACCCGACGACCAGCACCGTCGACTCGTCCCCGACGGTCGTCGAGGACAAGGTGTTCATCGGCGCCGACGACTACCGCGTCCGCTGCCTCGACGCCGCCTCCGGGACGCTGAACTGGGAGTTCTGGGCCGAGGGCGGTGTGGTGTCCGGGCCGGTTGTGGACGGCGGCGTGGTCTACGTCGGCAGCGACGACGCCAACCTCTACGCCCTCGAGGCCGACACCGGGCGGCGGCGCTGGGCGTACGCCACCGGGGGAGGCATCCGCTCCTCGCCCGCGATCGGCGACGACATCGTCTACGCGGGCAGCGCCGACCGCTCCCTGCACGCGGTCGACCTGCGCAGCGGCGCCCCCCGCTGGCGCTACGAGACCCCCGGCCCCCTCGACGACTCCGCGCCCGCCGTCGCCGGCGGGCTGGTGTACGTCGGGAGCCTGAGCAGCGCGGTCTTCGCCGTCGACGCCTACACCGGCGAAGGCCCACCCCCCTGACCCACGGGCGGGGCGGGGCCTGCGCCGGCGGGGTTGCCGTCCGGTAAGACGGGCCTTACCCGCTCGTCGCGTCATTCCGCCCGCCGGGCAACTGCCGGGGTCGCCCCGCACCCCCGACACTCGTTGTCGAGGGGTGATGTCGATGTCCGAGTCCGCGTCCCGGCGCCCGGGATCCCGTTCCGCGCAGTTCCGCCTGGTACCACTGCTGGCGCTGGCCGCCGCCGCGGTGGCCCTGACCGGCTGCGGGCAGGCGCCCGCCCCGCAGCAGGTCGAGCCGGCCGGGGTCACGTTCCCGGACACCGGCTCGACGTCCGGGCTCTCGACGTCCGACGAGGGGTCGGACGTCGAGGACCCGGTCGACGTCGAGGACGCCGAGGACGGCGGGGGGAGCGTCGTCGTCGGTTCGCGGCCCGGGGAGCCCGCGCCGACCGAGGTGACGACCGAGCAGATCACCGGGCCGGTGGCGGTGCTGGAGGTGTCGACCGACGCGGGGCGGGTCAGCGTCATCGGCTCCGACGACCCGGCCGTCACCGTCACCCGCCGCATCCACCGCGAGCCCGACGCCCCGGTCGAGGCCGTCCGCCACGACGGCGACGTCCTGCGCATCGAGTCCGAGTGCCCGGTGGACTCGCCGCGCGGCCCGTGCCGGATCGACTACGAGATCGCGGTCCCGCGCGACACCTCGGTCGCGATCGGCGGCGCCGGCGGCGACCTGGCCACCACCGGCCTGGCCGGTCCGCTGACCGCGCGCAGCGCCAGCGGTTCGATCCTGGTCGCCGAGCACCGCTCGCCGACCACGGTCGCCGACACGGCCAGCGGCGACGTCGAGGTGCGCCTCGGCGAGCGCCCGGTGTCGCTGGAGGTGCGCTCGGTCAGCGGGAACGTCCGGGTCGTCCTGCCCGACGCGGGGTCGTACCGGGTGGAGACGGCGACGGTCAGCGGCGACACCGACGTCGACGTCCGCGACGACCCGGGCGCCAGCTCCACGGTCCGGGCGCGCACGACCAGCGGGGACGTCACCGTCGGCACGAGCTGACGGCAGCGAGGGGGGAAGCGGTAGGGCCCGGCCACGGGGGCGGCCGGGCCCTACCGCCTTTTCGCGTCCTACCGGGTCAGTCGGCCTTGGCGGCGGCCGCCGCGCGGACCTCGGCCAGCGTGATGGCGCCGCGGCGCAGCGCCTCGTTGGCCAGCCGGGTGCGCCTGCGCTCGCCCTCGCCGGTGACGCCGAACTTGTCGTAGAGCCGCAGCAGGTGCTGCTTGACCGCGGCCTCGCTGACCCACAGCGCCTGCGCGATCTGCCGCGTCGAGGCGGGCTCGCTGAACATCTCCGAACCGGTCAGCGGCGTGAACAGGGCGATCAGCACGTCGCGCTCGCGCGGGGTGAGCGTCGGCGGGGCCGCCTGGGCCTCGGTCATGCCGGGGTCGTCGGCGGTGCGGTCGGCGCGCAGCACGATCCGGGTCCGGCCGATGCGCAGCTCGTCGCCGGCGCTGAGCCGGGCCTCGCCCGACACCCGGCTGCCGTTGAGGAACGTGCCGTTGCGCGAGTTCACGTCGCGCACGCTCCACGACCCCGCGAGCTGCTCGACGACCGCGTGCACGCGGGACACCTGGCTGTCGTCGGACAGCACGATGGTGTTGCCGTCCGACCGACCGACCGTGATGCGCTCGGTACCCAGCTGCACGAGCTCCGCCCCGCCGGAGCGCCACACCTCGAGGAACGCGTTCATCCCACCCACCTTCCCCCGAAACCGTAGCCGACCCCGGGCCCGGCTCGACAGGACGAGGTGCCGAGACCGGATCATGATACCGACGGCCGGCTACGGGATCCTCCCTGTCGTCGCGGCCGCCGACGGTATCCAGGTGCCACCGCGGGCGCTCCCGATCCCCATGACGACTCCTGCCGACGCCCTGTCCCGGCTGGCCGACGGCTACCTCGCCACCCAGCTGCTGCACGTCGCCGTCGAGCTGCGACTACCCGAGGCGCTGGCCGCGCGGCCGCGCCGCGCCGCCGAGCTGGCCGACGAGGTCGGCGCCGACCGCGCCGTCCTGCACCGGGTGCTGCGGGGCCTGGCCGCCGACGGCGTGCTCGACGAGCTGCCCGACGGCCGCTTCGCCCGCACCCCGCTTGGCGAGCTGCTCGACGCCGGCCACCCGTCCTCGATGCGCGGCGCGGTGCGCGCCCGCGGCGGGCTGTACTACACGGCGTTGGCCGGGCTGCTGGCCGCGACCCGCACCGGCGGCACGCCGTTCGAGCTGGCGCACGGCAGGCCGTTCTTCGCCCACCTCGCCGCGCACCCCGAGCAGGGCGCGGCGTTCCAGGCGTCGATGGTGGCGCGGTCGCGGCGGGAGGCGGCCGCGGTCGTCGCGGCCTACGACTTCTCCGGGTTCGGCACCCTCGTCGACGTCGGCGGCGGCCCCGGCCTGCTGCTGGCCGCGGTGCTGGCCGCCAACCCGGCGCTGTCCGGGACGCTGTTCGACCGGCCAGAGGTCGTCGCGGGGGCGACGCTGCCGCACGTCGGCGGCGACTTCTTCACCCGCGTGCCCCCCGGCGCCGACGCCTACCTGCTCTCCCGCGTCATCCACGACTGGGACGACGCGGAGGCCACCACCATCCTGCGCACCTGCCGCCGCGCCATGCCCGACACGGCAGTGCTGCTGCTCGTCGAGGCCCTGCTGCCCGAGCGCGCCGTCGACGACCCGGCCGCGGTCCGGATGGACCTGCACATGCTGGCGCTGCTGCACGGGCGCGAGCGCACGCGGCGGGAGTACGCACGGCTGCTGGAGGGGGCCGGGCTGCGGTTGGAGCGGGTGGTGCCGACGACCGGCGGGGTGCACGTGATCGAGGCGTGCCCGGCGGCGGGCGGGTGACGGTCAGCCGAGCAGGTGCAGGCCCTCGTGCTCGGCGAAGTGGGCGAAGTCCTTGGTGTTGAGGGTCGCGAGGGGGAGCTGGACGCGAGGCAGCAGGCGGCGATCCACGCGTCGTTGACCGGGCGGGGCCGACCGCGCAGCCGGGCGTGGGCCTGGACTTCACCCCAGATCGTCGCCACCTGGAGGGTGTAGGGGAGCACGACGACGTCCTGCCGGAAGAAGCGGTCGAGGTCGGCTCGGCGGCGGGACCCCCAGCGACGGAGGTGGGTCCACTGGGTGGGTTCCCCGACGGTCACGAACGTGACGGCCAGCCGCGTCGCCCCCGCGTGCCGGAGCAGTGGATCGGGCACGCGCCCCTTCAGGACCGCCGACGCCACGTCGGTGTCCAGGACGAGCGGGGGCACGCCAGACCGGACCGACGGGAGGCGTAGAGGTCGACCAGGAAGTCGTCGTACTCCTCGTCGGATTCCCACAGGTCGGGTCGAGCCAGGTCGGCAGGCGAGGCGACCGGTTCGACGCCCTGTTCGCGAGCGAGATCGTCGAACGACGGCATCTCGGTGGCCGGGCGCAAGGCCGGTCGGTCTTCGGGGTACGCCAAGCGATCACCTCAGTAGCTCGGACTCCATCGTGTCACGCCGGATGCTTCCATCGATCGTCGCTCAGCGTGGTCGATTCAGCACAACCGTGCGTCGAGACCCACCCGCGCCGCGTCGATCGGCCGGCGGTGGACGAGGATCACCGCCGTGCCCGTCGCCCTCGCCCCGGACGGCTGTCGGATCGCCTACCAGGTGGGCGGGGCCGGTCCGCCGCTGCTGCTGCTCGCCGGGCAGGCCGGGTCGCACCGCTGGTGGACGGGCGTGCGCGCCGACTTCGAGGCCTACCGGACGACGGTGACGCTCGACTGGCGCGGCACCGGCGACAGCGACAAGCCCGACGCCCCCTTCAGCACGATCGGGTTCGCCGAGGACGCGGTGGCGGTGCTCGATGCGCTGGGGATCGAGCGGGCCGACGTCTACGGCACGTCCATGGGCGGGCGGGTGGCGCAGTGGGTCGCCGCCCGGCACCCGGACCGGGTGCGCAGGCTGGTGCTGGGCTGCACGACGCCGGGCGGGGCGCACGGCGTCGAGCGCAGCGCCGAGGTCCGCCGCTCGCTGGCCACGCCGGACGCCGAGCGCAACCGGCGGGCCCTGCTGGAGCTGATGTACACGCCGGACTGGATCGCCACCCACCCCGGCCCCTACTGGACCCTCGGCGACCCCGACATGCCGCCGCACGCCCGCCGCCGCCACCTGCGCGCGAGTGCCGAGCACGACTCCTGGGACGCGCTCGTCGACATCACCGCGCCGACCCTCGTCCTGCACGGCGACCAGGACGTGTTCAACCCGGTCGCCAACGCCCACCTGCTCGTCGAGCGCATCCCCGACGCCCGCCTCGTGCTGCTGCCCGGGGCCCGGCACGCCTACTTCGAGGAGTGCCGGGAGACCGCGGGGCGGCTGGTGCGGGAGTTCCTCACCTGACGTCCGCGAACGTCACGGTGACCTGCGGGAAGCCCAGCGAGCTGGTCAGCGCGGTGAGCATCTGCCGGGTGTTCTCCTCGGCCCGGGCGGGCAGGTCGCTCTGCCGCGCGGCCTCGTCGAGCTTCTGGGTGGCGAGCAGGTAGAGCTCCTCGTCCTGCACGGGGTTGTCGGCCAGGGCGCCCCCGATGCGCTCGGCGAGGCCCCGGTCGCGGTCGACGATCCGGCTGTTCGCGGGGTCGAGGGTGGCCGCGGCGACGGTCGGCGGCGGCAGTGTGATCGTCACGGCGTCGCCGTCGGGGGAGACGGTGATCCGCTCCGGCCCGAGCCCGGAGAAGTCGACGAGGGCGTCGGCGTGGCCGGTGGCGAACAGCGTCGTGCGCTCGCCGCTGATCGCGTCGGGCACCCACGGGGTGTCCTTCTCCACGTCGACCAGCACCTGGAACGTGCCGGTGGCCGCGTGGTACTCGGAGATGTCCTCCAGCGCGACCATCAGCGGCTCGGTGCTGCGGTCGACGGTCCGCTGCTCGAAGGAGGGCAACGAGGAGAGGACCTGCACGCCGACGAGCGCGACGATCCCGACGACGACGATCGCGACGATGGCCTTGACGGGCGTGCGGTGGGGGCGCCGGCTGTGGTCGGTGTCGGGATCGAGGGTCTGCTGCGACATGCGGATCTCCCTCTGGGTCGGTGCTCGCGAGGGGTTCCCGTCCGGGGCTGGTTCTACGCGCGTGGCCGGGGGCGGCTTGGTTCCCGCTGCCGCGCCGCTTCCGTTCCTCGGCGCCGGCGCGCCTGCGGTTCGGGTCGGCTTGCCCTTGACTACCCGACTCCTTTGCGAGAATTCGAGTAGGCGGTGCCGGAGGCGATTTCGGGTTCAGCGCGCAGACGGCTTCCACAGGCTATCAGTAGCCACCGCCAATCTTATGGCGAACGGTTAGATGGTGGCCTGGCCCCCGCTTGCTTCGATATCATCGAATACACGTTCGAGGCTCCGGGGTGGTCGGTGCGCCAGCACCCGGACGGGCGGATCACGTGGACGACGCCGACCGGGCACGCGTATACGAGCGATCCCTTCGACTACCGCGGCGACGACGGGCCCGACCCGGCGACCTACGTCCCGGCGGCCCAGTCCACGCCCGCAGGCACCGCCGCCGACCGCCGACGCCCACCCGCCCTTCTGGGACCGGAGGTACGAGAGCCGGTCACGCTGCCCGCCACGTGCCCCCGGACGGATGGGCTGCATCGCTCGGGCCGGCTGGCGTGGCACGATGAGCCGGGTGACGGGAAGACCCGACGCCGCGCAGCGCCTGCGCGATCTCGCGCTGCTGCGTCGTGTCCGCGACCGGATCGACCGCGAGTACGCGCAGCCGTTGGACGTGGAGGCGCTCGCCAGGGGCGTCAACATGTCGGCCGGGCACCTGAGCCGCCAGTTCCGGCTCGCCTACGGCGAGTCGCCGTACTCCTACCTGATGACGCGGCGCATCGAGCGCGCGATGGCGCTGCTGCGTCGCGGCGACCTCAGCGTCACCGAGGTGTGCTTCACCGTCGGGTGCTCCTCGCTGGGCACCTTCAGCACCCGCTTCGCCGAGCTGGTCGGGGTGCCGCCCAGCGTCTACCGCCGGGAGGCGGCGGAGGAGGCGGCGGGGATGCCGCCGTGCGTGGCGAAGCAGGTGACCAGACCGATCAGGAATCGAGAAGCACCGGCCCCCGCGCCGCACCTAGCGTGACCGCCATGGACCTCACCATCCACCAGGCCTTCCTCCCGCACGAGGACCCGGAGGCCACGCTGACCTTCTACCGCGACACCCTCGGCTTCGAGGTGCGCAACGACGTCGAGTACGGCGGGGTGCACTGGATCACCGTCGGGCCGCCCGGCCAGCCCGACACGTCCATCGTGCTGGCCCCGCCGGCCGCCGACCCCGGCATCACCGACGACGAGCGCAAGACCATCACCGAGATGATGGCCAAGGGCACCTACGCCGGCATCAACCTGGCGACGAAGGACCTCGACGGCACGTTCGAAAGGCTGCAGTCCGGCGACGCCGAGGTCGTTCAGGAACCCACCGACCAGCCGTGGGGCGTGCGCGACTGCGCGTTCCGCGACCCCGCCGGCAACATGATCCGCATCTTCGAGGTGCGCTGATCCGTCCCGCCGCCCCGACCCCTGGAGACCCCATGAGCACGGCCATGCGGACGGGTACGCCGCCGTCCCAGCAGCACGTCGCCGACACCCACGACCTGATCCGCGTGCACGGTGCCCGCGAGAACAACCTCAAGGACGTGAGCGTCGAACTGCCCAAGCGCAGGCTGACGGTGTTCACCGGGGTCTCCGGGTCGGGGAAGAGCTCGCTGGTGTTCGCCACGATCGCCGCCGAGTCCCAGCGGATGATCAACGAGACCTACAGCAGCTTCGTGCAGGGCTTCATGCCCACGCTGGCCCGTCCCGACGTCGACGTCCTCGACGGGCTGACCACCGCGATCATCGTCGACCAGGAGCGGATGGGTGCCGACCCGCGCTCCACGGTCGGCACCGCCACCGACGCCAACGCGATGCTGCGCATCCTGTTCAGCCGCCTCGGGCAGCCGCACATCGGCTCGTCGCAGGCGTTCTCGTTCAACGTCGCCTCGATCAGCGGCGCCGGCGCGGTCACCTTCGAGAAGGACGGCAAGCAGGTCAAGGAGCGCCGGGAGTTCAGCATCACCGGCGGGATGTGCCCGCGCTGCGAGGGCCGGGGCCAGGTCAACGACATCAACCTGGCCGCGCTCTACGACGCGGGCAAGTCGCTCAACGAGGGCGCGATCACGATCCCCGGCTACAGCATGGAGGGCTGGTACGGGCGCATCTACCGCGGGTGCGGCTGGTTCGACCCGGACAAGCCGATCCGCGACTACACCCAACGCGAACTCGACGACCTGCTGCACAAGGAAGCGACCAAGATCAAGGTCGAGGGCATCAACCTGACCTACCTGGGGCTGATCCCGCAGATCCAGAAGTCGTACCTGTCCAAGGACATCGACTCGCTGCAGCCGCACGTGCGGGCCTTCGTGGAGCGGGTGGCCACGTTCACCACCTGCCCCGAGTGCGACGGCACCCGGCTCAACGAGGCCGCCCGCTCGTCGAAGATCAAGGGCATCAGCATCGGCGACGCCTGCCGGATGCAGATCAGCGACCTCGCCGCCTGGGTGCGCGACCTCGACGAGCCGTCGGTGGCGCCGCTGCTGGCCACGCTGCGGCACACGCTCGACTCGTTCGTGCAGATCGGGCTGGGCTACCTGTCGCTGGAGCGGCCGTCGGGCACGCTGTCGGGCGGCGAGGCGCAGCGCACCAAGATGATCCGCCACCTCGGCTCGGCCCTCACCGACGTCACCTACGTCTTCGACGAGCCCACCATCGGCCTGCACCCGCACGACATCCAGCGGATGAACGACCTGCTGCTGCGGCTGCGCGACAAGGGCAACACGGTGCTCGTCGTCGAGCACAAGCCGGAGGCGATCGCGATCGCCGACCACGTCGTCGACCTCGGTCCCGGCGCGGGCACCGCGGGCGGTGAGATCGTCTTCGAGGGCACGATCGAGGGCCTGCGGGCCAGCGGCACGCTCACCGGGCGGCACCTGGACGACCGCGCGAAGCTGAAGCCGTCGGTGCGCGAGCCCTCGGGGAAGCTCGAGGTCCGCGGCGCGAACACGCACAACCTGCGCGACGTCGACGTCGACATCCCGCTCGGCGTGCTCGTGGTCGTCACCGGCGTGGCCGGGTCGGGGAAGAGCTCGCTGATCCACGGCTCGGTGGCCGGCCGCGACGGCGTGGTGTCGGTCGACCAGGGCGCCATCCGCGGCTCGCGGCGCAGCAACCCGGCCACCTACACCGGGCTGCTCGAGCCGATCCGCAAGGCGTTCGCGAAGGCCAACGGCGTGAAGCCGGCGCTGTTCAGCGCCAACTCCGAGGGCGCCTGCCCCAACTGCAACGGCGCCGGCGTCATCTACACCGACCTGGGCATGATGGCCGGCGTCGCCACGACCTGCGAGCTGTGCGAGGGCCGCCGCTTCGACGCGGCGGTGCTGGACTACAAGTTCGGCGGCAAGGACATCAGCGAGGTCCTCGCGATGCCGGTGGCCGCGGCCGAGGAGTTCTTCCGGGCGGGCGAGGCGAAGCTGCCGGCCGCGCACAAGATCCTCGACCGGCTCGTCGACGTCGGGCTCGGCTACCTCACCGTCGGCCAGCCGCTGACCACGCTGTCCGGCGGCGAGCGGCAGCGGATCAAGCTGGCCACGCGGATGGGCGAGAACGGCGGCGTCTACATCCTCGACGAGCCCACCACCGGCCTGCACCTGGCCGACGTCGAGAACCTGCTCGGCCTGCTCGACCGGCTCGTCGACTCCGGCAAGTCGGTCATCGTCATCGAGCACCACCAGGCGGTCATGGCGCACGCCGACTGGATCATCGACCTGGGGCCGGGTGCGGGGCACGACGGCGGCCTGGTCGTCTTCGAGGGCACGCCGGCCCAGCTCGTGGCCGACCGCTCCACGCTCACCGGGGAGCACCTGGCGGCCTACGTCGGCTGAGGCCGGGGCCACCGACCGTCGCGCAACGGCTGGTGGCACCCCGACGACCTAGATCACGTGGACCTGCCGAGCCTGCGCGCCCTGCCCCTCTTCGACGGCCTGACCGACGCCCAGCTCGTCGAGCTGGCCGCCGCCGGCGCGGAGGTGCGCATCACGCCGGGCGTCGCGCTGTTCGGCGAGGGCGAGCCCGCCGACTCCTGGTGGGTGCTCGTCGAGGGTGCCGTCGACCTCGTGCGCCGGATCGGGCGCGAGACCGCCGTCGTCGGGCGGATGGACGTGCCGGGCCGGTGGGCGGGCGGGTTCCGGGCGTGGGACCAGCACGGCGTCTACCTCGCGACCGGGCGCGGCGCGCTCGACGGGTGGCTGCTGCGGGTGCCCGCCGACGTGCTGCGCGACCGGACCAGCGCGTGGTTCCCGTTCGGCGCCCACCTGGTGGAAGGGGTGTTCGGCACCGCGCGCGCGATCGAGTCGACGGCGCGCCAGCGCGCCTCCCTGCTCACCCTGGGCACGCTCGCCGCCGGTCTCGCCCACGAGATCAACAACCCGGCGGCCGCCGCGGCCAGGGCGTCGGCCGCGCTGGAGGAGGCGACCGGTGCGCTGGTCTCGTCGGTGGTCCGGCTCGTCGACGGCGGGGTGTCGGGCGCGCAGTTCGGTGCGATCGAGGCGCTGCGCCGCGAGATCGCGCCACCGGCCGAGGCCCTCGGTCCGCTGGCCATGGCCGATCACGAGGACGCCCTGACCGACTGGCTCGCCGACCACGACGTCGACCGCGACTGGATGATCGCGCCGGCGCTCGCCGCCGCCGGTGTCGACCAGGCGTGGTGCGACCGGGCCGCCGAGGTGCTCGCCGGACCGACGCTCGCGCCGGGCCTGGAGTGGGTCGCGAGCACGCTGTCCGTGGCGGCCCTGCTCGCGGAGGTGAAGGACTCGACCCGCCGGGTGTCCGAGCTCGTCGCCGCGGTCAAGTCCTACTCCCAGATGGACCGCGCCTCGCTGCAGCACGTCGACGTCCAGGAGGGGCTGGAGAGCACCCTGGTCATGCTCGGCCACAAGACGGGACCCGGGATCCAGGTCGTGCGCCGCTACGGCGCCGCCGTCCCCCGGATCGAGGCGTACGCCGGCGAGCTCAACCAGGTGTGGACGAACCTCGTCGACAATGCGCTCGACGCGATGGACGGCTCGGGCACGCTGCGGATCGAGACCCGGTCCGAAGGCGCCGACGTCGTCGTCGAGATCTCCGACACCGGACCGGGGATGGCGCCGGACGTGGCGGCCCGCGCCTTCGAGGCCTTCTTCACCACCAAGGAGGTCGGCAAGGGCACCGGCCTCGGTCTCGACACCGCCCGCCGCATCGTGGTCGACCGCCACGGCGGCGGGATCGAGATCGACGCCCGGCCGGGGGAGACGGTGCTCCGGGTGCGGATCCCCGTCCGGTCGCGGGCGGGCGGCTGATGCCGCCGCGGGGCTCGTCGACGCTCACCGACCTGGCCGCGGTGCTCGGGTCGGCAAGGCCGCGGGGAGCGTGGTGGCCCGGCAGCTGGAGACGGCCGGGATGGCCGAGCGGGTGCCCGGGGGCGGCCGCGCCCACCGCTACACGAGCGCATCCCCGACCGGAGGTACCGGAACGGCGACCGGATCCCGCTCTGGCGGCACGTGCTGCAGGTCTTCCGGCTCGGCATCGGCCGGTAGCGGGTGGGCACTGGCGGATGGCCGCCACCCGATCGACACGCTCACCGACGATCCGCACCGCGCCCCTAGCATGCCCGGATGGTTTCCGTCCTCATCGAGGATCTTCCCCCCGACACCGCGGACTTCTTCCACCGACGCGCCCGTCGGACGGGCGCCGCGTCGGTCACCGAGCACATCCGGCACGAGCTGATCACCCTGGCGACCGAGCGGGCCCCCATCGACAACGTGGTGGACTTCGCCCGGGAGAACCCCACCCGCCGCCTCCCCCCACCGGAGATCGACCGGGACGCGACGGCGCTGGCGAACGCCTACGCCCTACCGGCCGAGGCCTGGGACACGCTGTGCCTGCGTGCGGCCGCGACGGGAGTTCCGGTCAGCGAGTACGTCCGCGGCGAGCTCGTCGCGTTGTCCCGCCGGACCACGACCGAGGACCTCATGTGGCAGTTCGTCGAGGCGAAGGAGGCCGACCCGAACTCCGACGTGGACCTCGACGCCATCCGCGACGCGATCCGGTACGCCCGCGGCGAGGACTGACCGACGGAGCCGCGTCCGGAGCGACGCGGACGGCCACGAGATCGGTCCCTCATCCTGTTCCAGCAGATGAGGGGCCGTGTCGTGTGGTCACCGCGAGGGTGCCCCCGGCAGGATTCGAACCTGCGCTCCCGCCTCCGGAGGGTCCGCTTCGCCGTCGCTCAAGTCGACTACCTGCAATAATGTTCCGTCCGGCATCGCTGGTTCGGCTCCAACCGACCACGTTCAACCCTGGTTCGCACCACGAGCCGCACCATGCCGCTGGAGAAGATCAGCCAGTTGATGGACGCTCGAACGGCGTAGCGCGTGCGTGTTCGAGAAGTTCGGCAGCTCGATCGCGCGTCCCCTGCCCTCGATCCCTATGGGCGACTACGAGCGTGGCGCGGTGCCTCCGCCCGGACCCTGTGCCCGCCTATATCCACTCTGTGGCCCGTCTCGCCGTCGAGTTGCACGTCGGGTTGCATGCAGGGCACCGTCAGTTGTCACGACCTTTGGGCGGCTCCCGGGCCCCGAGCCATCGGCGTGCCATCCGTCATGAGCTGTGCCAAGTTGCCCGCGGCGCCCCGTCGATCCTGGTATGTGGCCCAGCCCCGCCGAGTGCCGACACGGTGACCAGCCAACTGTGTTGAAGCCTTCTCTACTTGTTCAAGGCAGCGCCTGCGCCGCCGCTGTCAGGGCTATGCCCGATGACCCGCATGAGCGGTACGACGGGGCGTTCGGCCTCCGGCCGGCCCCCGCCGGACCGCGCGGGTCAAGTCAGAGGACCTACATCTAATGCATCTAGTGAACCCTTGCCAACCTGGCTCGGCCTGGTCAGCGGGTGCGCGGCGTGGCGTGACCACAAATGGGTGGAGCTCCTGGTAGACGGGCGATTGCTGAGATCAATCCGCCTGACCAGGAGCTTCAAGGTGCTGTTCTACCCGTCCGGGATGACCGAGGAGCTCGCCCGGCCCGGCCTCGGGCACCGGGAGGTCGAGGAGCGCCTCGTTCTCAGGGCCGCCGTACTGCGTGAAGCCGTATGCCTTCATGCGGCAATTGAAGCCCGGGCGTCGGGGATGCGGCTCAGAACATGCCGTGCGGGTTCGCGGGCTCCTCGGGAACCGGCTGCACGACGTCCCAGTGCTCGACCACGAGACCGTCCTGGATGCGCAGGATGTCGACGGCGGCGACGTCACCCGTCGGCAGGGCGATGCGGTTGTGGACGGCGACCAGGGGGTCGTCGGCGATGATCCGCCGGACGTCCGTGCCGGCCTCCAGCAGCGCCTTTCCCGCGGGTGTGCGGAAGAAGTCGCCGAAGGCCTGCAGCCCGGTGGCCGTGGCGGGATCGTGGGCCACCCTCGGGTTGTGCGAGACGAAGTCCGGGTGCAGCAGCGCGAGGGCGCCGTCGAGGTCGTCTGCGTCGAGCAGGGCGAAGAGATCCAGCACCAGGTTCCGGTTGACGTCGACTGTGGACGAGGTCATGGGTGTCCTCCCTGTGGGTTTCGACCACACGACGCGCGGCGGCTCCCGAACGTCACACGCCCGGTGGTGGTAGACGTCGTGGTGTGACGAGCGACCCGGTCTTCGAGGGCCATCGGCAGGTGCTCTTCGGGGCGGCGTACCGGATGCTCGGCACCCGGGCGGACGCGGAGGACGTGCTGCAGGAGGCGTGGCTGCGTTGGAACCGGATCGACCGCGACGAGGTGGACGAGCCGCGCGCGTACCTGTTCCGGCTGGTCACGCGGCTGGCGCTGGACCAGCTCCGGCGGGTGAAGGCCAGGCGCGAGGCGTACGTCGGTCCGTGGCTGCCGGAGCCCCTCCTCACGTCGCCGGGGGCCGAGGAGAGCACCGAGCTGACCGAGTCGCTGTCGATGGGCCTGCTCGTCGTGCTGGAGTCGCTCACCCCGGTCGAACGCGCGGTCTTCGTCCTGCGCGAGGCGTTCGGGTTCTCCCACGCCGAGATCGCGGAGATGACCGGCCGCACGGAGCGCGCCGTCCGCCAGCTCGCGTACCGGGCGCGCCGGCACGTCGATGCCCGCCGGCCGCGCCGGGCGGCCACCCCCGCGGAGCACCGCGAGGTGACCGAACGGTTCCTGGCCGCGGCGATCGGCGGTGACCTCGCCGCGCTGCTCTCCGTCCTCGCCCCCGACGTCGCGTTCGTCGCCGACGCGGACGGCAGATCGGAGACGCCCAGGCAGCCCGTGCGCGGAGCCCGCGAGGTGGCCGAGTACTTCGTCTCCGTGGTCCCGTTCTGGCCACCGCACCTCGGCGTCGAGATCATCCCCGTGAACGGCGGCCCTGGCGCCCTGATCACCACGGACGGGCGGCCGTTCCTGGTCTTCTCCTTCGACATCGACCCGGCCGACGGCCGATTGCGGGAGATCGACGCGGTGCTCAACCCCGCCAAGCTCCCCGGCCGTGACCGCGTGGAGCGATGATTCCGGGCCATCGCGTGCGACTCGTCTCCTGACCCGATCCACCGACCTCCCAGGAGGAACACGATGCCGACCCTCACCGTCCCGGGCGCACACCTGTACTACGAGGTGCGCGGCACCGGCCCGCTCGTGGTGCTCGCAGGCGCCCCGATGCACGCGGAATCGTTCGCGCCGCTCGCCGACCTGCTCGCCGCGGACCACACCGTGGTCACCACCGACCCCCGTGGCATGAAGCGCAGCCCGCTCGACGATCCCGACCAGGACTCGACCGAGCTCCGGGCGGACGACCTCGTCCGCCTCATCGCCCACGTCGACGCCGGACCGGCCGCGGTGTTCGCTTCGAGCGGTGGTGCGGTCACGGCGCTTGCCCTCGTCCAGCCCGAGCCGGGCCGCCGAGCTCGTTGCCGATCGCGTCGGTTGTGCAGCGCAGCCGGAGCTTCGTGCGGGCCACGGGCGAGTGGCGCGGCATCCCCGCGGTCGCGGATGCGCACGAGCTGGTCCGGGCCGTCACACAACGCCTACGGACGGAGCGGGGCGGGGTGGTCGAGTGTCGTTCAGACACCGACTAGACCTCGACCCCATCGACGCCGACTGGTCGGCCTTCGCCGCGCTGGAGCGCATGGAAAGCCACTGGGACCGGCCCGATTGGCCACCGGGCCGGACTGCCTACTACTGGTACCTCGATTTCACCGGCCACCCCGAGGTGCGAAAACTGGCGAGCCGCTGCCAACAGGTCGTGGCCGGCGAGCACTTCGATCCCGTCGCCGCCGACGGGCTGCACATGACTCTGGCAAAGGTTGCATTCGCTGACGAGATCGACCAAGCCGGGCTGAACCGCGTCGCGCGGCCGCGAGCCGCGCCGTGGCCGGGATCGGCGCGATGCCGGTGACGGTCGGCCCGTTGGCCGGATCCGTGTGACGTTGAGTTTCAGCGCCTCACCGCGAGCCGCGATCGACGACGTTCGGACGGCCCTGGTGCGGGCAACCCACGACGCCGGGTATCCGGCCGATTCCGACGCGGCGGGCCGGTTCCGCCCGCACGTCGGCATCGCCTACTGCAACCGAACGACCGACGCTCGGCCCATTATCGAGCAGGTCCGCGAGCTGCGGAAACTCGATCGCGTCACCGTGCACGTCCGCGACTGCGTCCTCGTCGCCCTGACCCGGCACGAGCGGTCCTACATCTGGCGGGTCCGACACCGCCTCCCGCTGAGTCCCGCGCGGTGACGACGGGCTGAGCCCTGCCCGGCTGAGCTGCGGGAGAGTCGAACGCCTGCAGAAGATCAACATCCTTCCACGGATTATCTGAAGCGTCGATATTCTTTTCCAGAATATCGGGATGAGCTGCATCGGTCCTGACATGCGAAGATTCTGTACGAGAATAAGCTATGTCAAGCCTGGCGTAGGAGTTTCGTAGGGCTGGGTCCTTACTCGGTGTGCGCGGTTCGCAATCCCGCGAGTCGCACCGAGAGAGGAACCAATCAAAGTGCAAACGACGAGTTCCACAGCGAACGCCGCAGAGGAGCGGCCGAGCTTCTACACGGTCGCCGAGGTCGCCCGGCTGTTGCGGGTGAACCGGGCGACGATCTACCGAGCGATCGCTGCCGATGCCTTTCCGGCGGTGCGGGTGCGGGGCCGGTACGTGATTCCCGCGGTGGCGCTGGACCAGCTGGCCGCCGAGGCGGCTGTGTCCGGCGCGGTCGTGGACGTGGCCGCGATCGCGGCCGCGCGGCGGATCAGCCGCGAGGTCGCCCGGATGATCGGTGGACGGCCGTGAGCCGCCGGGGCCGAGGCGCCGACGGGCGCAACGGTGGCCGCGACGACTTCGGACGCGACAGGCGGTACCGGCGTCGCCAACGACGGGCCGCGCAGCATCGGGCCGACCGGCGACGCGAGCGGCGGGCTGCGCTGCTCGTCTACCTGACCGATGAGGCGCGTTCGCGCCTTCTTCGCCTCGGCGAGGGCGCGCGGCCCGGCCGGCACGGTCTCGGTCAGGTAGTGCCGCTTGCCCGACAGCGGGTCGACGCCCGCGTAGACCTTCACGCGCAGGGAACCACTGGCGAGCTTCTCGATCTCGCCGCGCTGCCGTTCCGACGACTTGCGGGCACTCGTCATGGTGCGAGGCTAGGACGACTCGCACCACGTATGGCCCCATGCGAGCTGGTCCACCTGCTTGGACCAGCCGCCTGACCTGGGTGCCCCCGGCAGGATTCGAACCTGCGCTCCCGCCTCCGGAGGCCGGGTGGCCAGGTGATCCTGACAGCCTTTGGCTGACCCACCAGAGCCTTCTTTGGGCGCGACCTGTCCGTGGTAGCCGCCAGCGGCCGGTACTTCGTTCCACGAGCCGTTCCATGAGGTGGTTGCAGCAGGCCGGCTGGTCGGGCCGCCCAAACTGGCGAAAGCCGACAAGACTGCGCCGAGCTCAAGGCGTGGTTGCACCTCGGCAGCGGGTTTGCCTTTATCGAGGTTCCGGAACGACGACGAGTCACGGAGGCGAGACCGACACACGCGGCGAGGTGGCCGACGGCGGGGGACGTCGAGCCGTCGCCCGACGATGCTGGATCTTCAACACGGCCCGGACCCGAGGCCGGGCATCGAGGTCAGGACCTCGGCAAGAGGGGTCTGTAGATCTCACTACAATTCTCGCGGCCTGTGCGGTGGTAGGACGATGTCGTGGGCGACAAGCGAACTCATGAAGCCTGCTGTTGCTCGACATCCTGTTCAACGCCAGCCGGGCTACGCCCGAGATTTGGCAAGCGAGGCAATTCGTCGAAACCATCAGCACTCAGTGCACTTTTTAGCTGCTCGAGGAAATGTCGAGGATCACCTATGTAGGACCGCAGTGTGTCCACTGCGAGTTCGGGCTCAGCGGGTCTTCGCACAGCCGAGAGCTTGTTCACGATGACAGTCTTTACTGTTGCCATCGTGTTCATTTGCTCCCCCGTTATCTCTCCCATCTGCTGCATCGTGGGTCTGCGGCCGTAACAGACTCGCAGCTTGACGCCGGATATCTCAAGTATTGCGCGCCTCTGCGTCAGCCACGCGTGACGACTACTGCGCTCGCCGAGTCGTCGAAGGACGGCGCCGTAGCTTTCGATAATATTCTGGGCATACAGTCCGAACTGGGCGGGATCCCTCATCACTACCAAGCGATTCAACTGCCTGATGTACTCCTCCCACTCGGTCGAGAGTCGAACACGTGCAATTTCTTGAATTCCCAGATCCAGCAGCGACGCTGTTTGAAGAGGGTTTAGTTTCTCAGAAAGCGTATCGAATGCAATTCGGGTCTTTAGCGTACGCTCCAGGTCGCCTGGGTCGACAACGTTGCTTGACCTGCGCTCTGGGACCGATTCGCGTAGGGCGGATCGGTGGAGCGTGTCGGCTGGCCTTAATGGCAGGCGATCGAGAAACTCGGGTAGCCCAGTATTGTACTGGAGATCGAATAATTGCTTGAGCTCTGCAGCGAATGGCTTTGTGTTGTCGCATCGACCCAATGTTGGATCATCCCCTTCAGGGGTTATGAACTTCACGTACAGTTCTTGTCGAGTAACCCCGCGCTCCTTCTCGGTTTCAATCTTAATCGCGAACTCCTGGACTTTTCGGAGCACGGCTCGAAATTCCGGTATATCTGCTTCAGGAAAGCCGAGGTGTCGTGAGAACTCTGCCCCCCCTCCTCTCATCGCCCGCCCGGGTACGGTAAGGGCAAAGTGGTGAAAGCTCAGACCGAGCTTTTCCGTGAGGTCAGCATTCCGATTTTCGAACCAAGATAGCCGCAAACACGAAATCTCTTCAGCCTCTAGGCAGGCGCTCGTCCACGCCTCAAATCCTCCGCGAACCGTCTGGACTTCCCTAGTGCGCTGGACTGGCGACTCTTCTTTGTAGAAGTACGGGATGATTGCTCTGTTATGGAGGAGTTTGACGAACGCTTTGCGGGCAGGACCATCTTGAGCGAAGTCCTGAATAATTGCGTGGTTGTTGTACAGGAAGGCTCGATTAACGACAACCTGTTTTGCGGTTAAAAGAGCTCGCAAGTATTCAGCTCGGACCAGTTCGGACCGCTCGGCTGCGACATCTTCAAGCGATGAGCCCTTCCCTGTCATGTCTTTAAGAAGCTCCCGTGGAACCCATTGATTATCGAGGCACTGCGCTACAACGGCGACCTCGTCAAGGTTCTGGGGCTCGATCTTCTCAAAGTGGACACCTTGGTCTTCGCCGTACTCCGTCATGGAGCCTCCGCAATAGTGAGGTGCAGATCAATGGAGAGTCCGAGAAGGCTACCGTCACTTCTATGCGCTAGCAACCATGGTTAAATAGCTCGTAGTAACCGTCATGAGGGCTGTCGTGGGCCATCTGGGTGATGTTTTAGTCTGAATGTGGAATACTTTGTTACTCCACGATACATCACGGATGGGCACGCCACGGTACGCCAGCAGAAGCACGTGCGGGTAAGGAATTGGCCTGCTCGAAGTTGTAGGAAGTGTGGGGTTCCAGTCTAGCGTTTGACACGACTAAGCGGCATGATTGCAGTGTGTCGATTGACTGGGACTCAGTGTCAGCTATTGCTGGAGCGTGCGGCTCCCTCATCGCTGGTGGGGCATTTATTGTTGCAGCTCTGACGCTAAAGCGGGAAAGCGGGCGCTGGCGCGAAGATCGAGAGACGGCAATAGCCGATCGTCAGCAGGCCGAGCAGGCGCTTGCATCGGTGGTATCTGTCGTTACGGAACCCTCCGGAGGGGGGCGAGCTCAAGTGTGCGTCTCAAACGACGGCGACGGGTCCATCTTTGACGTACGACTAAGTTCCCAAAGTGGAGCGCGCCTCCTGAGTCGGTCAGACGCACTGGGTCTAGGCGAAAGCATTAGACGTCTAGGCCCGGGAGAAAAGGTTCACTATACCTTCGAGACGCTACCCGGCGAGGAGGACTTCACGCAGCCGCTTGTTGTCTTCATTGATAGCTCGGGCCGCCGTTGGCGACGCAATGGATTGGCGCCGCCGCAACGCGTAATCATCGAGTGAAGGTGCGGTAGTTAAGCTCGCAAGATCTCGAACGTGGAGCGCCTTCTGCTACGATGCATCATGTGACAGATGATGGCTCTCCTGCTGTGGAATCCCCCGCATTCTCGCATGATCCGTGGGTTCAGATTTTTATCGACCCAGACGAGAGCGGAGGAGCAGGATTTATTCGAATAGTAGAAAGCGGCGGCATTCCCGGTGTAGCCATTCTTCCAATTTCTGGCGACCGGATTGGGCTCGTGACAAATCGGCGACGTCCGATCAAGTGTGACAGTTTGGAGATTCCAAGAGGGTTTGGTGGTGATTCTGCCACCTCGGCCGAGGACGCTGTTCGAGAACTCGTTGAAGAGACAGGAATTCAGTTCGACGATAAGGTCGATAGCTTGCGTCGCATAGGTTCTGTTTGGCCCAACAACGGGCTCCTGGCTGCTGAGCCAATCCTCTATGTTGTCTTGATTGGTCGCAATCAGCCGTCGAGTCCAAGAGACACCGCGGAGATTAAGAAGTTCTCCTGGTACGAACTTGACGATGTAATGCGTTTAATTGCGGCAGATAAGATCAAGGACTCCTTCACTCACTCGGCAGTTCTGAGGGCAGTTCTTATGGGCTACATTGATGCTTCCAGGCTTGACAGGGGTGCCACACCCTCAAAAATACGAGTTCGTCCTCAGGCTTCTGATTTACGTGCAGAGGACTCGTCTTCCGATTTACGCATTGAATGAGTTGCAGCACTGTAGTAACAACCAGTGCGACGGTGCGCAAGCACCGGTGATTCGTCGTTGAGTAAAACGGAATGCAATTTCGCAGAGAACGTTGGCGCATACGTCAGATTCTGAATTGACCAAAGTTGATATTGCCGAACTCTAGGTGGACCGGTCCGATGCTGTCAGTTTGACGACCGAGGCGGGCGGCCATGTTCCAAGTACGCGGACTGGCTATCGACTGTCGAGCGAATGCGCTCTGAGATTCGGCTCAGGACAAAGTTGTCTAGTTCATCGCGGTGAACCCACTGCCACTTGTCCAACTCCTTGCCATCTAGCTGAATCCGGTGCTCGTCGTCACCAAGAGGGCCGCAATCGAAGAGGAACAAGAGCTTGTCGCCCTCGGCCTCGCTCGGCGCCCAGTCGACAGAGAGTAGGCGGCGCGGCATACGATCGAGCCGTAGCTCTTCGGCGACCTCTCGACGGCACGCCGCGGCCGGCGACTCGCCGCGTTCGACATAGCCACCGGGAACGTCCCAGGTGTCCTTGTAGGTTGGATGAACGAGGAGGACGCGCCCGTCGTCGTCGAAGAACAGCGCGCCGGCGGCGACCCGGGGAGTCGCGAAGGTGTCGCTCGGATCGGTCACCGGTAGAGCGTACGGCCGAGCCTCAGGTCAGGTGCAGGCGCTGTGCGAGCTGCTCCAGGGCGATGCTGCGCGGCCCGCGCGCAGTCCGGATCCAGTTCAGCACCAGCTGTCGGCTGATGGCATGGTGCCGAATCTGCTCGGGCGCCAGCTGCTCAGCATCAAGCAGGACGGCGAGCGCGTCGTCTCTGCGGTTGCGAGCGGTGTAGGCGCGAGCAGTCTCGATGGCGTGCCGGACGCGCCGCTCGGTGGGAAGGCCGGTGGTCTCGATGCGTGGCGCGAGGTCGACCGCGACCTGGACGTCGCCCAGCTCCATAGCCGTGGTCATCCGGTGGATGGCGACGTTCGTCGGTCCGAAGGCGGTCCACATCGCGTTGGCGTCCCGGCCGAGCTGGCTCGCGCTGTCGTGCGCCTCGCGGAGGAACGAGGTGACGGACCCGCGGTCGTCGGCCCGCGCAGCAGCCACGGCGCCGTTCAGGAAGAGCGTGCCGTAGACCGACAGCAGCGCGTCGTCCGCGCGGGAGCTGAGGTGCGGCTCCAGGACGCTGGCGGCGGCCTCGGTGAGCTGGACGCTGGCGGCGAAGCGGCCGGTCGAGTGCAGCGCGTGAGCCACCGATCGGAATAGCGAGCCGAGCACGACGGCGTTGTCCGCCTGCTGCGCCGCCGCGAGCCCGCGCTCGGACGCGATCCACGCCAGGTCCGTCTCGCCGAGCTTGGTGAGCACCGAGACCGCGGACTGGTAAGCGAGCGCCAGCAATGCGTGCGCGCGATTTGAATCGGATGCGTCAATGGTGCTGACCGCGTGCAGCGCATCGGACAGCACAAGGGGCGCGCGGCCGGCGACATAGCCGTACCGGCTCGACTGGTAGGCGTCGAATACCTGGGAGACGTCGCGCTCGACAGCGTCGAGGCTCGGTGGTTCTCCATCGGGCGTTGCGACCGCGAGTAGCGGGGTGAGTTGGCTGTAGTCCATGAGGACGGCGCGCAGGGCGGGGACCGTCCGGACGCCGCTGTCGGAGGTCCAGTCGAGCAGCGTCGGCTCGCCGACAAGATCGCCGATGGTCACGTCCAGCGCCTCGGCGATGCGCCTGATCACGGACAGTCTGTCCAGCTCAATGCGGTTGTTCTCGACCCGGCTGAGCCAGTCCTCCGTACGGCCGACGAGGCCGGCGAGCACCAGCTGCGACTGCCCGCGCCGCCGTCGGTAGAAGGCGATCCGCTCGCCGATGGTCATCTTCTCGGTCATCCCGCGCATGCCGATCAACCTCCCCCGAGTCCGAGGAACGACCCCGGAATTTTCTTCCGGGTCCTTGTCCTGAACCGCCCTGAGGCTAGCCGTGGAGGCTCACAGGGAGCCGTGGTTTCACGGAGGAGACACAGATGGAGGAACGTCCGAAGATCGAGAACGGAGGCGAGGAGCCGCGGTTCTACAGCGTGGCTCAGGCGGCTCGGCTGATCGGCACAGCACCGGTCACGCTGTACCGCGCCATTCGCGATGGTGAGTTCCCGGCGATCCGCATCCGGGGCCGGCTGATAGTGCCGGCGAAGGCGATCGAGGCGATGGCGGACGCCGCGGTGGCCGCGGGCGGGACCGTCGACCTGGCCGACGCCGACTTCGTCGTGGTCCAGCGCGGGGCGGAGGGCTGACCCGTGGACAGCGTCGGAGTGCTGATCTTCTTCGCGATCGTGGGCGCGGTCATCTGCGCCAAGACGCGGGTGGCGGCCGGTGCGGTGATCTTCTCGCTGATCGCGATCGTGCTGTTCATCGCCACGCCGGCCGGTGCCGGGCTGCCCCAGGCACTTTCGGCCTTCCTGTCCGCCGTTGATCACGCCGCGAGTCCGGCGCTGACCGACGGCGGCGCGGACGCGGCTGACGGGACGGGTGTGGTGCAGCGGGTCGAGGGTTCGGGAGCGGTCGGATGAGCGCCCCGACCAGCAGGGACGACGGCGGCCGTGCGGGGTTGGACTGGCGCCAGTGGGCTGCGTGTCAGGACGTGGACCCGGAGCTGTTCGTCCCGTCGACGGAGTCCGGCCCGGCCTGCGACGAGCAGGTAAGCGTGGCCAAGGCCGTCTGCGACCGCTGTCCGGTGCGCGCGCAGTGCCTGGCTGAGGCCCTGGTTCGGATGCCCTACGGGATCGCTGGCGGGCTGACCGAGCACGAGCGGCGGCGCCTGGCCCACCGCCAGGGCCGCACGCGGTGGGTGCGGACGTGCGACGTGGACGTCGAGGAGATCGCCCGGGTCGGCACCGGCGGTGAGGTCGAGGCCGCGGGGCGGGCGTTGCTCGCGTCCGGGCGGGCGCCGCGTGAGGTGGCGCGGCGCTGCGAGGTCAGTGTGCGCACCGCGCAGCGCTGGGCGGCGGCGTGCCGCTCGGTCCGGGCGGTCGGGCTGGCCATGGTGGTGCTGGGCCTGCTGCTGGGTGGGTGGAGGTTGGTGTGCTCGTGCGAGTGCATGACCTGCGCGCTGGGTCAGCACTGCGGCGCCTGCCGCACCGGCACCCACCGCCCCGCCCACTCCGGCACCGGTGGGAGGTGGCAGCGGTGATCGCGCTGCTCGTCGTCCTGCTCGCGCTGGTGGTCGTGTCCGGGGTGATGTGGCGCCGCGGTGCCCGGCTGATCGCCACCGCAGCGGCAGGGCTGGCGCTGCTGCCGGGCTGGGCGCTGCTGCAACGGCTGTCATGGCCGGTACTGGTCTTCGCAGCCGCGGTCGTGGGGGTGGGGTTGTGGCTGCGCTGGGGGCGGACCGCGGCGACGGTGACCCGGTGGGGCGCCCGGGCCCGGCGCAAGGCCGGGGTGGCGTCCCCGGTCGACATCCTGCGTGGGGCCAGTGGTCCGGCGATGCGGCGCAAGGCCGCCACCGTCCGTCCGTCGCTGTCGGGGTTGTCGCGGTGGGAGCGGTGGCGGTTGCCGGTCGTGGAGGTCGGGGTGCTGCTGTGCCGGACCGGGTGGTTGCGGGTGTGGGCGGCGGTCGAGGACGTCGTCGTGGCCTTCGGTGGTCCGCGGGTGGGGAAGTCGGCGTGGTTGGCGGGGCGGATCATCGACGCCCCCGGCGCCGCCCTGGTCACGAGCACTCGCACCGACCTGTACGAGGTGACCCATGAGCTGCGGGCCGGGCGGGGTCCGGTGTTCGTGTTCAACGCCGTCGGTCTGGCCGGACTCCCCTCGACGGTCACGTTCGATCCGTTGACCGGGTGCACCGACCCGATCACCGCCGCCGAGCGCGCCACGGACCTGCTCGCCGCCGGGGCCCGCGGCGGGTCCGGTGATCGGGAGTACTGGGAGGCGCAGGCGCGCCGGGTGCTGGCCGCGTTGCTGCACGCCGCCGCGCTCGGCGGCAGGCTGATGCGCGACGTGTTGGCGTGGGTGGCCGACCCGGAGCGGGCCGGCCGGGAGGTCGTCGCCCTGCTGCGGAAGTCCTCGGAGCCGGCGTTCGAGCAGGACGTGCTCCAGTTCGTCACCACCAACGAGCGCACCCGCACGTCGATCACCTCGACGATCATGCCCGCGCTGGGGTGGCTGACCTCCCCGGCCGCGTCCGCCGCCGCCGCCCCGGGACGCTCGCTGGACGTCGGTGAGGTGTTGCGTTCGCGCGCGACGCTGTACTTGCTGGGGGCGGAGGAGACCCAGGCCGCGCCCCTGGTCACGGCGCTGACGGGGCACATCGCCCGGGAGGCCCGCCGCTTGGCCGCGTTCCAGCCCGCCGGCAGGCTCGACCCGCCGCTGGGTCTGTTCTTGGACGAGGCCGCCCTGATCAGCCCGGTGCCGTTGCAGTCGTGGACGGCGGACATGGGTGGGCGTGGGGTGACGATCGTGGCCTGTTTCCAGTCCCGCGCCCAGCTGCTGGCCCGCTACGGGGAGCACGATGCGGCGACGATCCTGAACAACACCGGCGCCGTGCTGGTGTTCGGGGGCACCCGGGACCGGGCGGATCTGGAGTTCTGGTCCACCCTCGCGGGTGAGCGGGATGAGAACGTGCTGACCACCGACCTGCACGGGCGGGTCGCGTCGCGGTCGGTGCGCAAGGTGCCGGTGTTGGCGCCGGCGCAGATCGCGAACCTGCCCGCCGGTCAGGTGGTGGTGATCCGCCGCGGCCTGGCCCCGGTGATCGGCCGCGCCGAGGCCGTCTGGCGCCGCGCGGATGTCCGCGAGCTGGCCCGCGCGCGGCGGTGGGCGGCGGGGGAGCTGACCTGGCTGCAGACTCAGGCCGCCCGGCGGGTGTGGCTGGGGCGGCTGCACACGATGGGTGTGCAGGCCCGCGCGGCGGTGCGTGGGTGGGTGGCGCGGCACCGGTGGGAGCGCCAGGACCTGCTCGGTGCCGTGTGGTCGGGGTCTGTGATGGTGGCTGGTCGGGTGGTGCGGGAGCGGTGCAGCTTCTGCGGCGATCTGGTTGAGGCCGTCGAGGTGGTCGGGCGTGCTGCTGGGGTGGTGATCTGCGGGGACTGCGACTCCGCCGCGGACCCCGTCCACCCGGTCGGGGGGTCGGCGGGTCAGCCGGCGGGTGGTGCGTGATGGCCGGGCAGTCGGATCAGCCGCGTCGGTCGGGTTGGTCGCGGACCGGTAGGACGGCGCAGGAGTTGTTGGCCGTGTTCGAGGCGTGGTCGACGCGGTCGCTGTTCACCCGGTTCGCCGCCGAGGCCGCCGCCGAGGGCGACGCGCGGCGGGCCGAGACGCTGCGCGCCATCGCGGAGGCCGAACGCGAGGTCGATGCGCTGGACGCGTTGGGCGCGCAGCACGAGTTGGCGCGCGAGTTGTGCAGCGTGGAGTGGTTGACGGTGCGGGCCGCGCGGGAGGCCGGGGCCTCTTGGTCGCAGATCGCGCAGGCCACCGGCACCGGCGCGGTCCGGGCCCGGGAGGCGTTCCTGGACATCGTCGAGGCCCAGCACCACTACGGGTTCCTCTCCGACACCGACGCCGAGGGCTTCCGGGCCGCGGCGGGCCGGTGGACCGACGAGCTGCGCCCGGACACCCCACCGCAGGTGCTCGCCGAGATCGAACAGGCGAGCGCTGCGGGTGACCAGGACCGGCTTGCCGCGTTGCGGGTCGTGTGGTGGGACACCGACCATCACCCCCACCACACCGGCCGCGACACCGGCGGCGACACCGACCGCGAGGACGACGACGGGGACGGCGGGGCCGAAGTCGGGGGCGCGGCGGGCCCGCAGCCCGAGCCGGACAGCGGCGGTGATGCGGCCACCGCGGATCCGGGCGTCGACGAGACCGGCGACGGGCCCGATGATGCTGCGGCCCGCGCTGTCGCTGAGGAAGTAGCCGGAGACCCCGGTAGCGGGATGGACCCGCTCGATCACGCCCACGCGTCGGTCACCGCTGCCGGTTGGGCCGAGGTGGCTGCCCGGGCCGAGGTGAGCGTCGGGGGGACCGAGCGAGCGGTCGGTATCGAGGCCGACGCCGAGGAGGGCACCGAACACGACGTCGACCACGACCAGGCCTACGCCGGGGATGTCGTCGAGTCGGCCGGGGCGGAGTGGTCGAGGTGAGCATCCCGCACCTGGCGTCGGGTCGCCCGGACCTACATGTGGTCGACGTCAACGCGTTGGAGCCGTGCACGGCGGTGTCGGCGGCCCGGCAGATCGCCGAGCACATCGGCTGCACCCGGTCCGAGGGCGAGGCGATGGTGGGCCGCTACCTGGATGAGGTGTCCGAGCAGGTCGGGTGCTCGGTGCACCAGTGGGGCTTGGACGCCCACGACCTGGCCGCGATCCTCACCGACAACGGCCACCCGGTCACCGGCACCGACGAGCTGCCCGATCCGCTCGACCGCGCCGGTGAGTCGGTCGCCGACGCCGCACACGCCGCCGCCCAGGCCGAGACCAGCCAGCACACCGATGCCGGGGCGGCGCAGCAGACCGACACCGACGGCGATACCGCCGCGGACAGCAACGGCTGACCGCCCACCGCCCCGAGGGAGCGCCCGCCAGCGCCCGCCGATGGCGCCCATGCGGCGACCCGGGGCGACGCCGGCAGGCAGGTCCCTGTCGCGAGCACGAACCCACGCACGAGCAGACGAGTTCCGCCGTCGGCGCCGACCCGGGTGTCCACGGCGGCCAACGGAGGAGGAAACGCATGTTCAACGACACCGAGCGCGTCGTGCACGACCTGGATCACCGTTACGGGCTGGGCTACGACCGGCTCACCGACGGGCTCGCCGAGATCCCACCGGTCGGTCAGCCGATCTGCGACCAGGCCCCGAGCGACGCGCTCGACCAGGCCCGCGCCGCGGTCGACGCGGCCGACGCCGCCGCCGAGGCCGCCCAGACCGGCGAGCGCGCCTACGACCGCGACGACGGGGACACCGACGGCGCCGAGGACGGCGCAGGCGAGGCCGACAGCAGCACCGACAGCGACGGGCGCGACTGACCAACCGCATCACCCACCCCCTGCCTTGTCCGGGCACGGCAGCCGGGCCAGCACACCCCGGCTGCCATCCCGGCCCTCTCCTGACCACCCACCAGCCACAGCCATCAACCCGGCCAGCGCGCCGGAAGGGGACACCCGTCATGAGCGAGCACACGACTCCGCAGCCCGCCGAGGACCTGGCCGCCGCGATCGCCGCGGTGATGGCCGACTTCCGCGCCGAGGACCCAGCCCGGGCGCACCTGAACAGCACCGAGATCATCGACGAGACCCTCGCCGAGCTCGACCCCGACGACATCACGACCCTGGTCGACACCGGGGACATGAGCGACGAGGTCGCTCAGGCCTACCGCACCGTGCTCGATACCCCGCTCGATCAGCTGCACACCGTACTGAACGGGGACACGACGGCGCTGACCGCCCGCGATGGGGCCGCGACCGGTGAGGACACCGGTGAGGGCACCAGTCACGGCGGCCCCCTCCCCGTGGAATGCACCGACCTCACGTCGCAGACCGCAGCCGGTGCCCGGTCGGACTCGCGGGAGGTGGTCGGCCTGGTCTGCCCGGAGTGCGGGGAGGACGCCGTCGAGCAGGCCCCGACCGCGTTGACCCCGTATGAGGCGCTGGGCGAGGAGACGCCCGGCTACTGCCACCCGGACGGGGAGCCGCTGTGCCCGGTGATGGGCTCGCACGGTTACCCACCGGCCGACCCGGTCGAGGTCCTGGCCGACGAGAGCGCCGACGAGATCCCCGACGAGAGCGGCGGGGACCCGCTGCGGCAGGCCTGTGCCGCGGTCGCTGCAGCCGACCACGCCGCGGAGGCCAGCGCCGGTTGCACTGACAGCTCGGTGGGCTCCGACGACGGCGGCGAGGCCGTGAGTGAGCAGGGGTGGGAACGGTGACCGCCGCCGACAGTGACCGGGGCAGCGGTCGGGGTGTCGACGCGAACGGCACCGGCGCGGGCGCGGGCGCGGTCGACGAGATCGAGTGCGATCTCGTGGCGGCCAACCAGCGGTTGGGCGAGGCGTTGACCGAGATCGGGATGGCCCTCGGGCTGCCTCGCCCGAGCGCCGAGCACTCCTGGGGCAAGGCCGAGATCCTCGCTCGGATCCACGAGTGCCACCCTGCGGGCCCGCCCGGGCAGGCCGGACAGGGCCCGGCGGACGGCGGTGATGTGCCGCCGGCGGACATGGCCGGTGACGGAAGTGATCAGGGTGGGGCCGATCCGCTGGACGTGGCCCGGGCGGCTGTCGCCGCCGCTGATCAGGCCGAGCGCATCGACCACGCCGAGCGCACCGAGACCACGACCGGCTCGGCGACCACCGCCGACCTCGAGACGGCCTGCAGTGCAGCCCCCGGCGCGGCGGATCTGTGGGACGGAGGACGATGACCGCACCGATTCCCGCACCACCCCCCGCAGGGACCGGCCCGGATGGTGCCCACGGCAGTGACCCGGCCGCCGCCGCGGTCGCCGGGCTGGCCCGCGAGGTCGAGGAACTGCGCAAGCGCCTCGAACCCCTGATCCAGACCCCGGCCCGGGTGGACGCACTCGCCCGGCTGGTCGCCCAGCTCGCCGACACCGTCACCGCGTTGACCGCACGCTCCGCCGTCGCGGCGCCGCCGTCGTGGCTGATGGCCCCCACCGACCCCGAACACACTCGCGAGTTGCTCGACGCGCTGACCGGGTGGATGGCCCAGGTGTATCTGCGCTACGCCGACGCCTCCGAGGCGTTGCCGGAGCGCTGGTGCTGGCACCCCGACGTCGTCGAGGAACTCCTCTGGTTGATGCACGCCTGGCTGGCCGCCTACCAGGGCAAGCACGCCTCGGTGCAGCTCGTGGGGGACTGGCACGACCGCCAACGCCCCGGCGTCGTGCGGCGCATCAGCAAGGTCGCGGGGCGGTGTTCGCGGGAGAACCACCAGACCCGCCACGGCTGGACCAGCACCCCCACCGCCGCGCCGGTCGTGCCCTCGCTGGACGGGCTGGACGCGATCGCCGACTGGTGGGGCACCGGCCGCGAGCAGACCGCACCCGAACCCGCCGTGACCGCAGGGGCCCGGACATGACTGCCGACGCCGCGACGGCCGAGGTAGCGGCTGTGGAACCGATGGTGCGGGCGATCTGCCGCAATCGACTGGGCCACCACGCCGGCGATGACGTCGCGCAGCGGGTGCTTCTGCGGATCTGGCAGAGCCTCGACCGCGGCCGCGAGTTCGACAACCTGCACACCTACGCGGCTGCTTCGGCTCGCTACGAGTCGATGCCCGACAGCGTCCGCCGCGCCGGTCGCCGACCTGAGCCGCTCGCCAGCGGGGAGCTCGTCGACTTCTGGGCCGACCCGGCACCCGGGCCGGCCGAGCAGGTCGAGCGCACCGAGCAGGCCGCCGCCGCAGCGGCCCGGGTCGAGGATCTGCTCGGGCAGCTGACGCCGGGGCAGGCGCAGGCGCTGCGGGCCACGGTGCTGGCCGAGCGGAGCACCGACGAGGCCGCGCGCGAACTGGGCTTGAAGCCGACCTCGGTGCGTTCGGCGCAGGTCCGAGCGATGGCCCGGCTCCGCGAGCTGTGCGGGGCCCGCTCGACTAACCCGCTGGCCTCAAACCGGACGTCCGCCGAACGCGGCAAGCACGCCTGGCAGCTCGAACGAGCCCGGCTCGCTGCCCGGCAGGCCGATGCCGACGGCGGATCGGACGAGGCGCACAGCACGGATGACCCGGTGGACCTTGCCCGGGCTGCCGCCGTGACGGCCGACCACGCGGTCCACCAGCTCGCTCACCCGGTGCCCAGCGACGAGCAAGCCGCCGAGCGAGCTGAGAGCGATGACGACGATGCGGGGTGGCAACGATGACGAGCCAGCACCATGCCCGCCAGCCGGGCCGCCTGCCACGCGCGATGCTGTGGCTCCCCGGGCTGGTGGTCGCACTCGGCGCCGCGATAGCCACCGTGCACGGCCTCTACGAGGTCGCCGCGGCAGCCGGGGTGCCGGCCGGGATCGCGTGGCTCTACCCGCTGATCACCGACGGGCTCGCTCTCGTCGCCTACACCGCCACGGCCCGCCTGGTCGGACCCGGCCGCCGCTACGCGTGGATCGTCGTCGCGCTCGCTGCCGGGCTCTCCGGGCTCGCTCAGGCGGTCTACCTCGCCAACCCCGTCGCGTCCGGCGACGCGGAGCTGGCGGTCGACCCGGTGCTGCGCTTCGGCGTCGGAGCATGGCCGGCGGTCGCCGCCGCGATCGTTGCGCACCTGCTGTACCTCCTGGCGGTTGAACACCCAGACGCCGCACCGACCGAGCCGGAACATTCAAGTGTTCAGCCGGTCGCGCCGGCGCCTGAACTCTCGGCGGCCGAACCTTGGACTGCTGTACAGCGCTCCCAGCTACCGCAGGACGTGCCTGGCCGCCGTCGCTCAGCGGCGTTGAACACCCTGGAAGCCGGACCGGTCGTCGTCTCCCGGGCAGCTGTGTCCCCGGCCCGGGACCGGGCGGCGGCTGCTGCCGCCTCCTACGTCGAGGAGCACGGCCACGTCCCCACGGTCTCCGAACTCGAACGTCGCGCGCAGGTCTCCCGTGGCACCGCCGCGACCGTCCTGAAGGACCTCCGCAACTGATCACCCAACACCAGCGCCGAGACCCCGACGAGGCGACTCACGCATGATCATCTCAGCCGACACCACCACGACCATCAGCCACGACCCAGCATCAGCTACCCGAATCTCGTACTACTCCACACGCATCAACCACTCATCTGAATGCCGAGAAACAGGAACAAGATCAAGGCGACCACACCTAGGCATCACGATCCGAGGGGTGGCGCCGGCCTTCGGCCGGCGCCGTGACCGCTCCACGAGCCCGACGAGCGTTGTTGATCACTTGATGATCATGACGAGGTGGTCGAGATGCTGAGGGTCAGCCGTGGCTACTCGCCCGAGTACCTCCTCAGAGAGGTCGCCACCGGTCGCGAGAACTACTACACCGGCGCGGTCACCGACGGCGAGCCGCCGGGCCGGTGGTGGGGCGCCGGCGCCGAGAAGCTCGGTCTCACCGGCCTGGTCGACGCGCAGGACATGCGCGCGCTCTACGAGCGGTACCTCGATCCGCGCCACGAGGCGTTCCGCGACCCGGCGCGGTGGGACGAGGTGCCGACGCTCGGCCACACCGGCCGGCGCTACCTGTCCGAGGACGAGTTGTACGGCCAGGCGCTTGAACGCGAGCCGGACGCCTCGGCTGAACGGCGCGCTGAACTCCGTACGGAGGCCGGCAAGGCCGCGCGGCACAACGTCGCGTTCCTGGATGTGACGTTCAGCGTTCAGAAGTCGGTGACGCTGCTCCACACGGCGTTCGAGGCCCAGGAGGTCGCCGCCCGCAACGGCGGCGGCCACGAGACGGCCGCGGCGTGGGGCCAGTTCCGCCAGGCCGTCGAGGACGCGATCTGGGCCGGGAACAACGCGGCGCTCGGCTACCTGGCCGACAACGCTGGCTACGCCCGGGTCGGGCACCACGGCGGAGCGGCCGGCCGGTTCGTCGACGCGCACGATTGGGTCGTCGCCTCGTTCTTCCAGCACGACTCCCGCGACCGGGACCCGCAGCTGCACATCCACAACCCGATCCTCAACCGCGTCGAGGGCCCGGACGGCAAGTGGCGCACGCTCGACTCGCGCGCGATCCACCGGTTCCGGCCGGCCGCCGCCGCGGTCGCCGAGCGGACCACCGAGGAGCGGCTGACCCATGCGCTCGGCCTCCTGGTCGCCACCAGACCCGACGGGAAGTCGCGCGAGGTGGTCGGTGTCGACGCCGAGGCCATGGCGCTGATCTCGTCGCGTCGCCGGGCGGTGACGGCGAAGGCCGACGAGTTGATCGCCGCGTTCGAGGTCCGCTATGGCCGCGCGCCGAACGGCCTGGAGCGCGACCGGCTGTGCCAGCAGGCCACGCTCATCACCCGCAAGGCGAAGTCGCACGACGGCGAGTCCCGCGAGCAGCTGCTCGACCGCGTCGACGCCCAGCTGCGCGGCGAGGTCGCCGGGGGACTGGCCGGCGTCGCGCACCAGGCGCTCGCAGCGCGTGAGCAGGCGCCGGCGCCGCACACCTGGTCGCCGACAGCGGTGATCGAGACGGCGCTGGCCGACGTCCAGGAGCGCAAGGCCGCGTGGACGCGAGCCGACTTGATGCGGGCCGTCAACACCGCGCTCCCGGACTGCCTCGGGCTGCCGGACGGCGCCCGCGTGGCCGAGCTGCTTGACCAGCTAACCGACGAGGGCCTGCGCTACGCCGTCCCGCTCGACGCGTCGCGGCCCGGTCACGAGAGCCTGCCGGCCGAGATGCGGCTCGCCAACGGCGAGTCCGTCTACCAGGCGGCCGGCGCGCGGCTGTACGTCACGCCTGATCACGTCCACACCGAGCGGATGTTGGTCGCAGCCACGACGGCCGGCGGCGCGGCAGCTCTCCCGCCTGAGGTCGCTCGGCGGTTCGTCGACCAGCTCGCCGCGTCCGGCATCGAGTTGGGTCTCGATCAGGCCGCGGCAGTCCGCGGGGTGCTGACGTCCGGCGCACGTGTCGAGTCGTTGGTCGGCCCAGCCGGCACCGGAAAGTCGTTCGTCGTCGGGACCTTGGCCCGCGCGTGGACCGATCCGGAGTTCACCGGTGGCGCCAACCGGCGGGTGTTCGGGCTCGCCACCAGCCAGATCGCTACCGACGTGCTGACGGGCGAAGGGCTGACGGCTCGCAACGTCGCCCGCTGGCTGGCGACGCAGGAGCGGCTCACCGCCGGGCCGAGTAGCTCGCCGGGGCCGGCCGACGAGGACCGGCTGTGGCGGCTGCGCGCCGGCGATCTCGTGGTCGTCGACGAGTCAGCGATGACGGACACCGCCGCACTCGCGGCTATCCACCGCTATGTCGACGCCGCCGACGCCAAGCTCCTGCTGGTCGGCGACCACCGCCAGCTCGCCGCGGTCGGCGCCGGCGGCGGCATGGAGCTGCTCGCTGCGTCGGGCGCACGGTACGAGCTGGCCGAGGCCCGCCGGTTCGCCGCGCCGTGGGAGCAGCAGGCGTCGCTTCGGCTCCGCGCCGGCGATGGCACCGTGCTGCGCGACTACCACCAGCACGGCCGCGTGCTGGACTCCGGAACAACCGACCAGGCCGAGCAGACCGCCACGTCCGCGTGGCTCGGCGACACGCTCGCCGGCCGCCACTCGGTCCTGCTGGTCGACACGAATGAACAGGCGGCGCGGCTCTCCGCGCAGTTGCGGGCCGAACTCGTGCGGCTGGGGCGCGTCGAGGAGCGCGGCGTGCCGCTCGGGCTGCAGGGCACCTACGCCGGCGCCGGCGATCTCGTGCAGGCCCGCCGCAACGGCTGGCACCTCGCCGGCCAGGAGGGCAACCGGCGCGGGCCGATCAACCGCGAGACCTACCGGGTGCTCGCCACCCGCGAGGACGGCGGGCTCGAGGTGGCGCCGGTCGTCGGCGGCGAGCGGATGGTGCTGCCCGGCGACTACGTGTCTGAGCACGTTGCTCTCGGCTACGCGTCCACAGTGCACGCGGCCCAGGGCATCACCGTCGACACCAGCCACTCGGTGATCACGCCCAACACCGGTCCGGCCGCGCTCTACGTCGGCATGACCCGCGGCCGACACGCCAACACGGCCCACGTCGCCACCACCGCGACGGTCGACGACCCCTCCCAGGGTGGCGAACGGCAGGCGCTGCACCGTGACCCGCTCTCCGTCCTGGACTCGATCCTGGACACCGCCGACCAGGCTGCGTCTCGATCCGCGCTCGCGACCGCGACGGAGTCGGCCGAGGAAGCCGAGTCGGTCCGCACGCCGGCCGAACTCCTGGCCGACGCCGCCCAGCTCGCCGCGACCGAGCGCACTGCGGGTTGGCTCGATGAGCTGACCGGCGACGGCCTGCTCACCGGACAGCAGCGGGCGCGGATCGCCGCCGAAGACGGCACGGCGTCGCTGACGCGCGTGCTGCGGCGGGTCGAGCTGGCCGGCCGGGACGCCCGCCGCGTCCTGGCCCGCGCGATCGGCGAGCGCCCGCTCGACGGTGCCCGCAACACCACCAACGTCATCTACAGCCGGATCACCGACCAGGGCCGATTCGACCCGGTCGGCGAGAGCTGGAGGGACTGGACCCCGCGCGTGGACAACGCCGAGTGGCAGCGCTACCTCGACGGTCTGGCTGCGGCGGCCGATTCCCGCGCCGAGGAGCTGGGGCGCCAGGCCGCGTCCGAACAGCCGGAGTGGGCCGTCGAGGCCCTTGGCCCGGTGCCGGATGGTCTCGGTGACCGAACCGAGTGGGAGCGGCAAGCTGGCATCGTCGCCGCCTACCGCGAGCTGCGGGGCGCTGAGGACGGTGCCGACGCGCTCGGGCCGGCGCCGGCGCCCGGCCAGGTCGAGCAGTACGCGGCCTTCCGCGCGGCGTGGCGGACCCTGGGCCGTCCCGAGATCGACCGGGAGGAGATCGAGCTGTCGGACGGGCAGCTGCGGATGCGCGTGCGCGCCGCAGAGCGGGAGACGACATGGGCGCCGCGCTACGTCGCCAACGAGCTGGCCGGCACCCGTCAGGCCGCTGAGCGCCACCGCCAGACCTCCGCGCTGCGGTCGGCCGAAGCGGCAGCGGCTGCCGACGTAGCCGAGGCCGCCCGGCTGCAGCAGGAGGCGACCGACGCCGAGGCGCTCGCCCGGGTGCTCGATGCGCGCGCCGCCGAGCTCCAGGACGTCGACGAGGCGCGGGCGCACTGGCTGGCGCACACGGCCGGCACGCGCGCCGCCGCCGAGCGGGCGAAGGCCGAGCTGAGCGTCCGCCATGCTGACGACACCGAGCCGGAGCCGGTCGTCACCGCCGAGGAGTGGCTCGCCGCGCACCGCGAGGACCTGGCCGTGGAGGACCCGCACCGCCGGATCACGGACGAGTCGGAGTTCGCCGACGAGCGGCCACTCGCAGCGGCCGACGCAGTCGAGACGGGCGTGCCAGACATCCGCGAAGTCGCCGAGCGGGAGCCGGCGCCCGTGAACGAGGACGCCGTCCGCGTGCCGAGCGCGGACGAGACCAGCTCGGCGCTCGACGAGGCTCGGCGGGCGCTGGCAGAGCTGCGGGCCCGCGAGGTTGTCGACGTCGAGGCGGAGCGGCGCGAGCAGCTGGCGGATTGGCAGGCGCGGGACGTCGAGGACAGCTGGTCCGCGGCCGACGCCGAGCAGGCCGCGCCAGACCTCGACCAGGCGGACGTGCGGTAGCCGGCCGACTGAGGCGTCAGGCCGGCGCCGCGGTGGCGACCGAGGCCACCGCAAGCGGCGCCGGCCCGTTGCGCCGCCACGCCCAGCGCAGCGTCGCCCGGATTCCATTGCACCAGCCGGGCCGCGACCGGCAGAGGTCAGGCTGGCGCTCACCGAGGCTCTCCGCGGCCAAGTACTCGGCTTCGATCAGCTCCTCGTGCGCTGTCGTGGCGCTACGGGAGATGGGGGAAGACGCGACGTAGGAGCGGCCGGTGGAGCTGCGCACCGTGGCGCCGGCGAGCCAGCGGCAGGTCACGACGACGCCGGCGACGTACCAGTCGGCGCCGTCGTCCTGTGCCTCCGCCGCCGCCCACACGGCCGCGAACTCCTCGCGCCGCACCCGCAGATTGTCGAGCGGGATGCGGGAGACGTGCTGCTCCGTCACGCGCATCCCTCCAGGGTGGCAGCGGCGTCCGACAAGCCACGACGTCCGAGCGGGGTTGACCGGACCGCCGGATGGGTGGTCGCGGCTATGCGCTCAAGGCCGCGCGGGCCGAGGAACTGCTGGTGGACGCCTTCGGCGCCTACCTGCCGTGGTGGGGTGGATGGCCCTTCCTCAGTGGCCGCAATCGTGGCCGTCGCTCGTCACACGTCAAGGTCGTACGTCCTCGCTTCGCTCCGGGCGCTCCACCTTGACCTGCTCCTCATCGACGGCGGTTCGGCCTGGACGGAGGAAAGGCGGGGTCTGAGGGAGGGGTAATTGTCAGTCCCAGCTCAACCTGCGTGACCCGGCCCATCGGGCTATTTATGTGACCGGCAAAAGAATCTTCGTTCGCGAGGGGAACGATATCAAACGGTGACGTATTCCTGCGAGCATGGCAACAAGTGAGGCCTCCTCCTCGCTTGTTGCGAAGATTATCTGAGCGCCACTGTTGCCATCTGATGCGGCTCGCGACAGTAGTGCCTGAAAGCTGAACCTACTCGTCTCTTGTTGGCGAGGTTCGTCGAAGAGTAGAAGTGACGGGTGGTTAGTCTCGTACCGTTGCCCAGTTTCCAGTATTGCCAGAAGGTAGGCCCAGATGACACGCACCATATCGCTTGCGGAGAGGTCAAACCCCAGATCGAAGCCTTCATGTATGGGACGGTACGTGTCCAATGAAACTTCAAGTGAGTTCGGGTCCAATGAGCTAAATCCATAGCTCAAGAGCTGCTGCCTGAGCGCCCCCTGAAGATAGTTAAGCTTACCAATGTCTTGCTGGCTTAGGTCGCGATTCAATTCGGCAAGAAGTTCGCGATTCTTCCTGAGTTGCTCAGCGCGCGACTGCAGGTTTTTGGTTGCGACTGTAACCTGGTCTCGCAGGCTTCGAAGTGCAACAAGCCGGTCTTCGATTCGCACACGTTCCGTGGCTTCTTCAATTGAAGGCATTGCCGAAGGTGCGACGAGCAGGTCTTTAACTGTGCGGATCCTGCGCCGGAGTTCGGCTGCCTCATCGCGGAGGCGGGTTAACCGCACCTCTTCGCTCTCGCGTCTCCGCAGCTCATCCGATCGCATTGCCCGGTAGGTCTTTAGCTCCTGTTCGATGAATGCAATATTCTCATCTTCCGTCATGGAACTGTTGGTCACGTCGAAGCCATCGGGCAATTCTTGCTCGCATGTTGGACATGTCAAATCGACGGTCAACGCCTCGACGTTTTCGCCGCCGAGCCGCCGAAGAGTGGCGGCATCTTTGTGGCGCTGCAGGTCTTCCTCTAGGACGGCTACTCGGATGTCAAGACTTGCGACACGAGCATGTGCCTCCTCGTGAGCGGTGACAGCCTGCTGCAATGCGATGGTCAGAGTCGTGTATTGATCGCCGACGCCTTCGAGGTCTGCTTCGAGCACGGCGGCATTCTCGCCGACAGTCGATACGGGTCGTGTTCGTAGTTCTTCGAGCCGCGCCTCCTGTCTGTTTATTTCTTCATCGATGCTGTGCCAGTCCTGGTTGCTAGGGACGACCGCCTGGGCCTGTACATTGCTGGGGGTTGTGGCGGGTCGGCTATAACTGCCTCGCAGGATGGCGCCGGAATTCCGGGCAACTGCCTCAATCTCTGCAACTATTGTGCGCCACTCATTACTTATGATTGATGCGGCCGCCTCTAGTCGTTGGCGTTGAAGTACAATTTTGTATGAGTCGAGGCCGAGTACGAACTCGGCAGATCGCTTGCCAACATCTCTAATTTGGTAATGATTGGGGATGCGTGCTTGAATGCCGGACCAGCCGCGCTTCTGTTCCACAAAGAAGTACGGAAACAAGCATTCAAGATATAGCGGGCCCTCGCTTCCGTCATTTCTAGCTACGCGAGGCAGATCCCATCCTACAAAGCGGGCAAGCTCGAAATGAAAGCCTGCCTCGCGTTGAGCGCCCCCACTCCTTCCTACGAAGTAGTCTCGCCGAATCCGAATCTTCTGTCCGGTATCGCCTGCAATTGATCGAGTCCGTGTCGTCTCGATCAGAGATTTATCTTTGTCTGCACTGACGACGGCGCGACGAGCCGTCATTCTTTCGCCGGCTTCATTCTGGATCTCAAGGGAAACCCACGACTCCAAGACGGCTAAATTGACACCGGCAACCTCAATCGCATCAGTCATTGCATGAGGAAGGGGGACAACCCGACGAGGGTTCAGCATGCCTTCCAGGCCCAAGGCGTATATGACGCCCTGCATGCATGTGGATTTGCCGCTTGAGTTGTCGGCGCGAAGAACGTTGAGGCCGTCATCAAACGTAAGGTCGGTCCCGAAGAGCCCAGATTCCGTTCGAACTCTGAGTTCGAGACGCCGCAGTCGGAGCATCATTTCCGTGCCGCCAAGATTGCGTTGAACTCTTTTTGTGTGATACGCATTGGTAGTCGATCCAGGAAGGTCTTCTCGGCCTGAAATAGATTGGGATTTCTGCTAACTAGACGACCTAACGCTTTCCCATCATCGGTCAGGCGGACCGTGCCATTCGCTTGCTGCTTGACTAGGCCGAGAGCATCCGCAATCTTCACTGTTCGAGTAAGTGAAGGGTCATTACGTAGCAAGACGTCACTGGGGCCTTCTTGTCCTGCAAGGGCGCGCAGCAGGGTTGCTTGAATCAAGGGAGATCGCAAGGACGCCATGAGCAAGTGGAGCTGCTGATTTCCCGCTGCCTGCCCGCGACAGCGCAACAGAACTAGGGCGAGGGCTCCAAATCTCCATGACATTCTAAGGTCGCCAGGAATGGGGTCGGGCCGTTGCCTGAATCGAATAGTCTGCTCGTTGCGGCCGAAGAGTTCCTCGAGTTCGTCAAGCTGACTCACTGTGATCCTCGCCGTAGAATTCCAACGGGCAGCGCATTAGCCAGTCGGCGACCGCGCTCCACGCGATGGCCCTACAAAACGGCTCGCCTAATGTGGGAACATTCTGTTCTAGCTCACGCTGCAGGTCCTTAGCGATCGATGTTACATTCTGTGATGTTGGGCGCCCATCGATACTGTGCTCCAGGACAAGCAGCCTTTCCTTTCGGTATATATTCCTAGTTGCTGACTCCCACTGATCTGGATAACGCGGTCGGAGCGCCGACAGCGTATTGTTTCCGAAAACGTGCTGCGTAATCAAGCTCTGGAGATATTCTTTGCGCCGGATTGGATTCGAGATAATCGCTGATAGCTTGTGATTAGCAACTTCCACCAGCGCTTCGTGCTCGCCGATCCATGAGGCAATGTCCGATTCATCTGGTTCCGCGACTACTACCAGGTCACGTGGTTGCTCAAGAATTTGTCGCCGCTCATCCGCGTAGTCGTCGTCGGTAACAACTACAACCCGGAAGTCATCGTGCAAGTGAGGCAGTTTGTGTTCGCGACATTCTTCAGTCTTTGTTGCTGCATGCTGAACGATCTGGCTCGACTCAAAAACAGGAACAAGAAACATGTAGCGCTTGATTTTTACCGACCCTAGCAACTTGCATAGCTCGTCCTTCTTGCTGATAAGCTTACCCAGGTCTACGGTCAACTTGTCCCGTTGCTTCTCATAGCGTTCTTTAACCGAGGGAAACCCTTGCGTAGCGTAGCACTGGAATGCGTGTCCCGAGAAAGTGAATGCCTCAATTCCTAGGTCGCCACGGTGCCGTGCAGGAACTCGCTGGATTTCATCGGCGCCGTACTTTCGTCGCATTAGGAGGAGGCACCATTCTTCCCAGTCCTCACCGAGCCACTCCTTCTCGGTCATGCGGGTTCCGCGCCGGAGACATCGAGTTGCTGCCTGGCTGCCTCGGCAGACTGACGGCGAGAAGGCTCGAACACGATCGGCATCGTATAGGTCTTGCGTAACTTGGGGCGACTCTTGACACCGTCGGCTTCATGGACTATTGAGTGCCGACTGACTCTAGATCGTGCTCGAACGTGTGTTCGTAATCCAAGCCGATGATCACGCAGTCGGGGACGCGTGCGGTACGACGAGGGTGGACGTCGGCGACACTAATGAGCGCTGACCTCGACGTGTGTGGACGTGCCCCTCTTGAGCCAGGAGTGCTAGCGCCCGGTGCGCTGTTCCAACCGCGACTGTGTGCCGGGCGGCCAGCTCTGCCACCGTGGGCAACGCGTCACCCGGTCGAAGATCGCCAGCCGCAATAGTAGTACGGAGAGTGGCGGCTATCCGTTCATACGGGCTGCTGCGTGAAGCCTGGTCGGCAGCTGGCTTGTGCATGACGGCCGCGATCGTCTGTGCTGCTCGACGGTCGGCCTCGCTCACCCAGGCGGCGTAGACCTTGAGCGTCGTGGAGCCGCCGCTACCGTGGCCCAGTCGACCTGCCACAGTTCGGATGTCAACGCCCGCTGCGATCAGCTCAGTAGCTGAGTAGTGCCGTAGTGAATGAAGTCGAGTACTTCGGAGCTTCAGGCGGAGAGCGAGCTTGCGATAGCGCTGGCTAAGTGCGCGTGGCCTGTACGGTGTTGTTCCGTCAGGTGCTGGGGAGAAGACGAAGGCGTCGTTGCTAAGCGTGCAGCCCAGAGAAGTGCAGCGTTCGGCCCACATGCTCTGATGAGTTCGTAGCAGCCCGATGGTGTACTCATCGAGGGCAAGCCGGCGCCGCTGATTGGTCTTGGTCCGCTTCTCCTTGACTCCGGCCTTTGGCTGGGAGTTGCTGCGCTCGATCGTCAACTGCCCCTGATCGAGGTCTACGTGCCGCCAGCGCAGCGCTGAGATCTCGCCTCGCCGTGGCCCGGTGAGCATGGTGAGCCAGATGAGCAGACCCCACTCCGGGTCCCTCCATGCTGCGTTCAGGAGCGCTGCGGCCTCCTCTGCGCTCGGCGGGTCCGGCTCGGTCGGCTGCGGAGGCGGAGCGATCGCCATGGTCGCCTTGTTCACCCCGAGGTGCCGCCACCGCACGGCCCGGTCCAGCGCCCCGCGGATGATGTAGTGCACCTTCCGCGTCGTGCTGGTGCTCAGCGGCCGGCAGACGTGGCTGGCGCGGGCTCGGCCGGTGCACATGTCGCGGCAGCGGTGCAGGCGCGCGTAGTACCGCTCCAGCAGCTCGGCGTCGAGCTTCGCGGCCTGGAGGTCGCCGAAGACCGGCAGCACGTAGAGCCGGATCAGGTCGTCGTAGCGCTCGCGCGTCGTCTCCGCCAGCTGCACGACGTCGAGCCACTGCTCGACGGCCTGGCGCACCGTGATGTTGGACTTCGGGTGCTGGTCCTCGTCGACCTGGCGCTGCAGCCGGGTGAGGGCCTTCTCGGCCTCGTCGCGGGTCTTGGTGATCTCGCGGAGCCGGGCGCTCCTTGCCGGTCAGCGGGTCGGTGCCGGCGTAGACGATGGCCCGGTAGGAGCCGCTGGGCAGCTGCTCGATGTGGCCGCGGACGCGGCGCTTCCGGGGTGGCATGGACCGGACGGTAGCCACGAGTCGTTCCACGAGCCGTTCCATACGAGGAGACGGTTTGCGATCGTGAACGGCGAAGCCGCTGGTCAGCGTGTGGTGCCCCCGGCAGGATTCGAACCTGCGCTCCCGCCTCCGGAGGGCGGTGCTCTATCCCCTGAGCTACGGGGGCCAACGGGGTCAACCCTAGCGCACCCCCACCGGCGCCTCCGAGCGGGTTGTCCCGGCCGGATCGGCGGCGAGGGCCCGCCTGATCAGTGGGTCGGGGGACGGGACCGGGCCTGCCCGCCGGAGGTCCAGGTGTCGAACGGCCAGGCGTCGATGATCCAGCTCGTCACGGCCGCCCGGAACTCGGCTTCCCGGGTGGCGTGGTCGGCGCGCAGCCACGAGCTCACCTCGGCCTCGGTGCCGGCGGTGCGGTCGGGGTAGAGGTAGACGCAGCCGGCGACCTCGTCGTCGCGGTCCAGCACCGTGTAGGTGAAGCCGCGGCGGTCGTCGACGTCGCGGCGGTGGCGCTGCAGGTCGCGGAGGTTGTCGGCGAGCGTCATCGCCGGGTCCGGCCAGCTGCCGTCGGGGAACTCGGGCAGCGAGCGGATGTGGTCGACGCTGCTGGTCCAGGCCCGGTGGTCGGAGGCGTTGTGCTCGGGTCCCAGCGGAACCAGGAGGTAGCCCGCGCACCCGTGCCGGGCGGGGACGGCGAAGTCCACCGGCACCAGCGGGCGACCGGTCACAGGGGGAGGGGTTGGCCGCCGCGCTCGACCAGCAGCCGGCGCAGGTAGTCGCTCTCCGAGGTCTGCGAGCTCAGCATCTGCCTGGCCAGGTTGCGCAGCTGGGGCACGGCGGCGTGCTGGGAGCCGTACTCCAGCATCGCGGCGCCGCCCTCGTGGTGGCGCAGCATCAGCTGGAGGAACAGCACGTCGAGCTGGGGGCCGGTGGCGGCGCGCAGGGCGGCCAGGTCGGCGGAGCTGGCCATCCCGGGCATGGTGGCGACGGCGCCGGCGCCGCCCGCGTGGTCGTGGGTGGGACCGCTCATCCAGGCCATGTGGCCGCCGATCGGGAGGGCGGGGGCGTTCCACAGCTCCAGCCAGCCCTGCATGCGCCCGACCTGGGAGTTCTGGGTGGTCTCGATGTCGGAGGCCAGCTGGCGCAGGACGGGGTCGGTGGAGTGGTCGCGTTCCCACGCGGCCATCTCCACGGCCTGCTGGTGGTGCACCGTCATGTCCTGGGCGAACCCGACGTCGACGGAGTCGATGCCGGGCACCGTCGGGTCGTCGCGGCCGGCCAGACCGATCAGCAGGCCGCCCGCGGCGCCCAGCAGGAGCAGCCCGACCACGCCCGCGACGACGAGGAACGGGCGGACCCAGCGGGCCTCGCGGGGCCATTCGCCGGAGTCGTCGCCGGGGTCGCCGTAGTCGTCGCGTTCGGGGTCGTCCGGTGGGGGAGGGCCGTCGTGGTCCGGGGTGAGGTCCGGAACGTCCGTGCGCCCGGGGGGAGTGGTGCTCGTCTCCCGCGCGGACTCCGCACGGTCCCCGGTCGCGTCGGTGACGGGCGGCTCGGACCTGCTCGCGGCCCCGTCCGGACGGGCCGGACCCGGCTCGACGGCCTGCCGCCCGGCGGTCTCCGCCGGACCCTGCCCCCGGGCCATCAGCCTGCCGGCGCGGGCGTCGGGACCGGGGCGGCCGGGGCCCCGCCCGTCGCCGGGTCGGTGGCCGGAGCGGTGCCGGTCGGGACGGTGCCGGGCGCGGTCCCGGCGTCGGACACGACGCCCGCACCCGGAGTGACCTCGGCCTGCACACCGGGCTCGGTCGGGTCGGGGATGGGCTGGAACGGCGGCGGGGCGTCCTGGCGGAAGCCGCTCGGGCCGATCTCGTTGCAGCTCGCGCCGGGCTCGGGGTGGGTGTTGGAGTTCACCCGCAGCGCGGCGATGAACTGGTCGATGCGCGGGTCGCCCGCGTCGGCCAGCTTGAGCTGGTGGCCCCAGGCCTGCAGGGAGATCGGCTGGTCGAGGCCCGGGTACGGGCTCATCACCGTGTACGGCTGGTTCTGCACCTTCGCGGTCAGCGCGGCCAGCGCGTCGCCGGTGACCAGGTCGGGGTTGTAGGCGATCCACACGGCGCCGTGCTCGAGCGAGTGCACGAGGTTCTCGCTGCGCACCGCCTCCGGGTAGACGACGCCGTTGCAGGCCGCCCAGGCGCCGTCGTGCGCGCCGCCGATCGGCGGGCTGAACGTGTAGGCCACGCGGATGGTCGGCTCGACGTGCACCCCGCCCTCGAAGGACTGGATCTGGATGCCGGCCAGCTGGGTGGACGGGTCCGGGTTCTCCGCCGTCGGCGTGTAGGCGGCCAGCGCCTGGCGGCGCTCCTCGGCCTGCTGGTTCTGGACGAACGCGTAGCCGAAGATCGTGGCGGCGAAGAGCACCACGACGGTGACGCCGGCGATCAGGCCCCACGGGGGGGCTTTGCGCCGGACCACCGCCGGCTTGACCGTGCGCGTGGCCTTGCTCTTGCTGCCGCTGACCATGAACCGTCCAGACCTTCTGCGAACACGGGCCGTCACCCGGACGGCGCTTGCGGTGGTCGAGTGTAGGTGCGGCACGTGAAAACCCCGTGGGCAGCACTCCCTAGACTTGGCAGGTGACTCCCGCTCTGCTCGCCGAACTGGTCCGCACCACGGCGTCCGACGTCCTCGCCGAGCGCGGCCTCGACCTGGCCGCCCTGCCCTCGGACGTCGGTGTGGAGCGTCCGCGCAACCCCGAGCACGGCGATTACGCCACCAACGTGGCGCTCCGCACGGCCAAGAACGCCGGGGTCCCCCCGCGCGAGCTGGCCGGGTGGTTGGCCGAGGCGCTCGCCACGCGGGAGGGCATCGCCAGCGCCGAGATCGCCGGGCCCGGGTTCATCAACCTGCGGCTCGCCACCGACGCGCAGGGCGGGATCGTGCGCGAGGTGCTGCAGGCGGGCGCGTCCTACGGCAACGGCGACGAGCTGGCGGCGCAGTCGATCAACCTGGAGTTCGTCTCGGCCAACCCGACCGGCCCCATCCACCTGGGCGGGGCCCGGTGGGCGGCGGTCGGCGACGCGCTGGGCCGGGTGCTGAGCGCGCGGGGCGCGAAGGTCTACCGCGAGTACTACGTCAACGACGCCGGCGTCCAGGTCGACAAGTTCGCCGAGTCGCTGCTGGCCGCCGCGCTGGGGCAGCCGACCCCGGAGGACGGCTACGCGGGCGCCTACGTCGCCGAGATCGCCGCGCAGGTCCTCGAGCGCAACCCCGGCGTGCTGGAACTGCCCGCCGACGAGCGGCTCGCCGCGTTCCGGCGGGCCGGGCGCGACCTGATGATGGCCGACATCGAGCGCACGCTGCACGCCTTCCGCACCGACTTCGACCTGTACTTCTCCGAGCAGTCCCTGCACGAGAGCGGGGCCGTGGAGACCGGGGTCGAGCGGCTCAAGGAGCAGGGCAACCTCTACTCCGCCGACGGCGCGTGGTGGCTGCGCTCGACCGAGCAGGGCGACGACAAGGACCGGGTCGTCATCAAGAGCGACGGCAGGCCCGCCTACATCGCGGGTGACATCGCCTACTACGCCGACAAGCGGGCCCGCGGCTTCGACAAGCTGATCTACATGCTGGGCGCCGACCACCACGGCTACATCGCCCGGCTCAAGGCGGTCGCGGTGGCCTCCGGCGACCCGGCCGACACCGTCGAGGTGCTCATCGGCCAGATGGTCAACCTCCTGCGCGACGGCGAGCCGGTCAAGCTCAGCAAGCGCGCAGGCAACATCCTCACCATCGACGACCTGGTCGACGCGCTGGGCGTCGACGCCGCCCGCTACGCCATGATCCGCTCCTCGGTCGACTCCACGCTGGACGTCGACCTGGGGCTGTGGACGCGCCGGACGAACGACAACCCGGTCTTCTACGTCCAGTACGCGCACGCCCGGCTCGCCTCGCTGGCCCGCAACGCCGCCGACCTCGGGATGGCGCCGGGGGAGGGCTTCGGCCTGCTGGAGCACCCCCGCGAGGGCGACCTGATCCGCACGCTCGGCGAGTTCCCCGCGGTCGTCGCGACCGCCGCCGAGCTGCGCGAGCCGCACCGGGTGGCCCGCTACCTGGAGTCGCTGGCCAGCGCCTACCACAAGTTCTACGACTCGTGCCGGGTGCTGCCGATGGGCGACGAGGAGGTCGGCGAGCTGCACCGGGCCCGGCTGGCGCTGTGCGTCGCCGCCCGCCAGGTGCTGGCCAACGGCCTGGAGCTGCTCGGCGTCTCCGCCCCGGAGCGGATGTGAGGGCGCACCCGGCGGGGCCGCTGCACGCCGACATCCAGGTCCCGGGCACCACCGCGGGCGCGCGGCCGTCCGGTGCGGCGGAGCTGGACGCGCTGGCGGAGTCGGTGTGGCCGCGCAACGCCGCCCGCGGCGAGGACGGCGCCGTGCTCGTCGCCGGCGTCGACGTGCGCGACCTGGCCCGCGAGTACGGCACGCCGCTGTTCGTGCTGGACGAGGCCGACTTCCGGGCCCGTGCGGCAGAGTTCGCCGCGGCCTTCGGAGCGGGCGCGGTGCACTACGCGGCCAAGGCGTTCCTGTGCACCGAGGTCGCCCGCTGGGTCGACCAGGAGGGCCTGTCGCTGGACGTGGCCAGCGGCGGCGAGCTGGCGGTGGCCGTGCGCGCGGGGTTCCCGGCCGAGCGCATCGCCGTGCACGGCAACAACAAGTCCCTCGCCGAGCTCGTCGCGGCCGTCGAGGCCGGGGTCGGCCGGGTCGTGATCGACTCGTTCCACGAGATCGCCCGGCTGGACGCGGTCGCCCGCGAGCGCGGGGTCGTGGCGCCGGTGATGATCCGCGTGACCGTCGGCGTGGAGGCGCACACCCACGAGTTCATCGCCACCGCCCACGAGGACCAGAAGTTCGGCTTCTCGATCGCCGGCGGTGTCGACTCCACCGCCGCCGAGGCCGCCCGCCGGGTGCTGGCCGCGCCGAACCTGGAGCTGGTCGGGCTGCACAGCCACATCGGCAGCCAGATCTTCGACACCGAGGGCTTCGAGGTGGCCGCGCACCGCGTGGTGCGGTTCCTGGCCCAGCTGCACAAGGAGCACGGCTCCGACGCGCTCACCGCGCTGACCACCCTCGACCTCGGCGGCGGCTTCGGCATCGCCTACCGGGCCGAGGAGACCCCGCTCGACGTGCCGCAGCTGGCCGAGGAGCTGCGCGGGATCGTCAAGCGCGAGTGCCACGCCGCCGACCTCGACGTGCCGAGCATCGCCGTCGAGCCGGGCCGCGCCATCGCCGGGCCCGGCACGGTCACCGTCTACGAGGTGGGCACGCTCAAGGACGTGCCGCTCGACGGCCGCGCGTCCCGCCGCTACGTCAGCGTCGACGGCGGCATGAGCGACAACATCCGCACCGCCCTCTACGACGCGGTCTACGACTGCCGGCTGGTCTCGCGCAGCTCCGAGCGCGACGGCAGCGGCGAGTCCGTGCTGAGCCGGGTGGTCGGCAAGCACTGCGAGAGCGGCGACATCGTCGTGCGCGATTGCTGGCTCCCGGCCGACCTGGCCCCCGGCGACCTGCTCGCGGTGGCCGCCACCGGCGCGTACTGCTACTCGATGGCCAGCTCGTACAACCGCCTCCCGCGCCCGGCGGTGGTCGCCGTGCGCGACGGCGAGGCGCGCGTCCTGCTGCGCCGCGAGACCCTCGACGACCAGTTCCGGTTCGAGGTGGCGCCATGAACCCGCTCACGGGGACTCCCGTGGGACGGCGTGTTCGGGCCAGGATCGGGTCGTGACCGCCAACGATCCCGGCAAACCGGTGCGCGTCGCCATGCTCGGCTGCGGCACGGTGGGCGGCGAGGTCGTGCGCCTGCTGCGCGAGCAGGCCACCGAGCTGGCCGCGCGGGCCGGGGCCCCCGTCGAGCTGGTCGGGGTGGCCGTGCGCCGCCCGCAGCGCCACGCCGACCTGGGCGAGCTGGTCACCGCGGACGCGTCGGGCCTGGTCACCCGCGACGACGTCGACGTCGTCGTCGAGGTGATCGGCGGCATCGAGCCGGCCAGGACGCTGCTGCTGGAGGCGCTCAAGGCGGGCAAGTCGGTGGTGACGGCGAACAAGGCCCTGCTCGCCGAGGACGGCGCGGCGCTGGCCGAGGCGGCCGACGCGTCCGGGGCCGACCTCTACTACGAGGCGTCGGTGGCCGGGGCGATCCCGCTGCTGCGCCCGCTGCGCGAGTCGCTGGCCGGCGACCGCATCACCCGGGTCGCCGGGATCGTCAACGGCACCACCAACTTCATCCTCTCGGCGATGACCGAGTCGGGGGCCAGCTACGCCGAGGCGCTGGAGGAGGCCACCCGGCTCGGCTACGCCGAGGCCGACCCGAGCGCCGACGTCGACGGCTACGACGCGGCGTCCAAGGCCGCGATCCTCGCCTCTCTCGCCTTCCACACCCGCGTGACCTCGGCCGACGTGCACTGCGAGGGCATACGCGAGGTCAGCGCGGCCGACATCGCCGCGGCCGCCGGGATGGACTGCGTGATCAAGCTGCTGGCGATCTGCGAGCGCACCCCGGCCGACGGCGACACCCCGGAGTCGGTGTCGGCGCGGGTGCACCCGGCGATGATCCCGGCCTCGCACCCGCTGGCCGCGGTCGACGGCGCGTTCAACGCGGTGTTCGTCGAGGCCGAGGCGGCCGGTCAGCTGATGTTCTACGGCCAGGGCGCCGGCGGCGCGCCGACGGCCAGCGCCGTGCTGGGCGACCTGGTCGCCGTGGCCCGCAACCGGACCGTCGGCGGGCGCGGACCGCGCGAGTCGACTTACGCCAGCCTGCCGGTGCGGCCGATGGGCACCGTGCCGACGCGCTACCACGTCAGCCTCGACGTCGCCGACCGCGCGGGCGTGCTGTCCACGATCGCCGGCGAGTTCGCCCGGCACGGGGTCAGCATCGCCGCGGTCCGCCAGACCGGCGGGCGCCCCGACGGCGGGCCTGCCCGGCTCGTCGTCGTCACGCACACTGCCCCGGAGGCCGCGCTCGCGGCCACCGTCGAGGTGATCGCCGGGCTCGACGCCGTGCGCGGGGTCGAGAGCGTGCTGCGCGTCGAGGACCTGGGGCGAAAGGGAGTGGCCGGATGAGCGAGCTTGCGAGCGAATCATCGGCACAGCGCGGGCTCGCGAGCGAATCTTCGGCGCGGCGGCCCGCTGATCCCGTTCCGGACAAGCTGACCGGCTGGCCGGGGGTGATCGCCGCCTACCGCGACCGGATGCCGGTCGAGCCGGGCTGGCGGATCGTCACCCTGGGCGAGGGCGGCACCCCGCTGCTGCCCGCGCCGCGGCTGTCCGAGCGCACCGGCTGCGACGTGTTCCTGAAGGTCGACGGGGCCAACCCGACCGGCTCGTTCAAGGACCGCGGCATGACGATGGCGGTCACCGACGCGCTGGCCCGCGGCAAGCAGGGGGTGATCTGCGCGTCCACCGGCAACACCTCGGCCTCGGCCGCCGCCTACGCCGCCCGCGCCGGGATGACCTGCGCGGTGCTCGTGCCCCAGGGCAAGATCGCGCTGGGCAAGCTGGCCCAGGCCGTCGTGCACGGCGCGCGCATCCTGCAGATCGACGGCAACTTCGACGACTGCCTGGAGCTGGCCCGCAAGACCGCCGCCGACTACCCGGTCGCCGCGCTCGTGAACTCGGTCAACCCGACCCGGATCGCCGGGCAGGCCAGCGCGGCCTACGAGGTCTGCGACGAGCTCGGCCGCGCCCCGGACGTGCACTGCCTGCCGGTCGGCAACGCAGGCAACATCACCGCCTACTGGTCGGGCTACCGCTCCTACCTGGCCGACGGGCTGATCACCGACCCGCCGCGGATGTTCGGTTTCCAGGCCGCCGGGGCGGCGCCGCTGGTGCACGGGGCCCCGGTGCGCCACCCGGAGACCGTCGCCACCGCGATCCGGATCGGCTCGCCCGCGTCCTGGGCGGGCGCGATGGCGGCCCGCGACGAGTCCGGCGGGAAGTTCGCCGCGGTCACCGACGAGGAGATCCTCGACGCCTACCGGCTGCTGGCCTCGACCGAGGCGGTGTTCGTCGAGCCGGCGTCGGCGGCCAGCGTGGCCGGTCTGCTGCAGTCGGCCGCCGACGGCTCGCTGCCGCGGGGGTCGCTGGTCGTCTGCACGGTCACCGGGCACGGCCTCAAGGACCCGGACACGGCGCTGCTCGCCGCGCCCGCGCCCACCGTTGTCCCGATCGACCCCGGCGCCGTCGCCGACGCCCTGGAACTGCGCTGATGGGCCGACCTTCCGAGGTCCGCGTGCGGGTGCCGGGCTCGTCGGCGAACCTCGGCCCCGGCTTCGACACGCTCGGGCTGGCGCTGGGCCTCTACGACGACGTCGAGGTGTCGGTCGCGCCCGACGGGCTGTCGGTCGAGGTGTCGGGGGAGGGCGCCGAGCAGGTCCCCTGCGACGACACGCACCTCGTCGTGCGGGCCATGCGCACCGCGTGGAACATCGTCGGCGACGCGCCGGCGGGCATCCGGTTGCGCTGCCGCAACGCCATCCCGCACTCGCGCGGGCTGGGCAGCTCCGCCGCCGCCGCGGTGGCCGGCGCGGTCGCCGCCGTCGCCCTGTCCGGGCGCGACCCGGAGCTGGAGACCGACGTCCTGCTGCAGGTCAGCGCGGGTATGGAGGGCCACGCCGACAACGCGGCGGCCAGCCTGCTCGGCGGGCTGGTGGTGGCCTGGGAGACGCCGGGCAACACCGCCGAGCGCTTCCACGCCGTCAGGGTCGACGCCCACCCGGGCATCCACCCGGTGGCGCTCGTCGCGACCGTCGAGTCCTCCACGCACACCACCCGCGGCCTGCTGCCCGACCGCGTCCCGCTGGTCGACGCCGCCTTCACCGGCAGCCGCACGGCGCTGGCCGTGCTGGCCTTCACCCAGCGCCCCGACCTGCTGCTCCCGGCCACCGAGGACCGCCTGCACCAGGGCTACCGGCGCCCGGCGTACCCGGAGTCGGCCGACCTGGTCGACGCGCTGCGCGAGCGGGGCGTGCCCGCGGTGATCTCCGGCGCGGGCCCGACGGTGCTGGCGCTCACCGCCGGCGGCACGCTGCCCGCCGACCTGGACACGACCGGGTTCGCGGTGTGCCCGCTGCCGGTGGACACGGCGGGAGCACGGGTCGAGGTCGGATAGCCACGCGACCGAGCGGGCGCGCCCGACAGCCGCGCCCGATCGACGGACGCCGCCAGGACCCGCTCGTGGCACCGTGGGGAGATGGCGGTCGACCTCGGCGTGCCCGATCCCGCGCGGCCGGTCCGGCCCTACGCCGTCGCGTCGATGCTGGTCGGGATCTGGGCCGGCGCGCTGGCCGCGACCCGCGGCGCGGTCGAGCCCGACGGCGCGCTCACGGCCGTGTTCCTCGCCGTGGCCGTCGTCGGCGCGGTCGTCGCGCGGTTCGGGCTCGGGGTGCGGTTGCTGCTGCGCCCCCACCACACCGACCCGTTGACCCGGATCGAGCACGTGCACCACATCGCGTTCTTCGCCTCGGCCCTGCTGCTGGTGCCGGCGCTGCTGGTGGACCCGGAGCCGGGCGGGGCCACCGGGCTGTGGGTGCCGGTCGGGGCGGTCGTCGCGGCGCCCCTGGTGGTCGTGGGTGCGTGGACGCTGCGGCGCGCGCGGGTGGCGTCCGACACGGACGTCCGGCGCTGACCGCGGCGGCCCGCAGCCGGCCCGCGGGGCGAGGCATCCGCGGCAGCCCATCCGAGATCCCCATCCGGTGGTGTCCCGACCCGAGCGACCGTTCGAGGTCGGGTATCCGGGCGGACCCTCGGACGTTCCGGGAAGGCCACCTTCCTGACCCTCGGGCGCGTGCGCACCGGCATCCGGAGCACGGTGCTCCGCCGGTCGGTCCGACCCGCCGGTCAGGAGTCGCGGGGCGCGGCGGGCACTGGGATGTTCGGCGACGTGGTGGGGGACGCGCGGACGCCGGAGGACCCGCGGACGATCCGCGGTCGCGGCATCCTGCTGGTCCTGCTCGGGCTCTGGGCCGGTGGGATCACGCTCGCGCGCGGTGCGCTCGGGACCGGCTCGATCATCGTCTGGGTGGTCCTCGCCGTCGGGATCGCCATGGTTCCCTACTTCTGGTTCGCCTTGGGCGTCCCGCTGGTCAACCCCGAGCGCGGCGCGGTCCGCACACGCGCGGGCCGCGTCCAGGCGATCGCGTCCGCGGTCACCTTCCTGCTGGTCGTGGCATCCGGCTCCGTCGCCCTCGACATGGCCGGGGTCACGGGGTTCTGGGGCCCCGCCGCGGTCGTGGTCGCTGCGCCGTTCGTGGTCGCGGGGGTGTGGACGCTGCGAGAGGCGTCGACGACCGGTCCGGTGGACGACGACCCGCGCCGGGGGCCGCAGGCCTGAGGGGCGTAGGCTCGTCCATGGGTGCGTGACCAGTAGCCCGTCCGGCTGAGCCTGCGGCGCGCCCGTCGGGGTGGTTGTTGCCGGTGTGACACGCAAGGTCTACTCTCGTCAGCGCAACGGCGATCTGCGCGTCATCCGCGTGACCACTCGAGTCGGGCCCGCCCGGTGCATCTGCGGCAGCCCATCCGAGATCCCCATCCGGTGGTATCCCGACCCGAGCGACCGTTTCCGGACCGGCGCATGATCGCTGCTATTGCCTGTTGAGACGTCCGCGTCGTGCGGAGCACCTCGACATGTCGCCCGGCACACCGTCCGGACGAGTGTGTGAATCCCGCTGACCTGGGCAGAAGGCCCGGTCGGTCAGGAAGGACATCAGTGAGCGAGACCGATCTCGTCAGCTCCGAGACCGCAGCCGCGCCGGCGCCCCGCAAGCGCGGTGGCCTGACCGGCATGGTGTTGGCCGAACTGCGCCAACTCGCCGCGGAGCTGAACATCCCCGGCACCGCCGGGATGCGCAAGGGCGACCTGATCGCCGCCATCCGGACGAGCCAGGCCGGCGGCGACTCCGCCGCCGCGGCGCAGCTCCCGCTGCCCGGCGGCCCCGAGGCCGTCCCGGTGGACACCCCCGTCGCGGAGGCCCCGGCCAAGCCCGCGAGGGCCTCCCGGTCGCGCAACGGCGCCGCTCCCGCCGCTCCCGCCGTATCCGACACCCCCGCCGCGCCGCCCGGCGCCGAGGCCGCCGAGACGGCCGCGGAGGTGGCGAAGGACGACGCCGCCGGTGCCCAGGCCGAGGCCCCGGCCCCGGCCACCGGCACCCGTCGCCGCCGCTCCGTCTCCCGCCCGGCGGGTGCCCCGTCGCGCCGCGCGGCCGAGCCTCCCGCCGAGGCCGCCGCTCAGCCCGCCGCCGAGGCCGCCCCGGAGGTTGCGCCCGAGGCCACCCCCGCGGTCGCCCCGGAGGCGATCCCGTCCGCCCCCGCCGCGGGCCCGGACGTCGCCGCGGCCGCCGCCGAGGCCAGCACCAGCGGTGCCCCGGCCACCAACGGCTCCGCGCACGTGGACGCCCCGGCGGCCGCCGCCGAGGCCCCGCCCGCGCCGTCGGCCGAGGCCAGCGCCGCACCGGCCGAGGCCCCGCCCCGCCGCTCCCGGCAGACCCGGCGCAACCGCGCCGAGCAGGCCGAGGCCGCCGCCCCCGCGGAGGCGGCACCCGCCACCGAGGACGCCGGCGACGAGCGCCCGCAGCGCGGCCGCGACCGCAACGGTCGGGCCGTCAACCGCGGCGAGGACGCCCGCACCGACCGCGCCGACAACCGCGGCGACAACCGGGGCGGGGGGAACCGCAACGACAACCGCGGGGACAACCGCGGGGACAACCGCACCGACAACCGCGCGGACAACCGGGGCGACAACCGCGCCGACAACCGGGCCGAGAACCGCGGCGACACCCGCACCGACAACCGCGGGCCGCGCGACAACCGCCCCGAGTCCGACGACGACGACTTCGAGGGGCGGGGCCGCCGCGGCCGCCGCTTCCGCGACCGCCGCCGCGGTCGGGAGCGCGAGACCGGCGGGCGCACCGGCCAGGGCAACGTCGACACCGAGGTGCGCGACGGCGACGTCCTGCTGCCCGTCGCCGGCATCGTCGAGAAGCTCGACAACTACGCGTTCGTCCGCACCACCGGCTACCTGTCCAGCCAGACCGACTGCTACATCTCGCAGTCGGTGGTCAACCGCTACGGCCTGCGCCGCGGCGACGCCATCACCGGCGCCGCCCGCGAGCAGCGCGAGGGCGAGCAGACCCGGCAGAAGTTCGACCCGCTCGTCCGGGTCGACTCCATCAACGGCCAGGACCCGGAGACCGCGCGCAACCGGCCCGAGTTCACCAAGCTCACCCCGCTCTACCCGAACGAGCGGCTGCGCCTGGAGACCGAGCCGCACAAGCTGACCACCCGCGTCATCGACCTGGTCATGCCGATCGGCAAGGGCCAGCGGGCGCTGATCGTGTCGCCGCCGAAGGCGGGCAAGACCACGATCATGCAGAACATCGCCAACGCGATCAGCACCAACAACCCGGAGTGCCACCTCATGGTCGTCCTCGTGGACGAGCGGCCCGAGGAGGTCACCGACATGCAGCGGTCGGTGAAGGGGGAGGTCATCGCGTCGACGTTCGACCGGCCGCCGACCGACCACACCACCATCGCCGAGCTCGCCATCGAGCGGGCGAAGCGGCTGGTGGAGCTGGGCCACGACGTGGTCGTCCTGCTGGACAACATCACCCGCCTGGGCCGGGCCTACAACCTGGCCGCGCCTGCGTCGGGCCGGATCCTGTCCGGTGGTGTCGACTCCACCGCGCTGTACCCGCCGAAGCGGTTCCTCGGCGCGGCGCGCAACATCGAGGGCGGCGGCTCGCTGACCATCTTCGCCACCGCGCTGGTGGAGACCGGGTCGACGATGGACACGGTGATCTTCGAGGAGTTCAAGGGCACCGGAAACGCCGAGCTCAAGCTCGACCGGAAGATCGCCGACAAGCGGGTCTTCCCGGCCATCGACGTGGGCGACTCCAGCACCCGCAAGGACGAGCTGCTGATGAGCCCGGACGAGTACTCGGTGATGGTCAAGCTGCGCCGGGTGCTGTCCGCGCTGGACGACCAGCAGGCCATCGACCTGCTGCTCACCCAGCTGCGCAAGACCCGCACCAACATCGAGTTCCTGATGCAGGTGGCCAAGAGCACCCCCGGCAACGACGACTGAGTCGCTGCGCCCACCAGCCCCGCCCGGAATGTTCGGGCGGGGCCGGTGGTTGAATGAGCTGTCACGCTCCGGCTCCGGTTCACCCCGAACACAGGGGACCCGGCGTCACTTCGAGAGGAACCCCCGTGCGATCCGGCATCCACCCCCAGTACGTCGAGACGCAGGTCACCTGCGGCTGCGGAAACCAGTTCACCACCCGCAGCACCAAGACCAGCGGCACCATCACCGTCGAGGTCTGCTCCGCCTGCCACCCCTTCTACACCGGCAAGCAGAAGATCCTCGACTCCGGCGGCCGCGTGGCCCGCTTCGAGGCCCGCTACGGCAAGCGCGCCGGCAAGCAGTCCTAGCGCTCCCGACGGCGCCCCCCCGATGCCGGTGGGGGCCGGCCCCCAGTCGGGGGCCGCGGGGGGGGGTGGT